>DBIN01000041.1:0-39656 GCA_002296655.1 Acinetobacter sp. UBA801
AAGAGCATCAATTATCTGCAGCTGCCGCAGTTGCTTGCTCAGCTGTTAGTGTTGCACCACAAATAACATCCTAATTCGACTCATCTGCCGCTTGGGTTAAGACGTTTGCTGCAGACAGCGCCAGTAAGTCGCCTTCTTTGTATGCAGTAGCAGTTGTGACTTTTGCATTAACACGGCGTGTTTTACCCACATCCAAATTAAATGGACGTGATTCATGTGTAGCTGAAACAGTAGTCATGGATTACTTCCCCTTTTGCTGTGCCGCAAATGCTTTAGCACCTGCAGATAATTGATGCTCTTGATTGCCCGATGATTGCGTCCCACTTTGAGCACTCGCTTGATGAGTGAATAAGTGCGCAAATGCTGGATTTGCTAACGGTGCTTGTTGATGCTGACCTGCAGGTGGTTGTTGCTGAGTCGATGCTGCAAATTGCTTAAGTGTTGCAGCCATCAAATCAAATGCATCATCTGGCATAGCCGAAAACTTGGTTTTTTCTTCAGCAGTAAATTCCTTGCCCAAATCTTTGGCCAAAGCATCAATGGCTGAATTACGTTTATCTGCAGCAAACTTATTAAGTTGATCCTGCAAACCAGAAATGGTTTTTTCCTGCTCTTGGATTTTCGCTTTCGCTTGTTCTAAGTCCACGTCTGTGTCCTCTTTGCTAGATTGTGTTGGGTTGTGGCTGGCTGCCACGGCGTTTGTGTTGTCATCTGCACCCAAAGCACAGAAAGACACTTCACGAATACGACCACCACGAAATACCGTGATAGGCCCTTGGTGAACTTTTCCATTGACTGTGACTGAAGCATCAGCCTGAATTTCTTCTACAGATGACGGCTCAATGCGAACCGACATTTGCCACGGGAAACCATCGTCAGAGTCTTGAGCGACTTCAGTGCCGAACTCGTTGCTCATTAAGTCGCCTGAAACAACCAAGCCTTGTTGGTGGTTAATGCTGTGTTCATTGATGACACCTGCACGCTGACGTGGTGAGTGGTCGAGTAATGCAGGAATACGCTCTTTAATTTGCATAGAATCCAAATCAAAAATAATGCGGTCCCAATACCAATGGTCTGTAATCACTTCACCGCTATATGCCACGCCTGAGAATGTGCGTTTTTTCTTGCCATCTTCAGCTTGGTTGACGTTCAGATCACCAAGCCGAAAGCAGTATTTATCCTGTGTTTCCTCTACTGGCATTTTTCATGCTCCATAAAAAAACCGCCCCAAATGGAGCGGTCATATTCATTGATAAATCAGTTCAGCAAAGGCTTGAGCGTATAGATCAGCTTGCCTTGACTTGTTTCAATCGAAACTACTTCAAACGACAAGCCAAACGGAATCAAAACCCCTTGCCCTGTATTTAGCTTTTCCAGATCAATACCCAAACCTTTGGCATTCTGAATCTGAATCACGACGTCACCTGCAGAATCAGCCATGAGTAATGGCGCATTAAATTGAACCGTTTGCCCAAGTTGATACCCTGCCACTTGCTGAATAGTCGCGGAACCTACCACGGTTGAAGTCGTATTGCTTGCCACAGCTTGAATCGCTGCCATGTCAGCACTTAGCCACCGCTTTAACACATCGTCAGCCAGTGAAGCCATAGACGCATTTAGATACGTGGTCAATGCAGTGTCGTTGCCTTGAACATAATCAATAAACGTCCGAATTGCTGTTGGTCTGATCTTTGGATCAAGCGGGATGACTGTGTCTGCAATCGTGTTGAATAAATCCCGACTCTTGTCATCCATAGGTGCAAACAAACTTGTCAGCTTTTTGGATGCAGTCCATTCCGCTTGAATGACTTGCTTTTGCTCTAGCAAGAACTCTTTATCCAGTGATGAATCAGCAATCTTTTTATCGACCAGTGATTCAAGCTCACCAAATTGCAAAGGATGTGATGACCAGTCCAAAGCTTCAGCAACATCAGGCAGTTTGTCATCTGGTGTGATGCCATATTTCAATGCCTGCTTTTCAGTTAAGGCGATTACGGTGCAGCGGCAGCGAAAACCAAGTGGCGGGTAATGTGTTAGCCAGAACGGATGATCAATCGGCAATACAATCCGATTCAGGGCCAAGTGGCTCGGACGCACTCGACTATCATTAATCGCTGAATACATCAAATACGGACGTTTAGCCTTGTTACGGTTTTGTTGAATCCAACGACCATGTCCATACGCATTTTGAATATTGGTACGAAATACGTTGTCCAGATAATGCTTAGGCAACTCGATACCTTCTTTTTCAACCAACTTTTGAAAGTCCCGAAAGGTTGAACCCTCAGCAATGGATTTATTCACCGTCTTAATGACCGTTTCAATCTGCTCAAGACTCGACAAAAAGCTCACCGTAGTTGCCATTTGCCGTGTTTTTAAATCCAGTGAGTAAAACTCATCAGGTAGCACGATATTTTTACTGTGAGCGTACTGAAGCGCCTCAAGAAACGTGACTGGTTGCATTATCAACCTCTCCACTATAAACGCGCTTTGCGTTCAACCACATCTTGAAATATTCATCACGAATATCAAAGTAATGACCTAATTTCTTACGCTGATATATTGAGAATTCATCAAAAATCAGTCCACAATATTTGGTGCAAAATTCTTCAAACTCATCATATAAGGCATGAATATCTTCCATCACTGTCCATCCTTCGCCATTGCATAACCAAGCACATCAGCTGCATACAAAGCCTGATCCAACTTGGCTGTAAACTTGGTTTTAGTGGCTTTTGGAATAAGCTGCGCAAGATTGAAAGCCAAAGACTCAGGACTATCCGATTCACTTAACAATTGCTGAATTTCAGACATGCTCAACAGTGATAAATCATCTTGGCCATCGGTAAGCTCTTCAACTTCCTGCTGAGCACCTGACAACTTGTTCGGCTTAGCTTTGAAATTAAACACCTGTTTGGGTACATGTGTGAATTGATTAGGTACCACTGGAGTCGGCTCAACCAGATCACCATCTTGCAATCCATATTCACGGATGAAATAGGCGTTTGAGAAATTGGCTCCTGCGCCTTTCAGCTTCACATCACGTTCTGCCTTTTCAGGTTCAAGTGACTTTTCCTCGCCAAGAATAATCTGTCTGCGCTTCCAACCGTTCAGATCGCACAATGCATTAATAATTGCCTGCACTGTTGGGGTAATCATCCGAATGTCTGCACGGTATTTCGCATTTTGGACTTCCAAATGCACATCACCCAAAGCACGCGAGCCTGATCCATCAGTACCACTGGTGAGCGTCTGACCTAAAACCACCTTTTGAATACGGCGTTCCAAATTCTTGTCGAATGTTTCATACGCTTGCGAGCCATTACCTACGGCCGATGCACTATGCAGTTCTACAGAGTCCATACTCGAAATTGCCAGAACAGAAGTTGCATGTGCTTTTAGTAATGCATCCCGCATATCTTGGTTGTGGCCAGTAGATGACTTGCCCACCAACAATGGCATACCGTACTTTTCCACAAACTTTGACCAGAACTTGAAGCCATTCGTTTTAAAGAACCAAACCCAGTACAAACGACTAAGCAGTGCCTCTCCATAAGGATTTTCAAACGTAGATTTACAGCGTGTTAAGAAATGCTTAAAACGCTGGTCTACTTCCTGATCCTGATGTGTGTGGTTGTAGTTTTTTAAAAGAAGTAAAGTTCCATTACTCTTTGGCTCATACCATTGCAGAGGCTTTTCACCAATCCATTCAAAACCTATGAAAGGCGTGACAGTATCACCTTGAATATGAAGTTTAGGGTTTTCAGGTCTGGAGTAAATTCCCTCAAGCACAGAATATCCGTACCATCGTGCGTTTTGTGCGCCTAAAATGATTTCAGACCACCATTCACGAAGATGTGCATACAGGATTTCAGTTTCTATACCTTCTGCTGGCTCTAGCCGCCATGGAGCACTTTCCAATTTATCCTGTCGCTTCTCAATCGACTGATATACCTCATCGTCATACATCATGACTTTTAAGCGGTGTCGGGTAATACCTGCTTTACGCAGTACCTCATCCACATCAGGCATTTTGGTCAAATAATTGAGTAGTGCCTGTTCAGCTTCATGCACACTTAAGTTACCCGACACAGGCTTTTGACTTTCGGGTTTGCGTTTTTTCTTAGCCATATTTAAAACCTTATGCCGCAGGTGGGCTGTAATTCAACATCACGACTGAATCTTCAATCGCATCAATTAAGGTATCGACTTGGTCGTCGTGGTCATGGGTCATTTGAGCATTAAATGCCTCACACTCATCTAGAAAGGATTGCTTCCAAGTTGCATTTCGAGGCAGCATGACAAACCTGTTTTGATTTTCAGGGTAAACATCAAAGTTGTTCTCTAGGTGTGGTGCTACATCCATAAAGCGGGTCAATTTGTCCTTTTCACGTTGAACAGGAATAATTGGAATACCGCCATATTTTTGCCATGACTGCACCAGTTGGGTTCCATGCGCCTTATCCTCAACTTTCATATATCGAACAGGCTTGGTTCTAAGGTCATATACCTTGTGTTTATCGATAAATGCTTTCGCTTTTTTATTCATCTCTGGCGCTTCCCATTTGCCGCGCAAAAGATCAATCAAATAAAGTTTGCCATCTACCCCCATACCAACCAAAAGAAAGACAGTGAAGTCATTTTCTTCTTTGACCTTTTGAGCGGTATCCACATATACAGCACGCCAAACCAGTTCAGGTAATTCGTGATATTCACCAAACCACTCGCCCTTGATTAGATCACCACCTAATTTCTTAGGTTGCTGCATGTATTGGCTGCTGAACGTGTAACGTGAAACTGTTGCGCCATCTTTGTCTTGGCCGCCTTTCTCCAACTGCAGCAAAGACTGCAATGATTCTTTCAATGGCCAATAGCTTTGACGCCCTTTTTCGTCTCGCTCAACGTCTCGTGGTACCTTTTTTTGTATATGCTCAGGCAGTGACTGAATGTAATCATCATCAATCAATGCAGGGATTGAAATTTGATGCCATTCACCTGGTACGTTGCCAGTCATCACAAAGTTGGTAGGATCCTCAACGTGCAAACGCTGCATGATCAAAATAATCGGTGTCGATGATTTAGCTTTACGTGAGTTCACCGTGTTTAGAATTTTACGGTTTGCTTTATTACGTGCTGTCTTACTGAATGCATCTTCTGGTTTAAGTGGGTCATCAAGAATGATAGCCCCTGTGAACCCAAGATCAGCTAATGTACCAGCACGACGCCCTGTAACCTGACCACCCATCGAGGCGCTATACACATGCCCCGCCTCATAGCCATCTACTGTGGTTTTCCATGATGCCTTTGCATCGGTACTGGTTGAAATTTTGACTGGCCATAAAGCTTGAAAGTCTGGTGACTTCACGATATTTCGAGCTGTGGCCGAAACATCCTCAACCAAAGACTGTGAAAATGATAAATAAAGAAAGCGTGAACGCTGGTTACGCCCAATCCCCCGTGCAATCAGGTTGGTAAGTAATTCAGTTTTACCACTGCCTGGTGGTACGTTAATCACAAGGTTGGGAATTTCACCACTGATAACTTTATCAATCGCATCAGCAATATATTCATGGTGCCAATTCACCAAGAATTTAAACCCCATACGTGGCAGGAAAAATGCCCGAGTAAAAAATAAATGCTCATCTTCACATTTGATTCTTTTTGCTTTTAATTTGACTGGGTCAATATTCGCTCTCGAGTTCATTTATCGCCTGCCTTACCTGCTCATCAGTGGCAGTAACAACTACTGTATTTTCGTTCTGAATCGGTCCACCGCCTGCACCTGTAATTTCTTGTTTATTTGTAAACTGCCCACCACAGTCTTTAGCAGCCTGTTCAAGAATCTTGAGTGACATCACTGTGTTTTTTGCATTGCGCTCTAATTGCTTCTGATACTGCTTTAAGCGGTAATGCTTATTGGCAATCGGAATATCAATTAGGCCAGCATCGAAATCGGCGCGGGTTTTATGAAACAGCTCGACGAATTTTTTTGATAGGTTTTTGCCTGCTGCTTTAGTTGGGTCATACGCAGCGACCTGAACACGATCAATAGAAATTTTAAATTCTTGTTTAACGAGCTCAGCAACTTCTTGGGGTGTATCACGACAAGCAAGAGACTGAACTATAAAGATTTTTACAGGCTCTTTAAGTGTTGCCATAAACACCCCTTCGTATAACAACGTATAACAAAGCAGGCAAAAAAATTTAAGCCAACTTCAATAAACACGTACCACATGCATGAGCAATTTTTGCTTTGCCGATTGTTGGACCATCATTTGCAAGCTCCACCATTTTTTGAACGTCTGGTGATGCACCGTAACGCTGAACGACACCGTGAAATTCTTCTACATCATGCGGTCGCAAATAATATTTATACTCACCTGTAGACGGGCTGATTTGGTAATTACCATCTTCATCTTTTTTAGCACCAACGTGATACAGCTCATGTTCGATCAATGCACAAAAATCAGTATCACTGGCATTGTGTGCAAACCATGCATCAATCGTGATGATGAAATTCGGTACACAACCAAACCAGTCAATCATCTGTTTTTCTTGACGCATCTTCCGCCAGCCGCCCGCCATCGGCGCAAACTTTTCAGTCTGACCTAAAACAATTTTTTCAGACTTTTTAAATCCACTTGATGCCCATAGCACCATGAATAAATCATCATCCCACGGCGAGATATGCATGTGATCAGGATTGTGTAGCTCACCACCTTCATCAATGAATGTTTTTAAAATCCATTCTTTTAGTTCGTGTGCAGGCTCAAATCCCACTGGTTCTTCAGGGTCAAGATCAAGCAGGCTTTGAGGCGGCATTGGTCGTTTCACAGCAATACATTCCGTAAGTTTCTAATACGATCTTTTAAGCGGCGCATGATGCCGTCTATCGCTGGCATCTCTGCCCGCGTCAATCCCGATCTACTGAGATTCTGATACTTAGACAGCTCAGCACTGCAAAACTCTAAGTCTTTTTTCGCTTGCACCTTGTCTGTCATAAAGCCACCAAAAACTCTTTTCTAAACCAATTGTCATTAAGGCATGTTCTATACCAGTAATGCCCTAACCATGTGTGAATAACACCATCGACCACTTTGTAATAGCGGTCAAAATATTTGTATTGAGCATCCTTTGGCATAAACACCACCAATAAAAAGAAAACCCCGCCAATATCTAGTATGTAGCGAGGTTGAGTGCCGTAATACGTTCGGCAAAATGCCACCGAAGTGGCGAGGGTTACTTTTTCGGTTTACCGCAATTACGGCATTCTACTTGAATGAAAATATCTGACTCATAGTCATATTCATGGAAGCAGAATAGGCGTTTTAAGAATCGGAGCATGTCGAGCATCTCCTCGATATGATTTTAAAGGTTTCGAATTCGAGAGGTTTAGAATATGGATGGCGGCATTCAATTTGAACCACTACGAATAAAGGAAGCCGCCAAAACGCAAAAAGCCCACCTTTCGATGAGCCTTTACGGTAATTACCAGTCTTTCCTGATTGTCATTTGCTTTTCGTGGTTAAGTGCGTATAGTTGACTTTGACCACTTAACACAAATTTAAACGAAGTGTGCTGCACTGTCAATAGGGCAAATTCTCAATCACACCATCAAGATACGAAAGCCCTTTGTCAATCTCAGCGCGTACCTTTGCTTTACTGCAATCGTGAGCATTTGCAATACTCAAATACGACCAATTGTTTTCATAAAAAAGAATTAAAAACCAAGCTCTTTCCTGCATAAACTCCCGACTATCATTGTGCATTTTTGCTAACAACTTGCTAACTCGCACCGCTTCATAATCTTCAATCTCAACTGGAATTGACACCTTGCTTGCACGTATTCTTGTTTTGTCATTTTGGTCAATCAAGATAGCAAGCGGATTGGCTGACACGCTTGTTTTTACTGTTCTTACCCAAGCGCCATACTGTTCAAGCCACTGGTGCGCTGAACGCTTAGACCAATTCACTTTTAACTCTGTCGCAGCATTCATCCCTATTCCCCTAAAATTTTAATTGCTTGCTCTACAGACTCGACCACTGCAACATGACCACGCCAACCTTGATGCCACTCGACCTGATCAGGTGTGAGCTTTCGATCTGACTTAACCTTGCCACCGTCTTTTACTTCGAGAAGCAGATTCTTACCCCTAAAACCAACCAGTAAATCAGGCACACCTTTGCCAGTTGAAGCAAGCGATTGAACACTTGCCCCAACCTGACGTAGCGCCTTTACAATTTCAGTTTGATTTGCATCAACCTTTGCGGCTCTACGCATTGTCACCTCGCACCGCTTCACACGCTCTTTCTGCCAAAGTTGCATATCCAGCAATGTCGCGATAGTTGTCAAAATATTGAGGGTCGCCATTCACGGCTCTAGCAATCTTGTTGCAAATCATAAAAAGACTGGTTTTCTGCTCTGCGTTTAAATGCTCGTAGTTTGCGCCACATTCAACGATAGTCATTAGCTGTTGAGTTGTACCCGCTACATCGGAATAATTGCCATATCGAGCGCCACGTTTGTTTAAAGTGCTATCTATCTCACTCATTCATCATCACCTTTGAGCGCTTGCTCTAATCTTTTTCCCAAAATTCCTGCGCTGTCTGCAAACCCACGCCAATATTCAAATTTATTCTGATGATCTTGTTGATAGCACTCATTTGAATCTTCAATTAGTTGCTTTGCAGCATCCACCCGCTTTTGCAGCCCTGCTTTCTCATCTCTTAAACCAAGCAGTTTTTCAGCTTGCGTTTCAATCACTTCGTTTTGATAAACTAGCTTTTGACCCTGCTCTTTTATGTTGTCGTTAAGCATCTGATTTCTGCGTTGCAACTCATCAATTTTGGCTTGTTGCTCTTGGCAAACTGGACACGATTTAAATTCATTCATTCCAAACTCTCCAATCACCACGAATCAAATCTTCATGCAATTTGCTTTCTTCATCTGCTGCTCGATGCAGCGCTTCAAGTTGCTCTAGCAGCAGTTCTTTTTCTTGCAAGTCAGTCGCCCGATTCGCCTGATCTCTCAATTCTGTAAATCCTGTCATCCCTGCACTCCGAATATTTCTTTTGTTTTATCTGTCAAAAAGTATCGTTTTTCATAACCAAATTCAGATGGCAGTGAGCGAACATAGCCAAGCTGCTCAAGTTGCGACATGTAACGCTGTGCGGTTCGCTTGCTCATGCCGAAAACACTAACTAGGTCTGATGTAATCACCATCTTGTTATCGCGGATAATCTGCAAAACCCGCATCATCCGGTCAAAGATGTGGATATTTTCCTTAATCACACCCCACCCCCAACTTCCCATTCCATTTCCGCATCTTCAATGTCTTGTAAAACCGCTTTAATTTGCGCGTATTCGCGTTTTGTTAGCTTGCTGTTAGAGCTAGGCGACAAACATTGCGAAACCCTGCTCTTGCTCAATCCTGTGCGTTCTGCGATAGCCAGACGTCTTGATCTGCGCGGATGACCCTTTTTGCACCAATCAATTAACGCACCAACCTGCATTACACTGGCGTGATTGTTGGATTCAGCAATTGAGCGCGGCGGCAATGGTTTAATCTCAGTGCCTTTGAGTTGCTTAATCTCCCCACCATTTGCTAAAAACTTTTCAAGTCCACTTTCAATCTCATTGCGCAGTTTTTCTTTTTCAGCGAGTACAGCAGTTGATTTACGTGCCGCACTTTCTGCTCTGACTAAGCCTAAAAATTCTGATTTATTAATGTTCATGATTCACCCCCTAACACCGCACCAAATTCACCGATCAATTCGATTTGCTCTTCACACCACTTTTTACGAAATTCAATCTCGCACTCTCTCAGTTCACCTTGGTTGTAATCAAAGATAGAAGCCCAGCCTGAGCCGTGTGTTGGTAGTGGAATCTCGCACGTGTTTAATTCAGGACTGAGCACCGCATTGCTAAACTGTGATAAATATTCGAGTCTGGTCATGCTGCACCGCCTTTTTCACTTAAAAAACGCACCGCTTGCGGCAATGGCTTTTGTTCAGCCTGCAAAGCCGCTTTGTATTCTTCAAAGTTGTCAAACGGGTCAGGCCAATAATCAGAATCAGCTTTCATTTCCAAGTCGTGTTCAGCATGTTCAAACTTGTTTGCTTTCTTAACCTCACCACGAATTGCAATTTGTGCTTGAACAAACGCCTCTTTTGGTGTCATGCCCTGCTCACGCAATCGGTTAGCCATAGTCAAAATCAACTGCTGTTCTTTGTTTAATCCCGCTTTTTGTGCCGTGGTTTTTTCCTCAGCGATTTGCTTCGTTCCGATCTGCAAAGGTGCTTTGTAAAACTCCTGTGATTTACCGCTAACCTGTGCCTTGAGTAGATTGGCGTTATAAACACCCTTGAATTGACTTTGTGCCTCACGCATCTGGCCCATCGTGATCAAGTGCTCCACTTGCTCCAGTGCGTATTTCGCCAGTGTGGTGATCTTGTTCTTGTTGCGGTCTTTGGTGTATTCACATGCACGCGCCCATGCTTCATCAACTGACCACCACGAACCAGATACACATAACGCTCTAAATTGCGCTATAGATGGGCAGTAAGCTTGTGTGCTTAGTTGGGCTAATCCAAAGTGAAATTGAGCCTCAGACACGCCAACCATTGCGCCTGTGATGATAGTTTCGACCTGCTCAGGTGACACGTTACCCATTTGATGGGTAAACAGGTTGCCGTGAATGACGCGCATGGTGTCAATGAGTTGCTGTGCTTGCTGTGGGCCAAAAAAGAAATTAGTCATGCTGCACCTCGATCACATCAATGATGTTGTTCGGCTGCTGCTGATTTCGTTTTGCGTAGTAATCAGCCCATGCGTCATCACGTTGCTGTTTTGCAGATTGTGGTTTTTCAGGATGTTGTGATTGTTTTGGTTTTTTATAGTTGCGCTTCACCCACTTCACAAAGTTGGAATACATTTGGTTTTCCGACACCAAGCCAACTTTGATCTTTGGTTCGTAGTGAGCATTGATTTCAACAAGCCAGTGATTAACCTCATCTTGGCTCATTGCTTTTTCACCCGCTCTTTGCAGCCATGCATTGAGTGAGCTCAGATTTGGAATCCAAAGATTCAGAACATCATCCACTGACGATTTTTTTTGCTCGCTCTCTAATGGATATATTTCTTTAAAGTTTTCTTTAAGTGTTTCTTTAATAGGGTCCCGTTTGACGGTACTAGTCCCGTCACCTTTCGCGGTACTAGTCCCGTCCCGTTTGGTGGTACTACCATCTAAAGGTACTAGTACCGCTTGATGGTACTGGTTGAGGGTTAGGTAATACTCATTAAGACAACCCGTTTTTCGCTCAACAGTGATCAATTTGCATTGCTCAAGTTCACGAATTGCAGTCATAACCGTGTCGCGTTTTTTAATGCCGCAATACTTTTGGAATTGAGTAATTGCGATTGTGTGAGATTCACGGTTAAAACCAACTGTTTGGCGCATGATGAACACAAGACACTTGAACGCCTTATCGCTAACCTGTGCCATCACCAGATCATCAATAATTGAGTTTGGCGTTTTTGTGTAGTTGGACATAACTAGCGTAGTTTCCTGTTTTTTGAATCGATCAAAATCGATGCCTATATTCATGCATCACCCCCAAACAATTGAGGCTGCAATTGAGTCTCAAGTGCTGCAACTTTTTCCGCTGCCAGTGGTTTGATCTTGCGACCAAACAACGAAAGGGTACGTCCTGCTTGGCTTGCAATATCAGAAGCCTGTTCAAATTCGAGTAAGGCTTTGTTAAATTGAGCAATTAGGCTGAGTTGTTCTGAATTTAAGAAGTCGTGCATTTCATTAAACGCATTGATGTAATCTTCTTTGAATTTTGCTGCTTCTTTACCAGTGAACCCCATTGCAATGAATGTAAAACCATCTTTGGTCATTTCGATCATTGGGCGTGGTTTACCTTGCTTGTCTAAATATTCAGCCGACGCAAAATTGCGTTGGCGAAATTCTGGCGAGCACTCTAGGTTTTGTATTGTTCTCAAAACTTCTGTGTGGCGCTTATTAAAAAACTCAGCAACTTTTAACGAAGTGGTTGTGACTTCTTTTGATTCGTTGCGTTGGCTTACTTTTACTAAGCCTTCATTGCATGTTAAGATTTGCATGTTCATATTGGGTATCTCCTTTTGAACATCGACCTCAGCTCTGACCAGCTGGGGTTTTTTGTTGAGTGCTTTTCCAAGTCAAATAAAAAGACCGAATAGAGTCAGCTTTTTGATGGCTGAAGTTTTTCAGTCTTCCGTTTTTGATCTTGCTGATAGTTCCTTGTGGTACATCAATCAGTTCGCTTAGAGCGTCCTGAGTAAATGCACTGGTAAGTTCGGTTAACATTTTTTGGATTTGTTGGTCGTGTCCCATCTCAAAACTCCAATTTCGTCCGCTTATAATTATTCATAATTGAATTAAAGTCAATCACTATTGAATACTTTATGAATTGGCTTTATTCTTAAATGAATAAAACAATAGGGGTATTGATGTGGACATGAGATATAGTGAGATGTCAGTACAAACGAATTTAAAATTTCTGTTATCTCAGAAGAATCTAAATGCCAATTCTCTGAGTGAAATTACTAATGGTGAATTACCCCAACCAACAACTAGAAGAATCATTAATGGCGAAAGTGAAAACGTCCGTGATAAGACTTTAGAAAAATATGCTAAGTTTTTTGGCGTGGAATTAGCCGATCTAAAATACGGTGATGTGTCTAGACCAAAGCCTACTACCGCTCCAGATGCTCATTTGACAACATTTGAGTTATGGGATGATGGTACTCCTATGGAATCTGATGATATTGAGCTACCATATTTCAAGGAAGTTTGTTTTTCCGCAGGAAGCGGACATTCACAAGTCATTGAAGAACAAGGTAGAAAGTTGAGATTTAGTAAAAGAACACTCAAGAATGCAGGCGTAGAACCTGGCAATGCTGCGTGTGCTACCAACTCAGGTAAAAGTATGGAAAATACTATTCTTGATGGTGCTGCAATTGGGGTGGATAAGAGCAAGCAAACGATCAAGGATGGAAAGATTTATGCCTTTGATCACGGTGGGATGCTGCGAGTAAAGCGTCTTTATAGACAACCATTTGGGGCTGTGAAGATTGTTAGTGATAATCCAGAGTATCCAGAGGAGTTAATGACAGCAGACCAGTGGCAGAATGAAGTTAGGCTTCTTGGCTGGGTGTTTTGGTGGTCGTCAGTAGATAAATGGTAATTGATAGAAATGTATTTCTAGCTCACTTCGGTGGGCTTTTTTATTATTTTTGAATAGCTAAAACAATAATGACTAAGAATAATTACAATTTTATTCACTTTTGAATAATTAATTATTGACTAAATTAATTCAATATTGAATAATCAACCTCGTAAACACAAAAAAGCCCGCAGACGATCAAATCAGGCGGGCTTGCATACAACGAGGTCAATTATGAACACAAAAGTTAATGAAGGCAAGTTAATTAGCGGCAAAGAAGCGCTGATTGCCTTGGCGAGTGGTGAAGAAGTTGAGTTTAAAGATAGTGTGGATAAATGGGAAAACATTAAGCACCACATGAATCTTGATTTATCTATGTTTTTAAACACACCAGATTGGATGAAATTCCGCCTTAAGCCTCGCACTATCACAATCAATGGGATTGAAGTTCCTGCGCCTTTTGAGCCGAAAGAGGGTGAAACCTACTGGTGTTTTAGCACACAGACAGTAATTGGATATGTTCACAATGTTTATGAGTCCGAGCGTGCCGATAGGCGTTTTATAAATATGGGAGCATGGCGCACCGAAGAAGAAATCAAACAAGTCGTTGCTGCCCTTCGCCAAGTATTCGGAGGCAGCCATGACAACTAAATCAAACACTTCTCAAAACAAGCTAGTCGAAACGCTAATTAAGCGCCAAGACAAAAAACGCTTTGTTTCTAAGCTTAAAAGCTTTGCTTCAAATGCTGCTGCATCTGCACTAATTGCAGCAAGCACATTCATCTTTTTAGGCGTTGGCTTAAAGGCTTGTGAAGCTGAACAGGTTGCACAGGTGAAAGCGGCTAAGGCACATCAGGAGGCTATGCGATGAGTATTCAGGCACCTACATGCGGATGTGGTCGCACTGCAAGTAAACCACACCAATTTCACGGCAAGCCAAATGTCTTAATTTGGGTTTGCAGTGAAGGTCACTCAACACGCATCACCTACTGTTCTGAAAACACCTTGAAAGCAATCAAGGCAATGTTTGGCGAGGTGGCAGCATGAACGCATCTGTTGAAACACTGATCTTGCCGTTGCTTAACAGATTCGGCACTGAACTGGAAAAGGTTTGCATCACTGGCGACCTGCTCAAGCGTTTAAAGCATCAGCAGCAAGGTTTTTGCCGTGAATACAAGTCAGCAAGTTATGTAACAGACAACAAGACAAATCTTAATTTCGTAGTCACAGAAAATGAAATAAAGCTCATTTGTCAGTTTGTTGAATTTCGCGGGCCATCACTGCCAAAAATCGAAAAACCAAAATACGTTGTACCAGTGCATCTGTCGGATATGTACCCATCGCATCGACGTGCGGGAGATTAAAAATGAGCGAAATATTTGTATTTACTAAAGCAGAGCGAAAAAAAGCAAAGCTTAAACTCAACCTAAACGGGCCGTCAGGCAGTGGTAAAACCTACAGCGCACTTCAAATGGCTGCTGGTCTTGGTGAAAAAATTGCTGTTATTGATACAGAAAATGAATCTGCATCTTTGTATGCATCGGAATTTAAATTTGACACCTTGCCTTTGCGCCCACCCTACTCTCCAGAGCGTTTTGTTGGTGCTATCCAAGCTGCATATAACATGGGTTATGAGGTGCTGATTATTGACAGTGCATCGCATGAGTGGATAGGTACTGGCGGGTGTTTGGAAATTAACGATAAGGCGGCTGCACGCTTTAAAGGTAATACTTGGTCAGCATGGTCTGAAACCACACCTAAGCACCGTAAGTTTATTGATGCAATGTTGCAGACTGACATGCACATCATCACAACAACGCGTGCCAAAACAGAAACTGTGCAAGGTGAAGGTAAAAAGATTCTAAAACTTGGCATGAAAGCTGAGCAGCGCGATGGATATGAGTATGAATTGACAGTGGCGCTAGATGTTCTGCATGAAAACCATGTGGCTGTACCTACAAAAGATCGTACGAAGCTATTTAATCCTGAGGGTGAAGTTATTACCCGAGAGACAGGTAAGCGAATTTTGGCTTGGCTGAATGATGGTCGCTCACAAGAAGAAGCTTTGCTTGAAGCATACCAAGAAGCTGTTGAGCGCATCGGCAATACTAAAGATATTGCAGAACTCGGGATTATCTACACGCAATTCAGGGGTACTGAATACGAGCAACAGGTTGCAGATCAATGCAGAGGCAAGAAAGCGGAATTGGTCGCAGTGGGTGGCACAGCATGACCGAGCACATCAATACAATTTCTCACTTACCAAACGAGCTATGCCCTGCATTTATGGAGTGGTGTGTGCGTGGTGGGCATGAAATCAAAATCAAAAAAGACCGTGTTGTTATCCGAAAAGGTACGAAAACTGGCGAGATATTTGCAAAGCGCGGTCAAGTTCAGCCGAGTTATTTAATGAATGACTACATGATTGGGCGCTTTAAGTTGTTCAGCTTACAGTGGCTTAAATATGGCAAATCTTTTGTGAATGATCTGGACAATTCAATGATGTCTAAATTTGTGGAAGTGCATCGTCAGATTAATTTGGCAAAGGTGGCGTGATGGATATTAATAAAGAAAGAGAAGCGTTTGAGGCGTGGTATTGTGAAAGTCATACAGGCTTGAAGCAAAGCGATTTAGCCAAATTTAGAACACCTAGCGGCTACTTTTTTAGCGACCCATTAAAGATAGATGTTTCTTGGGAAGCATGGCAAGCAGCCAAAGCCAAAGCGGTGCTGGAAGGGTTTGCGGTTGTTCCTATTGAGATAACTCCTAAGCAGATTGAAGCATATATGAAAGGTAAGGTTTTCCCCGCCTCAATGGGTGAACACAGAAAGTTTGTAGAGCGCTTATCAAAAGATTACACAGCCATGATCGAAGCTGCTCAGGAGCCAGCCAATGACTAATAAACCTATGTTGGTAATCAGTCACATCGAACCAGTTGGATTGATTGCTGAAAATGGAACTGAGTTAGCCAAAGCGTTTAGTAATACTTATTTCAACCAAGCAGCAAATGAAATTGCTGATCAAAATGAGATTGAAGCCATACACTTTATGGGTAGTGTAGCTGGTCATGCTTTATGTCAAATGTTCAGCCAGAATATTAACATTAAGGAGCTTGATTCGGTTTTGGCCCAGATACGCAGCTATGTAATTCAGGCGCAAGGAAGCTAACAGTTATGATTGATAAATGGTGTTTTGATATTAATGATTTTCAGGAGCCAGCCAATGACTGAAATTCAATAAACAAACATTGCTGTAGCGAACTTCATCATCGGCGAACTACACAAAGAGAAGCCGTTTAATTTGGTGTTAGATGCAGGTCAAACAGGTTCTTTATACAACATTGCGAGTGAGTCACATCACTTGCATAGCGGCTTTGTTCGTAAGCTAGAGGCAACTTTAAGGCGGCGCGTAAATAATGGCACTGGTGTGATTCTTGAAGTTGGTAGTGATGCGGATTTGTATTATCACGTGCTGAGTAGCTACATATCAAAGCATGACAAGTTTGGCGTGGTTGATAGTCTGGGAGAAGTGTCTTGAAAGCGAATGAGTTTATAAAAAAACATGGATGGGAATACGCGAAGCATATTTTGACTGACGATGCCCCACTGGTAATGGACTTAAATTATACCGACCTAAAGCGCCTTGTCGAAAGTCATGAGTTGGTTGGGATTCATGGCTACGAGAGTTCAAAAGAGATTGTAGCAAATGCGCCAAGTGATGATCATTTTTACTCTTGGACTTTGGGTGATTCAGGTGTTCGAGATAAAACAGTAAATATTGGTGAATTGCGCAAAGCCATCGCAGATGTAGAAAGTTGTTTGGAGGTGTCCAGTGAATCTAGTAACTGATTACATTAATGAACTTGGTGGCTATGAAGTAGCAAAAGAGAGAAGCACACCTTGGCTAGCTAACCATGGTGAGAATTGGCGCAATGTAAAAGAAGCAACATTGTTGGAATACCGTCGCCAGCACAATATTTTTGAGGTTGGGGATAAGGTTATTAAAACACACCCCAAGAACACTATTTTATGGCCCGTACTTGGTGTCTATAAAAATGGCGGTGTTTGGTTAGACTACAAGGGTTTTTGCTGGAAGCCGCCAAGCGTTCGACACGCCACCGATGAAGAAATTAAAGCGGGTAAAAGATTGGAGGTGAAATGATGGGAGTATTGCAGTTTTCAACTTATGATTACTTGTTTTTAAAGCATCGTGCGGTTGTTGTGAAGTTGCTTGATGTTGCGGATGAATACTACCCATCCCTAAAAAAAGCAACCGTGCATCAAATGGCGACTGAAAACAAGTTCCCCTTTCCAGTGTTCAAGCTGGATCAAAAAAGCCGTACAGCGCCATATTTCGTAAACTTGCGGGATTTGGCAGATGCGCTAGATAAGGAGCATCAGAGCGCATCAAAAGACTTTGCTACATTTCACCAATGATCTGTAGCAGGTCATCCAATTGCAAAATGCTCGCCCTCTTTTTTACTGACACATATCGTTCAAGACTGCTCCAAGTGTCGTGCAATGTGACTTGCTGTATTTGCGGAATGGTTAATCCACTCTCAGCAAGTCGTGTTGCGCCCTCATGCCTTAAATCGTGAAACCTAAAGTCACTCATACCTAGAATATGGCAGGACTGGTTAAATTCAGATGCTATAGCAACGGCAGAAAGCGGTACAAGTAAATCACTATCACCGCCCATTTTTAGCATTCTCGCTCTTGCGTCATCCCGCATTAAAAGCTCAATGATTTTTTGACACTCTGGAAACACATTAAAATGCTTGTGATTTCCTTTTGAGCCGTTAGGGTTTTTTAAATCTCGAACCATCCACGATTGATGTTCTTCATCATAATCGCTTAACCGTATTCGAGTTATCTCTGCTTGCCGTCTGCATGAGAAAATAGCAAATAAGACTATCAGGTGCATCGGGTATGCAGTTCGCCCGCGATTCCACTTATCAAGATAGTGAAGCAATAGGTTTTTTAATTCAGCATTAGATAGTAGTCGATCTCGCTTGTCTGACTTCTTGATCTGACGTGTCTTTCTGAGTTGCAGGCAGGCATTATTAAATTCATTCAAATTAACATTGATACGCCACATCACAGAAGCATGGGTCAGGATGGATTTAATGTTTTGAAGCTCATTTAAGATGGTTGATGGTAGGACTGGATCAAGACCTAATTTGCTATAACCTTTCTTTCGTAGAGCTACGTGTTCAGAAACATGGGTAGCATTGATTTGCTCTAAATGCACCCTAGCAATGGGTAGCTTCGCAATTAAATCAAGCGACCTATTTTTTGTGCGACCAAATTCATCACCCACTTCTTCTTTATATTTTGCGATAGCAGCAGCAATCGTCATTGACTTATTATTGATACCGAGCAAAATATCAGGGTTGTCTGCTATCTCTTGCTCACGCTTGTTGAGCCAGTTTGAAGCAGTGCGCATAGTGCCAAAGGTTTTGCTTTCCTTATATTCTGGCAGACCAGTACGTCTAATGCGTATTTCAGCACGATAACGAATGACACCACTGACGCTTTTGCGCTGTGTGATTGTTCCCATTTTTACGCCATTTTATGTTTTTCTCAGATGGCGTAAATTATGGCGTAATTCGATATGCTTTAATACTCGTTAATCTTTATTAATCGCTGTTAATCGACAAGTGACTTATTAAATTAAAGTGCTGTAATTTATAATAAAATACACAAGGTATTGATAATTAAAAGATATTTAGCATTTACATTAATGTGATGCAAGACTGGATTAATGAGCATGCATGGGGTTCAACTTGGCAACGCGAAGGTGTGTTGCCGCGCAAATACCGCTCCTTAATTACGATCGCATTTTTAACTGCATTAAAGAGCCCGACAGAGCTTAAAGGGCATATTCGTGGTGCACTAAATAACGGTGCAAGTGTCGAAGAAATTCAGGAAGTCTTGTTACACAGCTTGCCCTATTGTGGCGCACCTGCAACACAGGAAGCTTTTCGCGCAGCGTTGGAAGTTTTGGCAGAACACACTACAAATACTTAAACAAAACCCAAACAAGAAATATAAACCTATGACATTGCACTAAAATTATTCCGTGTAATGTCGTAGGATTGAATTTAAATCCAATACACATTAAAGCTATAAAAGAACTCATTTAACTCAAAGCGCACCTGATAACCTAAATCAGTCAACTGCGCCGATAAACTCCGAATATCTTCTAAAGGTAAATGTTTTGGCAGCACGGTAAAAACTGCAGTATTGCCCTGCTTAGCATTCTCTTCAATTAAAGACGCCAAACGCTGCTTGTACAATTCAATATCTAGCTTGGCATAATCTGAATAAACTTTTGCTTGTTCAGCGGTTAAAAAATTTGCCATTTTATTGTTCTCATCATGTCGTTATTTAAGATTCAGCATATTGAAAGTTGATGATATCGCTCAAGTGATTTTTTGTTATTGTCTGCATAATTGAATAATCAACAGACCCTAGTTTTAGAAAATAAAATCACATCGAAGATGGCTTTTTCCCTGCAGACCTTTTAGGCTATCGCATATTCTTATGTTGTAATTTTGCTGGATAGCATTATGTCAGAATCTGTTTCTATCTCTCCTGCGCTAATGAACCGCGCTATTGCAGGACAAGCCGAAGCCCAATTTGAAGTGGCGGTGCTGTATATGCAAAGCGATTTTAATGAAGATATTGAACTTGCCGAACAATGGGCACTCAAAGCTGCCGCAAATGGACATATCGAAGCGATGTATTGGCTTGGTGAAGGCTATACCGTATATGCCAAAGACGTTCAGCAAGATGACCCTGAAGATGCCAAACAACACTTTAAAGATGCTTTTGTCTGGCTTAAAAAAGCCAGTGATGCACAACATCCTGCCGCTATTTTAGAGCTGGCAGGCTATTACCGTCGTGGTGATGTGGTTGAACAAGATGTCGCTCGCTCTGTGGCATTGGTTCAGCAAGCAGCAGAATTAGGCGAAGTTCAAGCCATGCGTGATCTTGCTTTTATTTATGCAAATGCTTTGGGTGTAGATGCTGATGAAAACAAAGCTGAATATTGGACACAAAAAGCAGATGCGGCGGAGTAATTCATTTCTCTAGCCGATCAATTGATGGGCTAGACAATTTTTGCATAATTCGAATCGTCATTGAATCGAGCTTGAACTTTTTATAGCGCTTAGACTTCGACCACAATTACTTGTCTGCAAATACCTTCTTGCTGACGCTGTCGTTCAAATACAGTCGCAGGCATCGAATCAAAACTATCAAAGAAACAAATTTCAGCGTCATTAATAGAATATAGCAATGAGTGATTGCCCACTCCTTCTAAAGTGTCGTAATAGACAATCACAAATTTATTTTCATCAAATACCTGCTGTATTTGCTGATAGCCGATTGCCGCCAATACAGGCAATTTAAGCTGTTCAGCTTTGGCATAACTTAACTTTTCTGAATCTTGTAAATCTAGGTCGGGGTCGGTATAAAACTGCACCTTAAAGCCAAACTTTTTCAGTCCAACAGCCAAGCCAATTGTGGTTGTGCCCTGCTCTGGCGTATAACCACACACTTCAATCAATTGTTGAATATCGGCGTCAATGCCTAAGTGTCGTAGCAGCATCCATACTGCATAAATCCCGCCGTTGGCTTCTAAATTTGCCAACTCTTGAGGAAGCTCTAAAGCCATCATTCGATCTCAAAAATATGTTTGTGGTGATAATAAACAAAACATGATTGGAACTGAATCAATTTCCAAGTACAATATTGCGCTAGTCGAGGGATGCTGCGACGTTTTACAGGCACGAAATGTAAAATCGCCAGGCTCGACCAGCATAGCAATGCGTTTGCTATGTCACAAACGGCATCCGCGAACTGAATGATCAATTGTTTTTTATAAGGAGATCGTGATGAACGCGGTTAATGCTTCATTTACAGATTATAAAGTTGCCGATATCACACTAGCTGAATTTGGTCGCAAAGAAATCAAACTTGCAGAAGCAGAAATGCCAGCCCTGATGGGTTTGCGTAAACGCTACTCAGCTGCAAAACCTCTTGCAGGCGCGAAAATTCTCGGCTGTATCCACATGACCATTCAAACTGCTGTTTTAATTGAAACTTTGGTTGAATTGGGTGCAGAAGTTCGTTGGACTTCTTGTAACATCTTCTCTACTCAAGATCACGCTGCTGCCGCAATTGCTGCTTCTGGTGTACCTGTTTTTGCCTGGAAAGGCGAAACAGAAGAAGAATATGTATGGTGTCTTGAGCAACAAATTAATGTGAATGGCACACCTTGGGATGCCAACATGATTTTGGACGATGGCGGTGACTTAACTGCACTTGTTCACGAGAAATATCCTGCATTATTAGAGCGCATTCACGGCATTACTGAAGAAACCACCACAGGCGTACAACGTCTAATTGAAATGTGGAAAGATGGTTCTTTAAAAGTGCCTGCAATTAACGTCAACGATTCTGTGACCAAATCTAAAAACGACAATAAATACGGTTGCCGTCACTCACTTAATGATGCTATTAAACGTGGTACAGACATGCTATTGTCTGGCCGTCGTGCATTGGTCATTGGTTACGGTGATGTGGGTAAAGGTTCTGCACAATCTTTACGTCAGGAAGGCATGATTGTTCGTGTTTCTGAAATTGACCCAATTTGTGCAATGCAAGCATGTATGGATGGTTATGAAGTTGTATCTCCATACAAAAATGGCGTACAAACAGGTAATAAAGCAGACGTAAACCTAGAGCTGTTAGAAAATACTGACTTGATTGTGACTACAACAGGTAACTATCACGTGTGTGACGCGGCAATGCTAGATACACTTAAAGCAGGCGCTGTCGTATGTAACATTGGTCACTTCGATACAGAAATCGACACCAATTACTTACGTGGTTATAAGTGGGTTGAAGTGAAACCACAAGTACACCAAGTGTATCGCTCAGAAAATGAAAACGATTATTTAATCTTGCTTTCTGAAGGTCGTTTAGTGAACTTAGGTAACGCAACAGGTCACCCATCACGTATTATGGATGGTTCTTTTGCCAACCAAGTATTGGCACAAATGCACTTATTTGCTGAGAAATTTGCCGATCTTCCTGCCGATCAAAAACAAGCGGCAATTCGTGTTGAAATCTTACCAAAAAAACTAGACGAAGAAGTTGCTGCTGCAATGGTTGCTGGTTTTGGTGGTGTGTTAACACAATTGACTCAAGTACAAGCGGACTACTTAGGTGTAGCTGTTGATGGTCCGTTTAAATCGGATGCTTATAAATACTAAGCGTTTAATCCCTCTGCATAACCCTCTCCTGAGCGTACTTCCAGCACTGCTTTGAAGTTCAGCCCAAGAGAGGATTTAGCAGAGGTGCAAATACAAATAAGTATTTATAACAAGGATTAAATCATGACCAAACAAATTCCGATTTCATTTGAATTTTTCCCATCTAAAACCGATGTAGGTGCGGAAAAACTCAAAGTTGTGCATCAAGAATTACAACTTTTAAATCCAGAGTTTTTTTCTATTACTTATGGTGCAGGTGGTTCTACTCGTGAACGCACTTTATCCACCATTAGTGACTTCAATGGCAAAGGTACACCTGTAGCACCACACCTATCATGTATTGGTGATGACAAAGCGCGTATTGCTGAATTACTTGATATTTATAAAGCACAAGGTATTGACCGCATTGTGGCTTTACGTGGTGATTTACCTTCAGGTCAAGTGGGTTTAGGCGAATTGCCATATGCCTCCGACTTGGTGCGTTTTATTCGTGAACATTCAGGTGATCATTTTCACATTGAAGTTGCGGCTTATCCTGAAATGCATCCACAAGCAGATCACTTTGATCAAGACATTAAAAACTTTGTCACCAAGGTAAATGCAGGTGCCAATGCGGCAATCACACAGTTCTTTTTCAATCCAGATGCGTACTTCTACTTTGTAGAAGGTATTCAAAAACAAGGTGTGAATATTCCTGTTGCACCCGGCATTATGCCGATTACTAATGCCAGCAATTTAATTCGCTTTGCAGATGGTACAGGTGCAGAAATTCCACGTTGGATTCGCAAGCAATTGGCAAGCTATGGTGATGATACAGCTTCAATCAAAGCTTTTGGTCATGAAGTGATCATTAAACTGTGCGAACGCCTAATTGCAGGTGGTGCACCAAGTCTGCATTTTTACACCATGAACAACACCGACCCGACCCGCCAGTTGGTCACAGATCTTGGTTTGGCTTAAGCTATATTTTTCATATTTAATTGACTTGAACGAGTAATCCCTATGCCCCGTTTTTATATTGAAACTGAATTAGCAGTAGATACGCAAGTTGAACTGACTGAAACAGTATTTCATCACTGGGTGAAAGTACTACGCGCACAAGTCGGAGAAACCGCCACTTTGTTCAATGGACAAGGTGGTGAATACGAAGCGGAACTGATTGAAGTTACCAAAAAATCAGCGCAAGTGCAGATTAAAAGTTTTAATCCAGACAATCGCACCCCAAGCTTTAACGCCTTATTAGGACAAGTAATGAGCAAAGGTGATCGGATGGATTATGCGATTCAAAAAGCGGTAGAGCTTGGCGTGACTGACATTCAATTGCTCACCTCGGAACGCTGTGAAATGCGCTTAAAGTATGACCGTGATCAAAAGAAATTAGATCATTGGCAAGGCATTGCTATTGCAGCTTGCGAACAGTGTGGCATGAATATCGTCCCGAAAATTTTAGCTCCACTCCGTTTAGAGGACTGGTTCAATAGCAACCTTCCTGCCACCAAATTAGTGTTAGCACCGAATAAAGATCAAGTCGATGTGTTAAACAACGCCAGCAAAGATTTGGCTTTATTAATTGGGCCTGAAGGTGGTTTAAGCGAAGCTGAAATTAGCGCTGCAAATGCTGTTGGCTTTGAAAACTGGTGTATTGGTTCTCGGGTATTACGCACTGAAACCGCACCCGTGGTTGCTTTAGCAATCTTAAATTATCGCTTAGCTGAGTAATTTATCCACTTTTGAAGAAATCGATAGCCAATAACATTGCAATTTACAAAGCACAGGATTATTCTCGAAGAAGATCTTAAAGATTTTGCATAGAATTTAAACACAAAACCGCAATAGTTTATGCATCAACGTAATGTTATTTAAAATATAAATGATGGAATCATTTAACTAGATTTTGGGGAAGTATGTCAGACGCTCAAGATGAATTGTTGCAGCAATACTTATATGCTGCGCAAATCACCAATACCATTCGGCTTATTCGATTCTTTTTGGTCAGCGTCCTGATTGTTTGTCTGTATGTGTTTTTTATTTATCAAATTTCATTCTCACAGTCATCACCCTACCTCAATATCTGGTTTATTCTCACTGAACTGACTATTGGTTCGTGTTTACTGCTTACGGCAATTCATTTTAAAGCGGGACAATATCAACTCCAACAAGCAGATCGCTGGCTAAAATTGGTGTGTTTCTTAATCGGAACTGCAATCGCAGTTGGGGTAAGTTTGCTGTATTACTTTTTACCTCATCAAAACCCTGAACTAAACATCCATGAAGCCATTATTCTAGCGGCCTTATTAATTATTGTGAGTCAAATCTTTGCCCTCACCTTTTTAACGCAACGCTTGAGTTATTTTTGCTGGGTATTCATTCCAGTGATTACACCCTATATTGCCGCGCAGTTTTTAATTCGCTCTGATACTTCTGCTTTCTTTTTTCTCGCAACAAATTTTGCCTTAATTACCTTGCTCATTTGTGCCAATACTTCAATGCGCATGCATCGTCGTTTATCGAGCGTCTATTTTAAGAACGACCAATTAAAAAAAGCCGCAGAGCAACAAGTTGGCTGGACAGATCAACTCTGCCAACAATTGCAAGTTGCAATGAACAAATCTAAAGATATTGAATTACAACTGCAATTTAACAATCAAATGCTAGAACAAAAAGTTAGAGAACGTACCTTTGACTTAGAACAAACCCATCAAGACTTAATCAATCAACAACATAGTTTAATTTTGGCACATGAAGCTGCAGGTCTAAAAGCATGGGACTGGAATATTCGACAACGCAGTATTGTCTTTGGTAGTGGCGGACAGCAAACCCGTTTAGAAAATACCAAACAGCATCGAAATAAATTACAGCAACTGATTCACCCCGATGATGTTCCACACTTTCACCAAACCATGAAACAGCATTTACGTGGTCAGACAGAACGTTATCAAGCCACTTATCGCGTACAACATAGTTCAGGTCAATGGTATTGGGTACATGATATTGGGCGGGTAATTGAGCGTGATCCTGTCACCAATAAACCTTTACGCATGGTCGGGATTCGCCGTGATATTCAGCAAGAACGAATTGGGCAAGAGCGATTAAAACTCACTGCCAGCGTACTTGAACAAACGGCTGAAGGTATTTTTATTTTAGATAAAAACCTACGCTATATTGAAGCTAATCCATTCTATGCACAAATGAGCGGATTTAAACGTGACCATATTTTAGGTAAATATCTGTTTGATTTAGTTGAGTCAAACAAATTACATCAATGCAAGACGCAAGAAGAAATTGTTCAAAAATTACTCAGCACAGGTGAATATGATACTGAAAGAAATATAAAATTCCGCTCAGGTAAAGAATTAGAAGTTCGTATGCATATCAATGCTGTCACTGATGAGCAAAACCGTATAATTAATTATATTGGGATTGTGTCTGATTTAACCGAACGTAAACTACAAGAACAGCGTTTATCCTATTTAGAAAATTATGATCCGCTGACCGACCTACCTAATCGTTTTTATTATAATTATCAACTACATCAATATCTTATTTCACAGCAAGATTCATTGCAGCAATTAGCGGTCATTCGACTCAATATTGACCGTTTCAGACCTTTAAATGAATATTTAAGCAATAATGGTGGTGATGAATTACTCCGTCAAGTGGCGCAGCGTTTACGTATCACCAATGCCGAAGCGCTATTTGTTGCGCACTTAAATGGCGATGATTTTGCAATTGTGTATGAAATATCTCATATTCGCCCTTCAATCCAACAGCACTGTGAACGCATCACCAAAGCCTTTAATGTGCCGTTTAATGTGCAGGGACAAGAACATATTATTACCCTGTCGATGGGGGTTTCCCTCTATCCTGAACATGGACGCCAGTTGGATTATCTGAATAATTGTGCTGAACAAGCCTTATCTGAAGCCAAGCGTTTGGGGGGCAATACCGTTAAATATTACGATTTAGATAATTCCAAACTGCTAGAACAAGATGTGCATTTAGAGCGCGACTTACGCCAAGCCATTAAAAATGATGAATTAATTGTATATTATCAACCTAAAATTGATTTCCATAATTATCAGGTGGTTGGGTTTGAAGCATTGGTGCGCTGGAAACACCCAACCAAAGGTGTTCTTCCACCTAACCTATTTATTCCTATTGCAGAACAAACCAGTTTAATTTCCGATATTGGTCGAGTTGTGATTCAACAAACAGCCAAACAAATTCGTGAATGGAACCTGTTAGGTTTTGATCATATTCGAGTATCAGTCAATGTGGTTGCACAACAACTGCAACGTGGTCAATTACTTCAAGATTTAGATGATGCGATTAATACCTATCAAATTTCAGGTGAAAGCTTAGTATTAGAAATTACCGAATCCTCTTTAGTGGAAAATTCCACAACCGTGAAGTCTTTATTAGATGAAATTAAACAACGTGATATTCATATCGCCTTAGATGATTTTGGTACAGGCTATTCCTCACTTTCTTACTTAACTGACTTCCCAATTGACAGTTTAAAAATAGACCGTAGCTTTATTTCTAAAATTGGAAATACCAAACAAGAAGCCATTGTCAATGCCATGATTGCCATGGGCAAAGCCATGGGCATGAGTGTGGTGGCTGAAGGAATTGAAACTGAGCAACAACTCGAATATTTGAAGAATTTAAATTGTGATATTGCGCAGGGATATTTATTCTCTAGGCCTTTGCCTGAAAGTGAAGCGACTCAATTTCTAAAAGCCAATTTAGTATCGCGCGCTTATCGCTCCTTAATCTAATACCAGACCTAAAAGCTCTAAGTTTGTTCTAAAAATAAACAGTGACGTCTGTGCTAAGGGGGCAAGTAATGGTATATTCGATAAGATTCATAAAAATCCACCAGCATCGCTGGCCAACTTGTCACATAAGAGATTCAGATGGACGATCAATCATTAAAACAGCAGGCACTTTACTATCACGAATTTCCAACACCAGGAAAAATCAGCGTTACTCCAAG
This sequence comes from Acinetobacter sp. UBA801, assembly GCA_002296655.1. GTDB lineage: Bacteria > Pseudomonadota > Gammaproteobacteria > Pseudomonadales > Moraxellaceae > Acinetobacter. The sequence continues at coordinate 27,495 of DBIN01000041.1, forward strand.
TAAGCAGCTGGTCAACCAACGTGACTTAGCGCTCGCTTACTCACCAGGTGTCGCAGCACCATGTTTAGAGATTGAACGTGATCCTTCAACAGCTGCACTTTATACCGCACGTGGTAACTTGGTTGCTGTCGTTAGTAACGGTACAGCAGTGTTAGGTTTAGGTAATATCGGTCCTTTGGCGTCTAAACCTGTGATGGAAGGTAAAGGCGTACTCTTTAAAAAGTTTGCTGGTGTCGATGTATTTGACATCGAAATTGCTGAAAATGATCCAGACAAAATTGTAGATATTGTTGCAGCATTAGAACCGACTTTTGGTGGTATCAACCTTGAAGACATCAAGGCGCCAGAATGTTTCTACATTGAGCAAAAACTTCGTGAACGCATGAATATTCCTGTGTTCCATGATGACCAACACGGTACGTCAATCATTGTCGGTTCAGCCCTACTCAATGCTTTGTTACTCAATGGCAAGAAAATTGAAGAAATCAAAATCGTTGCTTCAGGTGCAGGTGCCGCCGCATTATCTTGTTTAGACCTATTATGTGCATTGGGCGCGAAAAAAGAAAATATCATTGTTGCGGACTCACGTGGTCTAATCACCACCAAACGTGAAGGTTTGGATGACTCGAAAAAACGCTATATGCAAGACATTGAAGCTACGCAACTTGCCGATGTAATTGGCGGTGCAGATATGTTCCTCGGTCTTTCTGCAGCGGGTATCTTGACCAAAGCTATGGTTAAAGAAATGGCTGAAAATCCAATTATCTTTGCATTGGCTAACCCAGACCCAGAAATTTTGCCTGAACATGCGCACGAAGTACGTCCTGACGTGATTATGGCAACTGGTCGTTCGGACTATCCGAATCAAGTCAACAACGCACTTTGCTTCCCGTATATTTTCCGTGGTGCATTAGACGTTGGCGCAACAACCATCAACGAAGAAATGAAAATTGCTTGCGTACATGCAATTGCTCGTATGGCACACATTGAAGCAGATGCTGCAACTTATGGTGAAAAATCTGCATCATTCGGCCGTGACTATTTAATTCCGCGTCCACTTGATCAGCGCTTAATTCTTGAAATTGCACCTGCAGTTGCTCAAGCAGCTATGGATTCAGGTGTAGCCATTCGTCCAATTCAAGACTTCTCTGCATATCGTCAGCGTTTGTCTGAGTTTGTTTACAACTCAGCATTTATGATGAAGCCTATTTTTGCTCAGGCAAAAACTGATCCTAAGCGTATTGCCTATGCAGAAGGCGAAGACCTACGCGTACTTCGCGCAGTACAAATTGCAGTTGATGAAGGCTTGGCAAAACCAATCCTTGTCGGTCGTACGGCAGTGATTGAAGCAAACATTAAAAAGCTAGGTTTACGTCTTGAACATGGCGTGAATATGGAAATTGTAGATCAGGAAAACAACCCGAACTACGAAAAATTTGCAGATGATTACTACACCATCATGCAGCGTAAAGGCGTGACACCTGAATACGCGCAGCGTGAAGCACGTCGTCGTTCCACTCTCATTGCAGCAATGTTAGTCAAGCATGGTTTAGCCGATGGTATGTTGTGTGGCACTTATTCAAGCTACGACATTCACCTTGATTTCGTAAAAAATGTGATTGGTCTAAAAGAAGGTCGTACTAACTTCTTTACCCTTAATGCATTGATGCTTGAAGACCGTAACTTGTTCATTGCCGACACTTACGTTAATACCAACCCAACTGCTGAACAGTTAGCTGAAATGACGCTTTTAGCGGCTGAAGAAGTACGTCGTTTTGGTATGACACCACGTATTGCACTACTTTCTCACTCAAGCTTTGGTTCTGACCAACAAGACGCTAGCGCACAAAAAATGCGTAAAGTCTTTGAAATTTTAAGTGAGATTGCACCTGAGCTGGAAGTTGAAGGTGAAATGCACGGCGATGCAGCATTAGACGAAAATATCCGTCATTTTGCTTTCCCGAACTCTCGCTTCAAAGGTTCTGCAAACTTGTTGATTATGCCGAACTTAGATGCGGCCAATATTTCATTTAACTTATTGAAATCGACTTCTGGTAACAATGTTACGATTGGCCCTATCTTATTAGGTGCAGCAAAACCTGTACATATTTTAACTCCGACTGCAACGACACGTCGTGTTGTGAATATGACGGCCCTCACTGTTGCTGAAATTCAACAAACAGCGCAAGTTAAAGCCTAAACCTATATTTCTGAGTGGCTGACTCAGAATTATAGACTTGAGAAAACCTCTATTCTGTTGCATGATTGCTTGAAGAATAGAGGTTTTTTCATGCAAGTTTATTTAGTAGGCGGTGCAGTTCGAGATCACTTACTCGGGCATCCCTATCACGAAAAAGATTATGTTGTGGTTGGCGCAACCCCCGAACAACTTTTGGTTCAAGGCTTCCAACCTGTGGGCAAAGACTTCCCTGTTTTTCTTCATCCTGAAACTAAAGATGAATATGCGCTTGCCCGTACAGAGCGCAAATCTGGACATGGTTATCATGGTTTTGAATTTCATACCGACCCAAGCGTGACCTTAGAACAAGATTTAATCCGTCGTGATTTAACCATTAATGCCATGGCGATGGACAATGATGGCAATGTCTACGACCCTTACGGTGGACAGCAAGATTTGTGCAATAAAGTGCTGCGCCATGTATCCGACGCATTTGTAGAAGACCCGTTACGGGTGTTGCGTATTGCCCGTTTTGCAGCACGTTATCACGCTCTAGGCTTTGTGGTTGCCCCTGAAACCTTGTTATTAATGCAAGAGTTGGCAGAGTCTGGCGAATTAAATGCGCTGACACCTGAGCGCGTATGGAAAGAAACTTCGCGTGCCCTAATGGAAGCGCATGCGGATGTGTATTTTGAAACATTACGTACCTGTGGTGCTTTAAAAGTTTTGTTTCCTGAATTAGATGCATTATTCGGTATTCCACAGCGCCCTGAATATCACCCTGAAATTGACTGTGGTGTGCACACTATGATGTCATTACAACAAGCCTGTCGTGCCAATTACTCACTCGATGTACGCTTTGCAGTGTTATTGCATGATTTGGGTAAGGCATTAACCCCTGCCGATGAATTGCCACGGCATATTATGCATGAAGAGCGTGGGATTCGACCTGTAACGGAAGTATGCGATCGTCTGCGCGTACCGACCAATACCAAACAGCTGGCACTTGCGGTATGTAAAGAGCATTTAAAATGCCACCAAGCACTGAGCTTAAAGCCCGGCACGTTATGGCGTTTATTACAGCGTTTGGATGTGTTGCGTCGTCCTGAGCGTGTAGAAGCCTTTGTACAAGCCTGTGAATGTGACTCTCGTGGGCGTTTAGGTTTGGAAGATCGTGACTATCCACAAGCGAGCTATATATTGGAAGCGATTCAAGTGGTACGTAGCATTAAAGCGCAAGACTTACCTGCCGATGTCCAAGGCCCTGATATTGGTGAAATGCTGATTGAACGACGTATTAAAGCGATTGAACAATTGAAGGCACGCCACTTGGCTGCTACTGCATAGACTATTTTAGTCTATGCAACAGCATTACATGCGTTCATTTATCAATTCTCTTTAGCTTACTCGAAACTATCCTAAAGTTCTGATCAAAAGCTGCAATCTTCTCAAAATATAGAAGTTGCGGCTTTTTTTTTGCTTTAGGTTCTCGACTAAATACATCGCGAATTGAGAAACTACTAAATTTTAACTTTTAGGCAAGCTGTGCAGGAAAACTAATCACCTGCTCTAAACGCATCTGCTCAGTTGCAACCATCAATAAGCGATCTATACCCAAGGCGATACCTGAACATTCAGGCATATTGGGTAAAGCAGCCAATAAATATTCATCAATAGGCATCACATGTAAACCAAGACCTGCGCGTTCTACATTATCGGCTTCAAAACGGGAACGCAGCACCACAGCATCAACCAATTCATCATAGGCATTGGCAAGCTCTAAACCTTCGATATAAAGCTCAAAACGGGCTGCAACCAACTCCCCATCATCATCTGTTCTGGTTTTAGCTAAAGATGCCAATTCAGGCGGAAAATCAGTTAAGAACACGGGAGCATCAAAACCCAAACTTGGTTCTACAAAATGTGAAAACAATAGGTCGATATAGCCTAGACGATCATCCCCCAAATCCAGATGCAAACCCACACGATGACAACAGTCTTTCAATTGTTGCAGACTTGCCTGTAAAGGATTTAAATCCAAACGATCCATAAATGCATGTTTATAACTTAATACCGTTGGACGTACTTCGCCAAAGCGTTGTTTTAAAGTCAGATTGAGTAAATCTGTCACCTCAAACATGAGATCTTTCAGGCTAAATTGGGGACGATACCATTCCAACATGGTAAATTCACTGTTGTGTTTACGCCCATGTTCATCATCACGAAAAACTTTGCAAATTTGATAAATAGCACCACTGCCACTGGCCAATAAACGCTTCATGGCAAATTCAGGTGAGGTCTGTAAATAGTGCGTATGCAATTTGCCCTGCACATGGCGCTGAGCTTGCACTGAAGCTAAATGAACATCAGTTACTCCTGCCTGTGACAAAATTGGCGTTTCAACCTCAAGTACCTCACGTTCCGCAAAAAACTGGCGTATCTGTGCATACAATTGCGCACGTGCGCGCATGCTGTTTAAGTCGCAAGTGGGTTGATATTGCAGATGATTTGAACTCATGCTTGTGGGCCTCCATGCGCTGCCCATTCACGACGCAGAGGATAAGTTTTTCTTAAATGATCAAAAGCCTGCTGCTCAACTTTGCCCGCTTTGACACAGGCACGTAAATTAGCATCATCCTGTGCAATATCATAAATTTGGTTTAAATGTGCACGCAGACTATTTTTCAAATCGTGTGTTTGAAAGTATTGCGCGCAGCTTGGCAATTGAGTTTCAAATTGTTTTGTTGCCTCTAAACCAAACTTTTCACAAAAAGCCTGATAAATCATTTGTGTACCGCGTGCCTTTCCCTCAAGGCTATACCCTGCAATATGCGGGGTTGCCAAAGCAAGCAAGTCCAATAATTCTGCAGAGATTTCAGGCTCATTTTCAAAAACATCTAATACCACTAAACGCTGGGTACGCTGAATATCCTGCATTAAAGCCGCTTCTTCCACCACTGGCCCACGTGCTGAATTAATCAACATGGCTTGAGGTTTCATACGTGCCAAACGTGTTGCATTGATTAAATGATAAGTAGGATGCTCGCCAGTTTCAGTTAAAGGCACATGAATAGAAATCGCATCTGCCTGCTGTAATACTGCATTTAAGTCAGATTGCTGCACATTGGGTAACTGTACAAATGGATCATAAGCGATAACATCCCAACCCAGTAATTGTGCCATTTTGACCAAGCGCGAGCCAACATTGCCCAGCCCAATAATGCCAAGTTTAAAGTCATGATTGGCATGTAGTAATTCAGGCTTGAGATGAAGCAATGCAGTAATGACATACTCACTCACCGCCTGCGCATTACAACCCGCCGCATTTGACCAGGTAATATCCTGCTGCTCGATGGCTGGAATATCAAGATGGTCTGTGCCAATGGTCGCGCTACCGATAAATTGAAGCGCTGTCTGTTGAATCAGTGCTGCGTTCACTTGGGTGACGGAACGAACTAACAGCGCATCAGCATCTTGCACTTCTTGATGCGTTAGTCGACGCCCTGCCTTATGCTCTATTTCAGCCAAATCTGCAAAGAAATAATCGGTATATGCCAGATTTTCATCTGCGATGATTTTCATAACGCCATCCCATGTGTATTTGCCTGTTTATGATAGCTTGAGTTGTCTAGGATGACTACGATTGTTGATATTGATGCAGAATTGTTGAACAGCAATCTGACTATTCATTTCGGCAGAAACATGCACATTTATATTGAGACTAAATATTCGCACAAAAAAATCAGCCACCCGAAGGTGGCTGACTGCTATAGATTAAGCCAGTGAAATCTTAACCAATAAATTTGCGCGCATTGCGGAACATACGTAACCATGCACCATCTTCAGCCCATTCTTCAGGTTTCCAAGAATGTTGAATCGCACGGAAATTACGTTCAGGGTGCGGCATCATAATTGTTGCACGACCATCTTTTGAAGTCACACCTGAAATACCTTCTGGTGAACCATTCGGGTTCATAGGGTAATGCTGTGTCGTATTTCCGTGACTATCGACATATCGTAAAATCACTTGGTTCCCTGCGTTTAAGGCTGCCAAATCAACTTCGGGTGCAACGACACGACCTTCGCCATGCGCCACTGCGATTGGTAAAATCGAGCCTTCCATATCTTGCAATAATACAGAATTCGATTTTTCCACACGTACGTTAACGCTACGTGCTTCAAACACTTCTGAGGTATTACGATGGAAACGTGGCCACGCTTCTGCACCCGGAATGAGTGGCGCTAATTGTGACAACATTTGACAACCGTTACAGATACCCAATGAGAATGTTTCTTGACGATTAAAGAATTTCTCAAACTGATCACGTAATTTCGAGTTGAACAAAACTGATTTCGCCCAGCCACCGCCAGCACCTAAGACGTCACCATAAGAGAAACCACCACACGCTACCAAGCCTTCAAAGTCGTCTAAATCGACACGTCCTGCAAGCAAGTCGCTCATGTGTACGTCAACGGTGTTAAAGCCGACTTTGTCAAATGCTGCCGCCATTTCGACATGACCGTTTACGCCTTGTTCACGTAAAATCACCATGTTAGGACGACGTGTGTTGATATACGGCGCTTCTACAGGTTCATTTAAATCAAAGCTTGGTTGTGCAATTAAACCTTTGTGGGCTTTATCGGTAATTAATGCAAACTCTTGATCTGCTGTTTCCGAGTTATCACGTAAACGTTGGATTTGGTGAGATACTTCAGTCCACGCCACTTGCAAGTCAGCACGTTCAAGAACCAAACCATTCACAGACAATTGATCGGTATTATTAACAGTACCCACGACTGTAATTGTATCTTTCAGTGCAGATGCAGCGACTTCTGCTGCCAAGGCTGCCCAATCTGCTTTAGAAATTTGCAATACTGCACCAATTTCTTCAGCAAACAATGCTGCAACAGATTGATCTTCAAGTGCCACACCTAAACGTGAAGCAAACATCATTTCTGCAACAGTCGCCACTAAACCACCATCACCAATGTCGTGATAGGCTTGGATCAGACCACGTGCATTCCAATCTTGTACCAACGCAAAGAAAGCTTTGAACTCATCAAAATTGTCTACATCTGGTGTGATTGAACCAATGGCTTTATACACCTGTGCCAAAATTGAACCACCTAAACGGAACTGACCTTTAGACAAATCAATACGCACTAACACTGAATCGGTATTTTTTAATTCAGGAGTTAAGGTTTTGCGTACATCGGTTACAGGTGCAAAGGCTGTGATAACACCTGACATTGGTGACGTTACAGATTTGTCTTCACCTTCGTCATTCCAAGTGGTACGCATAGACAATGAGTCTTTACCTACTGGAATTGCAATACCTAGTGCAGGACACATTTCCATACCAATGGCTTTAACACCTTCAAACAAGGCTTGGTCTTCACCTTTTTGCCCTGCTGCCGCCATCCAGTTTGCAGACAATTTAATGTCGCTAATCTGGTCAATTTTGGCTGACATGATATTGGAAATAGATTCCGCCACTGCCAAACGTGCAGATGCTGCTGGGTTTAACAATGCTACAGGCGGACGTTCACCCATTGCCATTGCTTCACCTGTGAAGCCTTGCAAGCTAGTGGTCGTCACTGCTGCATCCGCAACAGGGACTTGCCATGGGCCAACCATCTGATCACGTGCAACCATACCAGTAATTGAACGATCACCAATGGTAATGAGGAATGATTTAGAAGCAACGGTTGGATTCTTGATGACGCGGTAAATCGCATCTTTCAGATCAGTAACTTGAGCGGCATCAAAATCATCGCCTTGACGCTTAATGCTTTCATAAGAACGGCTCATGCGAGGTGTACCACCTAAGATGACCTGCATTGGTATATCTACAGCGTTATTATTGAATAGTGGATCTTCAACAGTTAAATGACGTGCTTCAGTCGCTTCACCCAATACCGCAAACGGACAACGTTCACGCGCACAAATCGATTCAAATAACTCTAAGGAACTTGGACGAATAGCCAATACATAACGCTCTTGCGCTTCGTTTGACCAAATTTCCATTGGCGACATGCCTGGTTCTAAAGATGGAATTTTACGTAAATCAAGCACTGCACCTAATTCGTGATCATTCACCAACTCAGGCATTGCGTTAGAAATACCCCCTGCACCCACGTCATGCACAGACACGATTGGGTTGGCATCTTCCAAACGCCAGCATGTATCAATCACTTCTTGGCAACGGCGTTCCATTTCTGGGTTTTCACGTTGTACTGAAGCAAAGTCAAGGTTTTCACCCATGGTTCCGCTATCTACAGAAGATGCAGCGCCACCACCCAAACCAATCAACATCGCAGGGCCGCCTAAAACGATTAATAAATCGCCCGGCTCAATTGGGTCTTTTTCGACATGGTCTGGACGAATGTTACCGTAACCCCCTGCAATCATGATTGGTTTATGGAAGCCTTTGACTTCGCCATTCACGTTTTGCTCGAAAGTACGGAAGTAACCATTTAACGCAGGACGACCAAATTCGTTGTTAAACGCTGCACCGCCCAATGGGCCTTCAATCATAATTTGTAATGGCGATGCTATACGTGAAGGCTTGCCGTAGTTTTCTTCCCAAGGCTGTTCAAAACCAGGAATGTTTAAATTCGATACCGTAAAGCCTGTTAAACCAGCTTTTGGTTTACCACCACGACCTGTCGCGCCTTCATCACGGATTTCACCACCCGAACCTGTCGCAGCACCTGCAAATGGTGCAATTGCAGTTGGGTGGTTGTGCGTTTCCACTTTCATTAGAATGTGGGCAGCTTGGCTCTTATATTTATAAACGTAGTGACCTGTTGCAGCATCTTTTTTCGGATAGAAACGCTGCGTGTCAAAACCAACTATCACCGAAGCGTTGTCTTTATAAGCCGACAATACATCTGTTGGTGATTCTTTATAAGTGTTTTTGATCATTTGGAACAATGACAATGGCTGTACTTCGCCATCAATTGTCCATTCTGAACCAAAGATTTTGTGACGGCAGTGTTCAGAATTGGCTTGCGCAAACATCATCAATTCGATGTCATGCGGATTACGGCCTATCTTGATAAATGCTTCAGTTAAATAATCTATTTCTTCATCAGACAAGGCAAAACCAAACTCGCTGTTGGCTTTTACCAATGCCGCCTTACCTTCACCCAAAATATCAATGCTATTTAAAGGTTTTGGTTCAGTTTCAACAAATAACGCTGCAGCATCATCAATGTGATTAAACACACTTTCAGTCATGCGGTCATGCAATACTTGTTTTAGTTCGTTTGAAACGTCTGCAATACCCTTCAAGGTAAACAAAACACCGCGTTCTAGGCGGTGTACAGGCGTATTACAGTTGGCAAAAATATCGGTTGCTTTTGATGACCAAGGAGAAATTGTGCCCACACGTGGTGTCACTAAAATTTGAACTTCATCACTTGCAGCTTGGCGTAATTCAAAAGATGCACCATCATTTAAAAGCTGTAAAGCAGATTGCTGTTGTTGCTCGTCGAGCGCTTGGTCAAATAAATAAACCCATTGGCTATCGAAAGATTGAACAGAACTCATTGACGCTAAACGGTTTAAGAGTTGAGTTTTCTTAAAAGATGAATGTGCAGGTGCACCGGCAACGATAAACATGCTGATTTTGGCTCCACGGGCTGATCTTTTGGACCATGCCACAATGTGACTTGAAGAGAGCGCATATTCTACTGCGAAATGCCATAATCAGCTAGATGGAAAATGGTTTTCTTGGTGCGTTTCGGCAGTAAAACTTGTGAATATTATTTTTATCACAAAATTTAAGCCGACTACCTAAAACATAGGTTTGTCGACCTATATCAAACTTGAATCAAATAATTGATTCAAACTACTCAAAGCGCCTTTAGTACTCCTAATTTGAAAAGGCTTTGTTGCATAAAAAATAAGAATATGATTTTATTATATTTATTTAGAGCTTAAAATTTATACAGAAATTTTAAAATTAGTCAGTTGCAAAATGTTTGTGCAACAAAGTCCATCAGAAGATATCCTCACAAAGAAAAACTTATTATATTTTCTTTGCGAAACGCAACTCATTCTTAGACCTACGAATTCGCCAAACTCCTAAAAATAAGAAAATACTACCAGATCCTAACAAATAAATTAATTTTGGCAAAACAATTGAAGTTTTAACGCCCATTTGATTTAACTGATCCTAGACAAAATAATGGACAGCACGTCCCTCTAAAGATAACGTAACTTTAATCTTTGGAGATTCAAGAAATGGCTAAACGTTTTAGTCCCGAATTTAAACAGCAAGCGATTGATTATGCACTTCTTTAACCTTTGGATGCTCAATTTCCGCATCTTCGGGTAAGGGTAGGCCTTTTGGATGAAAGATTTTTACTTCAGCGCCAAACTGCTCCAAAATACGTCCTGCTTCCATCACCGCCAATCGGCTGTATGAGCGCTCACGGTTTGAACCATACAGCAGCAAAATACGCGGTGGATGATGCAGCTCTTTAGCTTGTACTTTTTCTAAAGTAGGTTGATCCAAAAGATTCATATCTACATTTGGGAGAGTCATAGAAATTACACCTCTTCTTTAAAAAACTTTTTTCTAAGCCATAAAGACACGCTCACCAAAGCAATCAGCACAGGTACTTCAACCAATGGCCCAATCACCGTTGTAAAAGCGACTGGTGAAGCTAAACCGAATGTGGCGATTGCAACGGCAAGTGCTAATTCAAAGTTGTTTCCAGCCGCAGTAAAAGAGATTGCTGCTGTCTTCGGATAATCATTGCCCATCCATTTGCTCATAAAGAAGCTAATAAAGAACATCAAGACAAAGTAAATTGTTAAAGGAATCGCAATTCGTAAAACATCCATTGGCAGGCTTACAACATCACCACCTTTTAGGCTAAACATAGCCAAAATCGTGAACAGCAAAGCAATCAAACTTAGAGGACTGATTTTCGGAATAAACTTGGTTTGATACCACTCCACGCCTTTTTGTTTCACCAAAATTAAGCGCGTTAAGAAACCTAATAAAAACGGAATACCGAGATAAATCAAAACAGCATGGGTAATCGTCCAGAAATCAACATTGATCACTTGCCCTGCAACGCCAAAATAAGGCGGTAAAAAGGTCAAGAATAGCCAAGCATAAATACTAAAGAACAAAATCTGAAAGATACTGTTAAAAGCAACCAGTGCTGCGACATATTGGTTATCACCACAGGCCAAACCATTCCAAACCAGAACCATTGCAATACATCGTGCTAAGCCGATCAGGATTACGCCTGTCATGTACTCGGGATAACTCTGCAAAAATATGATTGCCAATGCAAACATCAGCACGGGAGCGATCAGCCAGTTTTGTACTAAGGATAAAGTTAGTGTTTTCTTATCCTTAAATACTTGCGGTAACGTTGCATAGTCCACTTTTGCCAGTGGCGGATACATCATCAAAATCAAACCTATCGCAATAGGAATATTGACTGAATCCACACTCATTTTATCCAAAGCGACAGAGGCTTGCGGAAAAAACACGCCTATCGCAATCCCTAAAGCCATGGCAATAAAAATCCATAGCGTGAGGTTACGATCTAAAAAGGATAATCTTTGTTGAGCCATAATTTTCTCATTCAATATCTGAGATGTGATTGATTGCAGCAATCAATTCAGGACGAGACATATGTGCTGTATCCAATGCAAATAAAGCATCTAAACGACGATTGATATGGTCTACAGTCACTTGGAATGCCTGTAATTTTTCTTCTTTAGGTAAGTCTAAGTGTGATGGATCAGCCAAACCCCAATGTGCCTTGATCGCTCCGCCTAAATAAAGCGGACACGCTTCTTGTGCTGCTGAATCACAAACCGTAATCACCACATCAGGTTGGTATTGTTCACAATCATCAATGGTTTTACTCCACAAACCATCTGTTGACAGACCTAGATTTTCCAAGGTTTCAATCGTCAGTGGGTGTACCTGTCCCGATGGTTTACTGCC
>DBIN01000041.1:39698-52686 GCA_002296655.1 Acinetobacter sp. UBA801
ATGCTACGGCAACTATTTCCAGTACACAAAAAAAGGAATTTCATATTGTTCTACTCGCAATAACTATTGATTTGTTGAAATGATGGAGCAACTTTTGGCTGTAAATCAGCATTTTTAAGGGTGTTAAGTATGTCTAGGCACCAAATGGGTAAATTAGGATTGAGACTGTAATAGACCCATTGCCCTTGACGTCGATCTTGTAAGAGACCCGAAGAACGCAGTAAGGCTAAATGCCGTGAAATCTTAGGTTGGCTCAGCTGTAATTTTTCAGTCAAATCACAGACACACTGTTCATTATTCCCAAGAACCAACATGACAATGTTGAATCGAGTTTCATCAGCCAAACATTTAAAGAAATTGATTTGATCCATATTTTTACCCACTCAAACATATGGATATATCAATATTCACATATATCCATGAAATTTTTTATTTCAATCGCTGCCCATTTGCATCAATCACTTGTTCACCATCCTCTTTAGTGAAAGCACCTTTTTGTGAGAGGGGCAGAATTTCTAAAACCAGCTCTGACGGACGACTTAAACGAGTTCCTAATTCAGTTACCACGAATGGACGGTTAATCAAAATTGGATACTGAAGCATAAAATCTAAAAGCTGTTCATCCGTCCAATCATCACGTTCTAGTTCTAGCTCAGAATACGGCACAACATTTTTACGGATTGCCTCTCTCACCGTTAAACCTGCATCCGCGATCATTTGAATCAGTTCATTTTTAGGTGGAGGATTGACAAGATACTCAATCACTTCAGGTTCAATATTGGCATTACGGATTAACGCCAATGTATTACGTGATGTACCACATTCAGGGTTGTGATAAATCTTAACTTTTGGAATCGCAGTCATTTACTCAAACTCAATGGAATCTTTATATATATTTATATATGAATAATCATATATATGCAATTCCATATTTCCATATTGAATAAAATTGATTATAAAAAATGACACTGTGATTTCTCATAGTGTCATTGCTCATAAAATGAATTAGTACTTACTTTAAATTAAACCCTTGAATGAACTCCATATTTATCAATCATGATCGAACTGGCTTCATTTAAGCCTCGAACCGTGACATTCACATCATTCTTTTGGAACTTATTGACCACAGAATCAAGCATAGCGACTGATGTTACATCCCAAATATGTGAGTGAGTTAAATCAATAATTACGTCTTTCACATCTTCTTTAAAGTCAAAACCCTGCATAAATTTTTCAGAAGAACTAAAGAAGATCTGACCTCTCAAATCATATAGACGAGCTGTCCCCTCAAAAGAAGCACTGACCTGAATATCATTTTCTAGTTTATTGGCCAAGAATAAAGCTGAAAGCATTACACCTGTTAATACTCCTAACGCTAAGTTATGTGTAGCTACTACTACAATAACTGTTGCAATCATCACGACATTGCTGCTTTTAGGATTGTCCCTCAATTGGGTGACAGAACTCCATTCAAAAGTACTGATTGAAACCATGATCATCACAGCAACCAAGGCGGCCATTGGAATCACTTTCAGCCAATCACTGATAAATACAACAAGAATGAGAAGAAAAATACCCGCTGAGAAAGTCGATAATCGTGTGAGACCACCCGACTTTACGTTAATCATAGATTGACCGATCATGGCACAACCAGCCATACCACCCATGAAGCCAGAGGCGATATTCGCAATACCCTGTCCTTTACATTCCTGATGCTTATCACTTGGCGTATCTGTCATTTCATCGACAATAGTTGCTGTCATCATAGATTCAAGTAAACCTACGGCTGCTAGGGCAACCGAATACGGCAAAATGATCATCAATGTCTCAAGATTTAGAGGGATATTCGGGATCAAGAACATAGGAAGGGTGTCAGGTAATGCTCCCATATCTCCAACAGTCCGTACATCAATTCCTAGGGCTATTACTAATAAGGTAATCACAATGATGCAGACAAGCGGAGAAGGTAATAGCTTTCCTAATTTTGGTATTAAAGGAAATAGATAAATAATCGCTAGACCCAAAGCAACCAATGCATATACATACCAAGTTACATTCATCAGTTCAGGTAGCTGTGCCATAAAAATTAAGATGGCTAAAGCATTTACAAAGCCAATAACGACAGATTTTGATACGAATCGCATTAATTTAGCGAGCTTTAAATAACCTGCTAATATCTGAATAATACCAGTCAAGATTGTTGCAGCAAGTAGATATTCTAGCCCATGCTCCTTGACCAATGTGACCATGAGCAGTGCCATCGCTCCAGTAGCTGCTGAGATCATAGCTGGACGGCCACCAACAAAAGAAATCACGACAGCAATACAAAAGGATGCGTATAGACCTACTTTAGGATCTACACCAGCAATAATTGAAAAAGCGATAGCTTCAGGGATAAGTGCAAGACCGACGACAAGTCCTGCAAGTACATCCCCACGGATGTTAGAGAACCATTGTTCTCGTACATTAGATAACATAAATATAGCCTGTTTTTTAATTTTTTAGATAGGCTAGTGATGTGATATATACAACACACAAGCGACTACACCACATCACTAGACAGTGATGAGTTATTTACTGATTAAAGGGGTAAATAAACTTAAGGTGGCGTAAGTGTCATATAGGAAAAGAGTGTTTAGGTTTTAGAGCACTTAGGGTAGCACAAGAGGTTGAGGATGTGAAATCAACCAACCTTTAAAAAAAACTACTTATTAAGATTAATAACAAAAAAATTAAGATCTGAGTTTTATTAAAAGGCATCATGTGATGCCTTTTATTCAATTTAAAGCTTTAACCGATTGCTGTAAGCCTTGCTGAATATCCTGCACAAAACCCTTACTCTGAGTGAATTTGGTCTTCGTCTTGGCTTTTGATTCAAGTGGAGAATGCTCAGACTCAGCATTCTCATCCACATAAAACTCTTCCACGAAATCTAGTCCCTCCTCAGCATTCACCTCAAATCGTGTATTACCATAACCCTGCCGTGCCATTTGATCTAAAGTAGCCTGATTAAAACCACACAACTTACTTTTCTGGTCAATTTCCTTCGCTGTTTGAATCGCCTCTTGTAAATGAACTCCATCCCGTAAAGTCAAATCCACGTAATACACAGGTGTACGATAGCTTTGTGTCGTAGACTTGCCTCTAAGAGTGAGTTGTAAAGGTAGGCATGAAAGCAAGCCATTCGATGCTGCATGGTAATAACTGAGTCGTGCCGCCAAAGTCCGAATGCTGTTAAAACCTGTGGTTCTAAAGATGAATGTGCCCAGTTCATCGGACTCATCTAAATTGACATGCAGACGCCCATAAGGTTTACAGTTTCCGCCTTGTGCCAATCGACATAAATCAGGAGATGGACAGGGATGATGCTCAACTCCCTGATTGGTTAAGCGCTGACAAGTTTCACCATTACCTACACACACAGGGCGTCCTGTCTGACGATCAAATAAACTGTACTCAGCCCGAAGATTCAATTCAGGATCATTAAAGATCATACACAGGAATCGTTCTAAGTTTTTGATTAGGTGCTTTGGTACGAAGTTGTTCATCTAAAGGGTGCTTGACCCATCCATCTTTACCTTGAATTTGGCTGGTAATGGTAAACTGATCATCCCTTTCAGGCAGACGTTTGCCGTTCTTTTCCACAACTTTACCAATGCTGATTCGCCCTAGAATAGGCGGTGTGATGGCTAAACCTTTAATCATGATGATTTCCTCTATACTTTAAATGTGTTGTGTGGTTAAAAATGAAATGGACATAAAAAATCCCATGCGCTGAGGCATGGGATGTTTAGGTGGGACTTGTATTTTTGCTTGTGAATTTTACTTAGGCTAAATTCATTTCAATCATCATTGCTGTAGATATTGAAGCGCCGTGAACCTGTTTTACTTTGTGGAAATTGCTTCAGATATTCAGGGTGCTGTTTCAATAAAGTCTTGCTGTCTAAGCTGATTGAGTCTTTAGACTTTTTCCACGTCACCGAACCTGTTAAGAATGTTGCTCGTTCTACGTTTTGCATCTTGGCTTGCAGTTGGTGTTTGAGTAGATCGAACTGCTCCTGATGTTTTTCAATTTGGTTACGGGTCTGAATGAGTTGCTCAAACTGTTGATTGGCTTGCTCATCCTCAGATAGATCCGTGGTGCTGAGCGGTACATGTTCTGGATAAAGTAGTTGTAAGGCTTTGGCTGCGGATTCACTGGCATCGGCTTCAGGTGGTGTATCCTTTTCCACACATTCCCAGAAGTAACGCTCCGCATTGATGATGTGCTGAATCACGGATTCTGAACGGGTCACTTTAAAAATTCGGGTTTCATGCCCACAAATCAATACACAAATATGTGCTGCTTTTTTACCTGTCACTGCCAATTGATGTTGTACCTGACACAGCACGTATAAAGGTACACCGTCTCGCCACAATTTGGCTGTTAGTGGCATTGTAAAAATGCCCCCTAACGGCATTTAAAAACTGCCCCCCTTTGTTAATTTAGCGGTCATTTTGGACTGCTCAACATATCAAAGATCACCCGTGCAAAGATGCTGGCCTTCGCCGGATCAGACAACAACTGCATCATCTGTTCCTGATGTGCCGCACTACTGCCAAGAATGGCATCATCCATGGCTTTCGGGAAATCCCCCAGCATGGCCTGTTCGCGGGTATTGTTGGCAATCTGCTTCATCACAATCTCATTTTCCGCCAGTTTGTCACGTACCGTATAGGCATAGTTCAGCATGTCTTTATCGGTCAGGTTATCAGTGATAAAGACATCATTCAGACGCTCAATGATCTGTGACAGGAATTCTTCTTTCTTATCACGTGGCTTGGCTGCACCGAGGTCATTGCCCGGTTCCAGCTTAAAATCTTCGGCATCTTCTTTCAGCTTGATGTCCTGCTGACGGATCTTGGACAAGCGGTAATGGCTCATGCTGACATTACTTAAGTCCACCTCATCATCTTTCGTTGCGGTTTCACGCAGCAATGGACGCAGGTTACGCGCATACAGACTGAGCTTCTCCAGTTCTTTGTCATCGTAGTCCACGATCTGCGACATAAACTCGTAAAAACGAGTAAAGCTTCCCAAGTCTTTTTTAAAGATTTCCAACTTGTCTTTTTCAAGCTTGGCCGCTTTAAAGGCATTGTCGGCATTGGCAATCAGCACCGCATCATTGGTTTTCTTGCAGCGTTCCAGCATGTCTCGGGTGGTGTTATAGGCTTCGATGGCCTGACTATAACGTTTCTGCCAGCGTTCAACCGCGGGTTTGCAAATGTTACTGATCGCAGCATTGGATTTGTTCTTGGTAAAGAAGGCTTCTACAAACTGTTCAACTTCCGTCCACAGAAAAATCTTGGTAGCTTTCAGCTTTTCAAACAAGTCAAAGATCTGATCCGGATTCGAAACATCGGCTAATTCTGCGGTTTGGTAGTAAGGCTGGAAGGCCCCAAGAATGTCTTCAGGATCGTTAAAGAAGTCCAGCACAAAGGTGCCAGATTCCGCCTTACCTGGATAGGTGCGGTTCAGGCGTGATAAGGTCTGTACGCATTCCACACCGCCAAGTTTCTTGTCCACGTACATGGCACACAGTTTCGGTTGGTCAAAGCCAGTCTGGAACTTGTTGGCCACCAGCATCACCTGATAATCATCACTGTCAAAGGCCTTACGCATTTCCCGCCCTTTCAGTCCCGGGTTCATGTTGCGCTCATTAAAGGTCTGCCCGACTAAACCACTGCTGTCGGTATCCTTGTCATTAAACTCAACCTCACCCGAGAATGCGACCATAGCCTGAATGGACTTATAGCCCTGATCCGCCACGTATTTGTCAAAGGCCAGCTTGTAACGCACCGCTTCTTTACGTGAACTGGTCACGACCATGGCTTTAGCCTGCCCACCCAATAAGCCCATCACGTTATTTTTAAAATGTTCGACAATGACTTTCACTTTCTGAGAAATGTTGTGGTCATGCAGGCGCACCCACTGATTCAGTCTGATCTTGGCTTTTTTGGCATCGACCTGTTTGTCGGCTTGTTCAATTTTCTGTTTTAGCTTATACACCACTTTATAGTTGGTATAGTTTTTCAGCACATCCAGAATAAAGCCTTCTTCAATGGCTTGACGCATGGAGTAGACATGAAAAGCTTCTGGCTTGTTCTGCTTGGAGGGTGGTAGCTCAGGATTGGGTACCCGGCCAAACAGTTGCAGGGTTTTGTCTTTCGGTGTCGCGGTAAAGGCATAGTAACTGAGGTTATTACTGCCCTTACGTGCAGCCACCACCGCATCCAGAATATCTTCCGAGGACAGTTCAGCATCCTCTTCGCGCTCTTCCAGCATCAACACTTCTTTGAGTTGTCGTGCCGTAGAGCCGCTTTGTGAAGAATGCGCTTCATCGGCAATCACCGCATAACGTCGCTGTTTCAGATTGGTACTGTTTTCAATCGCACGCAGCACAAAGGGGAAAGTCTGGATGGTCACAATGATAATCGGCTGTGAGGTTTCCAGTGCCTTGGCCAGTTTTTCCGATTTGGAGCCATCGCCTTCTTTGTTATTGATGCGTCCGACCACGCCATCGGCATGTTCAAACTGGTAGATGGTGTCCTGTAGCTGGGCATCCAGAATGGTACGGTCAGTGACCACAATCACCGAATCAAACAGTTTCTGATTGTGTTGATCGTACAGGGTCGACAGCTGATGTGCTGTCCAGGCAATTGAGTTGGACTTGCCTGAACCTGCACTGTGCTGAATCAGATATTTCTGTCCAGTGTCCTCCTCTAATGCGGCATTGATCAGTTTGGTGACCACATTCCACTGGTGGTAACGTGGGAAGATCAGCAGTTCTTTTTTGTACTTGCGGCCTTCCCAGTCTTCTTTTTCTTCAATTTGCAGATGGACAAAACGTCCAATGATATTCAGCAAATTGTCCGGTGTGAGGACTTCATTCCACAGATAGGCGGTGGCGTACTGATTCTGGTCTTCTGGCACATCATTGCCTGCGCCACCGTCATGCGTGCCTTTATTGAATGGCAGGAAGAAAGTATCTTCTCCGGCCAATTGGGTCGCCATATAGACTTCGTATTGACTCACGGCAAAGTGTACCAATGCGCCACGCTTAAACATCAGCAAGGGTTCAGGCTTGTTGGTTTCTGGATCTTTCGGCAAGCGGGTGCGTTTGTACTGCAACATGGCATTCTGCACCGCCTGTTTAAACTCGGACTTGAGTTCCAGTGTTGCCACAGGAAAGCCGTTAATAAACAATACCAAGTCAATACGCCATTTCTTGGCCTGTTTGCCCATGTCCTGTAACTCGGCAGCCGTAGCATACGGGCTATAGACCAACTCTGGCACAATGCGGCAGATGTTCTTTTTGTAATTGGCTAAGGTATCGGGATTTAGCGCATGTTCTGGTTTAAACTGACAGAGGAAAAAACGTGCGCTGCGGGTTTTCACTCCGTGACGCAGCACACCTAAAGTGCCATAGCTACGTGACTGTTCATCAGTGGCATTGATGTCGGCTTTCTTCAGCTGGGCAACCACGGCTTCTAGAAAATGCCGTTCGGTATCTTGCGGAAAGATGCGCTGAAACTTCTGCCAGTCTTGTGCTTGGGTCTGTTGCACAAAATCTAGTACGTCCTGCTCATACAAGGCGGTTTCACGGTTATAGCCTTGTGGCGTACCGAGTTGCCAGCCTTGGGCCAGCATCTGTTGAATGATGTCGTTCTGGAAGATGCTTTCACGGGTCGCGTCCATGATTATTGTTCTCCATCGGCGAGCAAGCGTTGTTTAGCACGTTCCCTCGCAAGGTGTAAGCGCTGTTCCAAGACTTCTTTGGGTGGCAAAACCGTCATATATTCAGCCACATGAATATCCGATTTTTCCAAGTCCAGCAATTCAATTTGTTCATGTTTTTTGGAGGTACAGAAAATAATGCCCAGCGGTGGGTTTTCACCTTCTTCCTGTTCGTATTTGGCCAGCCAGCGTAAATACAGTTCCATCTGGCTTTTATGCGAATGGCGGAATTTTTCAGTTTTCAGGTCAATCGCGACCAGTCGTTTGAGTTTGCGGTTATAAAACAACAGGTCAATGTAGAAATCATCTTCATCGATTTGAATACGCTTCTGGCGGGCAATAAAGCTAAAGCCTGAACCCAGCTCTAAAAGAAACTGCTCAATATCGCGCAAAATGGCATCTTCTAAATCTTTTTCCAGATAGCGGTCATTCAGATCGAGAAAGTCCAGAATATAGGGATCTTTGAGCAAGAGCTGCTGATGTACAACCCCTTGTTCCTTGAGCTGTTGCAGTTCATGCAGAATGGTTTCATCCGGTTTTTTGGAAATCGCGGTACGTTCAAACAGCATTGAACCGATCCGTTCATCCAGCGTTCGCGTAGACCAGCGTTCCTGCACTGCCATGTTGAGATAGAATTCTCGTTTGATGTGGTCATCTATATACATCAGGGTTTTAAGATGCGTCCAGCTTAATTGTCCACGCACTGCATGGACAATGTTGATATCATCAAAAACTTCGGCAAATTTAACATAGTAGTTGAGCTGTGACTTTCCCCAGCCTCGGCCTAATTGCGCTGTCAGAGCTTTGGATAAATTGCCAATGATGTGTTGCCCATATTCTGCCCGTTCGCCTTTGAGGATTTCCTGTCGGATACGTTGTCCCACGTGCCAATACAGCAAGGTCAGTTCGGCATTGACGGCTACGGCTGCACGCTGTTTGGCGGCATGGACAAGTGAAACAATATCTTGGGTCAGTTGTGGCAAAGCTAAGCTCGTTAATGAATGCTCACTCATGCGTTTAACTCCGTGTGTGCCTCAGCAAGCGTTGGCGCTTGCCAGTGACGAACGTCAATTTTGCCGGTGACTGCGGCTGAGATGAGAGCGGTTCGGCGTTCTTGCATTAATGAAATTGCTGATTCGGCTTTATTGATAAGCTTGTCAACTTTCACAACTTCTTCGTTAAGGAAATGGATTATTTCGTTTTGTTCAGACAATGGAGGCACAACAATTTTTACATTTCTTAAGCTGTCAACCCCAACATTCCCTTGAGTATTTGAGTTGATATGCATTTTTATAGCTTGCAAGAATGCTTGTGATTTTAGATAACAAAATAGATATCTACCTGAAGTTCTTTTTATATTCGGTTTAATCGTTACACAAGAGTAGGAAACCAAAAACTCAGCATCGATATCAACATACGAAATTGTTCCTATCGTCGCGTACCTAGCTAAAATAATATCATCTTTCGATGTCTTAATTTTTCTAGACAGTTTTATATAATCACTATAAGCAACTTGCTTACAGCTCTCGAAATCAATCTTGCTTACTAAATCTTGCAAATCACCTGTCATTACATACGGAATACCACTATCAACCGAGTTCGGCATGTAATGATCAATGTCTCCAACAGAGTTGATCACGTAATCAAATTTAATAATTTCCCAATGCTCCGGCACTTCCCCTAACCATTCCATGCCTGAATCTTTCATTTTTACATTAGGCTTTAAACCTTTGGTCACGGCATGGCTAATCACCGCCTGACGTTTTTCTTTCAGCAGTTCAATCAGTTTTTGTTGTTTTTCAATCAGGTGGTCGATTTTGGTGGTTTCGTGGTCGAGGAAGTTGGCAATCTTAATTTGTTCAGAAGTTTTAGTCAGGGGGAGTACTAGGTTTCTTAAAGTACCTAATGAAACAAAGTTTTGAACTCCTCCTTTACCCTCTAGCGAAAATTGTGTTTCACATTCTGTACTATTGAGAAAATAAAATAGAAACTTACTATCTAATTTCTCATTACCAATTGAAGTTTTAAATAATGCTAAATTTTTAATTGCAATTTCAAACTTATCTTCAACTAATACAGGCGAGCCAACTGTGCCAATCATGGGCATCAAAATATCGCCTTTAGAGACTCCTGATCTTTTAATAATATTTGAGTAATCTAACTCTGAAATATGTTTACAGTTGGATAAATCAACTCGACCACCTGTTACATCTTTAGATGTAACTAAAGGATATGTATTGAAATTTGGCTCAACATACGGTGGTGTATCATGTGTTCCATCTCTAACATCAATAAGCATTTTCAGAGAAACTGTTTGCCAATGTTTAGGAATATCTCCTAACCATTCAACACCTGAATCTTTATACTCAGCGTATTTTTGATACTTCGCCATTAAGAATGCACCTCTTGCAGAAGTTCCATAATTTCACGGCTCACCGCATCTAAATCCGCATCAATCTCAGCTAAATCACGTGGTGGCTGGTACACGTAGAAATGACGGTTAAACGGAATTTCATAACCCACAATGCCAATCTCGCCATCTTTTTCATCACGCTTGTCGGCATTGATCCAGGCATCGGCCACATGTGGCTGTACTTCACGTTTAAAGTAATCTTCAATCAGTTCTGTGGTGCTAACCTTTGGATTCAGCGCAATGTTCTCGGCATCACGCAAATCTCCATCCTGCACAAACTCGACCACTTTGCCCTTGTAGCTAAACTGGCCATATAGTGGATTTTCCGCCTGTTTCACGACCTTGTTAATCACTGGTTCTGCTTCCGGATTCTTCCAGGTAATGGCATCTAACAGCTGTTTCTTCTCTTTGGCATCCAGCTTGATGTCGGCCTGCTTGAGGGCTTTTTTCAGCACTTCATCAAACTGGTTGAAATCATCAAACTGCTCAGTGCCAATCACATTCTGTAAGGCTTGGGCTTTTTCCATCAAGGCTTTCTGGAATAGCCAGATTTTGCTGTCCAGTACCTCTTTAATGTCTTTTTCTTTTAGCTCAGGGAATTCCGCTTTAATCAGGGCACGGACCTCAAGGGCAACGTCCTGCAACTGACCATAAGTTTCAGCTGTCCATGCTGTACCAAAGGCTGTGCCCAATTGCGCATCGATACTTTGCATCACGGCATTAAACGGTTTTGGGGCAAAACGTAATGCGGCAATCGCGCTATCCGTGATCTGTACCGATAAACGTAATGGACGTTCAATGGTCACGCGACGATAGCCAAATTCATGACTGTCAAAGATTTTGCTGGCGAATGGTTTTTGCTGTTCGGTTTCGCCATCCTGCGCCAAGGTGTCTACCGCCACAAAGTCACCGTAATTTTGGGTAATGGTGGCAATTTCAGCTTCAGTCAGATAGTTACGTTTTGAACCCAGCGACTTACGCATTTTGGTACTGAGGTTTGAGGCATTGATCAGCTGTACCTTGCCTTTACGTTCAGCGGCTTTTTTATTGCTGAGTACCCAGATATAGGTGGCAATCCCGGTGTTGTAGAACATGTCATTCGGTAAAGCAATAATGGCTTCCAGCAAGTCGGCTTCTAAAATGTAACGACGGATCTCGCTTTCACCACTGCCTGCACTACCGGTAAATAAAGGTGAACCATTCAGGATAATCCCGATGCGGCTGCCGCTCTCGCTACTGCTGGCATCACGCATCTTGCTGATCAGGTGCATCAGGAATAATAGTGAACCATCCGATACCCGTGGCAAGCCTGCACCGAAACGACCATCAAAGCCCTTGTGTTCATGTTCGTCCTTGATGTCCTGTTCGATTTTTTTCCAGTCCACACCAAAAGGTGGGTTAGATAACATATAGTCAAATTTATCTAATGCGAGTTGATCATTCGACAAGGTATTACCAAGTTTGATTCGGCTTACATCCTGACCTTTAATGAGCATGTCGGCTTTACAGATAGCGTAGGATTCTGGATTGAGTTCCTGACCAAAGGCACGCATCACGGCATTCGGGTTCAGCTCATGCAGATATTCCATGCCTGAAGACAGGAAGCCGCCTGTTCCCGCAGTCGGGTCGTAAATGGTACGGATAATGCCGTCTTTGGTCAGCACGTCATCATCTTCCATAAACACCAGTGCCGTGGTCAGACGCACGATGTCACGCGGGGTAAAGTGTTCCCCTGCGGTTTCATTCGAGCCTTCGGCAAAACGACGGATCAGTTCTTCAAACACCAAGCCCATGTCATGGTTGGATACGCTCTTTGGACTCAGATCCGTGGTGGCAAACTTTTGCACGACTTTATACAAAAGGTTGGCATCATCGAGTAAGCCTGCAAATTCGATGAAGTTAAAGTATTCAAAAATCTCACGGGCATCTTTAGAGAAACTTTGCACATAAGTGCTTAAGTTGGCCTTGATATCACTCTGCCCCATTTTGCTAAGATCCATTGGGGAGGTATTAAAGAAGGCTAGACCGTTGGTGGCACGCAGCAATAACTTTTCTTGAGCTTCTTCTGGCAGATTCAGCTTGGAGACTTTTTCATGTTCTGCCAGTACCGCAGCCTTGCTTTCTTCCAGTACACATTCCAAACGACGTAACAAGGTAAATGGCAGAATGATGCGACCGTATTGCGATTGTTTGAAGTCACCACGCAGCAGGTCGGCAACCGACCAGATGAAAGAAGCGATTTGAGAAAAGTTATTGTTGGTCATAGTGGTGAATCAATTCCTGAATTCTTATCTGTGATCAGTATCTGGCGACACTTCGGTTGCTAGAGATAATACTGATAATTTTTTAACTGTTGGATAATATTATATTATTTAAAAAGCAGATTGTTGATTATTCATTTATTGCATGACAGTTAAGCGACAAATTTTGTCGTCTGGTTTCAGATTTTTCTCATAGAAGGTTCATCCACCATAACGCTACAACCCTGCTTTTGAAAGCCGTGCCTATTTATAAGCCCATCTGCTAAACTAGGCTTACATCACCTTTGTTCAAGGAAATTCCAGAATGCTAAACACTCTCGAACAGAAAAAAAAATATATCCAAGCTACGCGCTTGCAGAATTATCAAGCCAGTTTAAAGCTGGAAGGCATTAACTCGTCCTCAACCGCACCGGCATTAAGTAAAGCTCAGATTCTACAGAAATATAAGAAATTCTCACAGACCTCGGAATCGTGATCAGGCTTCCTTATGGATAAATATGGTGAAATGGGTGACAGCATTTACTGTTACCCCGACTC
>DBIN01000039.1 GCA_002296655.1 Acinetobacter sp. UBA801
AATAATTGGGTCGAGAATCAGATGCGTCCCTGGGCGTTGGGGCGCAAGAACTGGCTGTTTGCAGGTTCGCTGCGCAGTGGTCAGCGAGCGGCAAACATCATGACGTTAATCCAGTCAGCAAAGCTGAATGGGCTGGATCCGTATGCCTATTTAAGTGATGTGCTGAAAAGGTTACCGACACATAAAGTGACCCAGATTGAAGAGTTACTGCCACACTGCTGGAAACCTAAATTGAATTAAAAATTGGTATGGGATTCAGCGGACGCTTACGACTTTGGTTTAAGGATGCACTTTTAAACCAGATCAGTAGCAAAAAAAAAAAGCCTTTCCTATTCTATAATATAGGAAAGGCTTTGATCATTTTGAGCGCATCAATCTACTTTTTCAGATGCTGATACTCAAAAATGTTTAAATTTCACTTAGATTGAGAATGAAGAACCACAACCGCAAGTCGTAGTTGCATTCGGGTTTTGTACCACAAACCGCGAACCTTCCAAGCCTTCAATATAGTCCACGACCGAGCCAACTAAATATTGATAGCTGAGCGAATCGACCAGCATTTTTACATCGCCATTCACAAATTCTGCATCATCTTCATTTTGGCTTTCTGCAAAGTTAAAGCCATAAGAAAAGCCTGAACAACCGCCACCCGTCACATATACACGTAGCATTAAGTCTTGATTACCTTCACTGTCACGCAATTGGCGAACTTTTTTAGCAGCGTTGTCGGTGAGCTCAAGTGCTTGGGCATTCATGATGGATTTTCCTCAGGTACAATTCAGATGTCTTTTCTGCAAAAAGACCACTTATCAAGTATAGCATACTCAATATTGGGACAGTGATGCAGAATTAAAGTGAATTCTGAGTATTTACCTCAAGATTCTCCAATTATTTGTAATTTTCGTCATGCAAACCACATTCAAAATTGGTTGGCGCTTGTTTACAACGGAATTGCCATAATAATTTCATCATGCGTTTGTCATAAACACCACGTTTGGTTAAGTCAATCCGCGATTCACGCATCATTTTCTGATAACCTGGTTGATCTGCTGCAGGCACTTGCATCCAATATTTTGCAGGAATATCAGCTTTCATTTTACCCAGAATACCAAAGGCACGTGGTAACTGCCCTTTCACCCAATCACGTGATTTTTGACCAAATCCTGCAGGAAATTTATCAGGACGGATAATAATATTGCCCGTGACTTGTAAAATTGGATAATTCACAATTGCACCTTTAGTACCTAAACCTTTATGGAGTTCCAAAGGGCGGAATACCGCAGCGGGCGCACCAATAATATCAACCTGACCATTGTTAAATTTACTGCCAAAATTGGTGACATCGGCACTTACTGCTTGCGCACCAATTTGCTGTACCATAATTTTTTGCGCTTGGTCATAATCTAAAACCGCAATTTTTTTTCCTGCAGCTTTGGCGACACTATTAATACTGCGGTCATTCACCATCAAAAAGGCATCACCCACGGGAATGACGCCTGCGACTTCATACTGACCATTGCGCATATATTTGGCGAAAGCAGGACTTGCCAAACCTTGCATGACTTTGACTGCCAGTTTTAAATCTGGAATCGCGCCAATTGCATCCAATGAGCCTGTAAAATGGTTAAACTGACGACCACGCATGCCGGTCACACTAATACCATCACATTTTCCTGCTTTAAAATCTTCTGCAATCACGCCTTCGTTTTGACCTACGCGTAACTCAATCTCTGCACCCCAGTTTTTGGCCGCCAATTGATAGTCTTGCATTAAGTTATAGACATCACCATTTTTACCGACCAAGTCGAATACACAAACCACTTGTTTGGCCTGCACTGTACTGGCGGCTAAAGACAAGCCTGCACCAAATAATAAAGCTTGCGTCCATTGTTTCATTTCCTAATTCCTTCTATTTTTTGTTTTTCTGCGCACAGTTGATCTAAACTTCAATTTTGCATCACTGTTCTTCTCATCACGCTTAGATTAACGAATTTTAATCTCTGGCTGATATGGCTCAATTGACAAATCTTTCAATATAAAAAAACCTAGAATTTTCTAGGTTTTTTATTAAAAATCAATCTATTCACCACCCAGTGAACATTCAAAATTGGTTTTTTCGACAGAACAACGAGCACGTTTTAACACACTCATCATAGCAGGGTCATAAATGCCGCGTTTGGTCATATCCATACGTCCATCACGCAGCATTTTTTGATATTTGGTTTTATCTTCTGCGCTCAGGTTCATTTTATATTTGGCTGGAATTTCACCTTCTAAACGATTAATCATACTCATCGCTTTAGGTAGGTTTTTTACAAACCAATCTCGTGATTTTTGTCCAAAGCCTGCAGGGAATTGTTCAGGACGAATTACAAAGTCTGCGGTCACTTGTAATACAGGGAAATTAAACATTGCCCCGTTATTAGCTAAACCTTTGTAGATTTCTAAAGGTTTGTACGCATAGGCAGGCGCGCCGACCATATCGACCTGACCATTGTTAAACTTTGCCACAAAGTTAGACACATCAGAAATGACGGCTTGCGCACCTACACGCTGCACCATAATTTTTTGTGCATCATCATAGCCCAATACCGCAAATTTTTTCCCTGCTGCTTTTTCAATCGAACTGATATTCTTGTCGCGCACAAAAATGAATGCCGAACCTAAAGGTGAAATACCCGCAACTTCATATTTCTTTCCACCTAAATTGGTGACCATTTTCGCAGCATTGCGTTTGTCTAAAGCAAAACTGATGGCACGTTGTGCAATCGCATTATTTGGTGCACCACCTAAAGCATCAATCGACCCTGCAAACTTATTGTATTGACGGGCACGCATGGCAGTCATAAATACCCCATCACATTTGCCTGCTTTAAAGTCATTGTCTGCAACAGCTTCATCCTGACGCGCAATTAAATTGACTTCTGCACCCCAGCCTTTTGCGGCTAGCGCCCATTCTTGTGCCATTTGAAAAGATTCACCTGACTTACCCAGTAAGTCAAAGACACATACATCTACTTTTGCTGCTTGCGCCTGAGCACTAAAACCGATCGCTGCGAATGCAGTCAATGTTGTGCTGACCCATATTTTTTTCATTGTTTCGATCCTTCTACAGATTTTTTTTATTTTTGAGTGTCCGTACACGAAACAAATATTAAGCAAGTTCAAATTAAAAAAATAGAGCATTTACTCAAATTTCGTCTGTCAATTCTGCCAAAACTTATACTGCCTTATTTAAGCTATCACTTTGATTCCATAATTCACATATATTTTATAGATTTAGATTAAAATCAAATCGTTTACAACATGCACGTC
Organism: Acinetobacter sp. UBA801; assembly: GCA_002296655.1. Classification (GTDB taxonomy): domain Bacteria; phylum Pseudomonadota; class Gammaproteobacteria; order Pseudomonadales; family Moraxellaceae; genus Acinetobacter. The sequence goes on from DBIN01000039.1 coordinate 3,316, forward strand.
TTTTGCGCTTGTTTACAAAGTTATAAAAAATTTTGTTGCTGCAACGTAGTTTTTAAGCATCACAAAAGAGATTTTTCGCAAATCACAAATAAAACTAGGCTTATTTTTGTTTTCTAGCGGGCTTACATTAGAATATGCCCAACTTTTGTTGTGACCAGTAAGCACCATGATTCAACTTGACCAAGTTTCTTTACGCCGCGGTGGACGTGTTTTATTTCAAAAAGCGTCTATGCAAATCCATCCAGGCTGGAAAGTCGGTCTTACAGGCGTCAATGGTGCAGGAAAATCCAGTTTATTTGCTGCGCTTTTGGGCAGCTTAACTCCAGATGAAGGTATGCTAAGCCGTCCACAAGGCTGGACTGTGGCACACATGGCACAGGAAATCAAAGCGTTGGATTTGCCTGCGATTGATTTTGTGCTATCGGGTGATGAAGAATACTGGAACATTCAACAACAACTACAACATCCTGAACAATTAAATAATGACCAACTTGCGCATTTGCATGGTCGTTTTGATGAAATTCATGGTTATACCGCACCTGCCAAAGCCGCACAACTCATGGCAGGTTTAGGTTTTATGGAACATCAAAACAGCTTGGCTGTCAGTAGTTTTTCAGGTGGATGGCGGATGCGTTTAAATTTAGCACGCACCTTAATGAGTCGCTCAGAACTATTGTTACTGGACGAACCAACCAACCACTTAGACTTAGATGCAATTTTATGGTTAGAAGACTGGCTCAAAGCCTATACGGGAACTTTGGTGCTGATTTCCCATGACCGTGATTTTCTAGATGCCATTACCGATCATATTTTACATATTGAAAATAGCGAACTGACTTTATATACAGGCAATTATTCAACCTTTGAAACCACTCGCAGTGAACGCTTGGCACAACATCAACAAGCGTATGAAAAACAATTAGAAACCCGTGCACATTTACAAAAATATATTGATCGCTTTAAAGCCAAAGCCACCAAAGCACGGCAGGCACAAAGCCGTATCAAGCAATTGGAACGCATGCAATTGCTTGCCCCCGCACATGTAGATACCCCATTTACCTTCAGTTTCCGTGAACCGACCAAAATGAGTTCGCCGTTACTGACCTTGGAACACGTCAGCATTGGTTATGCAGATAAAGTGATTGCCAGCAAAATTAACCTACAAATTACTCCGACCAGCCGTATTGGTTTATTGGGGATGAATGGCGCAGGTAAATCGACCTTAATTAAATCCTTAGTGGGTGAATTGGCATTATTGTCAGGTACTCGTAAAGCCTCAGAGTTACTCAATATTGGCTATTTTGCGCAGCATCAAATGGATGCTTTGGATGATACTGCCAGCCCGATGCTACAACTGGCACGCATTGCCGATAAAAAAATCAGCGAAGCCACTTTACGCGCCTTTTTAGGCAGTTTTGGCTTTAGTGGTGAACGTATGGACACACCTTGTGAAAGTTTTTCAGGAGGTGAGCGTGCGCGTTTGGCTTTGGCTTTAATTGTCTGGCAACGCCCTAACGTACTGATTCTGGACGAACCGACCAACCATTTAGACTTAGATATGCGACATGCCCTCACCATGGCTTTACAGGATTATGAAGGTGCAGTGGTATTGGTGTCACACGAACGTCAATTGATTGCCAGTGTCTGTGATGACTTACTCTTGGTTCACGCAGGACAATGCACAGAGTTTGAAGGCGATTTACAGGATTATGCCCAATGGTTACGCCAAGCCCGTTCAGACATGCTTAAACAAAGCTCATCTAACGCAGCTCCATCCAATCCAAGTCCAGTGGTTGAAAGCAAAACCAACCTCGCCAAAGTAGATAAAGAAGCGCAACGTAAACTGGCAGCACAACGCCGTGAACAAACTCGCCCTATTCGTAAAAATATTGAAAAATACGAAGCGCAAATTGAAAAAATTCAACCGCGTCTGACTGAAATTGAAACCGAACTGGCAGATCCTGCCCTTTACGATGCCAACCGTAAAGATGATTTACTCAAACTCATGAATGAACAAAATGATCTGAAAACCAAATTGGCACAGGCAGAAGAACACATGCTTGAATTGATGATGGAATTAGAAGAACTCGAAAGCAGTTTTGAATAAGCATATCGATGAGATTTAACCCTATGCGAAATAGGGTTAAATCTCATCATATTGGATAGAAGATGCATTGTGTATGTTGCATACTCATATGACATATTCGTAAAACTTTTAATCTTTAGTTTAGCTTCACAATCACCATACCATAAAAACCCGAGTCATTAATTTCACATGCTGAAATCTTTACTCCCCCTGTACTTGTCAAAAGGCTTCGATAACTCGCTAAATTAGAGCTTATTGTAGATGCACAAGTTGCAGCAGCCGCAGCCATAGAGACTTTTTGCGCGGCACGACTGGAGTATCAGATCCCTCAATTAAACGAGTTTCAGTAGAATCGATTTCCGAAAAATTTAATGATTTTGCTATCTGATTCGCTGTATTAGTATTAGTACCTTTATTTACTTCGGCTAACTTAATCTTGAGATTATTACTTCCCTTGATATAAGGATATATATCAAGCATTGGAAATTTTTTACCTACGTTATGCTCAGCAATAGTGAATAATTGAGGTTGAGCCAAAAATTTAGATGGAAAAGTAATCGTACTTTTACTATTTAAATTAGACCTTGTATCTTGGAGGTTGTAGTGATTAGCTTCCACTATATGCAAATTGTAGAGTTTGTAATAGACCTAAGACTTTTAGTCTGTGCAAGAGATAAAACCTACAATTTACCCTAACCACTTGCACAACTCTGGACGGTAACTAAGCACTTTGATGCTGCATTCACAAGAAAAGACGGTGGTTATGCTAAAACAATAATTGAATAATTAAAGCAGGTAAAGATTATGTTTTATCTTGGTATTGATGTTGCTAAAGCTAAAATTGATTGCTGTT
>DBIN01000042.1 GCA_002296655.1 Acinetobacter sp. UBA801
GAACGCTAAACAATAAACTTCAGACCCAATAGCCAACCTGTTAATAACTCATTTGGAACCAAGTAAGGCATTACATGCAAAGCATCAAGCAAAAGCAATGTAACTAAGACCCGAACAAGTCCATAACAGTTGTGCTGGCGACCATAGCAAGAGTGAACCACCTGATCCCTTCCCGAACTCAGAAGTGAAACCTCTTCGCGCTGATGGTAGTGTGGGATTACCCATGTGAGAGTAAGTCATCGCCAGCTCATTATTCAAACACCCCCAACTAACGTTGGGGGTGTTTTTTTATGCAGATAAAAAAAGATAGAGACTACTAAAAATAAAGAACACCAAAAAAAACCATCAATGGATGGTTTTTTAGATAAGCATTTTATTTTGTAATTTTAGCCAGCTTCCCGCAGTTGTCTGCGTGCATGTTTAAATGCAGTTCTTAGGCCTTCCTCTAGGGTTGGATGGTAGAAGGGCTTATCTAAAATATCTTCAAGTGTAAGTTCCCCATCAATCATCCATGCAAGTAAATGCGCCATGTGTTCTGCTGCTTTGACAAACAGTTCTGCACCTAAGAGTTTATGGTTACTTGAATCAATATAGACTTCAATACCACCTTTATTTTTACCTAAAACTAAAGCACGACCTTGTTTTTCATAAGAAACAAAACCTGTTGTGAATGCAATATTCTGATCTTTTAGCTGTTTGTAGCTTTGTCCTACAGTTGCCATTTCAGGTGAGCTAAACACAATTCCGATTGGTGTTAGTGTTTTTAAATTTTTTAGGTTTGGATAATTCAGACAATTGTGCACAGCTTCACGGCCTTCATGTGCAGCTTCGTGCTGAATTGGTGTATTTGTATGGGCATCACCGACTACAAAAATAGCATGTTGCCCAAGTTGTTTGGTGTAGGCATCAATCGGGAGGTGTTTTGAATTATTAAAGCTTTGATCTATATTTTCGAGTTGAAGTTGATCTAAATAGCTACGTCTACCTGTAGCAACCAGAACGTAATCTGCAGTTAAGTTTTGCGTTTGTCCATCTTCTTGATACTCAAGTTGTACACCTTGCGCTGTTTTTTTAAGTTGTGTTGGCAAGGTTTCAAATTTAATGTTCAGTTCTTTGCTGAGTGTGTCTTGGGCAATTTTTTGTAGTTCAGGACTACTGAGAGAGCCTACTTTGCGACTACGTGCAAAAATAGTGGTATTTACTCCTAAGCGCTGCATGGCTTGAGCTAATTCGATTGCAATCACACCGCTACCAATAACTGCTAAAGTCTGAGGTATTTTTTCCAATTCAAAAATTTGGTCTGATGTTATTAAGCGCTCCCCCAAAGCTTGTTTCCATGATTGGTCATAAGCAGGGGTAGAACCCACAGCTATAATAAAGGATTTCGCTTGATATCGTTGTCCATTGACTTGAATGGTACGGGCATCTACGAATGTCGCAAAGCCTGAAATTTTGTGGGATGTCTCCCAGCGATCTACATCTTTTTGTGTTGCTGCAGTAAAGCGATCACGTAATTTACGTACGTGTGACATGATTTTGGATGTATCAATTTTTGTATCTACATTAAGTGCAACCTCTTGTGCATGTTGAATGTCATGCATGCGATTGGCACTGGAGATGAGAACTTTACTCGGCATACAACCCACACGGGCACAAGTGGTATCCCAAGGGCCGTGATTAATGATAAGTAGATTTTGGGTATATTTAATGGCTTCTTTATAGGCGCTGATGCCGGCGGTGCCTGCACCAATGATAATGAGGTCGTACATATGTAATCTTAACTTATTAAATTTATTTAAATCTAATACAAAAAAGCCTCCATGTTGGAGGCTTTTTTGTATTCTTAGATTAACATTTATTAGTATTTGATAGCACTTGGAGAGCTAAATTCTGTGATTATACCTGAAGCTGTATTTTTTGATTGGCCTGCATAGGTCACGCCATTAAGAACGTGTTTGAATTTTAAAATTGAATCTACTGCAGATTGTTTAAAGTCAAGAATACTTGGACCTTCCAGGTAAATACTTCCGATAAACTCTTTAGCATTTAATGTTGGTTGCTCGTGTTCTACACGTGTCCCAGATATTGTTACACTCGGCAGGTTTAAAGTTTCAATGCTATTCAAAATCTTATATGTGCTTGGTGCAATGCCTAGCTCAGAATCGATGCGGAAGTTTACTGGTTCAGCAAAAGCTACGTTGGTATTATCATTAATTAATGTATTAAAACCAGAACCTGCTTCTGTTACATAATATTCACTATTGTCAGCTGTTTTAGGTACTTTATAGATACTGAGAGCACCAATTACTGTGCTTTGAGTCGCTCCAACTTCTGTTACTGTTACTTTGAAATCGCTTGTTTCATTATTAATTAGAATAAAACGCTTCTGTAGTCCTGCAGTTTGTGCGAATGGGTATGAAAAAGCCCCTGAAATGGTAATGTCTTGTAAATTTTTTAGGTTATTTTCATTTTCAAAGATAAGTAAATATGTTTCACCATAATAACTTTCTAAATTAGGTGTAATGTCAGTTGATTTTAAACGGATATTTGCTAAATCGTCTCCGATTGTTTGATCATATAGGTTATCTGTTGTGCCATTATCAATAACAAAATCCCAATTATCGTATTTCGATCCTAGTAATTTATTAATATCATCACCTTTGAAAACATAGCAGGCGCGATTATCAATTTTACTTTCATCAAAGCATTTTTCTTTGCGGTTTGTTGCTGCAAAAACTGTGAAGTCAACATTTCTAATATCTTGTGAGATTTTTAGGATACTTTGAGCATAAGCATCTAACGCATGATCAACGTAACCCTTTTGTTCAGGATCTGCTTGTCCAAACAACGCAGCAGCTTCTGTTTTTAAAGAATCAAAAATCTTTTGTGTTTCAGCAGTTGTAGTATTTCCACCTGTTGGTGGTTGCGTAGGAGTGTTCGAGCCACCACCATTATTATAGTAGCCATCACTGCCACCGCCCCCACATGCGGTAAGTAAACCAGTTAATGCTACTGCGAGCGTTCCTTTAAAAAATTCATTGTGTAATACCCCGAATTATATTGTTATTAACAAAAAATAATTTTGCAAAGATAGCATATATTAAAAATGGCGCATATAGCGCCATAGGTTGAACAATAAAAATTATAAACTGGTTCCCACACTCACACCCACCGTTGGACGTACTTGAATAGAACTACACGCACTGAGAAACAAGACACACATTACTGCCAATAAAATTTTATTCATGCAACAAACCTTGAGATTTTGCCTGATGAAATAAAGCACTGGAACGAGCGCCACTACGACAAATCATCAGAATGGGTTTTGGAAGCTCATTATAATATTTGGCAAATTCAAGAATATCTGTTTGAGAAATTTTACCGCTACTAACGGGTTGATAAATCACACTGACCTGAGAATTTTCAGCAATATTGCGTAATTCGCTGACTTTGACCGCATTGCCAATCTCTTGATCAGGGCGGTTCACAATCACAGATTTAAAACCTTGTCGCATCAACTGTGAAAATTTGGCAGCATTCATCTGACCTGCAACACTGACTTGAGTATTTAAAGCCTGAGCATCGTTTTGAGCGTGACTCAACGAGATACTGCTGCAGATCAGAATACAGCAAAACACATGTTTGAGGATGTGTTTAGTCATCCAACAAATCCATTTGTTTAGCTAACTGAAATAAGTTGTTTGAGCGGTTACCTGTACGGCAGAACATCAACACAGGTTTTGGCAATTCATTATAGTGATTGGCAAATGCACGAACATCTAACTCGGTAATTTGACCAGATACTACAGGCTGATAAACATAATCCAAACCTGCAGCACGTGCTGCTTCTTCAATTTGTGCACTAGTGGGCTGTTCAGGACCACCTTCCATATCTGGGCGGTTATTAATAATTGACTTAAAACCTTTCTCAAGTACCTGAGTTACATGCTCAGGACCAATTTGACCTGCAAAACCGACTTGTTCAGACATGGGGAACACTCCATCATTTTATTCATGACAATATGCTTTATGATAGCATTAAGCAGATTCATGAGCTGAATGTTCTGAAATATTTATAACGACGATAACGATAAAATAACGCAATGGAGCGCTTATGCATTCCTATATGGTTGAGCCTTTATATGTCAAAAGTGATCATGAGGTGATTGCTGCAGACTTTTATCGCCCTAAATCTATAGAAAAACCCGCGGTGATTCTGATGGCGCATGGTCTGGCGGCCTTGCGTCATTTTAAATTGGTGCAATATGCACAACACTTTGCTCAGGCAGGCTATGCCGTGGTGCTATTTGATTATCGCTATTGGGGTGGAAGTACAGGGCGTCCACGTGAGTTGGTGTCCATAGAGGCGCAGTTAGATGACTGGCGCAGCATGATTTCACACATTGCAGAACGTAAATCCATTGATGCCAAACGTATGATTCTGTGGGGGACATCGCTCAGCGGTGGATATGTACTGAGTTTGGCCTCGCGCTTACACAATATTGCCGCAGTCATGGTACAAGTGCCTTTTGTAGATGGTGCGGAAAGTGCCAAGTTGTATCCTTTACAGCAACTTCCGAAAGCTTTAAAAATTTCCAGTCAGGACTATATGGGAGCAAAGGTGGGCATGTCACCCAAAACACTGGCAGTGGTGGCGCAAAAAGAACTGTGTTTTTTTCCGACTACAGACAGTTATGCAGGTTATATGTCGATTGTGAACCCCGACCATTACTGGAGTGGGGAAATTCCTGCGCGGGTATTTTTTAATTTGATTCGTTATCGTCCCATTCAAGAAGTGCGGCAAATCAACATTCCTGTGTTATTTATTGCCGCACTGCGTGACAGCCTGATTCCAATTGAATCGAGTCGTGAAACGGCCACCAATATTGCGCCTTATGTGCAATATGAGGAGTGGGATATGCATCATTTCGATATTTATCATGGCGAATGGTTTAAAAAAGCCATTCAGACCCAATTAGAGTTTTTACAGCAACTGTTTGGAGTTAGTAAATGATAATTGTATGCCCTGAATGCGGTGCAAAAAACCGTGTACCTGAAGATAAATTATCTGCCAATCCTGCATGTGGGCAGTGTCATCAAGCGCTGATCCCACTTGCACCCATTGAATTAAATGAGCAAAATTTCAGTAATTTTATTCAAAATAGTGATTTACCTATTTTGATTGACCTTTGGGCGGACTGGTGTGGTCCTTGTAAAATGATGGCACCACATTTTGCAACAGTCGCTAAGCAAAATCCGCAGGTGGTGTTTGCCAAAATTGATACCGAAGCCAATCCACGTTTAAGCAGCGCGTTTCATGTGCGCAGTATTCCAACACTGGTATTGATGAATAAAAGCAATGAAATTGCTAGAATAAGCGGCGCGCTACGAGCGACTGAATTACAACAGTGGTTGGATCAGCAACTCAACGCCCAGTCTTAATGCACTGTTCGTGCTAATTTAATGCAAATGTCCGGAGTGAACGTGTCAGATTCTCATGCAAAACCAGAGGGAGTGCTTTCCCTACAAACAATTGCCATGCCAGCAGATACCAACTGGAGTGGAGATGTCTTTGGAGGCTGGATCGTTTCTCAGATGGATTTGGCAGGTGCGATTCATGCCGAGCGTTTTAGTAAAGGACGTTGTGCTACGATTTCCATTAACCAAATGACTTTTTTGGTGCCTGTAAAAGTGGGCGATGTGATCAGTTGCTACACCAAAATTCTAAAAGTGGGCAATACCTCCATTCAAATGCAAATTGAAGTGTGGGATAGCCATGACGATTCACGTGAAGCTGTGCGCGTCACCGAAGGGGTATTTACCTTTGTTGCGGTTGACGTCAAAGGCTCAAAACGTCAGATACCTGAAGAAGCCAAACAGAAGTTTTTAGAAGCTCAGGCTAGGGGCTGTTGACATTTCATAAATGGCTTGCGCTGTAGGCTAAAACTGAGCAGATCAGGCATGAAACGCAGGGAATAGCGAGACTATTGCCAAGTTTCATAACGTAATCTGAGAAAGTTTTAGCCACAGCCTTTCAGGACAAGCATATTTTTTGCTGCTATTGCGTTATGTGCCAGTCATTTAGAATGACTAAATTTCCTGTCCCATGCCTTATATCAGCTAAAAATATGCGTCGTCGCAAACATAGACGAATTGTCAACAGACCCTAATCATCATAATTAAAAAATCCCAGCTCAGTAGCTGGGATTTTTTTATTGGAGAGAAACAAGTATCAATCTTGTTTTTGCTTTAAATGTGCTTTCGACACCCATGCCCACAACATTTCACACTGAATCGGGGCTTCCCCTGATTCATCAATCACACTGACATTGACCAGCGTTTCGCCTTTGTCGGTGCTGTGCATGCGTTGTTGCTGTTCTGGGCTTAATGTAGCAATCGCTGTCATTGCACCTTGAGTCGGACGTTTAAAGTCCACTTTCAGGCTTTTAATCAGCACAATGGCACTATCTGGTACATTCATAGCCGTTACAAAACCTGTGGCAGTTTCGGCCAACAGTGTCATAGCACAGGCATGCACCTGTCCAATATGGTTCTGCATGGCTTTATGATTGGCAAGACTGACCACCACTTGTGATGGAGTTACTTCGTGATAGCGAATTTTCGCAGTGCCCACCATTGGTACGACACGACCAAAGGCTTGACTCAAAAGGCGGCTTTGAATGCCTTTCGGCAATTTTGATGTTGCTTTGACCAGTTTGTTTAAGCGATTGGTTGGTGTCATGACATCCTCAAATTAATCTTTAAAGTTGTTAAATTGCAGCGGCAGACCAAATTGTTGCTCTTTCAAGAACGCCATGACTTGTTGCAATGTATCGCGTTTCTTGTCGGTTACACGAATTTTGTCACCCTGAATAGAAGATTGCACTTTAATGCCACTGTCTTTAATGGCTTTGTTAATTTTTTTTGCGGTATCTGAGTCAAGACCATCTTTAAGTTTGATCACTTGAATCACATTTTTACCTGATGCGGTCATTTTTTGAGGGTCAAGTGCTTGAATGTCGACTTTACGCTTATAGAAGTGATTTTCGAGCATGGTATACACTTGCTCACATTGGAAATCACTTTCAGTGGAGATTTTAATCTCTTTGTTTTTTTCATTGAGGTCGATAGAAACGTCCTGACCACGAAAATCGAAACGAGTACCGATTTCTTTTTGTGTGTTTTGAACCGCATGATTCACTTCAAAAAGTTCTAATTCAGAAACAATATCGAAAGAAGGCATAATGAAGACCTTTGCAAATGGAAACAATATCTGAGATGCTAGGGATGTTTTCTTCATTTGCCAAGTGTTGTTTTACATCAAAGGAGTGCGCAATGATCCGTAAACAAGAAATTACAACATTTGAGTTCCCAGCTGACGCGATTATCTGGGATGTACGTGATGCAAGTGCTTATGCCGAAGCTCATGTTAAAGGTGCTGTGAATCAGCCAATTAACGATCTATCAGCAGAGAGCCTCACTCAGGTGTCGGCGGATCAACCCATTTACATTTTATGTGGTGGCGGAAGTAAAGCCCCACGTGCAGCGGAAAAACTAGAAGGTTTGGACAGCTCACGTGAGTATGTGGTTTTAATGGGTGGTACACGTGCTGCGCGTGATGCAGGCATGCCTTTGGAACAAGGTCACTAAGTATCATCAATATGAAGAAAGCGCCGCAAGGCGCTTTTTTGTTGGGTATCTTTTTATTGTAGTCCGCTATAAGTAAGCGTCAGGTTGAAGGTGGAAGCGCTTTAAAATAAGGTTTTTTGGTTTTCCTCTTTTTCTGAAAGCGTGTAGCTGCCAGTTTTTGTAGTAAATTTTTAGGTACAGGGCATGCTTCTGCTAAAACTTGTGCTGCCAGTATTTCACTGCACAACGGAGCAAATAAAAAGCCTTTAGAACCCAGTCCTGCAAAGCTGTAAATTTCCTGATCATCACGCATTTTGCCAAGCAAGGGAAAATAGTCCTGACTTTGGGCGCGTAGCGAAGCACGACCTTGCCAAGTATCTATAGGTGCTAAGTTTTCCGCATACGCAGGAAAGACATTGTGGATAAGTTCGTAGTTATGCACATGGTCTTCTGCCAAGACGTCACAATCTTCCCGATTTGGATAAAACGATGCACCTAAAATCAGTTGATCGGCATTGAGCTGCATGCAATAGCCGCCATAACTATAGGCTTGTGATAATGGCAAAGCCTGATCGGCATTATTTACCCAGCTGACTTGCCCACGAATAGGTTTAAGCACAGGGTAATACTCAAAAAAAGCACCACTTTGCAGTGCAGCACAGACGATGACATGATCAAATGTTCCAAGTTCAGCATCTACGCTGTGTAAGATCAATTGCTGTGCTGTCGGGGTGATTTGTTTAATTTGTGCTTGTTGAAACTGAATGTGCGGATGCGTAAGAATTTCATCACGCAGTTGATGCGGAGAAACTGCACCTGCTTGTAATAAATTCAAACTGGCAAAGTCACTTTGTGGCGTGAGTTCGGTTGCATGCTGTGCTGCTAAAATACCTTTTGGATATTGTGCGGCTAAATCCAACAATTCATCGGCATGTTTCAGTGCCAGTTGGTGAATCTGCAACGGACGAAATGCCTTGAATGTGGCATAGTGATTTAAAGCATATTGCCATGCCAAGGTCATTAAATGGTCGGCACTTTGATGAATTGGGCAAAGTTTGGGATTTAAGAGCGCCAAAGGATTGCCAGAACCGCCTGCAAGTGGTGCTGTTTGATCGTATAGCGTGACTTGATGCCCTCGTTGAGCAAATGCCCAAGCGCAGCTTAAACCCGCAATGCCTGCGCCTATGATCGCAATATGGCGCTGTTGGTTGCTTGTTGTGGTATTTGTTGCAGTTTGAGTTTTGTTCTGATCGGAGATTGACGCTATTTCAGGTACTTGCCAGATAGCTTTCAGCATTTCCCGTTTGTGTCCAAAACCGCGTGGGCGGGTGATGTGAATACCGTGTTGTTTTAAGCCACGTTTGAGTACGCCTGCCACACTAAAAGAGGCAAAGGTCGTGCCGTAATCGGACAGCGCTACAATCGGGTTGAGTACGGTTTCCTGCCACATATCTGGGTTACAGGAGGGGGCAAAGCCATCTAAAAACCAAGCATTGACAGGAGCAGTTTTGGGAATGACAGGAAAAACCTCCTGAGCATCGCCTAGCCATAAATCTAGGCTAAAGCGTTCATCTGGAAAGTTTAAACGATGACAGCCTGCAATAGCGGCAGGGTATTGCTGAATCAGCTGTTCAGACAGATGACTCAGTTCTGGCCAAGCGGCTAAGGCACGAATTAGATCGGCTTTGCGGAGTGGAAATTTTTCTACAGAAATGGCCTGCAAGTGACTGTGATTATTAGGACGTACCTGTTGCCACAATTGCCACAGCGCTAAAATATTTAAGCCTGTTCCAAAGCCTGTTTCACCTACGCAAAAATATTCAAAATCGTTGAGTGCTGCCAAGCGGGTGGGTAAGTCGTTGCCCTGTAAAAACACATGCCGCGTTTCGAGCAGGCCATTGTCTTTAGAGAAATACACATCACCAAACTGTTTGGAAATGGGCACATCAATGCCATCGACCAGTTGCCAATCCAGCTCGGCAGTTTGAATAGGCTGAAACAAATCCAGAGTACCTTAAATTAAGAGGTGAGGGCTCACCTTACCATTGGCGGCGACGTTTGGTATAGACGTAGCTGGCAATTAAGAAGCCGAGCAATACGCCAACCGCGAGTGTTGCAGCACCGTATAAAAACATTTGCGCACTGCGTTCACTTTGCAGTACTTGAACTTGCACGCCTAAATTATCGTTTTTAAGTTGCAGTTCCTGATTCTGTGCCAAAGCATCGAGGTTCGCTTGTTCAAGTTGTTGCAAACGTGTGCTTTGGTCTTTAATTAATGCTTTGGTTTTGGCTTCCTGAAGAGTTTTATTTTTGGCAATTTGCTCTGCAGTTAGGGGTTTATCCTGTGCGGGAGTAACCCCATTGGCTGTTGCTGCCGCTGCCGTGTTGGTCACAGCAGCAGGAGCAGGTGCAGTAGGTGTGGTTGTGGCTGGCTCAACTGCATAAACAGGTGAACTGAGTAGAACAGCAACAACACTGGCAACAACGAAACGCATAGCGCTTATCCTTGAGGGAATGCTTTATTGAATGGCTTAACGTCAATGTGGCTATATACGCCTTCTTTTAAGAAAGGTTCATCTTGTAGCCAAGCATCGAGTGCTTCACGACTGTCAAAATCGACAATCATGGTGCTGCCATAAAAGCCTGCTTGTGGATTGCTTGGGTCTTTTGGCATTGCCCCCGCCACAATTAAGCGACCTTCGGCATCGAGTTGTTGCAAACGTGCAAGATGTGCAGGACGGGTCGCAAGACGTTTTTCCAGTGTACCTTCACGGTCAGTACAACTCAGAACAAATAAAGGCATAGTTACTCTCGAATATCGCAGATCAGAAATTATTCAGATGTTTTAAAGTATTTGCGCAATACAATAAACTGCACAATGATAAAGGAAAACATCACAATCATGTCACCAAAAGCGGTGAATTCACCCCAATATTTTCCATCCATAAATAAAAATGCAAAAAATACGTGTAGGAAAGACATGACTGCAAACATGGCTGCCCAAGCATAATTCAAGTTTTTCCAGCCAGCTTCGGTTAAGTTGAACACAGGGCCAAATAAGCGTTGAATCAGTGGTTTACGGTCTTTGCTAAACCATGGTGACAGCAAAAAAGCACCTGCAAATACAATGTTTAAAATGGCAGCTTTCAGGCGAATATAAAAATCATCGCTTAACATTAAGGTAACGCCACCAAAAATTACAGTCATAAACAACACAATCCACTGTTGTTTATCTAAACGGAATTTTTGCATGATGAACAATGCGCCGTACACCACCAGCATTGAGATGATCAGCCCTGTGGTGGCTACCAAAATATGGTTATTATCGACACCGCCTGCAGAGCCGATGAGTTGTAGTAATTGATGATTAGTGTCTTTTGGATCTACAGTTTTGTATAAATAAAAGAAAATAATGAGGGGCACAAAGTCTAAAAGTGCTTTCATGTTAGAGTATCTAAATCTGATCAAATAAATGACATAGTATAAGTGATGCACGGCGTAGATTTACATACACACAGTAATATTTCTGATGGAACTTTGTCACCCGCAGAACTGGTGGCGGCAGCCATTCAACAGGGCATTCATACCTTGGCATTGACTGATCATGACAGCATGGATGGTGTGGCGTTGGCACGACAAGCCGCACAGGGGCAGGCTTTAGAGATTATTTCGGGTGTGGAAATTTCCAGCCAATGGTCACGTCCTGCCACTCAAAAAAGCTACAGCGTGCATGTGGTGGCGTTAAATATGCAAAATCCTGCACCTTTACAGGCGCTGCTTGAACAGCAAAAACAAATTCGTGCAGAACGTGCCAAACAAATTTGTGATTTACTCACTCCGCTGATTGGGCAAGATATTTATAACGATGTGCTGCTTAAAGTCGAAGGCGTGGCAGATCGGATTACCCGTACCCACATTGCCAAAACTTTACAGGAAAAAGGTATTGTAACGCGAGTGCAGCAAGCATTTGATAAATACATCAAAGAAGGCAAAAAGGCTTATGTGAAATTTGATGGTCTGAGTTTGGAAGATACGATTCGGGTAATACATGACAGTCAGGGTTTTGCTGTGTTGGCGCATCCCACCCGTTATGATTTATCTGCGACTAATATTCGTTATTTGATTGAAATTTTTGCCAAATATGGGGGCGATGCAGTGGAGTTGCCACCTAATATTGACCCTGCATCGACCCGTCAAATGGTGGATCGCTTGATTGCTGGACATGGTCTAAAAGTATCTGTTGGCAGTGATTTTCATGGTGAAAATATGCCGTGGATTAAATTAGGCAATATTCCGCGGGTAAAAGAAGGTCAAATCGGGATTTGGGAGAGTTTTGTTTGACCTCTCCTGGAAGGAGAGGCGATATCCATTTTTAAAATTTAGAAAAGATAAAAACGCCTTCTCCCTCTGAGAGAAGGTTGGGAAAAGGGTCTAAAGTAAATTATTGTCCTGTGCCTGAATCGGTGGTGGCGTTGGTTTGCCCAGCGTGCCCAATAATTCAATTTCAATGGTACGCACCATCGCATCTAAAGGTAAGTCATTGCTTTGTGTGCCAAAAGGTTCTTCAATTTCTGAACTGAGCGCATCCAGACCTAAAAAAGTATAAGCTAAAATACCAACCAAAAGCGGAGTTGCCAATCCAAGCGTAGACCCTAAACTAAATGGTAGCATAAAACAGAAAAAGTACACGGTACGATTTAGTAATACCGAATAAGCAAATGGCAGTGGGGTGGTGGCAATACGGTCACAACCCGTGAGAACCAAACTCAGCTCTGTGACGTATTGATTCATTTGTGTGTAAATAATATCGGAAATTTCGCCCTCTTTGAGTGCTTGCATCAACTCCCATTGAATCAAGCTCAGCGTGTATTGCGGTGCGTTCGCTTGTTGATACAGTTGGGTAATCGCTTGCTGACTCATGCCACTGGTTTGAATTAACTCGGTTGGATTGGCGGTTTGATGACGAAGTCGGTCACGCAAGACATTGGCGAATACAATCACGTGTTGAATGACGCGTTCACGTCGTGCCTGACTGAGGATACGACAGTCGCGGTCAAAGTGGCGCGCGGTGGCAATCAGCAAGCCCCAAAGTTTACGTGCTTCCCACCAACGGTCATAACAGGCAGAGTTTTTAAAGCCTAAAAAAATCGACAACACCACCCCAATTAAAGTAAAGCCAACCAAAGGCAATTCTGGAAAATGAAAATAGCCAATATAAGACAAACCACCAATAATTGTGGAGATGAGCATCACCACGCCCAAAGGCGGCAAGATCTTCGGTAAAATCGTGCCCCGCCAAGAAAATAGTAAGTTAAATACACTGGGTTGATCGACTATCATTTTATTAGAATCATCACAATTTTTTGATGATCTTCTGTGCTTGTGCGGGCTTTGTCAATATACAAATTTTAAGTGTGCTCAAATTTAAGCAGTTGTTGTTCGGCAAAGGAAAAATTACCTTCACTTGAGATGATGCAGTGATCAATCAAACGCAGCTCTAGCAACTGACAGGCTTGCTGAATCTGCTGCGTCAGGACTAAATCTGCAGGGGAAGGATGTGGCAATCCGAAAGGATGATTGTGTGCAATCACAATCGCCGTTGCATGTTGGCTAATCGCAAAACGTAGCAATTGATTAATAGAAATTTCACACGAATTTACTGCACCATAAAATAACTTTTTAAAGCTGATTTTGCGTAAACAGGCATCAAGGCAAAGTACTGCAAATACCTCACGTGTTTCACCCAAAAGTTCAAAACGCAAATACTCCATCAGACGTTTGGAATTGCTAAGCTCAAGCGCATCTTGTTTTAAATGTTCGGCTACATAGCGCCGTCCAAGTTCTTTGACTGCCATGAGTTGCGAGTATTTACTGCTGCCCATGCCGTGAAACTGACATAGTTCTGCGATTGGAGCATCCAACAAGGTGGTTAAGTTGCCAAAATGTTGAATCAGCAGTCGTGCTAACTCTACTGCAGAATGTTGCTGTGAGCCTGAGCGCAAGAAAATAGCCAACAGTTCGGCATCTGATAAACTGCCAGCACCATTTTGAATCAGACGTTCACGTGGCCGTTCTTGTTCAGGCCAATGTTTAATAGATAAATGCATTGTTATTTGACTTTTTTATTCTAAATTGGAAACTTTAATCCAAGCAGATCTCTTGGGAATGACATTATTTAATGCTATTGTGAGCGCCACTGCAACAAAAAGGTGGCTTATTTGTGAGCTTCGATTTAAGCGTCATCCCTCATAAAAACATTATTTTAGCTGTGACAGGCGGCATTGCGGCCTATAAAAGTGCGATTTTAGTGCGTCGTTTAAAGGACGCAGGGTTTAGTGTTCGCGTGGTCATGACCAAGGGGGCACAAGCTTTTATTACACCGCTGACTTTTCAAGCACTGTCGGGCAATCCAGTACATACCGAATTATTAGATACCGAAGCCGAAGCAGGTATGGGGCATATTGAATTGGCACGTTGGGCCGATTTAATTTTGGTTGCGCCCGCCAGTTGCGACACCTTAGCCAAATTTGCTGCAGGTCTGGCCGATGATTTGCTCAGTACTTTATATTTAGCCACCAATGCACCAGTTTGGGTTGCACCTGCCATGAATCAGCAAATGTGGGCAGCCAAAGCCACACAGCGTAACTTAACCACTTTGGTGGAAGATGGCGTGCACGTAATTATGCCCGATGCGGGCGAACAAGCCTGTGGAGATGTTGGTTTAGGGCGTATGCCAGAACCTGAAGATTTGGCGCTTCAGGTGACGCAGTATTTTCATCAGGCGCAGCGTGCTTTGGTGGAAAAATTTGGTATGTTGGCCGGTAAAAATGTCACCATTACGGCAGGTCCAACCCGCGAAGCTTTAGACCCTGTGCGTTATATTTCTAACCACAGTACAGGCAAAATGGGTTTTTCTTTGGCTGCAGCTTGTTATGCGGCAGGGGCAAAAGTAACGCTTATTGCAGGTCCAGTCAGTTTAGATACACCTAATGGGGTACAGCGAATTAATGTGTCTTCTGCAATTCAAATGCTAGATACCAGTTTGCAAATGCTAGAACAAGGTTGTGATATTTTCATCGCGACAGCCGCAGTGGCGGATTACCGTGTGGCAGAAATTGCGGAACACAAAATTAAAAAATCAGGCGATGAGCTGAATGTGGCCTTGGTCAAAAACCCAGATATTGTTGCGACTATTGCTCAGCAGAAAAAACGTCCGTTTATGGTCGGCTTTGCCGCAGAAACTCGCAATGTAGAACAATATGCAGCAGGCAAATTGGTGGCGAAAAAATTGGATATGATCGCTTGCAATGACGTTTCTCGTGCCGATATTGGTTTTGCTTCCGATGAAAATGCCATGACCGTATTTTTTGCCGAAAGTTACCGTATGGAAAAACGCGATTTGGAAAAAGCCTCGAAACAGGAAATTGCGCAGCAATTGGTCGAAGCAATTCATGATGCCTTGTATCGTGACCCATCACAGGATGATGAGTTTTAACCTTTATCGTATATCCATAAGTTAGTGACATAAAAAAAACCGCTGAAATTTCAGCGGTTTTTTAGCTTAAATACAGCGTAAATTAAGCTTGGCCTTCGGCTGCAGCAGCTTGAGCACGTTGCATATTGGCTTCAAACTCTGCATCGAAGTTGATTGGGGTGAGCAATAATTGCGGGAAGCTGCCTTTGGTAACCATATCATTTACAGCTTCACGCAAGAATGGGAACAAAATGTTCGGGCAGTATGCGCCAAGAATGTATGGTAAACGCTCCTCTTCAACGCCATCAATTAAGAAAATACCAGCTTGGGTCACATCAACAATAAATGCCGTATCGCCCGCGTTGTTGGCTTGAACTACAACTTTTAATGCCACTTCAAAGTGGGTTGGATCAATTTTTTCTGCTGAAGATGACAGGTTGATGTTCAATTCAGGCTGCCATTCTTTGGTAAATACTTGTGCCCCAGGAACTTCAAAAGAAATGTCTTTAGTATAAATACGCTCTAAAGCCAATTGTGGTTGAGCTTGTTGTTCTTCACTCATATTAAATCCTTAAGAGTTGGTTATCGTGTTATGTTTATGCCAATAATTGATCAAGCTTGCCTTCGCGATCTAACGCATATAATTGGTCAAAGCCGCCAATAAATTGGTCATTGATGAAAATTTGTGGAACGGTACGATGATTGGTACGTTGCATTAATTCAACACGTACTTCAGGCGCTTCATTCGACAAATTAATTTCTTTATAGGCAACGCCTTTACGCTCAAGGAGTTGTTTTGCACGAATGCAGTATGGACATACAGTCGTTGAATAAATAGTGACTTCAGCCATGATTGTTCTCCTTGCGAAAAATATTGGGTAAAACTATTTGCTTTTTACTAAAGGTAAACCTTGTGCTTTCCAGTTGCTAATACCGCCATCTAAACGATAGGCATCGGTATGTGCGACCTGTTGTAAAGCACTGCCTGCAACCTGACCCAAGTTACAGATAAAGACCAATGGACGATCTGAGGTTTTTAACTCTTCAACATGCTTGGTAATTTGGCTATAGGGAATATTGCGGCTACCACTGATATGGCCTTCACGGAAATCTTTGGCATCACGTAAATCAATCAACATTGCATTTTTAGCTTTGACTAAAATACCTAAAGATTGTGGGGAAATTTTGCGACCATTGCGTTGACCTTCTAACACAAAAAACAACACCACCAATACTGCCAGCGTCCCAAATAAGAAGGGATGATTTCCCATAAATTCGAACCAACGTTCCACAAGTCACCTAATTACAATGTCAAAATTGTTCAAGAGTATAGCGTATAAATATAGCAGTATTCTAACAAAAACCAACTATCACACGCCATAACTCTAAGCCTTTGCCGTAAAAGGTTTTAGGCTACTTTGTTGTGAACGGCAACAACATGCAATAGACTAACAAAACCACCCAAGCGGAGGTTAAATTGGAGGTTAAAAAAAATTGATTGCCATAAAATATTACACCTCTCTAATGCTATGAAAATTAAAGAAATGTCGTGAGGTCGCCCATGCTGTCTAAATTGCAGATTGATGCTATCAAGCCAACGTCAAAAACACAGAAAATACATGACAGTGAGTTATTGTATTTATTTGTATCTCCGACAGGTCGCAAGACTTGGAAAGTGCTTTATACGCTTGATGGAAAGAAAAGCACAATCACACTGGGCGAATATCCAAAGGTGCTGAATGCTAAAGATGCTCGTTTAAGACGTGATGAGATAAAAAAACAAATATCTGAGGGCATTAATCCGACTGAGCAAAAACGACAGGAAAAAATCAAAGACTTGTCAGAGATGAGTTTTGCCGACCTGATACGGCTTTATATGGAAAAGGTCACACCACACAAAAGAGGTGGAGCTGTAGAGGTCACTGTATTAAATGGTTATATAAAATCATTTCCCCGATTGATGAAAAAACCAGTAAACCAACTGGGGCAGCTAGATATGATTCAATTTAGGGATGAACGGTTGAAAAAGGTTAAGAGTGCAACAGTAGCTCGTGACTTAGGCTTACTGGGTGCTGTGTTCAAATACGCACGCCAGGAACTAAGGATTATGACCGAGTCCCCATTGCACGATATAGCAAAGCCGAAGCAGTCACCGAGTAGAAATAGACGCATATCTCAAGACGAGATTAATAGAATCCTAGACGCATTCAAATATGATGGTATCTCTCAACCAGTCACCAAGAAACAACAAGCGGCGTGGGTATTTCTATTTGCTATTGAGACGGCGATGCGAGCAAGCGAGATAACCAACCTAAAGTGGGCAGACGTTTACGATAGGCATGTTGAACTAGAAATCACAAAGAACGGTACAGCTAGAAAAGTCCCTTTATCTAAGCGAGCTATTGAGCTTCTAAGCTATATGCGAGGGATACATGAAACCGATGTTTGTACTGTGAAAAACCTAGTCGCAAAGGGCGAAGTGGGCGGAAACGGCTTATCTACAATTTTTAATCAGGTTGTGAAGCGTGAATTAAAAATTAATGACTTAACTTTCCACGACACCCGACATGAAGCCATCTCACGGATGGTTAAAAATGCAAAACTCTCAGTAGAGGTACTGGCAAAAATCACAGGTCATAAAACCATTGGTATTCTCATTAATACCTATTACAACCCTGATATTGAAGAACTGGCAGACCATCTACACAAAGAGGATGACCCCGACATTATTCCATTTAAAAAGACAGTGTAAGCGACAAGCAAGGACGTTCAATAACTTTCTATTACATGATTATTTGATATATTTAGATTGCTAGGTATAGGAGGCATCCGACAAGCAAGCACCCAACTTGTTTACCTAGCGACTTTTGGGGATGCTGTGGGAGGCATGAATTGAAACGTATAAGCGATAAAAAAAAGATACCTGAATTTTTTAATAATAAGAGATATGACGAACATTATAAAAATTTTAGTGTTGTGGGGCTAACTCACGAAATCCAAGATAGGCAAAGCACGTCACCCCACATTAATTCAATACTTGAAGGTGATTACGCCACCCCAATCACAGAGGATGACAGAAAGAATAAAAAATTTATAACCATAAAGTATTTTAAAATTATTGATGGTAAGCGCGTTGAATATACTCCACCACCTCGAACTATCGAACAAATTATTGAGGATGGTAAAGAGTCATATCTACGATGGATTGAGACACGAGCAGAGTCAGAATTTTTAGACCATCCCCAACTTGGCAGAATATCAAACAGGAGAAAGCCGCCTAGAATACTTGCGGGACTTCAAATCTATAATACGCCATATATACAGCCAATTAAAATTATAAGTGATGATATAGATACTCGTTTTGAATATGCGCATAGACGCAATATAGATAAGTATGATGAGTACCCAGCAATTAGTATTAATCTTGATTTTTCGGATGATGCAATCATTGCAGATATAAAAAAGCATTTAAAAAAATTGAGAAAGCAACTAAAGCACAGACCAAAACTCCTACCGCCTAAAGAGTTTATAAGAAAGTTTAAAAACTTTCGGACGCTACAAGTCATTGATATTCTTTTATGGCAGAGGCTAACAGACCAACACATTGAGTACGATACACTGGCAGAGTTTTTATTTCCTCATGGTCAATACACTGGAAAGCAATTGCGAGAAACAATCATACCTTTTGCAAAAAAACTCTTAAATTCAAGAAGTAATGAGAGTGCATATCTATTCTATTTATCAGATCAAAGTAGTGAAAAGTAATATTCATTCGATGTCACAACTCTAATAATTATTAAAAAACATACTGCACCCAAGCAATAACGCTTTCCAACTTGCAAGGGTGCAACATGTCAGCACATGAAAAATACGCTCGTATTAAACAATTAGCGAGCGCACCATCTACCCCCGAAAAAATCTACACCATTAAGACAGGTGAGAACGCAGGCAAGAAACGCAAAGTAAGCGCAAAGCCTGAGCGCATCGGACTGTTACCAGTGACCGAAAAAACTATATGGACTTGGGTGCGTGATGGGAAATTTCCGAAGCCTTTAAAACTCTCAAGCAACGTCACTGTATGGCGCATGTCAGAGGTCGAGGCGTGGATTGAAGAACAAGCCGACATTGCAACAATGGAGGCTTAACATGAACAAAACTACTCAAGACCAAACCATCCTAAATCACCTCAAAAGCGGTAAAACCATCACACAGGCAGAGGCGGCTAACTCTTATGGCTATTACCGACTAAGTGCGAATATCGAGCGTTTACGCAAAGCTGGCTACGACATTGTGACCCATTACGAGAAGAACAGTCGCAGCACTGGCAGACATGCACGGTATGAACTTATTAGCGAGGTGAAATCATGAAAGATTTTGTATTGGCTTCATACCGACCAATGAATGACACAGAAACCGAAGCACATTTAATCGTGAATGATGATGCGATGGTTTTTGTGGAACTTGATGTGGTGGATGGTGCAGAGCTAGAGATTTTGGCGGCTCATGCACAATTAATGAAAAACCCCGATGCGGTGGACGTTTTGGCATTTCACTACGGCAGCTTAAAGACGTTGTTTGACAAGTTGGCAGAGGTGAAGTCATGAGCGAAATTATAGATTTTAAATCTGCAAGCGTGGTGGATGACCTCCCCTTTACAGATGATGAATTGCGGTTAGCGAATATCTACGATGTTGCAGTCGGTTTAATTATTGATATTGAGGATGGACGTATTTTCTCAATGGCAGAAATCAAAGCACAGATGATTGAAGTCCTAGAGATTATTCAAGAGGAGTTATAAGCATGAAAGAGCTATTTTTTGAAATGTTTAAGGGATTGCTTCTAGGCATGTGCTTTGTTTTGCTTTGCTTTGTTATTGCAAGTCTAAGCCGTTCCGCTTATGCTGTAGGCCTCTCAAATAGTCTTAGCGATTCCTCACATCGTAAAAGTGATTTTTTTGTGCCTAAGTTTTGCAAAGCCTCTCAAGCTGTGCAGAAAACAAGCGCAAGCGTTTCAGCTACGCCAACAAGGCTGCAATCCATCTATGATGGGATGACATCACAAAATAAGTCAGCAATGGCGAATATGTGGGGCGAGTCTAAGACCTCGAGAGTGAATCCCATCACCAGTTTTATATTGGTGAAACTTCTCAAAACTCAAACTGTCTTAGGAGGCAATTCTCATGCCTAAACAAATCAATAAAACCGCTCAAAACTTTTTAGAAAATTCTCAAGTGATTATTGAATCACTGGAGGGTACATTGCTTCGCTTATATGTGAGCTATGACCAACACGACATATCAGATGACAAAGCAAAGGCGATGCTTGAAGTATGCGAAACGCTGGCAAGTGCCGCTTTAGAAGATATTGAAAGTGCAAGCGCAAAAACAATCCTAGACATCTCAATGATTGTTAATCTTGCTACTGGCATCTTATACACGCTTGAAGAACTTGCGCATTTAAACCTAGCAAAAGGGCATACAGCAGCAGCTATAAACGGACTAACCCTAGCTTGTAGCTCATTAGATGAATTGCTAGAAGTTGCGGTGGATTATGTAATGAAAGGGGGTGCGAAATGAATGCAAAACCCCAACTAAATACACTTGCACCAAGTATGAAAGAGGCAGAGCGCATGTTAGACATGCTGGATGCTGGCGGTGAATTTACCTTTCAAACCTTTGCTGATGCAGACAAAAACAAAAACCTTGTTCATATCTATCACGGCTCACTAGAGGCTCATTTTGACACCTTAGCGCGGCTGAATGGTCAAGGTGCAGGCGTATTCGTTACGGTCAATCAAACCGACTTACAAGGTCGTACAAGCGACAATGTAACGCGTGTGCGTGCGCTATGGGTGGATTTTGACACAGTAGACCATGCGCGATTAGATCGGCTGATGAATATGGATGGCATTCCACCCAACTTGATTATTGAGAGTTCCGCAGGCAAGCATCACGCTTACTGGATTATTGCCGAAAATGACGAGATTCCACTTAATCAATTTACTGAACTACAAAAGCGATTAATTCATCACTTTGCTGATGATGGTGCAGATAAAGCTATTCATGATTTACCGCGAGTTATGCGGCTAACTGGCTTCTATCACCGCAAGGGGGAGGCATTTATGACGCAAGTGGTACATTCTGATGAATGGCGAGATGCTGCGGACTTGATTGCATGGATTGAATCGCTACCCATGCCTGAGGTGGCAAAACCAAAGGCACAGGCAGAAAAACCACAAGCAAGACAAACACAACAAACACAACAAGCACATTATAACCTAGATTTTAAACAGGCTAAATTATTAGCGCGTGGTCGTTGGGAGGAGATTCTAAGTCGCATTGGCTACCCATTTACAGCAACAGCACCTAATGAGCATGTTGCATGTCCTATGTGTGGCGGTGTAGATCGGTTTAGATTCGACAACGAAAATGGCGATGGCTCTTTTATCTGCTCACAGGGTACAGGCGAAGCGATTGCTGGCGATGGTTTTGCACTATTAGAACATGGTGGAAAATCAGCAGCAGAGGCATTGCAGGCAGTCACTCATGCACTATTTGCAATGGGCTTGATTAGTGAGTATGACAGCAGCAAAACAGATCGTGAATGGGGAGAACCGCAACTTTTACACATTGCTGGCCAATATGTTGAGGGTGAATATCCTATTCATGCTTTCCCTGATGTTATTGCAAAAGCTATTAAGAAATCCGCTCATTTTCACAATGTACCGTTAGCAGTAGCGGCTCAAACGTATTTAGGCGAGCAAGCATATATAGCGCAAAGACACATCAAAGCACCCAGCGACAAGTCAGAAAAAGGGCAGCCATGCAGCCTATTCATGCTTACTATTTTTCCATCGGGAGAGGGTAAAGACGTTTGCAAGAATGATGCTTCAAAAATCAGTGGGGAAATCGAATCTGAAAATATGAATCGGTTTTACGCAGATTATAAAAGCTGGAGTAAAAAGAAGTCAGATGAGCGTGGTGACGCTCCAGTGAACCCGATGTCGAGATTCAAGAAAACCACGACACAAGCCATTATCAGAATGATGGCAGACGGAGCTGGCAATAGTTATATATGGGCAACTGGCGAGGGTGGTTATCTCTTTAGTGGCTACTCATTAAAAAGCGACACTGTAGGCGAATCAATTAGCGTTTTAAATGACCTAGTTGATACTGGCAAGGGAAATGCACTTTTAAGAAATGCGGAGGATAGCCATTTTTTTGAGAACAAATATTTTTCCCTAGATATTGCTGTGCAGGATGTTGTTGCAAGACCCGCCCTAACCAACTCTCTACTACGTGAGCAAGGTTTTTTGGCTAGAGTTTTGTTTGCAGCACCTACACCACTCCAGCACCGTGAAGTGACATTAGAGCAGCAGAGCATCAAACCATACGATGATGAGGATTTAAAAGCATACTGGCAATTCTGCGAGAAGATGCTGACCACTCCGTATTTTGGCAATAAACTTTTTGTTGGTGACGATGGCAGAGTCATAATTACAAAATGCCAAGATGCTGAGAGGTTACATATTCAGTATCAGAACTATATCGGGCAGGAAGTTGGCAAGGGTGGAAAGTATGAATTTATCAGAGCCTATGCTTTACGCACTAATCAGTATGTTTTGCGAGTAGCTGCAATTTTGGCGTATTGCTCGGAGGTTGATTATATTGACGCTCGCATCATGCAAAACGCTATAGACCTTTGCAAATACTCTTTAGATGAGTGGCTGCGCTACTACGGCAAGGCGGAAAAGTCAGACAGCGAGATGATGCTGGAGTGGCTGAAAAAGCAAGATTCATCAAAGATATTGAAATCAGCCATTTCAACTACTGTTTATCCAAAGCACCTACGCAGTAAAAACAACCGTGATGCTGCACTCAGTCACTTAATTGATGCTGAGTATATCCATATCGAGCAAATCGGGAAAAAGGAATATGTGGTTTTAAATCCTCTTTTCTCAAAAGTGGGCTAAAAAGGCTAAAATGCCTGAAACCCTTGCGTACTAAGACTTTCACTCTAGCCAACCCAAAGGCTAAGAAAGGCTAAAAAGGCTAAAATGATGCTGATAGATATTAAATCTTAGCCTTTTTAGCCAACTTTAGCCAAGCCATAGGCTAAGGCGAAAGCTATACGTGGCAAGGCTTACAGCGACTTTAGCCAAAATAGCCCGATTCCTAGACTAGAAAAACTTATTTTCAAATTAATGACCACATTAGATATTAGAGAATTGAACAATGCCAAACGTGAACAAAGCAATCGTGATGGGTGTGTTAGGTCGTGACCCTGAAACTAAGAATTTTCCCAACGGTGGCAGCGTTACAACATTCAGCGTTGCAACTACTGACCACTGGAAAGACAAAGCCACTGGAGAGCGCAAAGAGGCTACAGAATGGCACAGAATCACCACTAGCAACCGATTAGGCGAGATTGCGAGCAAGTACCTCAAGAAAGGCAGCAAGGTGTATATCGAGGGCAGCTTGCGTACAAGGAAGTGGAAAGACCAAAGCGGTGCAGATCGGGAAGTCACAGAGATAAAGGCGGATATTCTGCAATTGCTGTGATGCTAGATAACTTGTCACGGATAGCTCCCTAAATATGGGGAGCTTTTTTATTGGCTGAATGGTCAAGATAATCATGCAGATTCAACTATCATGGAAATCGTGACAATAGAATAAACGCTTCTTTCATAGGGATTGTTTCGCAAATGCTGCTTTATGCCAAAAACGAGCTTTAGATTGCTTTAGATTCATGCAGTCTAATTAGACAAAAACTTAAACATGATTCAAACCTAGACCTTGATTGCCAACCTAAATCATTAGTGAAATTTCATATTGAAAAACACTGTAAAATGACTAAAACACAGGGTACATAAGGCATTGAGCTTGATTTAATACCCATCAATTAAAGCGAGGTTGTCAATGGAAAAAACACACGGTCAAATTGAAGATTGCCTGAGCTTGGACAGCCGTGTCATGGCTCGATATAAGGTATTTGATGGTGGAGGAAGTAACTCATGGGCATGGCGAAAAGGTAAATCTCAAGAAGTATTTTCATCTATAACATATCACTACGATAACGGCGGTTTACTATTAAGCTACTCATGCAACGAGCAGCAGCACCGCTATTTAGTGGATGTTGTCACCACACCATGCAACTATGGTGGCAAACGCTATTGGTTTAATTGCCCAAAGTGTTCTAAGCGAGTTGCAAAGCTATACCTACGCAATTCAATGTTTTTCTGTAGAACTTGCCACAAACTGAACTACAGCACACAGCAGAGTTGCAAATTAGAAAGCACACGAGCAGGCATGTATAAAATCAGGAATAAACTTAACTGGCAGTATGACACCGCATTCATGAAGTCGTGGCATAAGTTGAAGCCTAAAGGGATGCACCATTCAACCTACAACAGATTGGTGCAGAGGCATGACGAGCTAGAAAGAAAGTCAGAGCAATATTGTATTGCAGGCTTTCATGCCTTTATGAATAGACATGGTTTAAAACCATCATGGGAATGATGAACTTGCACAGTAGTCCAAGCCTTATCATTTACTAACATTATGATGACGCAAAATTGCGTTGGCTAAATCTATGTTTTAAAAGCGATGCTCAAAATTGAGCAACGGTATTCACTGAGCGCAAAATTGCGTTGTGTTTCGCAACAACTACGCGCGCGCGCGCGAGGGATGGGCGGAAATGTGGTTTTAATGCTTAAAATCCCAATAGAACTACAGTGCAATTATTCGGGCGGTTTACTTCTGCAAATAACCTGAACATAGGATTACCCCCACTGGGGGATATATCCAAACTTGGATGGATTTCAAAACCGATCAAGTGAGTACCTTAAAGTCACTCACAAAGAATAAGATTCTAAATCTAGCCCCACCTGAGCCACCAAAATGAGGAAGCGAAAAAAATAATTTATTGCTCAAAAATGAGGGGTACAGAACACGATTGGAGGTTAAATTGGAGGTTAAAATTTTAACTCACATAAATAAAACCAACAAAAACAACAACATGCAGATTTAATTGATTGCATAAATATGGCGATCAAAAACACCGCTTCAAGGGCGGCGCCATAATAAAATTAATTTTTTTGTTGCGCTTCGGCAATTTCATCACAGAGTCTTAAATAACTGTCTAAACGACGCGGCAAAATTTCACCCTGTGCGGCTGCCTGTCGCAACGCACATTGCTTTTCGTGTTTATGGGTACAGTTACGGAATTGGCAATGTCCCAGCAAATTTTCAATTTCAGGAAAACCGTGCTGAATTTTATCTGCACTTAAATGCCACAAACCAAATTCACGAATCCCCGGTGAGTCAATTAAGGCAGCACCATTTCCAAAGCCAATCAAGCGGGTAGAGGTCGTTGTGTGTTGCCCAAGTGCCGAGTTTTCCGAAATGATATTGGTCTTTTGTGCCGCTTCAGGCACGATAGCATTAATCAGCGAGCTTTTACCCACGCCCGATTGCCCGACAAAAGCTACCGTTTCACCTGCTAAACGTGCCGCTAAATGCTCTAAATTCGCATCGGACTGGGTTTGCATGACTTCATAGCCCAAGTCTTGATATTCCTTGAGTAAGTCTAAAATCGGGTCGTTTTCTTTGAGTAAATCAGATTTGTTTAAGACCAATAAGGCTGGAATATCAGCATCTGCACAGGCAACTAAATAGCGGTCAATCAAGCCTGGTGCAGGTTCAGGTAGAGGCGAAAAAACTATCACAATCAAACTGATATTAGCGGCAACAGGTTTAACCTTATGGTAGCGATCTGGTCGGGTCAGTAACGATTGACGTGGATGAATCGCGGTAATAATTCCCAAACCTGTATTTGGATCGGCCTGCCATTTGACCCGATCTCCTGTGACCAATAATTCTAAATTGGTACGGGTGTGACAGCGCCAAACACTGCCCATTTCAATAGGTTTCCAAAAAGGCTCTGGATCGCCTGCTAGGACTATCGGCTTTTCAGGATGAATTTCAGGGACAGATAAAGCCTGTACTTCTAATTGACGGCCATAGTGTTGTACCACCAAGCCTTCTAAATCATGTGAAGTGTCAATGTCTGTCTGACGTGACTTGTGTTGTTTTTCAATTCGACGTTGCTGTTGTTCAGTCAATCGACGCTTACGAATTAAAGCCATTCATATCCTAAAAAACCATGAACTCAGGATGGCAAAAATAGCATGAAGCGGGGGCACAGTTACAGCCAAGAAGCAAGAAATTTGCTACTATGTTGTTTTTAAGCCGAATAAGATTGCACATTTATGAGCAGCACGCCTGATACTCGCCTCATTTGGATTGATTTGGAAATGACAGGTTTGGATACCGACAACGACCAAATTATTGAAGTGGCTACCATTGTGACCGATGATCATTTAAATATTTTGGCAGAAGGTCCTGTGCTGGCTGTGCATCAACCCGATCGTATTTTAAATGCTATGGATGAGTGGAATACACGTCAGCATAGACAATCGGGCTTAATTGAGCGTGTGCGTCGCAGCAAACTCACTGCGCAGGATGCAGAACAGCAAACTATCGAGTTTCTGAAAAAATGGGTCAATCCGAAAACATCGCCAATGTGTGGCAACTCGATTTGCCAAGACCGCCGTTTTTTACACCGTTTAATGCCTGAAATGGAACAATATTTCCATTATCGTAATTTGGATGTTTCATCAGTGAAAGAGTTAGCAAAGCGCTGGCGTCCAGAAATTATGAGCGGTTTGAAAAAGAATGCGTCACATTTGGCGATGGATGATATTCGTGATTCGATTGCCGAGCTGAAATATTATCGCCAATACTTTTTTATTATGAATCAGGACTAAAACCTTTTTCTGCGTAAGAGGTGGCGCTATCACAGTAATAGCGATCTCTTGCGCCAAAACGGTATTGATCATTTATAAATAAAAAATAAATGAGAAATGACTCAGCATTGCTTCGCACTACCTCCTGCGGTATATATCTGATCCTCAGCCATATATGGCGCAAGAGAAGAAAGTTTTATTATTCATTTAAATATGAATATAACGATCATTTCTTGATTTATGAAAGATATCTAATAGCTCTATATAAAGTAGGGCATAAGGCAATGCTGAGGTATTTATTAATTAAAAACCAAGCAAAATAAAAAGCTTTATTTTCCTGCCTGCCAAAATGCTTCTCCCGCCTGAATTGGGTCGCCTGTTTGCGCTAAAGTGTCAAGCCAGACATCATATTGTGCAATAATTGGATGTTGGCTAGGGTGAAAGTCAGGTTTAAACCAATCACGATATTGTGATTGCATTTTGCGTAATTTTCCTTGTTTGCCAAATAGCCATTGCAAGCCACGTACATTCATTTTGAGGCGTTGGGTGCGATTAAAGCCATCGCATTTCAGCATGACATTGGCGCGGTAAAGGGTAAACCCAAACATTAAGCCTGTGGTAAATACCAATGCCATTTTTCGGGTCACTTCAGGCACATTACCTACCTGCTGCATCACATCAAACGCCACATCACGATGTTCCATTTCTTCAATCGCATGCCATGCAAATAAGGCGCGGACATACGGATGTGCATCTTGTAGCGTTTCTTTTTCGCCATAAAAAGTTTCTGCCATGAGTGCAGTTAAATGTTCCGCAGCCGCTGTCATGGCGATATTGTATTGGGGTGAGCGATATTTCAGTTCAAACTTAAACACTTTGTTTAGACGCTGAATAAACTGATCTACAGGCATGCCTTGATCTTTCATGATCTGATTCATTTTGTCGTGTGCAATGCCGTGCTGGGCTTCTTGTCGAATAAAATCGGCAACACGCTGTTTTAAGTCAGGGTCTTGAATTTGATCGCGGAACAAACGTACCGATTGAATGAAATAACGCTCACCATCAGGAAAAGTCAGGCTTAAAGCGTCAAACATGCGGGTCAGAAACGGGTCACCCGCAAACCAGTAACGCGGCACATCAGTTAATTTAAAATCGAGATTACTGCGTACTATCGGCGTAGCATGATATTGGACAAGTGCATTCATTTTATTTTATTTCACTCTAGTCAATTCTGTTTGCAGTATGTCGGGCTTTGGCAGATTTGTTTTGACAGTATTTGCCAGTTTTTATACATTAAACGACAAAAGAAAATGATGCATGTCAAGATGAGCAAGCACGTGAGCGAAATTCAAATTCCAAATGGCTATTATCAACTTTGGTTACGCTATTTATCTGCACAGGAAAAGGTTCCTGAGCAGCTTGGATTTTCTCCTGCACAATTACAGCAGTTACAGCATGTGTTGGCATTGCCCATGGATACCCAATCGTCTTATCAGTTTTTTAATGACATCATCCAACACAGTATTCAGTTTTTGGACTGCCCAACGCTTATTTTTGAATTGGCGCGTTATATTCAGCCTGAACATTTTGGCGTGCTTGGCTATATGGCATCGCGTAGTAATAGTGTTGCAGAAGCCATTCAATATATGATGCGTTTTAGTCGTTTGGTGGTAGATGGTACGGCAGCAGTACCCATGCAGCTGGAACAACAATCGGATGCCTTATATTTATCATGGCCGTTGGTGGATGAAAAGTATAGCCTGGTTCATGAAATGACGTTTGCTTGTATGACGCAATTGGCAATGCAAATTTTTAATTTTCAACATTCCCCGATACGGGAAATTCATTTTGCCCACGCACCGCGTGTGGCGATGCTGCATTATGAAAAGTTTTATGGTTGTAAGGTTTTATTTAAACAAACGGAATATCAAATTGTTTTAAATTTAGAAAGTCTGAGTTTAAAACCACAGCAGGCCGATCCCTCTTTAATTCATTTATTGACCAAACAAGCCGAAGATGCGATTGCGCTAAAACCACAATTAGAAACCGTGCGGCAACAAGTCCAAGAGCAGGTGGCGTATTATTTACGTTATGAACAGCAAGTGCCGAATATTGAATGGGTGGCACAGCGTTTATTTCGTTCAGGGCGTACGCTACAGCGCCAGCTTAAACAGGAAGGTACGGGTTTTAAACAGATTCTTGAAATAGAACGAATGCAGCGCTGTGAACATTTACTGCGACAAAATGTGAGTCTAAGCGACATTGCACAGTTGTTGGGTTATTCAGACCAATCGGCTTTGGCACGTGCTTATAAAGCCTGCACAGGACAGACGCTGCTAAAACGTAAACAACAATTGCAGCAAGCAGAAAATGATGCACTTTCTATACAGCAAGCTATGCCATAAATTGGTTGGATTGGCCCATAATCAACAGGTCATTTCGCGTTAAGAAATTGAAGATAATTGGTCTGCAGCCACGACTGAAACAGCTTTTGCAAGGTTGATAAAGCCTAAGATAAAAACTTATGTTGTTTATTTTAATCAATATTTTTAAATTTAAAAGCTCGATTGAGCAAGTTTCTATAACCAATAAGCAGGCAAAATTAGGCATCTTTGATCATTGAGAAAAAAGTGCAAATATCAGTAAATGTAGCCTCGCGGTTGTTCTGAATAAATTGTTTTGCAAACAGAAATGCAGCAACCCATGCCTGTGCGCTATTCATTGAGTAAAAAATAGCGTTACAATGGGTCAATTTGTATTTCTACAATAGCAAATGTCTCAGTTTTAATCATTCAAGGAAAATACAACCCTATGTCACGTTTAGCCACACGATTTGCACAGCTTGAATCTCAACAGCGTAAGGCCTTGGTTTCTTATGTTATGGCAGGTGACCCTCATCCAGAAGTCACAGTTCCGTTGTTACATCAAATGGTCGAGGCAGGGGTAGATGTCGTTGAATTAGGTTTGCCGTTTTCAGACCCAATGGCCGATGGTCCAGTGATTGCCCTCGCTGCAGAGCGTGCGTTGGCAGGTGGAACCAATACGCTAGATGCTTTAAGCATGGTCAAAGAATTCCGTCAAAAAGATCAGGAAACTCCTGTGGTGTTGATGGGATATTTAAACCCTGTAGAAGTCATTGGTTATGAAAAGTTTGTTGAATATGCACATAACTGTGGTGTCGATGGTGTGCTTTTGGTGGATTTACCGCCTGAAGAAGCCCGAGAGTTTGATGAAGTCCTGAATAAATACGGGATGAATCAAATTTTCTTGTTGGCACCAACCTCTACACCAGAGCGTATTCAATTTGTGGCAAACCAAGCCAGTGGCTTTATTTACTATGTTTCTTTGAAAGGCGTGACGGGTGCAGCAACACTTGATGTTGCAGAAGCAGCGGCCCGCATCCAACAGATTAAAGCGGTAACCAACGTGCCTGTAGGTGTGGGTTTTGGCATCAGTGATGCTGCATCTGCCAAAGCAATGGGCGCGGCTGCCGATGCAGTTATTGTCGGAAGTGCTTTTGTAAAACAATTTGCGAGCTTAGCACCAGAACAAGCCGTCATTGCAACGGTTAATAAAGTGAAGGAGCTTCGAGCTGCGCTCGATGAGTTAGTATGAGTCAAGAAGTGAAAACAGGGAAAATTCTAAGCCCATCGACGCCGTGGACTGCACGAGGTGTACCTGGTATTCAAACACCAGATGAGCAACAATCATTAAAAGCGATCTTTACTGAACCAACGATTGAATGTCCAGAATGTCATGCCTTGGTGACACGTACGGCAATGTCGTTCAACGCTTATGTATGCCCACAATGTGATGAACATTTACGCATGAAAGCGCGTGAGCGTTTAACTTGGTTCTTTGACCAAGTACAAAATGAATTAGGTCAAGAATTCTCTGCCAAAGACCCACTTAAATTTGTAGATAGTAAACCTTATCCTGAGCGTATGACTGAAGCGCAAAATAAAACAGGTGAAACCGAAGCTTTAGTGGTGATGCAGGGCTTATTAAAAAATATGCCAGTCATTGCTTGCGCATTTGAGTTTGATTTTATGGGTGGCTCAATGGGTACCGTAGTTGGTGACCGTTTTGTCCAAGCCGCTGAACGTGCGATTCAGCAAAAACAACCATTAATTTGTTTCGCAGCATCGGGCGGTGCGCGTATGCAAGAAGGCATGTTGTCTTTAATGCAAATGGCGCGTACTTCTGCTGCAATTCAACGCATGAAAGAAGCAGGCTTGCCGTACATCGTGGTATTAACTCATCCTGTATATGGGGGCGTAACTGCATCATTGGCGATGTTGGGTGATGTACACATTGCAGAACCTAAAGCGATGATTGGTTTTGCGGGTAAACGTGTGATTGAGCAAACTGTACGAGAAAAACTCGAAGAGCCGTTCCAACGTGCAGAATACTTACTTGATCATGGTGTGGTCGATCAAATTGTCCATCGTCATGCATTACGTGATACAGTTTATCGTATTCTTGCGAAACTGATGAACTTGCCTTGAACACAGCACCTCTTGCAACCGATGATCTAAACACATGGCTCAATTATTGGAGCCATGTTCACGTTACGGGTATTGATTTAGGTTTGGAGCGGGTCATTCCCGTTGCAGAAAAACTTGGGGTAACTCATCCTAAAGCCAAAGTTATTACGGTTGCGGGAACCAATGGCAAAGGCTCTACCACAACCACTTTAGCGGCCATTTTAAATGCGCAGGGCTATCGGGTTGGGTTGTACCAATCGCCTCATATTTACCGTTTTAATGAACGGGTCAAATTAGCAGGCGTTGAGGTTGATGACCAAAGTTTGATTGATGCTTTTGTACAAGTCGATCAAGCGCGACGTGATTGCGATTTGAGTTTATCTTTCTTTGAAGCTACGACTTTGGCGGCCTTTGTGATTTTTAAAGCACGTGACTGCGATGTGTGGGTGCTTGAAGTTGGTTTAGGTGGGCGCTTAGATGTGGTCAATGTTGTCAATCCAGATGTCGCGGTTATCACCAATATTGGTTTAGACCATGTCGATTGGTTGGGCGATAGCATCGAAAAAATTGCCTATGAAAAAGCAGGTATTATTCGTCCTCACATTCCTGTTATTTTTGCAGGTCAGCAAAATTTGCCTCAAGCTATTCAAGATAAGGCAGTAGCCTGCAATGCCTCCTTATTTGTTTTGAATCGTGATTATTTTTATCGGGACATGCAAGATGGTGAGTCGTGGATGTTTGCTGCATCGGGCTGCACCTTAAAACTTCCAACAGGCAGCTTGGCACTCGATAATATTTCAACTGCGGTGGCAGCAGTCTTGCGTAGCGGTTTAGAAATCACCCAAGATGCGATTGCACAAGGTATTCAAACAGCTAAATTGTCAGGGCGTTTTGAAATTCGTCAAATTCAGGGCAAAACTGTGATTTTTGATGCAGGACATAACCCGCATGGCGTTGAATTTTTGTTAAAGCAATTGCGCAATTTCTTAAATTACAATAAACAGTACACTGAAGTAATCAGTGTTTTTTCAATGCTTGCAGATAAAGATATAAATTCTGTGGTTGAGTTATTGAAAGGTAGTGTCGTAATGTGGAAAATTGCCACATTAAATGTGCCTCGTGCGGCAGAGATCACGGTTTTGGATCAGGCTTTGCAAGGCGAAACAATACAACACTTCGACAGTATACAATTGGCTTTTAAATCAGCACTGGATGAAACTAAAAATAATCAGCTGATTTTGGTATGTGGATCATTTCATACCTTAGAAGCGGTATGGGAGTATTTGGAAGAATGTCAATGAATAACAAACAACGCTGGATGGGTGGCGTTGTTTTATTAGGTGGTGGTGTTTTATTGGCAGCATTGCTTTTAAAAGGGCAAGAAGAAATACATCAAAATAATGTGAAAACCCCAAGCCAAGCCGAACAAGTTCAACATAAGAATGCCAATCAGGCAGAAATGGTGCAATTGCAACCTTTAACTGTCGATGTGCAAACCGAGCAGCGTCTGCTTGAAGAACAACGTCGTGCGCGTGAAAAAGCAGTGGCAGAGCAAGAAGCGCGTGCAGCTGAGTTTTTAGCGATGCAGCAACAGGCAGAAGCAGAAGCAGCGCGTAAAGCTGCAGAAGAATATGCTGCCTTAAATGCATTACGTTCTGGTCAGCAGCAAAGTTCTGACAATATTCCGCCTGAATTGGTCGAAGATGAACAAGTCAAGCAAAAGCGCTTAGCTGAAGAAAAAGCTGCTCAACAAAAAAAGTTAGAGCAGCAAAAGGCAGTAGATGCCAAGAAAGCTGCTGAGTTAAAAGCTGCGCAAGAGCGTAGTGCTGCAGAGAAAAAAGCAGCAGATGAAAAACGTTTAGCGCAAGAACAACGCATTGCAGAAGAGAAGCGCAAAGCGGAAGAACAACGCCAAGCCGATGCGAAACGTAAAGCAGAGCAAGAGCGTAAAGCAGTTGAAGCGAAAAAAGAAGCAGAACGTAAGGCTGCCGAAGAAAAGCGTAAAGCTGAGGAAAAACGCAAAGCTGAAGAAGCTGCCAAGAAAAAGGCTGAGGCTGAAAAAGCACGTAAGTTATTGGAAGAAGATGATAAGCAGTGGATGGTACAGGTGGCTTTGGCGGCTAATCAAGCCAATGCAGATGCTTTGGCGGCAAAATTGAAAGCCAAAGGTTATAAAGTCACCCAAAGTCCAACCTCTAAAGGAGTTCGAATTATGGTTGGACCATCTAAAGACCGTGATGCTGCAGATGCAACCCGCAAGAAAATTACTGCAGACCAAAGTTTGAATATGAAATCGGCATGGGTGATTGACTGGGTGCCATTAGATAAACGTGACTAGATCATCCGACTAAGATGTGTATTAACAAAGGATTTAATCTTTCGGGTTAAATCCGTTGTTCATGCTGATTGAATGAATTTAGGTGTGGTTTCAAATGCTTTGATTGTAAAAAGCCTATCCAAAGATAGGCTTGCTCACGCAATATTCAATTAAGTGCGATTCGGCTGTTTGGTTAAACGTAAATAAGGCTTGATGGCTTGATATCCATTTGGGAAGCGTTGTTTAAGCTCTGCTTCGTCTTGAATGGACGGTACAATTACCACATCTTCACCATCTTGCCAGTTGGCAGGTGTTGCAACTTTGTAATTGTCAGTCAGTTGCAATGAGTCAATCACACGTAAAATTTCATGGAAATTACGCCCTGTAGATGCAGGATATGTGATGATCAAGCGTACTTTTTTATTCGGATCAATAATGATCAGTGAGCGAACAGTTAGTGTTTCGCTGGCATTCGGGTGAATAAAATCGTACAGGGTAGATACTTTACGATCTTTGTCAGCAAGAATTGGAAAATTAACTGTTGTATTTTGAGTTTCGTTAATATCTTGAATCCAGCCTTTGTGAGATTCAGCATCATCTACAGAAAGAGCAATTGCTTTAACATTACGTTTACTGAATTCATCTTTCAGTTTTGCAGTATAGCCTAGCTCGGTGGTGCAGACAGGAGTGTAGTCGGCAGGATGCGAAAATAAAATGCCCCAGCTGTCGCCTAAAAATTCATAAAAATCAATTGGGCCTTCATTTGAGTCTTGCGTGAAGTTGGGTGCGATGTCACCTAAGTGAATAGTCATTGTGTACCTCTGTCTTGTTTTGTTGTTTGATGTATGTGTACTACTATGTGTCATTTCTTTTGCAAAATTAAATGGTGTTTTTGCATGTTCTTATGAGTAAATTGAATATGGTGTGTCATTTTTATTGCATTTTCAAAATAGATTCATGTGTGATTGCTATATATCGTCCGCTCGAAATTTGTTACATTAACTGCCACTTAGCAGCGAGAAATGGCAAGTAGAGATTGGAATTTTTAATAGGTTTTTGTGCAAAACCCTTGTACTTCAAATTTCTAGCACCATAATAACCCCTAAGAAAAACCTATTTATTTGACAAGCAAGATTTAGAGAGTTTATTCATGTTGGCAAGTCTGATCGGAGGAATCTTCGGTACTAAAAATGAGCGTGAACTCAAACGCATGCGTAAAATCGTAGACAAGATTAATGCGCTCGAGCCGACGATATCTGCCTTAAGCGATGCAGACTTATCTGCTAAAACCGAAGAATTCAAACAACGTTATAACAAAGGCGAAAGTTTAGATAAATTATTACCAGAAGCATTTGCAGTATGTCGTGAAGCCGCCAAACGTGTCATGAGCATGCGTCACTACGACGTGCAGTTGATTGGTGGTATTACCTTGCACGAAGGTAAAATTGCAGAAATGCGTACAGGTGAAGGTAAAACCCTCATGGGGACTTTGGCCTGTTATTTAAATGCTTTAAGCGGTCAGGGCGTGCACGTCATTACTGTGAACGACTACTTGGCGCAGCGTGATGCTGAACTTAACCGCCCTTTATTTGAGTTTTTAGGTTTAAGCATTGGCATTATCTATTCCATGCAAGACCCGACTGAAAAAGCACAAGCTTATCGCGCAGACATCACTTACGGTACCAATAACGAATTTGGCTTCGACTACTTGCGTGACAACATGGTGTTTTCGTTAAGCGAAAAAAAACAGCGTGGTCTGACTTATGCCATTATTGATGAAGTCGACTCGATCTTAATTGATGAAGCACGTACACCATTAATCATTTCTGGTCAAAGCGATGACTCATCCCAGTTATATGCAGCGATCAACACTATTCCGCCAAAATTGCATCCGCAAAAAGAAGAAAAAGTAGCTGATGGCGGACATTTCTGGATTGATGAAAAACAACGTACTGTAGAAATGACCGAAATTGGTTATGAAACGGTAGAAAATGAATTAATTCAAATGGGCTTGTTGGCAGAAGGCGAAAGTCTGTATTCTGCATCCAACCTGAATTTGGTGCATCACGTATCTGCAGCTATTCGTGCGCACTTCCTGTATCAACGTAACGTGCACTACATCATCCATGATGGTGAAGTGATTATTGTTGATGAAAACACTGGTCGTACCATGCCTGGTCGTCGTTGGTCTGAAGGTTTACACCAAGCGGTAGAAGCCAAAGAAGGTTTGGAAATTCAGCCTGAAAACCAGACTTTAGCGACTACAACCTTCCAGAACTATTTCCGCTTATACAAAAAACTATCGGGAATGACGGGTACTGCAGACACTGAAGCTGCAGAAATGAAAGAAATTTATGGTCTAGATGTCGTCATTATTCCAACCCACCGCCCAATGATTCGTAATGATCAAAACGATTTAATTTATTTAAACCGTACTGGCAAATACAACGCGATTATTCAAGAAATTAAGCGTGTGCATGAAGCAGGTGTCGCACCCATTCTAATTGGTACAGCGACCATTGAGGCTTCAGAAATTTTATCGGATAAATTACGTGAAGCGGGTATTCAGCACGAAGTATTGAACGCGAAGCAACACGAACGCGAAGCTGACATTATTGCGCAAGCAGGTGCCCCACGTGCGGTGACCATTGCCACGAACATGGCAGGTCGTGGTACAGATATTTTGCTAGGTGGTAACTGGAAAGCACTGCTAGCTAAAATTGAAAATCCAACCCCTGAAGATGAAGCACGCTTAAAAGCGGAGTGGGAGCAAAACCATGACATGGTGTTAAGTTCAGGTGGCTTACACATTATTGGTTCAGAACGTCATGAATCACGCCGTATTGATAACCAGTTGCGTGGTCGTGCAGGTCGTCAGGGTGACCCAGGCGTGTCGCGTTTCTATTTGTCACTTGAAGATGACTTAATGCGTATTTTCGCAGGTGATCGTGTTGTGGCAATGATGCGTGCCATGGGCTTGCAGGAAGATGAAGCAATTGAACACAAAATGGTGTCGCGCTCTATCGAAAATGCACAGCGCAAAGTTGAGGCGCGTAACTTCGACATCCGTAAAAACTTGTTGAAATACGATGATGTAAATAACGAACAGCGTAAGATTATTTATTCACAGCGTGATGATATTCTGGCAGAAAGCACGTTGCAAGACTATATTGAAGAAATGCACCGTGAAGTGGTTACAGGCATGATCGCCAATTATATTCCACCAGAATCAATTCATGACCAGTGGGATATTGATGGTTTAGAGCGCGCCTTGCGTGATGATTTAGGGATTGACCTACCCATTAACCAATGGCTTGAAGATGATCGTCGCCTAGATGAAGAAGCTTTGGTTGAGCGTATTGCCGATGAAATTGTGGCGCGTTACCGTGCGCGTCGTGAGCAAATGGGTGATGAATCTGCCGCGATGTTAGAACGTCACTTTATGCTCAGTTCACTCGATCGTCACTGGAAAGATCACTTGGCGGCCATGGATTATTTGCGTCAAGGGATTCATTTACGTGGCTATGCGCAAAAAAACCCTGAGCAAGAGTACAAAAAAGAAGCCTTTAACTTATTCGTGAATATGTTGGCCGTGATTAAAGCCGATGTCGTTACTGATCTTTCGCGTGTGCATGTACCAACACCTGAAGAATTGGCTGCGATGGAAGCGCAACAGCAAGCGCAAGCAGAAGCGATGCAGCTTAATCTTTCACATGCTGATGTAGATGGTTTAACGGGTGAAACCTTTGAATCAGAATCACAGTATAGTGCAGCTGAGCAAACTGTTATTCCGCCTGCGAGTCGTAACTCGCCATGCCCATGCGGTTCAGGACTAAAATATAAACAGTGTCACGGTAAAATCTAAAACTGACTTGTTGCAACTTAAGCAGAACTTCGGTTCTGCTTTTTTGTGTTTTAGTGCAAAGAATCTTTGTGATAATAGCTTTGCAAGATGTATATAGCATTTGCAGATTTTGGAATTAAATGCTATTTAATTGCACATGCAATATCCACGTGTGGAACAAAAAATGAAAAAAGTATTACGACCTTTAATGATTGTTGCCTTGAGCCTGCCTAGCTTCGCATTTGCTAATACGGCAACCACGACAACGCCTGCAAAAGTACAAGCTGCTGTCGGGCCGACTACAGCACAGGTACAGGTGGATAATGGGCATGTGACTGTGGCAAGCCCACGCACAGGTATTCGTTATACCTTTGCCAATCCAGATCAGCGTCCAATCGTGTTGCATACCGCAGCGATTGCACCTGCAAATGCTGCAAATGTAAATCGTATTGTGGCTGCCAATCCTGCTTTATCTGCAGCAAGTCAAGAACGTGCAAAACAGGCTTTATTGGGTGAAACCGTGGTTGCGACCACGCCATAATCCAAATAGAGTTCAATCAGTACAACTTCAGGTGCTGATGTATTAAAGTGAAGATGAAAACCAGTCTAAACGGCTGGTTTTTATATTTCAGTGCCTACATAAACAAAAAGCGAAACGACACAGGCGGATGCTCGATTTTTTCTTCATTTTCCACTAAGCTGTGACATTCTCAAATTTATACTGGAAATTTCAAAATGGCAGTTGGTGACGTCTCTATGCCACACATGCATGTGGTCAAAGGTGTAAAAATTGGTTCAGCAGAGGCTTATGTGCGTTATCAGAACCGACGTGACCTGGTTATTTTTGAATTTGCAACAGGCTCAAATGTGGTGGGTGTATTTACTCAAAATGCATTCTGCGCCGCGCCTGTGCATGTATCTAAAGCACATTTGGCTCAAGGCAGTCCACGTTATTTGGTCATTAACACAGGCAATGCCAATGCGGGTACAGGCAAATTGGGGATGCAAAATGCAGAAATTACTTGTGCCAAATTGGCTGAGTTGACAGGTGTCTCTACCCAAGAAGTTTTGCCATTTTCTACAGGTGTGATTGGCGAACAATTACCCATTGAGCGTTTGGTCACAGGCTTAGCGCCTGCATTGGCATCGTTACGTGAGGATGCTTGGCATGATGCTGCGACAGGTATTATGACCACAGATACCACACCAAAAGGTGCATCTGAGCAGTTTGAGTTAGATGGCATTACTTATAGCATGACAGGCATTTCTAAAGGTGCAGGTATGATTCGCCCGAATATGGCGACCATGCTTAGTTATGTTGCAACCGATGCACCAATTCAACGTGACATCTTACAGCAATTGCTCAAGCACAGCGTAGAACAATCGTTTAACCGTATTACTGTAGATGGCGATACCTCGACCAATGATTCATGTATTTTGGTGGCGACAGGTCAGGCGGGTGGCACTGAAATTTGTAGTGAAAATGATCCGCGTTATGCTTTAGTGTTAGATGTTTTGAATCGTGTGATGTTGCGTTTGGCGCAATTGATTATTCGTGATGGTGAAGGTGCAACGAAATTCATCACGGTTCGTGTTGAAGGTGGTGCCAATACCCAAGAATGTTGTGATATTGCTTACAGCATTTCGCATTCGCCATTGGTAAAAACTGCTATTTTTGCCTCAGATCCAAACTGGGGACGTATTCTTGCTGCGATTGGTTATGCAGGCGTGCCAAATTTAGATGTTGAAAAAATTCAGGTTTGGTTAGATGATGTGCAAATTTGCAAAGATGGCGGTGCTGCTGCCGACTATACCGAAGCAGCGGGCGCACGTGTCATGGCGCAAACTGAAATGACCATTCGTGTAAATTTAGGACGTGGTCAAGCGACAGATACAGTCTA
The DNA here is from genome assembly GCA_002296655.1 of Acinetobacter sp. UBA801. Taxonomy (GTDB): domain Bacteria; phylum Pseudomonadota; class Gammaproteobacteria; order Pseudomonadales; family Moraxellaceae; genus Acinetobacter. The sequence goes on from DBIN01000042.1 coordinate 39,458, forward strand.
TACTTGTGACTTATCTTACGATTATGTCAAGATTAACGCGGATTACCGTTCGTAAAAATTCAAATTGAGTGATAAAGCCTCCGTTGTGAGGCTTTTTTAGCATTGAATCGGCAAAGGTCTGGTGAATGAGCAAATTGCCTCCATATCATCAGTGACTTGGGTAAGCTTGTGTTCGGGCAAGCATGAAGATAGAGAAGACGTTGTTATGAATGATGCGACCAATTTAATTGCCAATGAAGCCAAATCAATTGTGCAGGCGCATTTAGATCGCTTGGGCGAAACCAAAGAACATCATTTGAGTGAGCAAGCCAAGCAAGAAAAATTTGCGCAAATTCAAGCAGAACTCGAAAAGCGGAATGCTGTCTTGGTCGCCCATTACTATTGCGATCCTGAAGTACAGGAACTGGCTGAATTAACAGGTGGCTGTGTTTCAGATTCATTGGAAATGGCACGTTTTGGTCGTGATCATGCGGCAACCACATTAGTCGTGGCTGGGGTAAAGTTTATGGGCGAAACTGCCAAAATTTTATCGCCAGAAAAAACAATTCTTATGCCAACTTTAGAAGCGACTTGTTCACTAGACTTAGGTTGCCCTGTCGATGAGTTTAGCCGCTTCTGTGATGCGCATCCTGATCATATAGTCGTTGTTTATGCCAACACATCAGCTGCGGTAAAAGCACGTGCGGATTGGGTCGTTACCTCAAGCTGTGCGGTTGAAATTATTGAACACCTCGATAGTTTAGGTGAAAAAATTATTTGGGCGCCAGATCAGCACTTGGGACGCTATATTCAAAAGAAAACTGGCGCAGATATGCTGCTTTGGGAGGGCTCGTGTATTGTGCATGAAGAATTCCGTTCACGCGGTATTGCCAATATGAAAGCCTTGTATCCTGATGCAGCAGTTTTGGTTCATCCAGAATCACCAGAATCAGTTGTTGATGTGGCTGATGCAGTCGGCAGTACCTCGCAACTTATTCAGGCGGCAAAAACTTTGCCACACGAGCGTTTAATTGTGGCAACTGACCGCGGTATTTTCTACAAGATGCAACAAGCTGTACCGAATAAAATTCTAATTGAAGCGCCCACTGCAGGTGAGGGTGCAACCTGTCGTTCATGCGCGCATTGCCCGTGGATGGCGATGAATGAATTAGATGGAATTTTGCATGTATTGCAAACGGGGGATCAAGAAGTATTCGTCGAACCTGCTTTGGCAGAACGCGCTAAATTACCACTAGATCGTATGTTGAATTTCAATGCGAGCTTAAAACGCTAAAATTGATTGAAAAATATCAAAAATGTTTGATAAATATACGGTTGAAGCTTTTTTTTAATTTTTTTTAAATATAGGTGTTGACGTCTCCGGGCGTCACGCCTAGAATGCACACCGTACCGCACGATAGTGCGTTACATAAAAAGCTGAGATGAATCGGAGCATAGCACAGCCTGGTAGTGCACCTGGTTTGGGACCAGGGGGTCGTAGGTTCGAATCCTACTGCTCCGACCAATTCTTCAAGGCAACGTATCGCATGATATTACGTATCATCGGTCATGCGCCTGTAGCTCAGTTGGATAGAGCATCCGCCTTCTAAGCGGATGGTCACAGGTTCGAATCCTGTCAGGCGCGCCATTTTCGGTAGCTTGGTATAAAAGAACCGAACATGATGGTGGATGTAGCTCAGTTGGTAGAGCCCTGGATTGTGATTCCAGTTGTCGCGGGTTCGAATCCCGTCATTCACCCCAATCTCTTTAAGAGATAAACGGAGCATAGCACAGCCTGGTAGTGCACCTGGTTTGGGACCAGGGGGTCGTAGGTTCGAATCCTACTGCTCCGACCACTTTCTAAGATGCTAAATAGAAATGGTCAAGTCAATAAAGATACCGCGTTAAGCGGTTTTTTTATGTCTGAAATGTATGAAAACCTTATGAGTTTCAAAATATTTCATATTCGTGATTGGACAGCATAAAAAAGCCTCAAAAATGAGGCTAAAATAAGGAAAGTTTTTGTGCTTTGTGTATTAAGGCACAATCGTCACATTGACGCGTCGGTTAGTGGCACGATTTGCAGGTGTGTCATTGCTCACCATCGGTTGTGTTGCACCGCGCCCAATCACCAGAATATTTTTTCTTTCATAACCTTGATCTAAAAAGATCTGAGCCACACTTTGGGCTCGTTTTTCTGAAAGGGTTTGATTGTAGCTAGCTAAACCTACGTTATCAGTATGACCAATAAATATAAGTTTATCCAAGTCATATTTATGCAGCTGTTGCGCCAATTGGTTCAAGCGTTTTTTTTTTGGTTATTTTGAATAGCATATTCATCAAAACCAAATAATAAGCGTTCAGGCAGGGCTAACGTCCAACCCTCATCACTTAAAATAAAGCCTTCTTGTTTTAGCATGCGTGCTTGCTTATAGCTGACATTCCCCAAACTCATGCAAGCACTGAGTGAAACCATAACCAGAATAAGTGTACTGATCAGAACCTTTTTAAGCATAAGGAACCTGTTTATTGTTTGATTGAGGTGAAATATACCATTTTGATTGATCACGTTTGGCTTTGAGCATCGCGCGATCGACATCGGCAATTAAATTTTCAGGAGTTTTGGCATATTCAATCAAGGCTACGCCAATACTGACATTTAGGGAAACTTGTTGTTGTTCATACCTAAATGTAGAGGCATAACATCCATGAATCTTTTCACAATAATCCTCTAATTCTGTAGTGGAATATGAGCCAGTTAAGATCACTGCAAATTCATCTCCACCTAAACGCGCAACAAACGCATGTGAGGGCAAAAGCTGAATCAGACAGTGTGATGAATCACGTAAAATATTATCGCCAGTCAAATGTCCAAATTGATTATTGATTTGATTAAAATTATTAATATCTAAAAAAAATACTGCAGCTTTAGCGGAAGGCTGGGTGAACAGTTTAAACAGTGTTTCATAAAAATAATTACGATTTGGTAACTGCGTCAAGTTGTCATATTGCGACTGAAATCGCAGTTTATGATTTTCAAACAATAAATTTTTATGGGATTGTTCAATCTCATTGAGTAAGGCATTAAAAGCACAACTCAGTTGATGAAGTTCTTGAATATCTGAACTCGAAACGCGCAGTTTGTAATTCTTGTTTGCGCTGATCTCACGTGCTGAGCTGACAATGGAAGTTAAAGATTGCATGAGATATTGATAAATTGAGTTGATTGACCAAAACACAGCAATTAAAAGCAAAATAAAACTAAAAATTAATCCTAAAATGATTTTATAAAAGAAACTGACCAAGTCACTAGAGTTTCCATACACTATCAATTTGCCATAGTTTTGCTGATCATGGTGAATACTCAGCCGAACAGGATGATTAAAAAACAAATAGTCCAATAGGGCTTGGATTGAGAAATGATCTAAGTCTTGCTGCTCAATAAAAGCTATACGCGTTTGTTTCGGTGAGAGTACTTCAATCGAACGAATAGAATAACGCTGCGTATGTTCTGAGAGAATATTGTTGAGCGTCATTTGATCGTTAAAAACCACTGCAGGCTGAATACGTTCATTTAACGCAGCAGACAAGTTTTTTAGGCTGCTTTTGGCATAAGTATTCATGGTGTAGGTTGAAATCACCAAAAAAATACCAGAGCAAATCGTAAAAGTTAAAACAAAAATAGTGAGTTGAGAACGGGTGAATAATTGATGTAAGGTAATTGGAGAGTATAACTGCTTCATGAGTTAGACTCCGTGGTTTTAGCAAGCAACAACACACGCGGATCAATATGCACTTTAGACTGGGTTAAGCTTTCCATATTGACTTTAAAGGCATAATTTTGATTTTTCTTATAGATGCAGAATGCGCTACCTGTTTCACACTCTAGATTGTTCATACTAATAGATAAAGCAGGAAATTGTACTTGAGTATTTAGAGTATGTTGTTCTTGTACTAAAGAAAGCGTCGAAAAAATTAAAATTTGGCAGTTGCTCTGTGCAATATTTCTAAGGGAAATAGATTGAATGTCATAGTTGTGATGTGAATGCTTGGCATTTTTAAATTGTTGTGCCATCACATTATTGTCTATGATGCAAAGCTTGGGCGTGTCATGTTCCCATTTTGCGTAAGATAAAATAGAAAATGTAGTGTTATAAAGATTTGATGTGGGTGCAGCATACAAAAAAGTAGGCGTTAGTATTGCTACAAATGACAGCAAGGTTATTATTTTAAAAATTTGAGTCATTTCGACACAACACGAATAAACATAAAAATAGTGTAGCCAAAATTTGAAAATAAGCCTACTGCTAATTTTGAGCAAGAATGATACAGATTTAAAATATTTTGCCGAATAAATAACCATTTG
>DBIN01000049.1 GCA_002296655.1 Acinetobacter sp. UBA801
CGCAATTTCAGCCAAGACATCATCTAAAGGACGTGAAACTTCTTCACCGCGTGTATAAGGCACTACGCAGAAAGAACAGTATTTTGAACAGCCTTCCATAATCGACACAAAGGCTTTAAACCCTTCAACACGAGGCTCAGGTAGGAAGTCGAATTTTTCGATGTCTGGGAAAGAAATATCCACCAGTTTGATTTTTTCTTTCTTTGGTTTTTCAACTTGATCGTGGTGCTGATCAAGCATTTGGGGCAAGCGGTGCAAGGTTTGTGGACCAAAAATCATATCCACATACGGCGCGCGTTTTTGAATGTTGTCGCCTTCCTGAGAAGCCACGCAACCGCCTACGCCAATCACTAAATCAGGATTTTTTTCTTTAAGCTTGCGCCAGCGTCCTAATTCAGAAAATACTTTTTCTTGGGCTTTTTCACGAATTGAACAGGTGTTCATGAGCAAAATATCGGCGTCGGCAGGGTTGCTGGTCAGCACATAGCCGTGCGAGTCGCCCAAAAGGTCTGCCATACGGTGACTGTCATACTCATTCATCTGACACCCTTGCGTTTCGATATACAGTTTCTTAACTGAACCGTCGGCTAGGGTGTGCTGTGGCTGGGTAACAGTGTTTTCTGAGGCAGCTTGGGCACCATTCGGGATGAAGGTTTGAACCGTCATATAGGCTCCTAAGAGATAATTCACGAGTTCGTTTATAAAAATAAACGCAATAGATAAAACAAAGGGGCGTATTTTAGCAGGAATTCAAGATAAACTGACAGACTTTAATCCATGCATCACATGCTTGAAATGTGAAGTAAAATTGTTGGAAGATTGATTTCAAGATTAATAGTGTCTAATCAGAAGGTTACATAACAGAACACAACTAGGGTTCTAGAGTAATTAAACTAAGTTAAATGATTGGATGCGGACCTCGAGGCAGAAGTAAATGACTGAAGGCAAGCGAATGCTGCAAATGATGAAACAAAATAATAAATTAACGAAAAAGCTTGTATTAAGTCTGGTTTCGCTTGCCGTGATGACGGGTACGCATGCCGCAAATGAACAATTTAATGATGCACTGCGTGCAGCCAATTCAGGTGATGTCGATTTATTGCAGCAGTATCAATATGCCATGCAAAATGATGTCTTGGGCTACTATCCTGAATACTGGGCATTGAACACCAATTTGGGTATGCAACCTCCCAGTGCTATTGTGCAGTTTGCACAGCGTCATCCACAATCGGCGATGGTAGAAAAACTCGCAGCAGATTACATCGAAGAAAAAGTTAAACAGGCCGATTTTAGTAGTGCGCAACCCGTGCTTGCCTATGTGAGTAATGCCGATCAAGCCGAAAGCTGTGCTATGGCACAAGTCCGCACCCGTTCGGGTGATCCTTTGGTGGTCGCTGAGTTTAAAGATGTATGGCTGAATACCAGTACACAACCTGAATCTTGTACAGGTTTGGGGCGGATGATGCTGTCAAGTCCTTTAATGACTCAGCAAGATAAGCAGCAACGCTTATGGGCACAATTGCGTGCAGGGCAGTCTGGACTTGCTTTAGCGACTGCACAAAGTTTAGGTATGAATATCAGTTTGGCACAATTGAACAGCATTCAGGCCAATCCACTGAATTATTTGTGGTCTGCACCTAAAGCAAGCAATGAAGATCATGCCTATCTTATTTATGCGATGGGGCGTCTAGCCGATAGCGATTTAGACTCGGCACTTTCTTCACTAAAACGCAGTTCAGAAGGTACGCCAGAAGCAATACAAAAAGCCCTATATCGTGCTGTGGGATATATTGGTGGCACCACGGTTATGAAAAACAATTTTAAGCGTGAAGTGTTAAGTGCCTTAGATGCCAGTTATGGCTTGCCATTTAGCCCCGAAGAAGCAGAAATCTATGCCCGTCAGGCGATTCGTTTTGGCGCATGGGAAAGTGTGATTCGTGCGGTGGATAGCATGAGCGTGACTCAAAAACAGGAAGATCGTTGGCAATATTGGTTGGCACGTGCTTTAGAACAACGCAATGATGCAGCATCGAAACGTAGCGCGCAAAATATTTATAAAAAACTGGCGCAGGGTGATGATTATCACAACTTGTTGGCGAAAGATCGTCTTGGGCAAACTTACAATACAATTCCTGCGAATACACAACCAAGTACTCATGACTTACAGCGTTTGAATCAGGATATTCACTTTAACCGTGCCTTTGCCTTGCGTGAAGTTAATGCACCTGCCAATTATGTCAACCGTGAATGGAATTGGGCGGTACGTCAGGCGTATTTAAGACAGGATGATGGTTTGATTTTAGCAGCGGCTAAGCGTGCGACCGATATGGGTTGGTATGATCGTGCCATTTATGCAGCAGATCGTACTGTGAATAAGCACAACTATAGTTATCGTTATGCCATGCCACACCGTAATTATGTGGTAAGTCACAGTCAAAATGTAGGTATTGACCCAGCTTGGGCTTATGGATTGATGCGTCAGGAAAGCCGTTTTAATACCACTGCGCGTTCGCATGTCGGCGCAGGTGGACTGATGCAAATCATGCCCGATACGGCACGTCTGGTTGCACGACAAATGGGTGAAACTTATAATCCTGCCGCGCTGAGTGATATGAATACCAATATTCGTTATGGCACATTTTATTTGTCGACGATTCACAGACAATTAAGCAATAGTCCAGTGCTTGCTACAGCGGGATATAACGCAGGGCCGAACCGTGCACGTCGTTGGCAGCCGGAGTTTCAAGCGATTGCTGCAGACCAATATACCGAGAGTATTCCATTGTTAGAAACACGTGACTATGTCAAGCATGTCATGACCAATGCCACACATTATGGTGTGTTGTTGGGGCAGGGTGGACAATCGATGAGTAGTCGTATGCAACATATTCCATCGCGGAATACACCTTAAGGCAAATATATAAGTGATACAGCTTGATGATCGTGTTGATAGTTAGATCTGTAGATTATTGGGCGCATAAATAGCAAGGGGGCTCAAGCATTGAAAGTGTGGATGAGTGTAACTTCACAGCCAATTCAAGTGACATTGCTCAGTTTGAGCGGTGCAGCTTTGGTTTTGTGTACGCAAAATGCATTTTCTGCTCCTGTACAAGGTTATGTGATGTCTGTGCAAATGACGCCTGCCGTGTGTTTAATTGATTCGAGTAAAAGCAAAAAGCGTAAATGTTTAGAAGGTTATTCGCTGAATATTGAAGGCTTATATCCTGAAGTTGCTGCCCGTGAATGTAGCTCTCAGTCATCGGCAAAGTTGCCACCTTTGCAAGCCAAAGTGGTGGCGCGGGTTATGCCTGATGAAGCAGCACGGGTACAATTGTGGCAAGGCATTGGTGGCTGTGTGCCCATGAATGCCAGTCAGTATTTCCGCATGATTATTAACAATGCAGATCGGATTAACGTGCCTTCGGTATTGACCGGGCAAGGCACGCAGAGCGTGCAATTGTCACAACTGCGAAGTTTGTTTCTTAAGTCCAATTCCGGTATGTCATCGAAAAGCGTGCATTTTCAGTGCTCTAATCATCAAGGCAAAAGTTATTTAACTGAAATCAAAATTTGTTATGACACTGCAGGGCGCTATAAGCAGTGTGGTGCAGGGGTTGAATCCAATTGCCCGAATCAGTTTTTTATTAAAGGTTCTTACTAGCTTGCTAGGTGACTGTAATTTTTGACTTTTAAGCTTTTTGAGAAATTTTATTCATATTTTCTATCAGACTTTTGTGGAATTTGATGCGCTTTTGCATGCATCCGCTGAATGATTGGAGTACAATCTTTCGCGTTTATGATTATTAGATTAAATGGACTGACTATTTAATCGCATTGACTATCCTCAACTGGAGATAATTACATGAAGCAACCCGTTCGTGTTGCCGTGACTGGCGCTGCAGGTCAAATTGGTTACAGCTTATTATTCCGTATCGCTAGCGGTGAAATGTTGGGTAAAGACCAACCAGTTATTCTTCAATTGTTAGAAATTCCTGTTGAGAAAGCTCAACAAGCGCTTAAAGGCGTAATGATGGAACTTGACGACTGTGCTTTCCCATTATTGGCAGGCATGATCGGTACTGATGATCCTAAAGTTGCATTTAAAGATGCTGATTACGCGTTATTGGTTGGTTCTCGTCCACGTGGTCCTGGTATGGAACGTGCTGACCTTCTTAAAGTCAACGGTGAAATCTTTATTGGTCAAGGTCAAGCGCTGAACGAAGTTGCGAGCCGTGACGTTAAAGTTCTTGTTGTGGGTAACCCAGCGAACACGAATGCTTATATCGCAATGAAATCTGCTCCAGATCTTCCAGCGAAAAACTTCACAGCAATGTTACGTCTTGACCACAACCGTGCGTTAACTCAACTTGCTCAAAAAGCTGGCGTTGCTGTTTCTGATATCAAAAACATGACAGTTTGGGGTAACCATTCTCCAACAATGTATGCTGACTACCGTTTTGCAACTGCAAATGGCGAAAGCTTAAAAGACAAAATCAACGATGATGCATGGAACAAAGACGTGTTCCTTCCTACAGTGGGTAAGCGTGGCGCTGCGATCATCGAAGCACGTGGTTTATCTTCTGCTGCATCTGCTGCAAACGCTGCAATTGACCACATGCGTGATTGGGCGCTTGGCACAAACGGCGAATGGGTAACTATGGGTATTCCTTCTGACGGTTCTTACGGTATCCCTGAAGGCGTAATGTTCGGTTTCCCTGTAACTTGCGAAAATGGCGAATACAAAATCGTTCAAGGTCTTGAAATCGACGAGTTCAGCCGTGAGCGTATCAACTTCACGTTAAACGAACTTGAAGAAGAACGTGCAGCAATTGCTGACATGATTAAATAATTTAATCTGCTAGATTAAGTTAAAACTTCTTTGGAAGTGATGCCAGTCAATTAAAAGTTGACTGGCATTTTTTTACACTTGATTTTTTCTTTGAACTTAAATGCTTGTCATCATTTTAGTTTTTATGGTTTATCAGATATAAGAACGGATGGCGGGTTGTAAAATAGGTCGATTCCCTTACATGATGGGGAAATTGCGTAGAATACGCGCGTTTCCTTTTTCAAATCTTCTCTCTGTTATATCTGTTATTGTTGCAAGTGCCCAATGATCGGATGTTTCGTTTTTGGGGCTTTTATCTTGCTTGTTGTCGGTACCATTGGCGCATTTCAAATTGTGGATCTAAATCAAGCATTGTAAGTTTTTGATGGGTGGTTTAGGGATGACGTTGGATCACGCTTTTTTGGGTTTTACTTCTAGCAGGCGTGTTTATTAAATATCGTCGTGGTCTTTGCAGGCTCAAATGATCATGTTGGGCTTGGCGGTGTTGTTATTCTTTCCTGCTTTGAGTGCAGGTGAGTTATTAGCAATCCAGTCAAGTACAACGTCAATCCTATGTCGATGTCAGTCATGATGGGAGCCTTAATTTTTGGTATCGGCATGCAGTTAGGCGGCGGCTGTGCATCGGGTATGCTATACACTTGTTGCGCTGGTAAGGCGTGAATGTGGGTTACGCTGTTTTTTTGCTTAGGTTTACGGGTTGCGGCTGTAGTAGGTGGCTTAACACTGGGTTAAGGTGCAAGTTTGGTCTATGGTTATAACAATGGTACATACTTTAGCGGAATTGCTTCGGGCAGTGTGCATGGCGGGTTATAGCTGTTATTTATTTTTTTGGAGAATATCATTGGTGTGAAATTGCGCCCAATCTTTTTTCCAAATGAAAAGCCACAGCCAGAAAAACTAACAGGTTGCTAACTTTTAATTTGCGTAGAAAAAGCCAGTCGGTGTGCATTGACTGGCTTTTTTCATGTTCTAGGAGAGTTTTGAAAATTGAATGGTGTAGATATTCAAGATTGATTCAAATGTTTTTCGTCATATGAAAACCCTTGCTGAGTGGTATGGTTTTTTCAGTTTTTCGCAAATAACAGCTCAAGCTTGTTCTAAAGCTGCACTTTTTCTGATTCTTGGTAAATACAATAATCGGTAGGTAATGGTAAGAAGGATCACCCACAATGGGCTGACAATAAGTGCTTTAAGCGTATCTGGCTCTAAACTTAAAATAATTAAGGCGAAAAACAAGAAGACAAGTACAACATAACTCATCCACACACCCCCTGGCATATTAAAGGTTGAGCGTTCATGCAATTCTGGTTGTAATTTACGATAACGCAAATAGCACACCATAATTAGTCCCCAAATGCTAATGAATAAAATCACACACAGAGAGCTGGCTAAGGTGAAGGCTTCAATGGTATTCGGTACAAAATATTGCAAACCTGCACCCGCCATAATAAAGAAGCATGAAAAAATCACTCCTTGTGCAGGAACAGCACGTTTAGATAAGCGTGCTAATGCTTGTGGTGCTTGCTTGGTTCTGGCTAGACCAAATACATGCGACTGGTCGAAAACACACCACTGTTCATCGATGACATCACTGAAGATAGCACCACTAAATTCATGATAATCGCAGAGGTTGGAATTCCTGCATGTAGAAATAGGGAAACAAATGGACTTTGATCGGCAGGAATTTGGTTCCAAGGCGTTACAGACATCACCACCAATAAAGAAAGGACGTAAAACAGAATAATGCGGGTTGGAATCGCATTGACCGCTTTAGGCAGATTTTTTTCAGGGTCTTTGGTTTCTGCTGCCATTGTGCCTAAAAGTTCAACTCCGACAAAAGCAAATAAGGCAATTTGGAAACCTGCTAAAAAGCCATTGCCACCTTGTGGAAACATGCCGCCATGTGCCCAAATATTACTGAAGCTTGACGCCGTACCATTGGGGGATTGAAAGTGGTTGAGCACCATAAAACCACCAATAAAAATTAAACCTAGAATGGCTAAAATTTTAATCAGGGCAAACCAGAACTCAATTTCTCCAAAGAGTTTAACCGTAAGCAAGTTGAGTCCGAGTACAAATAAAACACATCCCGCACTAATTAAAGCTTGTCCTGTGGGGGTAAAACTGACCCCAGCGGGTAGCCAAAAGTTGAGATAATTAATGATGGCTGCTAAGTCTGCAATCCCCACCAAAACCCAACCGAGCCAATATGACCAGCCTATATAATAGGCAGCTCCCGGGCCAATTAAGTCATATGCCATATCAATAAAAGATTTGTAATGCAGATTGGATAATAAAATTTCGCCCAAAGCGCGCATTAGAAAGAAAAACATCAGACCAATAATCATGTAAATAAACAGAATAGAAGGTCCTGCCAGTGAGATGGTTTTGCCTGAGCCCATAAACAGCCCTGTACCAATCGCACCGCCAATGGCAATTAACTGTAAGTGTCGGTTGGACAATTTGCGCTGCAGTTGATCTGGAGGAGACTGCAAAGAATTTTGCGAAGTTTGTGTCATTTCAATGTCCTTATTGAGTTTTTTAACGGTAGCCATTGGCGTACGTAGTTCACTTTAGCGAGCTGAAAATCCTATTCAGCGCAATTACCGTTAAATATGAGAAAGATTTAAAAATGCTACGGTTTATAACTGCGTTGCCGTCACTGCAATTTCAATACGCCAGTTTGGATTGACCAATTCTGCTTGAATGGTTGCACGAGCAGGTTTAGGGCAGTCTTTTAACCACTCTGCCCATAAGGCATTGACTACTGGAAAATCGGCAAGGTCTTTTAAAAAGAGCTGTGCAGAAAGCAAGTGTGATTTATCACTATTGACCTGAGCCAAAAGCTGTTCAATGGTGTTGAACACGTTTCGTGTCTGTGCGTCTATGTCGGCTTCAGGATTGCTTGGGACTTGTCCTGAAAGATAAACCACATGATTAAATACAGTCACAGCACTCATAAAATCATTGCTGTGTAGATGTTGAATTGAATTGGGCATCACTATTTCCTTGTGTAGTGGGGGTGCATAAATGCAACTGGGTCAAACGAATAATCAAAGTACGGAAAACATTTATTCCGTGGCTGCAATAGAAAAAGGCACGCGCTGTGTGACGGCACACATCAGCTCATAGCCGACTGTGCCTGAGGCATGCGCAACTTCATCAATACTTAGCAGAGTCCCTGCAGAAGACTTGCCCCATAACACCACTTCGGCACCAATATCGGCATCGGTCACATGGGTGAGATCAACGGCCAACATATCCATGCTGACCCGACCAATCAGACATGTTTTACAGTCATTGACCAACACAGGTGTGCCTGTTGGAGAAGTCCGCTGATAGCCATCGGCATAACCGCAGGCTGCAATGCCAATGCGCATGGGATATTCCGCTACAAAGTTGGAGCCATAACCGACACTTTGACCTGCCACCAAAGTCTGTATGGAGATAATTTCTGTACGCAAACTCATGGCAGGTTGTAATTGCCAGCTTTGACTAGAATGTTTTGGATAGTCAGGAGAGCTGCCATAAAGCATGATGCCGCCACGGACAATGTCAGAGTGGAGCTCATGGCTGTGACGTAAAATTGCTGCACTGTTGCTGACGGTCACCGCTGCAGGAAATGCTTGAATGATGTGTTGGAATTGCGAATATTGTTGCTGAATTCCCGAAATACCAAAACGCTCACCATCTGCATCTGAAAAATGCATCATGTGCGTCAGACTCGCCACAATCTCTAATTCAAGCAAACGCTTCCAAGCCTGAGCATAGTTTTCGGGTGCAAAACCCAACCGATTCATGCCTGCATTCATTTTGACGAAAATATGAAATCGCGCTGTGGGGTGGTTAGACTGAAATTGCTGTAACCATTCAATTTGTGCAGTGTTGTGTACGGTGAAACTAAAATTAAAGTCGTGACAATCCTGTAAGTCTTGTGCAGAGAAAATGCCTTCCAACAATAAAATATCGCCTTGCCAGCCCAAAGCACGTAAGCGTTTTGCTTCGGCGAGATCAAGTAGGGCAAAACCATCTGCTTGTTGTAAAGCAGGGTAGACCCGTTCGATCCCATGTCCATAAGCATTGGCTTTTACCACGGCATACACTTTTGAGTTTTTTGCATGACGTCGAGCAATGCCTAAGTTATGACTTAAGGCATCTAAATGAATCCATGCCCGTATTGGTCGTGACATAAAGTTCTTCCTTGAACAAAGTGGTTTAGCGTTTAATCCGTTTGCTGTATGTCTAGAAACTAAGCTGCTAAGGTGGTGTGATAACGCTGTAGAGATAAACCTTCGGTACTAATTTCTGTATTGCGCCCCATCATCAAATCACTGATTAACTTTCCTGAACCACACGCCATCGTCCAGCCTAAAGTGCCGTGTCCTGTGTTAATAAATAAATTTGGATACTGCGTTGCACCAATAATTGGGGTGCTGTCTGGTGTCATTGGGCGTAACCCTGTCCAAAATGCAGCTTGTTTCAGATCGCCACCAGGAAATAAATCGTGCGTCACCATTTCCAAGGTTGCTCGTCGGTCTAAATTTAAACCCAAATTAAAGCCACTCAATTCAGCCATGCCGCCCACGCGAATACGTTGATCAAAACGTGTGATCGCAATTTTGTAGGTTTCATCCAAAACGGTAGATTGAGGGGCTAAATCTGGCTGAATAATTGGAATGGTGAGGGAATATCCTTTTACCGGATAAACAGGTAAATCGAGATGCAAAGGCTTTAAAAAATCACGTGAATAACTGCCAAATGCCAGTACATAGCGGTCTGCTGTCAGTACCTGACCATTGACCAAGACACCTTTAATGGTGTTGCCTTCTACAATGAGTCGTTCAACTTTTTGATTAAACTGGAAATTAACCCCTAAATTTTTGGCATGTTGAGCTAAAGCTTTACTAAATAAATAACAATCACCCGTTTCGTCATTGGGTAAATGTAAGCCGCCGACTAATTTGTCTTGAGCATTGGCTAAGGCGGGTTCAACCTGCGCCAAGCCTGCGCATCGAGCAATTTAAAGTCCACACCAGTTTCTTGTAGGACTTGGATATCACGTTGCACAGCTTCAAGTTGTGCTTCTTTAAGGAAAATTTGCAGTGTGCCTTTGGCGCGGTTTTCGTACTGAATGCCTGTTTCTTGACGCAAGCTGCGTAAACAATCGCGGCTATATTCTGCAACACGAAGCATACGCTCTTTATTAATTGCGTATTGATTGGCACTACAGTTTTTCAGCATTTGTAACATCCATTGCAATTGCCACATGCTGCCATCTAGCTGTACCGCCAATGGTGCATGATGCTGAAACATCCATTTCACAGCTTTAAATGGAATACCCGGTGCTGCCCACGGTGTTGAGTAACCTGGTGAAATTTGTCCTGCATTAGCAAAACTGGTTTCTTCTGCAGGGCCAGCCTGACGGTCTAATACCGTGACTTCAGCCCCTTGTTTTGCTAAATAATAAGCACTGGTCACTCCAATGACGCCACTACCTAAAACAATTACACGCATGTGCTTGTCCTAACGCTATCCCTAGTTTATTTAACTAGTATATTTTTAGTTTAATAGTGAAATTTGCTATTTTTAGGGTAGTATTTTAGTGAATTCGTAGGATTATTCGCGGAAATTATAAAATAACAGGGATTTTAGATGCGTAAATTAGACCGTATAGATCGGATGATTTTAGAGATATTGCAAAAGCAGGGCAGAATCGCAATTAGTGAGTTGGCAGCGATGGTCAATTTATCGACCACGCCTTGCTCAGAGCGGGTAAAGCGCTTGGAACGTGATGGCATTATTATGGGTTACCATGCCCGTTTAAGCCCAGAGTTACTCGATAAACGCTTATTGGTATTTTTAGAAATTAAGCTTTCTGCAAAATCAGGCGATGTGTTCGAACAAGTTGCACGAGATTTGGCAGATATTCCTGAAGTTTTAGAATGTCATTTAATTTCTGGAGAATTTGATTATTTGGTCAAGGCACGTTTAAAGGAAATGAGTGCCTATCGTAAATTGCTGGGCAATATTCTAAAAAAACTACCTGCCTCGGCATCATCGCATAGCTATGTGGTGATGGAGGAAGTCAAAGAAAGTTTGTATTTAGATTTGAATGTCTAGTTGTACAAAAAATAACATGCTGCAACTTGGCTGCTGCTGAATTGTGGCTCAAAGCAGGTTAAGGTCATTAAAAGTACAAGACGAACCAAAGGAGGATGGCATGTTTGACCAACAACCGACCTTAGAACTGTTATTTCAACAATTGGGTCTAGATGCTGACGATGCAGCAATTGATCAATTTATTCGTGAGCATCAATTACCTGCAGAAACCAAACTACACTGTGCCGAGTTTTGGACGGAAGGGCAGCGCCAATTTTTGCAAAGCCACTGGAAAAAAGATGATGATTGGGCCATTGTGATTGAAACCCTAAATGAGCAATTACATAGCGATCAGCATCCGAGTGTTTAATCGGTATTTAAGTTAAAAGTATTTAAGTGAAATCAAATACTTTTCATCTAAAAAGCGCCAGTAAACTGCGTGCTCACAAAAAGATACAACAAACCCAGTCAAAAGTCTGGGTTTTTTATACAAAGTGTTATAAGTTGGTTGAATAAGGAATTACAACGAAACTAATAAAAGGGGGCAAGGTGCTCATGCAAAATACTCCATCATTAGCCATGTTATTCAGCCAACTCGGTTTAGCCAGTAGCCCTGCAGCCATTGAATTGTATGTACGTACGCATCAATTGCCTGCACATATTAATTTACATGAAGCGCCGTTTTGGAATAAATCACAACGTGAATTTTTAATCAGTCATTTGGTACAAGACGATGATTGGGCCATTTGGATTGATGAACTCAATCAACAATTACATTTAGATGCTTATCGTTTACAAGCTGTTTAAGTTCAAGTCATTGCCATCTTATAAAAAACGCCTCCGAACGAGGCGTTTTTTAATGCATTCTGCTTTTGAGAATTTGTTTAAACCAGACTTCGGTTTGATAGGCGTTAAAAGCAGGGTGAATTTGTAAGAGTTCCAAATCAAATTCGGCAGTTTTACTGTACTTGCCTAACCAGTGACGACACAGTGCGCTTTCATTTTTACTGGCGCTGGCATAGGCCAAGAAAAAGAAAATATCCCCATGCGCATAATGGGTCATGGCTTTTAAAATTTGTTGGGTAATTAAGGCGTATTTTGCATCGCGGGTCAGTTCAAAATACATCATATAGGCTTTGGCTAAATGCAAAGACAAGTTGATATACAGCGTTAACGGTATTTCTTCAAATTCAATCCGGCCCTGTTCCAACAGCACAATGGCTTCTTGCAAAAAGTAAATCTGTTCTTGGCGTAACTCGCTTAAACTTACCAATTGTAAGCGTAAATCGGCACGTTCTAATGCCAATTCAGGCGTATTGCCTTGTAAAAAAAGTTGGTCGGTTTCCCCAATACGTTGAATAAGCTGTTGAGTCGAGTTGCGCATGGGTGAATTCCTGATAGCAATATTTGCTATACATCGGGGCAAATTTACAGTTTTAAAGCCAATAATTTGAAAATGCGGTCTATCTTTACCAAAGTTGATTGCCGCTGCGTAGCCATGCAGTAATGGAAAGACGTTGCTGTGTCGCAGGCAAAACTTCATGCAATAAATCACTTTGGAAAATTGCAATCCGATTTGGGTGTGGTTCTATAATATGCCATGCGCCATGTTTGTCTTGTAAGCGTAGTTGCCCACCCCAATCTGCCTGCCACTCAGGATGTAAATAATAAACTGCAGAAATCACCCGATCGTTTTTTTGTTGTGGGTTATCGCGGTGTAAGGCATAAAAAGAACCTGCTTGATAGCTGGCAAAATGTGCTTCGACCTCACGAATCCCGAAATAAAATGCCTGATTGAATTGTTCAGCCAAAGCCAAAAGAGTTTGGGTGTGTTGTTGCGCAATGCTTAAATCTTCGTGAATCCATAAAATATGATCACTGCGAATTTTGCTGACTACACCATTTTGAATGGCTGCTGCACGAAATTGGTCTAAATTTTGACTACACTCTGCTAGCACTTGTTGTTGATATTCAGGTGAATAGGCATCATCCAACATGGCAAAACCATGCAGATCTAAATCTTCAAGAATTTGATCAATATTCCAAGATTTTGGAAGCAGTGGGGCGTCCATGAAATAGATACTCAGACAAAATGCAAGACAAGCTGATTATTTTAAAGGAATACAAGCTCCTGAATGAAACTTTTTTTCATGCTAAAATGTCAGTTGATTTTAGGAATGAACCAAACATGAATTATCGTCACCATTTCCATGCGGGCAACTTTGCCGATGTCATGAAGCATGTTTTATTGCTGCAAATTTTGACACGTTTAAATGCCAAAGATAAACCTTATCGCTATATCGATACACATGGCGGTGCGGGTAAATACGACTTATCTTTAGCACCTGCACAAAAATCGGGTGAATTTTTAAATGGTATTCATCGTTTAGTGAAACTAGATGATTCAATCAAACGTCAAGCTCCAGAAGGCGTACAGCAGTATTTAAAACTGGTTGAAGCAATGCGTGAGGTGGATGGTCAAGGTGCATATCCAGGTTCGCCGTGGTTTGCTTTACAGGGCATGCGTGACATCGACAAAGCGACTATTTTTGAAATGCAGCGCGATGTATTTCAGCAATTACGTCATAACATTCGTGACAAACGTGCAGGTTTACATGAGCGTGATGCTTACGAAGGTTTATTAGGCGTCATACCACCGAAAGAAAAGCGCGGTTTGGTGATGATTGATCCACCGTATGAGTTAGAACGTAAAGATTTCCCACAGTTGGTTGAATTATTGGCAGCTGCACATAAAAAATGGCCAACAGGCGTATTTGCGGTGTGGTATCCAATTAAAGACCGCGCCATGATTGAGCGTTTTGAAAAGAAAATGTTTAAAACAGGGATTCGCCGTCAACTCATTTGTGAAATTTGTGTATGGCCTGATGATACTCCTGTGGGCTTAAACGGTTGTGGTTTATTGGTGATTAATCCGCCATGGAAATTTTCTGAAGATGCGGATGAAGCCCTGCAATGGTTGTTCCCGCATTTGCGTATGCAAGAACACGGTGGACACGCTGCAGTGCGCTGGTTAGTTGGCGAATAAAATTTAAATAAACGTTCAGGTTACAGTTAGGACACAAAATAATGACAAACACATCTAAGCCCGAAGGAGAATATAGTTCCCGTGATCTTGAGCATGACGGAATTACATTTGAAGTGGTGGAAGAAGAACAAACCCGTGAAGGGCAAAAGGTGAAACGTCGTGGTATCTATCTGTGGCCAAACCTGATTACCACGGCAGCCTTGCTGTCTGGTTTTTACTCCATTATTGCGAGTATGAATGGCGAATTTAGCCAAGCCATCTATGCCATATTTCTAGCGGCATTGTTTGATGGCTTAGATGGTCGTGTGGCACGTGCAATTGGAGCGCAAAGCCCATTTGGCGAACAGTTTGATTCATTATCCGATATGCTCGCTTTTGGTGTTGCACCTGCGATTTTGATGTATAGCTGGAGTTTGCACGATTTAGGTCGTATCGGCTTGGCGGCCTGCTTTGTGTATACCGCGTGTGCTGCATTCCGTTTGGCGCGTTTTAATGTGCAAATTGGTGTGGTCGATAAACGCTACTTTATTGGTGTTGCCAGTCCTTTGGCTGCACTGATTATTGTGTCTTTGGTTTGGGTGGGGCGGGACTTTCCTGAACTGTATGATATTCGTGAAATTGGACTACAAATCCTCAATGCTGTGATCATTATTGCAGTAGGATTATTGATGATTTCCAATATTAAATATTATTCATTTAAAACCTTTGACCGTAAACGTGTGCCATTTTTTGTATTGCCAATCGCAGTATTTATCCTTGCAGCCATGACTTATAATATTCCTGTGGGAATTTTGGTGATTTCAATTATTTATGCGCTTTCAGGTTTTGTGACCACTTTTATGGCAAGAAAAAATGCAGTGAGTTAATTAAGCTTTCATAAAAGCATCAACTCACAAGGAGTTTGATATGCAGCTGTTTCAAGATTTTCTCGATCGCTCCAAACAACTCAATCAAACTCCTGCGACAACCGCCAAACTGCCTTATCACGCCCCGAACAGTCATTATAAATTTATCTATCAGGGCTTAATTCTTCCTAACTTGCCTGCACCTTTACATTATCTCAACTTTATCGGCTTATTGGGCAGTCTGAATACCGCAATGCTGCGCCCTGAAAATGTGATTACAACCACAGCTCTAGATACAGCCAGTATTCTTTGTAGTAGCAGCCCTCACATGGTGGGACAGTCTAATCATTATTCAATTCAACACGATTGCGTATTTACTGCACAGTATTTTCAGTTTGCCAATAAAGAGCGCATTACAGGACACTTTCCGCAATTTCACATTCAACGTGAAGATAGTGAACTTAGCTTTGATTTAAAGATCACAACAAGTACTACAATTTCATATTTTACCAAATTACGCATGAATTTGGCAGAACATTGGTCTTTGTTGTGTCAGTGTCAGGGAAGTGTGTGCTATAAAAATCAGCATTTTCAGATTGAGCAATTAGGTAGTTTTGAGTTCGCTCGTTCAATCCAGTTTCCTTATTTCGCAGTGGCATTTTTTTGCTATCAAGTGATTAATCTGAATCATCAGCAACAAATGATATTGCTACAAAGCCGTGATGTGCTGAATCGAATTTTGCAATCTCGAATCTATCTGCGAGATGCGAACACGGGGCAAACTCGGGTATTTGATGGACAGGTACAATTTAATATTCAACGGGTTTATCCAAAAGTAAAAACGCCAACAGGTCAGTGCATGTATTTGCCACGTGAATTTGAATGGCGTTATCAAGATCAAGATGGCACCTCAATTCATTTGCTGGCACAGAGTCGTGGTGATTTTAAATTTGGGGTTGCGGCAGGCTATGTCGGAAGTTTTCAATATCAGTTGGCTATAAATGGTGATCAACAACAAGGTGAGGGTGGCTATTGTGAATATATCGACTGCCGTGCACTGAAGTGGCAAGAACATGATCAACCAGAACAAATGCCAGATACAGTCCTGAATCCTGAACCTTTTATAATCAAAAAAAGAAAATAAACAATATTTTGTGGAAAAGTGATGCATTTTGCCGAATAAATAACCATTT
>DBIN01000027.1 GCA_002296655.1 Acinetobacter sp. UBA801
GGCATACAGGAAGGCCAAATTGAGTTGTTGGGCTAGAGTTAAGATTGCCAGTGTATATACGCCCAATGGGAAGGTCAGTCCCCACCAACCCAAATTAAATGGTAAGTCCTGTTTGGCATGGTGCAAAGTCGTCAGTACCGCAATCCCCAACCACCACAGCCCAAAACCCAGCAGAATTAAACTGGCCAAAATTCCCGCCTGCTGAAATAACTGACCCAGTTGTACTAAGCCCAAACTCGCCATCAGCGTCGGTGCCTGATGCCCCAAAACCAATAACGCCAAAGCAGCAGTCCCTATCGGTCCCAAAGCCAACCAACTGCTGACCGCCAACTCTTTTTCAGGCAATTTATGTAAGACCAAACGCAACATTAAAATCGTTAAAATTGCAAAGGCAGGTAATACTGAAACACCCCACAACACATAACTACCCAATAAAATCGCAACAGCATGAGTATCAGCTGCCAAATACCCCAGCAATAAACCACCACTGCTGGCTGCAACTTCACAGGCCACGATCGGCAATAACCACACCGCAGTCATCTGCTGTAAAGCGTGCTCCTGATGTCGATACATGGCAAAAGGAACTGCCCACGCCACCAAGAGCGCCAAGACTACATCTGCATACCAGAGCGTTTGCGCAATCTGTACAGCTGTGTCGCCATAAATAGGCTGACCATACTTTAAAAAGCCATTGAGGATGGTGGCCAGCGCCATCGGGATCGTCCCTAAAAATAGGCTCATGCTTGGATGTTGAAAAATCTGTTTGGCTTCGTGCGGATAAAATGCCCAACGTAAGCCATATAGCACACTAAAAAGTACAAACAGTAAAATATTGAAATACCACAGCCCTGTGCCGAGTTGCCATGTGAGTGCCTTTATCATCGGAAACTCTGATACAATTAACGCCACAACACCTGTTCCCATACTGACAGTGAACCAGTTGGGGGTGAATTGACGAATGATATTGTGGCGCTGTCCAAGTTGTGTAAATGGTTTTTGCATGAGTTCGGCCTCATTTAAAATCTACATTTATACTAATCAAATCTATAAATAAGAAAAATTGATTAATTTATATTAAATAAATAAGTAAAATTGATATAAGTATACTTTGCACTAAATTTTTCGTTGTCAAAAAACAACCACAAGACGAATGCCCAAGAATATGGCAATATATAAGCCGTTCTTAATTCCAAGCACTTGATTTGCCCATGAAGCTGCTCCGTCTAAATGCTTTGCCCTCAAATACCCAATTAGAAAAAACCGCTGTCACCATCGGTAATTTTGACGGGGTGCATTTGGGTCATCAAGCCATGATTCATCAGCTCAAAGCCGTTGCAAAACAACAAAATCTAAAAACTGTGGTGATGATTTTTGAGCCTCAACCACTTGAATTCTTTAAAGGTTATGATGCTCCACCGCGTATTTCATCATTGCGGGAAAAAGTCGAATATCTGACCGAATTGGGGGTCGACTACATTGCAGTAGCGAAATTTGACAATCATTTCCGCAGTTTAAGTGCCGAAGCCTTTGCAAAACTTTTAAAAGATACCCTGAATGCCTCGCATTTGGTCTTGGGCGATGACTTCCATTTTGGCAAAAACCGCCAAGGCAATAGCGAGTTTTTGCGCAACTATGGCTTTCAGGTCACCAATTTAACCACCATTGAACTGAATGGTGAGCGTGTTAGCTCAACTCGTATTCGTCAAACTTTACAAGCAGGTGATTTGGCACTCGCAGCCAAACTGCTTGGACGACCATATAGCATTACAGGGCGCGTCCAATATGGTGATCAAATTGGTCGCACACTTGATTTTCCAACCATTAATGTGCGCTTAAACCGCCATAAACCCTGCTTAAATGGCATTTATGGCGTTGAAGTGGTGTGTGAAACCACCGCTTTAAGCGAAAAAGTCAAACACGATCATCCCGATAAAACGGGTGTTGCAGGCTACAGCTTGAACAGTCTGTTTGGTGCAGGGCATGTGGGTACGCGCCCAGCCATTCAACAAGTACAGCCCGAATGGCGATTAGAAGTACATTTCCCCAATGTTTCTGCTAATCTGTATGGCTTATTAATGCGGGTCACATTTTTAAACTATTTACATGGCGAAAAAAATTACCCTTCGCTTGAAGCACTCAAAGCGGGAATTGATGATGATGTTGAAAAACTTCTTAAATTTCGACAAGATCATCCAAATTTCCCTTTTTAATTTACCCTAAATATTTAATGTAAAACGCGTCAGTCCATGGGCTGATTCAACTGGAAGACAACTTGCATGAGCGATAAGCAAACTCCTGAAAATGCAGTGGATTATAAAGCCACGCTAAACCTCCCAGGTACTGAATTTGCAATGAAAGCAAATCTCGCAGTACGTGAAGCGAAATGGTTAGAAGAGTGGTATGCCGACAACATTTATCAGCAGATTCGTGCATCGCGTATTGGCAAGAAAAAATATGTGCTTCACGATGGCCCTCCGTATGCCAATGGTCAAATTCACTTGGGTCACGCGGTCAATAAAGTCCTGAAAGACATTATTATTAAAAGCCGTGTCATGGATGGTTTTGACGCACCCTACGTTCCAGGTTGGGACTGTCACGGTTTACCGATTGAACTTAAAGTAGAAGAAAAAGTAGGTAAGGTGGGCGTAAAAGTCGATGCTTCGGCTTTTCGTAAAGCCTGCCGCGAATATGCTTACACCCAAGTCGAATTACAGAAAAAAGACTTCGTGCGTATGGGCGTATTTGGTGATTGGGACAACCCTTACCTCACCATGAACTTCAAGCAAGAAGCCGACATCGTGCGTTCATTGGGTGCAATTGCCAAAGCAGGTCATATTGAACCAGGTCTTAAACCTGTAAACTGGTGTTTGGACTGTGGTTCTGCTTTGGCAGAAGCCGAAGTTGAATATGAAGATAAAAAATCCGATGCAATTGATGTCGGTTTTGCTGTGGTCGATTTAGCCGATTTATCTGCACGCTTGGGTGTGCAAATGAATGATGCTACTGACATTGTAATTTGGACGACCACACCGTGGACTTTGCCTGCGAACCAAGCCGTTGCATTGCATGCCGAAATTAAATACCAATTGGTGAAAGCACGTGCTGATGACAAAGCACCACAAAACTTTATCTTAGCCAAAGAATTAGTACAGTCAGCAACTGAACGCTACGGCTTTAGCAGCTATGAAGTATTGGCTGACTTTACAGGTGACAAACTCGAAAACCTGATCTTGCAACATCCACTGATTCAAGCACGCCAAGTGCCTGTAATTTTAGGTGAACACGTGACCGCAACAAGCGGTACAGGTGCAGTACATACCGCACCTGGACACGGTGTGGACGACTATAAAGTTGGCTTACAGTACAACCTAAAAGTTGACAATCCAGTGGGGGGCAATGGTGTTTATTTACCGACAGCACCAATCTTTGCAGGCGAACACATCTACAAAGCCAATCCACAAATTATTGCGACTTTGGCAGAAAACAATAAGCTTTGGGCACATCAACCAATCAAACACAGCTATCCACACTGCTGGCGCCATAAAACTCCAATTATTTTCCGTGCGACACCACAATGGTTTATCAGCATGGATGCCAAAGGTTTACGTCAAGGCGCACTGAATGCGATTGAAAATGACATCAGCTTCGTACCAGATTGGGGTAAAAACCGTATCCAAGCGATGATTGAAGGTCGTCCAGACTGGTGTATATCACGTCAACGTACATGGGGGGTACCAATTCCATTCTTCGTGCATAAAGACACCAATGAATTGCACCCTCGCACCCCTGAATTGATTGAAGACGTTGCAAAACTGATCGAACAAGAAGGGATTGATGGTTGGTATAACCGTGAAGCTAAAGACTTCATTGGTGATGATGCCGAGCACTACAATGCAGTGCGCGATACCTTAGACGTTTGGTTCGACTCAGGTACGACTCATTATGCAGTTCTACGTGAGCGTGAAGAGTTGCAAGACCCAGCCGATTTATATCTTGAAGGTTCAGACCAACACCGTGGTTGGTTCCAATCTTCATTACTCACCTCGATTGCAATCAATGAGCGCGCACCATACAAAGGCTTGTTAACACACGGCTTTGTGGTCGATGAAAAAGGTCGCAAAATGTCGAAATCGTTGGGTAACATCATTACCCCACAAGACATTATTAAAGACATGGGTGCAGACGGTTTACGCTTTTGGATTGCATCTGCAGATTATCGCTATGAAATGACGGCAGGTAAGGAAATCTTTAGCCGTGCATCAGACGGTTATCGTCGTATCCGTAATACCTTGCGTTTCTTGTTGGCCAACTTAAATGGTTTTAAACCATCGACAGATGCGCTTCCTGTAGATCAATTGATTGCTTTAGATCAATACATCCTACAACGTGCCGCAGAAGTACAGAAAACCATTCAGCAAGCCTATGAAGATATGAACTTCCATATCGTAACCAGTGCGCTGACTAACTTCTGTATTAATGACTTGGGTGGTTTCTACCTCGACATCATCAAAGACCGTCAGTACACCACCAAAGCGGACTCGCAAGCACGTCATTCTGCACAAACCGCTTTGTATCACTTGGTTCAGGCTTTTGTTCGTTGGATGGCACCAATCTTAAGCTTTACAGCACAAGAAGCATGGCCGCTCATTCCTGAGCAATCAGAAAAGTACGTGTTCACAGCAGAGTGGTATGACATTCCAGTGGCTTCTGAAGCCAACATCCTGGCAGAAGCGGAATGGCAAACCCTGATAGCAGTTAAATCTGCTGTCAATAAGTTCATCGAAGCTGCGCGTACAGCCAAAACAGTTGGTTCTAACCTGTCTGCCAAAGTTGAACTTTGGGCCAATGACGAACTCAAAGCCGTATTGGATAAACTAGGCGATGAGCTACGTTTTGTCCTGATTACTTCACAAGTGATTGTAAATGACTTTGATGCTGCACAAGGTGAAGCCTCTGATTTAGATGGCTTGAACGTGAAAGTTTCTGCAGCAGATGGCGAAAAATGCGTACGTTGCTGGCATGTACTTCCTGATGTGAATACACATTCTGCACATCCAGGCTTATGCTCACGTTGTATTATCAACCTTCCAACAGGTCAAGGCGAAGAGAGAAAATATGCCTAATTCACAACACAAAAAGGGCTTATTCCAGTTTTATCCGCACAATTTATGGTGGATTGGCTTGTCCATTGTCGCGATTATTCTGGATCAATGGACCAAATGGATTGCAGTATCGCATCTGAATTACGCAGATCCTGTGCCTGTATTGCCCTTTTTGAATTGGACTTTACTGCATAACTATGGCGCTGCCTTTAGTTTCTTGTCCGATGCAGGTGGATGGCAACGTTATTTCTTTACCTCATTGGCAGGTTTAGTGTCTGTAATTTTTGTATTTTGGCTGATGCGTATGCCAAAAAATGTCATCGTACTGCCTTTGGCGATTGCCTTGATTTTAGGCGGTGCGATTGGGAATTTAATTGATCGGGTCAGCCTTGGCTACGTGGTCGATTTTATTCACGTGTACTACAACAACAGCCACTTCCCTGCCTTTAATATTGCAGACAGTGCCATCACGCTTGGCACCATTCTGCTGTTAATTGATACCTTTTTCCTAGAAAAACACCGAATTGAACGAGCGCAGGCGCAACATGACTGAAATTATTAATCCAAATGATGAAACTCGTATTGAAGATGGCTCAAAAGTCGAGTTGCACTTTTCTGTCGCCATTGAAAATGGTGTAGAAATTGACAACACCCGTAGCCGCGCTGAACCTGTGAGTTTGGTCATGGGTGATGGCAGCCTATTACCTGGTTTTGAAAAGTCATTATTTGGTTTACGTGCAGGTGACCGCCGTACCGTGAGTCTTCCACCTGAAGAAGCATTTGGTCCATGGAATTCTGAAAACGTACAAACTTTTGATACGGTTAAATTTGAGCAACGTCCAGTTGAAGGACACATGATTGAGTTTGAAGATAAAGCCAAACAAAGCCTGTATGGCGTAGTGAAAACTGTAGGTGATGACATCACCGAAGTCGACTTTAACCATCCATTGGCAGGTAAAGATATTACCTTTGAAGTAGAAATCTTCAAAGTGACACCTGCCGGCCAACAAGGTATCAAAATTATGTAAAAATACAGATCGATTGTCTGTGTGTCAGCCAAAGCCCCTTCGGGGGCTTTTTTAATGCCTCAAACATTTGTCGCTCAGATACATATTCAATCTATGCAAAGCCTAATTTTCATACTACCGTAGCATCATCACATTTATTTTCCCAAGGATTTTTCATGAAAATTCAGGTCATTATAGGCAGTGTGCGCGAAGGTCGGACAGCCATTAAAGTTGCGCGATGGGTGCAAAAAGGCTTTGAACAACTTGGGCTCAGTACGGTCCAACTCGAATTGGTCGACTTAAAAGAGTGGGATTTACCGATTTTTTCAGGTGCAAATCCCCCAATGACAGGGATTTATGATCAACCCAAACAACAAGCATGGGCCGACCACATTGCGCAAGGCGATGCCTTTATTTTCATTAGCCCCGAATACAATCATGGTTATAGCCCTGCACTTAAAAATGCCTTGGACTATTTAGGTAAAGAATGGAGTGGCAAATCAGCCGCTTATGTAGGCTATGGCTCGACCAATGGTTCACGCTCCATTGATCAAATTCGTCAAGTCGGCACACAACTTGGCTTGATTGACTCGAGCGCCGTGCTTGAAATCCGCGAGATTTTTAAACGTAATAGTGCAGAAACATTTGAAGGCAATGAATTTGAAATCAAAGCCTTACAATCTATTCTTGAAAAATTACAGCGTTATCATAGTCGCTAATGTAAGCCAAAACTTACAGCCATCGCCGCCATTGACGAATATCAGCATGGCTATATTTGTAAGCGTCCGCTGAATCCCATACCAATTTTTAATTCAATTTAGGTTTCCAGCAGTGTGGCAGTAACTCTTCAATCTGGGTCACTTTATGTGTCGGTAACCTTTTCAGCACATCACTTAAATAGGCATACGGATCCAGCCCATTCAGCTTTGCTGACTGGATTAACGTCATGATGTTTGCCGCTCGCTGACCACTGCGCAGCGAACCTGCAAACAGCCAGTTCTTGCGCCCCAACGCCCAGGGACGCATCTGATTCTCGACCCAATTATTGCAAATAG
>DBIN01000017.1 GCA_002296655.1 Acinetobacter sp. UBA801
ATCTACCGTGGGCGCTGGAAATTTGAGAGGATCTGCTCCTAGTACGAGAGGACCAGAGTGGACGAACCTCTGGTGTACCGGTTGTGACGCCAGTCGCATCGCCGGGTAGCTATGTTCGGAAGGGATAACCGATGAAAGCATCTAAGCGGGAAGCCTACCTCAAGATAAGATTTCCCCGAGGCTTTATGCCTCCTAAAGAGCCGTTGAAGACTACGAAGTTGATAGGTTGGATGTGGAAGCATAGCGATATGTGAAGCTGACCAATACTAATTGCTCGTGAGGCTTGACTATACAACACCCAAGCAGTTGTTGTACGAACTTCGAAAGAAGTGAGGATCAATCGATTTCATATTGATCTAACGATCAAACAAAAACTTGATTTAGTGAACGCTAAACAATAAACTTCAGACCCAATAGCCAACCTGTTAATAACTCATTTGGAACCAAGTAAGGCATTACATGCAAAAGCATCAAGCAAAAGCAATGTAACTAAGACCCGAACAAGTCCATAACAGTTGTGCTGGCGACCATAGCAAGAGTGAACCACCTGATCCCTTCCCGAACTCAGAAGTGAAACCTCTTCGCGCTGATGGTAGTGTGGGATTACCCATGTGAGAGTAAGTCATCGCCAGCTCATTATTCAAACACCCTCAACAATCGTTGAGGGTGTTTTTTTATGGGGAAAGATAATATTAAGAAGAGTAAAAAGCCTTAAACATAATTTAAGTCTTTTAAACTTATATCAATATCAAATACTTAGAAATGTGCTTCTAAGCCTAAATATGGACCTTTAAACTCTAATTGAGTTTCCTGACTGGAATCTTGATTGAGCTTAATATCTAAAATGCGATAGCCTGCTTTTAAACCAACATCGACTAAAATGGAATCTATAAAGTTATATTTAATTTCTGCCTGAGCATCACTAACTTCATTATCGCTATTTTTGGCATAGTTGGCTTCGGCTTTGGCACTTAAACCCGTAAATGGTAATTTGACTGCTGCTTCTGCATATAGCATAGGTAAAGTTTCACTGACGTCTTGTGTCGAAAATAAATTCGATCTTAAGTCGCCTTCAAGTACTTTGGCACCAAATCCAACATCTGCGGCAACAATGTTATCTAAAATTTCATAATATAAAATGAAGTCTGAGTAATCTAAATCTAGTTGATTGATTTTGACACCAGCAGCGTTTTGCTCGCTTTCGGTCTGCAAATTGGCATGTTTAATTTTGGCATTGGGTAAAAATGGTACTGGATGTTCTACTGCCAAACTGAAGGGTATGGCAAAATCATCATCTAAGTTTGGCGATAACTGAGCCTGATTCCAGTCTGCACTATATTTCCAATAATCCACGCTGGCTTTTACCCCAATAATATCGGCATGCACCGCTGAACAACCAATTAAACTGCATGCTAAAGCAAAACGTTGTAATGTAAGCATATAAACCCTAGTATTTTGTCATCATCATTTGGGATGAATGGTGTGGTGTTGTATGTTCTCGTGACAAAAATCATGTGAAATATTGTCTAACTTAGCGCATCATACATTTTCTAGAATCAAATTCTTGTAAAAATATAGCCTAATTCGCGCCAAAAAAGAGGATTTCAGTATGCAAAATGTCCATCCACCTGTCGATTACCCGCTCTATCTTGCCAATAAAGCAGTAGAAACAGGGCAATGGTTAGCCGTTCAGCATAAATATTCTCAAAAATTATATGCACGTGTCGCACTTGCCGATGCAAAAAGTATTGAAAAAGCTATTCTTGCAGCCGTCAAAGCAGAAGCCGAAATGGCAAAATTACAGCCATTTCAGAAACAAAAAATTCTGCTGCAATGTGTGCAGCGTTTCCAAGAGATGCGCGAAGAATTGGTTGAAATTTTAATTGCTGAAGGTGGAAAGCCTCGTCTGGCCGCGATGGCAGAAGTCGAGCGTTTAATCAATACCTTTCAAATTGCGGCAGATGCGGTGTCGCAACTAGATGAAGGACGTATTTTACCGTTGGCGGTGACGGCTGCTGCTGCGAATTATCAAGGGATGGTTAAGCATGTACCCATTGGTGCCGTGTCTTTAATTAGTCCTTTTAATTTCCCATTGAATTTAACCGCACATAAAATTGCGCCCGCGATTGCTGCAGGTTGTCCTTTTGTATTAAAACCTGCTAGCGCCACGCCTATTTCAGCATTAAAAATAGCAGAAGTGTTGGCTGAAACAGATTTACCTAAAGGTGCGTTTTCGGTATTGCCTTGTGAGCGTGAACAAGCAGATGTTTTAGTGACCGATGACCGCTTTAAACTGCTCAGTTTTACTGGTTCAGATGTGGTGGGTTGGGATATGAAAGCCCGCGCAGGACGTAAAAAAGTAACGCTAGAGTTGGGCGGCAATGCAGCGGTGATGATTGAACCCGATACTGAACTGAATGATGCATTGATTCATCGCTTAATTGGTGGGGCGTATAATCATGCAGGGCAGGTGTGTATTAGTGTGCAACGTATTTTTGTGCATGCCGACGTATATGCTGAACTGAAAAAGAAACTTGTGAGTCAGCTCAAGCAAATTAAAGCAGCAGATCCTAATTTGGACAGCACTTTGGTCGGGCCAATGATTAAGGAAGCTGAAGCACAGCGCTTGAAAAAGTGGATTGATAAAGCGGTGAAAAAAGGCACAAAAATATTGGTAGGTGGCGAGCTGAAAGGTGTGATGTTTGAGCCGACTTTATTGGAACAGGTCGATCCAAACTTGGAGGTTTATAAAGATGAAGTTTTTGGCCCTGTTGCCATTTTGGAAAAATATTCATCTTTTGAGCAAGGGATTGCACGTATTAACCAAAGTCGTTTTGGTTTACAGGCGGGTATTTATACACAAAGCTTGGAAAAAATGCTTTACGCATGGGATCAGTTACAGGTCGGTGGGGTAATTATTAATGATATCCCATCTTTCCGCGTGGATAATATGCCTTATGGTGGTGTGAAAGATTCGGGTTTAGGGCGTGAGGGGATTCAATCTGCCATTCGGGATATGCAGGAAGAGCGTTTGTTGGTGATTAAGCGTTAAGTATTTGATCTGATCATGTATCGTCATCATCAGAGACAGAAAATGAGTTAACTCTGAATTTTGGGATGATTCACTACAGCGCTGTAGTTCAGTGAATTATAAGCTACAGCGTTAGTGTAAAATAGATGAAAAGTAAAATAACTCAAATAGCATCAAAATTGTATTCCAAATAGTTATATGACTTATAACCAAAAAATCAAGTCAAAATGGAGTGGAATTTGAACGCTTGATTAAAAAATGCATACAAAAAACATCTTTCCGAGCAGAATTTACAGAAAAATTTTTCAAAAATGAGTATTGTTAAGCCATACAAAAGCGCAATATTGGGCAAAGACTTTAAGCAAGATTTTCCGAATATTTCGCTGTTTGACCTTTAGAATTTGATGCTCAAAAGGTGTGACTCTAAAGCAAACACCCAGATTTTCATTTTTTTGCAGGATATTTTTTGAGTGCGCTAAATTACCGTTATATAAAGTAAATTTAAGCTAATGAAAAAGCAAATTATTTATATAAAAGGTCAGAATTAAAAAACAAGCAACAAAAAATAACCTGAAGTTTAGGTGTTCTATGACAGATTCTCGTGAGAGTTGGTCCGCACGATCAGGCTTTATTATCGCAGCTATTGGTTCTGCGGTCGGGTTGGGTAATATTTGGCGTTTCCCTTATGTTGCCTATGAAAATGGCGGCGGCGCATTTTTAATCCCTTATTTAATTGCGATCTTTGCCGCAGGTTTGCCATTGCTGTTTTTGGACTATGCAGTTGGGCATAAATACCGTAAAGCACCACCAACCGCTTATAAAAAGCTCATGAACAGTGAAGCATTGGGTTGGTGGCAGGTGATGGTGACTTTGCTGATTGGTATTTACTATGCCAGCGTATTGTCTTGGGCAGGCAGTTATATGTTCTATTCCATTGGTCAGCAATGGGGAACAGACACTGAAAAATTCTTTTTCACAAGCTACTTACAAAATGGTGAAGGTTTAGCCTTGGGTTTTGTACCCACCTTATTTATTGGCTTAGTCATCGTGTGGGCGGTAGTGATGTTCATTTTATATGGTGGTGTGAAAAAAGGGGTTGAGCTGTCAAATAAAATTTTTATACCACTTTTGCTGATTTTATTCTCTATTCTCGTGGTTCAAGCTTTACGTTTGCCTGGTGCAGTCGATGGCTTAAATGCCTTCTTTACGCCTAACTGGGAAGCGATGACGAACTATAAAGTATGGTTAGCTGCCTTTGGTCATATCTTCTTCTCGCTTTCAGTCGGGTTCGGGATTATGTTGACCTACTCATCATACCTAAAACGTAAAACTAACTTGACTGGTTCAGGCTTGGTGGTTGCACTCGCAAACTCATCTTTTGAAATTTTAGCGGGTATTGGTATTTTTGCTGCGCTTGGTTTTATGGCGTACAGCGCAGGTTCATCGGTAGATGAAGTGGTTTCGGGTGGTATTGGTTTAGCCTTTATTGCATTCCCAAAAATCATTTCTAGCTTGGGTGCAGGTGGCGATTTATTTGGCTTCTTATTCTTCGCTTCATTGACGGTTGCAGGAGTGACCTCAATGGTGAGTATTCTGCAAGTGCCGATTGCTGCGTTCCAAGACAAACTGGGTTGGTCGCGTAAGCGTGCAGTAACCATCATTGCGGGTGGTTCAGCTATAGTTTCAACCATTTTATTCTCTACCCACAGTGCGATTACTTTTGTCGACATCATTGACTACTTTGCCAACAACATTGGTATTGTCGGTGGTGGTTTATTGTCGATTATTTTGGTGACTTGGTTCCGACGTCCATTGCTCAAAGAATTGCAGCAACACGTTAACCAATACTCAAGTATTAAATTGGGTTGGGGCTGGAATTTCCTATTAACCATCGTGACACCACTTTCATTGCTCGTGGCTTTAGGTTTAACCCTAAAATCTATTTTTGCAGAAGGCTATGGGGGTTATCCATTACACATTTTACTTACCGTGGGTGGTGGTACCGTGGCGCTCTTTATTATTGGTGCGGTATTGCTTAGCCGCTTAAAAGATCAAGACGCAGCGGAGAAATAACATGAATACATCTGCATTGGTGATGTTGATTATTTCAACAGTGGTACTTTGGGGTGGTTTGGTTTTTGCGATGATTCACCTGATCAAAAACCCAGATGAACTTGAAGACTAAGTGTTTTGCTGAACAAGTGCGAAGCTTTAAGAGATTGCACCGTTTAAATAACCCTTGATTGATTCAAGGGTTATTTTATTGGAACGGCTATTCAATGAGAAGAATCGTTAAAACAAAAACAGCTTAGGCGGTTTTTTCAATACGACAATAATAAAAACCATCACCGCGTCCTTCTTGTGGCAATAATTGGCGTCCGTACAGTTGTGGAATGCCCCAATCTGCATCAATTTTGACTTCTTTGGCATTAAGATGTTCGGCAAAGAATTGCTGCATTTGCTGTTCATTTTCGGCTTTTAAAACCGAGCAGGTAATGTAAAGCAAGGTGCCGCCAACTTTGAGTTGCTGCCACATCTGCTGCAAAATCTGTTGCTGTAATGCTACCGTTTGCTGAATATCGCCAGATTGACGCAGCAAACGAATATCTGGATGACGACGCAAGACCCCAATTGCAGAGCATGGTGCATCCAATACAATACAGTCCACTGCTTCACTAGCGTTCCATGTGGTTGCATCGGCAGCCAAAATTTCGACTTGCGCTTCTTGATTCAGTTGCAGACGTTCTAGGTTTTCGCTGACACGTAACAGACGTTGGGCATCCTGATCCAAGGCAATCAATTTTTTAGGCTGAAATTTTTCGAGCAGATGTGCTGTTTTACCACCAGGGGCTGCGCAGGCATCGACCACGACTTTGCCATCTAAATTTGGCAAGAGCATCGCACACAGTTGGGCATGTTCGTCCTGTACGGAAAATACGCCTTCATCAAAACCAGGCAAGTCTGGAATGTGCACATTTTGCAGCATCACAATACCAACTGCAGATACGGTACAAGCTTCTGCAGCAATCTCTTGTTCCTGCAAAATTTCTAAATAGCCATCACGGCTAATTTGGCGTGTATTGACTCTTAAGGTTAGCGGCGCAGTTTGCTTTAAAGTGTGCGTCAGTTGTTCTAATTGTTCAGGCCAATCTTTTTTCAGGCGTTTATACAACCAACTTGGCAAACCATGCGCTTGCGCCAAAGCCGTTTGAAATTCGGATGTTTCACGTGAAACACGACGCAGAATCGCATTCACCACACCGCTGAGTGCTTGATAGCCCAATTGTTTGGCTGCAGTTACAGTTTCAGAAATTGCGGCATGACTGGCTACACGGGTACAAAGCACTTGATATAAGCCAACATATAAACAGGTTTCAACAGTTTCATTGTTGAGTGGTTTCACCAACAACGGCAAGGTAATGCTTTTTAGGGCATACCATTGACGCAAGGTGCCCAAAACCAGCTCATGAAACAAGGCACGGTCACGTTCTGCGACTTTGCTTAAATGTACAGTTAAAATGCTCGCCAATGATTGCCCTTGTTGTACGGCTAATAGCGTACGGATGACTTGGGCACGCAAGTTCAAATGTGAATTGCCTGATTCAGAATGGCTCATGCGAGAACTTGTCCTGTTTGAAGTTTTTGAGTTTGAATGATTTGCACGGGATTCAGCGGTTTAGCACCTGGCCATTGCAACGAACTTAAGCACACTGCTTGTTGATCGCCACAAGCGACGTGTACGCCTTGTTTGTCCAGTTTTAAAATTGTCCCTGCAGCTTTGCCCTGTGCAGATTCATCTGATAATGCTGAACCCCACACGCGTAAGTTTTGAGTGTCATCTAAAGGGATAAATGCCACAGGCCACGGGTTAAAGGCACGGATATTACGGTCAATTTCGGCTGCAGTTTGTGACCAGTTAATTTGCGCTTCGGCTTTGGTCAGTTTGTGTGCATACACCGTTAAGGCTTCATCTTGCACTTCACGCCTAGCCAAATAGTCTTGTAATTTTTGTTCTGAAGCCAATACTTCAACAATCGCTTCGGCACCTTGCTGCGCCAGTTTGTCATGTAAGGTGGCTGAAGTGTCTGCTGCAGTAATTGGGCACAAGGTTTTATACAACATATCGCCCGTATCTAAACCTGCGGCCATTTTCATAATGGTGATGCCTGTTTCGGTATCACCTGTGGCAATGGCACGCTGAATCGGCGCTGCACCGCGCCAACGTGGCAATAAAGAACCGTGAATATTCAAGCAGCCATATTTAGGCGTATCTAAAACCACTTGTGGCAAGATTAAACCATAGGCTGCAACCACCATCACATCGGCTTTCAATGCAGCCAATTCTTGTTGGGCCGCCAGACCTTCTTCAGTAGATGATTTAAAATGCAAAGGTTGATAGACAGGAAGATCGTGTTGTAGTGCCAATTGCTTCACCGCAGATGCTGTGAGTTTTTGTCCGCGTCCTGCTTTACGATCAGGCTGAGTGTAAACCGCGACAATCTCATGTTCGGTGTTCAGGAGTGCTGCCAAAGCGCTTGCAGCAAATTCAGGCGTACCTGCAAAAACGATTTTCAATGGAAATCAACCCATATTTTTAGATGACGCGCCAATTATAGCAAATTGCGGCCCAAAGGTCGGAACGGGTTGTAACAAATCCAACTTGTCGCTGTGCTGCGCTGTAAATTATTATGATAAAAATGAGTTATGCAAAATTTAAAAATTATTCATGAAAGTTTTGTATTGAATTCAGTATGATCAACAGGGTGCTGTGGGTTTTCGTCACTTTTTATCCATCATAAAGTCGGTAAAGCAGCAGCCTTACTACCTCAAGCTGTAGTAAAATAGAAAGATTCTTAAACTGTTTTGCAGTGATACAGATCTTGCAAACAGTATTATTTCGCCAGAATGAATTTCAGATTCATTTCAGCACAACCAAGTTGGAAC
Organism: Acinetobacter sp. UBA801; assembly: GCA_002296655.1. Lineage (GTDB taxonomy): Bacteria > Pseudomonadota > Gammaproteobacteria > Pseudomonadales > Moraxellaceae > Acinetobacter. Next base: position 7,976 of record DBIN01000017.1, read on the forward strand.
TTTATAATGCCTGACTATCGTTCAAAAACATCGACACACGGAAGAAATATGGCGGGTGCACGCGGCTTATGGCGTGCAACGGGTATGAAAGATGAAGATTTCGGTAAGCCGATTATTGCGGTGGTCAACTCATTTACCCAATTTGTACCTGGCCATGTGCATTTAAAAGACCTCGGTCAAATGGTGGCAGAGCAAATTCAGGCCGCAGGTGGTGTTGCCAAAGAATTTAACACCATTGCTGTAGATGACGGGATTGCCATGGGCCATGACGGCATGTTGTATTCATTGCCATCACGTGACTTGATTGCCGACTCGGTAGAATACATGGTCAGCGCGCACTGTGCCGATGCTATGGTGTGTATCTCCAACTGTGACAAAATTACCCCAGGGATGCTGATGGCTGCCATGCGCCTAAACATTCCAGTGGTGTTTGTATCTGGCGGCCCTATGGAAGCAGGTAAAGTCAAAATTCGTGGCAAGGAACACGCGATTGACTTGATTGATGCGATGATTGTGGCGGCAGATGACAACTATACCGATGAAGAAGTCGCTGAATATGAGCGCTCAGCATGTCCAACTTGTGGTTCATGCTCAGGGATGTTCACTGCGAATTCAATGAACTGCTTAACAGAAGCTCTAGGTTTATCTTTACCAGGCAACGGCTCAATTGTGGCAACCCATGCCAACCGTAAAAAACTGTTTGATAAAGCAGGTCAGTTGATTGTGGAATTGGCTAAACGCCATTATGAACAAGACGACTACAGCGTATTGCCACGTTCAATTGCAACCAAAGCATCTTATGAAAATGCCATGACATTGGATATTGCCATGGGTGGTTCAACCAACACCGTATTGCACTTGTTGGCGGCTGCCAATGAAGCAGGTGTGGATTTCACCATGGATGATATTGACCGTCTATCACGCAAAGTACCTGTATTGTGTAAAGTTGCACCTGCAAAACAAGACGTTCACATGGAAGATGTACACCGTGCGGGCGGCATTATGTCTATTTTAGGTGAGCTGGATCGTGCAGGTTTATTGGACACTTCTGTAGGTACGGTTCACGAAGCAACATTAAAAGATGCTTTAGATAAATGGGACATTATTCGTACCGAAAATGAAGACGTTTACCAGTTCTTCCGCTCTGCACCGGGCGGCGTACCAACCCAGACTGCATTCTCACAAGACCGTTACTATTCACGTTTAGATGGTGACCGTGACAATGGTGTAATTCGTAATGCAGAACACGCCTTCTCTAAAGATGGTGGTTTGGCGGTACTTTACGGCAACATCGCTTTGGATGGCTGTATTGTCAAAACTGCAGGGGTGGATGATTCCATTTTAAAATTCAACGGCACAGCTCGTGTTTTTGAAAGTCAGGATGCTGCCGTAGACGCGATTTTGGGCGGTAAAATTACAGCGGGGGATGTGGTGGTGATTCGCTACGAAGGCCCACGTGGTGGCCCAGGTATGCAAGAAATGCTATACCCAACCAGCTATTTAAAATCGAAAGGTTTAGGCAAAGAATGTGCCTTACTGACCGATGGTCGTTTCTCGGGTGGTTCTTCAGGTCTTTCAATTGGTCACGTTTCTCCAGAAGCAGCTGAAGGTGGTGCGATTGGTTTGGTTGAAGATGGTGACCGTATCGAAATTGATATTCCAAACCGTAGCATTCACTTGGCGGTAGATGACGCAACGATGGCAGCACGTCGTGAAGCGCAAGAAGCCAAAGGTTGGCATCCTGCAGAAGAACGTCCACGTAAAATTTCCAAAGCGTTGAAAGCCTATGCCATGCACACCACCAGTGCGGCAAAAGGTGCGGTACGTGAAATCTAAGCAGTACTTAGCAATTTAAGCTGCCACAAAAAGCACTCCGAAATTGGGGTGCTTTTTTATGTGTTTGCAATGAGTAATGTCAGTGTTGCAACAAATTTGAGCAATAAAATTAGGCAGGCATTTTCGTTTACATCCTGCCTGCTTTCGATACAATGAAAATAAAATAAATCGTCATGATGAGCACGTCATTTCACCCATCTTGCTAAGGAATCAGCTATGAGTAAACAGAATATCCGCGAACATTCAGCCGAAGTCTATGAAGGCATTGAAAATGCACCTGCACGCTCCATGATGCGTGCGGTGGGTTTTAAGGATGAAGATTTTACTCGTCCATTTATTGGCATTGCATCGACTTGGGCCAATGTCACACCATGTAATATGCATATTGATGGCTTGGCGCGTGAAGCGGAAACAGGCGTGAATCAAGCGGGTGGTAAAGGCATTATTTTCAATACCATCACCATTTCAGACGGTATTTCAAACGGCACCGAAGGCATGAAATATTCACTGGTTTCACGTGAAATCATTGCCGACTCAATTGAAGCCGTGGTGGGTTGTCAGGCCTATGATGGTGTGATTGCCATTGGTGGCTGTGATAAAAACATGCCGGGTTGCATTATGGGACTGGCGCGTTTAAATCGTCCGGGCTTGTTTGTTTATGGCGGCACCATTAAACCGGGTGCAGGACATACCGATATTATTTCGGTGTTTGAAGCCGTGGGTCAGCATGCCAAAGGGGAAATTAACGAAATTCAGGTCAAACAGATTGAAGAAGTGGCTTTGCCGGGTGCAGGTTCGTGTGGTGGCATGTACACCGCGAACTCTATGGCATCGGCCATTGAAGCATTGGGCATGAGTTTACCAGGGTCTTCGGCACAAGAAGCGGTTTCTCAAGACAAAATGGATGATTGCCAACGTGCAGGCGAAGCAGTCATGAATCTGTTACGTCTGGATATTAAACCACGTGACATTATGACCAAATCTGCCTTTGAAAATGCCATTAAAGTATTGATTGCTTTGGGTGGGTCGACCAATGGTGTGTTGCATTTAATTGCCATGGCGCATTCTGCAGGGGTTGAACTCACACTCGATGATTTCGTGCGTATTGGTCAGGAAACCCCAGTGGTGGCCGATGTACGTCCATCGGGCAAGTATTTAATGTCGGAGCTGATTGCCATTGGCGGAATTCAGCCGTTGATGAAGCGCATGCTAGATGCAGGCATGCTCGATGGTTCTTGTTTAACGGTTACAGGTAAAACTTTGGCAGAAAACTTGGCCGATGTTGCCGATTATCCTGAAGGTCAGCAAATTATTTTACCGTTTGATGCGCCAATCAAAAAAGATTCACACTTGGTGGTGTTAAAAGGCAATTTATCGCCTACGGGTGCAGTGGCAAAAATTACAGGCAAAGAAGGCTTGTATTTTGAAGGGCCTGCACGCGTCTTTGAAGGTGAAATTGGTGCGATGCGCGGCATTTTAGATGGCGAAGTGCAAGAAGGTGAAGTGGTGGTGATTCGCGGTGAAGGCCCTAAAGGTGGCCCAGGTATGCCAGAAATGCTGAAACCAACTTCTGCAATTATTGGCAAGGGCTTGGGTAACTCAGTAGCGTTAATTACCGATGGACGTTTTTCGGGCGGTAGTCATGGTTTTGTGATTGGGCATGTGACCCCAGAAGCATATGAAGGCGGGCCAATTGGTCTGGTGAAAAATGGTGATAAAATTTCGATTAATGCTGAAACCCGCGAAATGACTTGGCATGTGTCAGAAGAGGAAATGGCAGCACGTAAAGCGGCATGGGTCAAACCAAAGCCAAACTATACCCACGGTGCATTGGCGAAATTTGCTAAATTGGCATCGGGTGCAGAAAAAGGTGCAGTGACTGATCTGAATTTAGAGGTCTAATTGCTCATTTTTATATGAATTGATATAAATCCATGTGTACTATTGAAAGACGAGCGCACATGATTTGCATGTGGCTTGTCCCTAAACCACAAGGATTTTCTTTTAGAGGCTGATCTCATGTCACTGTTACGCCGTTGGTTCGATCCGATCCGATCGAGTTGGTTTTATCAAAAACCATCTCGGCAATCGGTGTTGTCCACGGAACACGGACTGAGTGTGTATTTACGTCTAGATGATGTATATAGCTATTTGGCGGTACAGCAGTTACCGCAATTAGAAGATATTCTGGCCGATGAGTTAAAACCTTTAACCGTAGTGATTTCGCGGCAAAGTGGCGATGCACCGAACCAAATGTCGGCTGCAGAATGGCAAAATTACTGTATTCAAGATGCAAAAATTCTTGCCAAACAACACCGTTTTAGTTTTCATGATACCCCTGAACCACCGACTGCAGAAGCTTTAATGCAGGCAGAAACCATTTTGCGGCATACGCCGTTACGTGGTCAGGATTTCTTGTATTTACTCGAAGATGTGTTCCACATGCTATGGCAAAAGCAGTCGGGTAAATTACGCACCTTATATGCCATGGCCAGCCGTCATCATCAAATTCAGGATTTTCCTGAACGGGTTTTTAATGATGCACCTGTATTGGCCAGTTATTTTGAGTTTGGTGGACGTAAATATCATGCAGTCGATGATTTATTGCGTCTGACCCGCCGTTTAAAACAACAAAAATTACTGACCGATAATCCTATTTTCTTGATCAATCATATTGAATGGTGTGAACATTTAATTAGTGATGCCGAAGAACTCAATGAAATTCAGGCGCTTGACCCTGAATTGGACTTATACATCGCACTGGAAGACCCGATTTCTTGGTTGTTATTGGCGTATATCAAAGAAGAATTGGCCGCCTATTACAATATTCATTTGAATGTGTATCCATTGTCCTATCATGGGCGTGACTATTTTGACTGGAGTTTGGCAACACGTTTATCTAAACGTACCGATGTTGCGTTTACGCCGTTTTGCCGACCCACCGAGCAAGCGACCTATCAAATGGCACAACTGTATTACAGTGTGCCTGAAGAACAGCGTGTCGATGCCATATATCGTATTTTGCAGGCGGTATGGACAAGGGGACAGGATTTATCCTTTAAAGCGCATTTTGAGCGTATGCAGCGTGAACTCGAGTTAGATCAACTGACCACAGCGGATGTGACTGAGTTGCTCAAAGAAAATGATATGCTGTGTGAAATGAAATCTCAGCCCGATTTTCCTGTGTTGGAATTGCGTATAGATGGGCAAAGCTACGTGTTTAATAGCTTATATCGGGTATGGATGATTGAAAGTATTTTCAGTAATGTGTTAGAAGAAAAGTATAAGATTGAAACCGAAACTGAAAGTGTAGCCCAAGCCCATGAACAATGAAAAAGTAAAATCATTACAACAAGCACGTGAAAAAATAGACCAAATTGATGTGGATTTAATCGAATTGATTGCATCGCGTCAGTTTTATGTCGATCAGGCCTTGCGCCATAAACAGACTTTGGAAGATGTACAGTCGCCACAGCGCGTGAAAGAAGTGATTGAAAAAGTCCGTGCTTTGGCTGTGCAACATGCAGTCGATCCAGACATGGTCGAGCGTTTATATCACGATATGATTCATCATTTTATTCAGCGTGAATTAAAAGAATTTCGTCCTTAACGGGTCTTCTCCATATGTTTGGGTGATGCTTCAAACGCAGCCCAAACTTTATATTTACGCGGCAATACTGCGTATTTGTATGCCATCATGGTGTTTAAAGCATAATTTTTAAAAATAATTTGCCTATTTTTTTTGCTTGCAGCTTTAAGCGAAAAGCCTTGCCTGTCTTGACTTTGCCAGCTTTTTATAAAGTTTTGGTAAAAAAAAGAATATGAATTTATTACATTTTTTAACGATGTAAGTTTGCTTTATTTTAAAAAGTATATATATTGTATATACATCTTTTGCAAAGCAGTCTTTATTTTGGAGAGATCAGCAATGAACGAGCAAATCAAAAAAATAAAGACAGGCAAGAAAGATGGACAACTTTTAATTCGTATTAATAGTACTGAACGTGATGAATTTATTCGTTTATGTGAAGAACTTGATACTAGTGCTGCTCGTGAATTAAGAAAATTTATTCGTAGTTTTGTGAAACAACACAATGGCAACGAATAGCCTTACTAAGGAGTAATACCATGGCTAAGCAAGTTAAATCTTTGAAGCAAAAAATCAAAGCACGTTTGAAAAAGATTTCAAAACATAAAGGCAAATTGAAGCAACTTAAGCAAGAGCTTAAAAAACAGAAATAAGCCACAGCAAAAGCATGATCTCTTAAAAGCGGTTTATTCTAGACAGACCGTTTGAGCTAAAAAAGACCGAACAATCATTGTTGTTCGGTCTTTTTGCATTGCTTTGGCATCTGCTTAGGTTACAGCAGATGACAGCAGGTTCTGATTAGGATGGATCACGCAAACTAAAGAACCAGTTTAGGAACAAGGCCGCAAAAGTTGCTGTACCAATCCCGCCCAAGTTAAAGCTGGCTAGTTGCAGCGCAAAGTCGCCCGTTCCTAAAATAATGGTCACGGCAGCCACCATCAAGTTTTTGTTTTTAGAAAAATCGACTTTGTTTTCAATCCAGATTTTTGCGCCAGCAATGGTAATCAAGCCAAAGACCACAATAGAAGCACCCGTTAAAATGGCGGTAGGAATGGTGTGAATAATCGCGCCAAATTTGGGTGAAAGCCCAAGGAAAATTGCAAAGACCCCCGCCACCACAAAAATAATTGTGGAATACACGCGGGTAACAGCCATGACCCCAATATTTTCACCATAAGTGGTCATACCTGGTGCACCGACACCACCTGCGAGTGTTGTGGCAACACCATCTGCCACAAAGGCTTTACCAATGTGTGGATCAAGGTTTTCACCTGTCATGGCACCTACTGCTTTAATGTGTCCCAAGTTCTCTGCCACCAAAATGAACGCAATTGGGGCAATAATCAGCATGGCATTCAGATCAAATACAGGCGCGTGAAAGTCTGGAACACCAAACCACGCGGCTTGCTGAATTGGTGCGAAGTTAATTGGCGTACCCCAACCCATGACATTGGTGACCACAAAATAGATCAGATATGACATGAGTAAGCCAATTAAAAGCAAGAGGCGTTGAAGTAAACCTTTGGTAAATACGGCAATCATGCCCATACACAGCACAGTCACCAATGCCATCCACATATTAAATGGATTGCCTGCAACGGCTTTGACCGTGACTGGGGCAAGGTTTAAACCAATGATCATCACCACTGCACCTGTCACCACAGGTGGCATCAATTTTTCAATCCAACGGGTGCCTGTGGCCATCACCAAAAAGCCAATCAGGGCATATAAAATACCGCAGGCAATAATCCCGCCTGCCGCGACCCCAATATTGGCATTTAAACCACCTGCTGCACCTGCATAGCCTGTGGCAGCAATCACTACCCCAATAAAGGCAAAGCTCGAACCTAAATAACTTGGAACGCGCCCACCTGTCATGAAAAAGAATAGGATGGTACAAATCCCTGACATTAAAATGGCAAGGTTCGGGTCAAAGCCCATTAAGAAAGGTGCAAGTACCGTAGCACCAAACATGGCAAACGCGTGTTGTATCCCCAATACAACGGTTTGTGCAGGCGGTAGATACTCATTGGTCCCTACAGGACGCGCATCAATGCTGCCTTCATAAGGGCGCCATTTGGGAAACCAATTGGACATAAAGTGAGCACTCAAAAGCTAAATTGAGCACATCATACCCTTGTATTGCATAAATTTTTTAAAAATTTTGCGAAGAAACTGACCAGCTGCTTATTTTTAGAATTAAATTTTACTATTTGTTAAAAATTACATTTAATATAAATAAGTAATTTTATTTATAAATTTAAAGAATGTTTTGCTGCATCAATGGGATGAAAGTAGACGAAGAATAAATTTAATTGCACATAATTTAGGCTAGTTTTTCGCCACGCAACGTATAGAGCTAAAAAATGGGCGCACAGTGGATGATTAATGAGCAAGGTCAGCAAAGAACACCGTAAAAGACCACTCAGCAGGGAAGGGTGCCCTCAAAGATATAATGCGTTTAAACAGCAATAAGCCTGTAAAACATGGAGCCAATGATAAACACATCTGTGAGTACCGTCATTTGACCCAGAAAATAGTCAATGTTCATCTTTTTTTATCTGATATTTAATCATAAGCATAATTCAAACAAGGTAATACAGAAATTATAAAAAATGCCAGTTTTCATGGTTTATATGATTTTTTTAGTGACCCTTTTAACAGCAATCTGCCCAAGCCATTTCCAAGTGAGTGAATAAACCACAAGCAGAGTACATGACTCTGCTTGTTGTACTATTCGTAGAGGCTTAACCTGTATTGCGTAAGCCTGCTGCAATCCCTGCAATGCTTACCATGAGGGCATGATCGACAGGGGTATGTTCGGCATGTTGTTCTGCCAAATACCGGCGACGACGTTTCATCAACTCTGCCTGTAGCAAATGCAGTGGCAATAAATACGGTTTACGCACCCGCATTGATTGATCTAGCACATCATTGCTGCTGAGCAATTGTGATTCACCTTTGAGGGTCAGTAACGTTGTTACGGCATCACGCAGGCGTTGACGCAGTTGCTCACCGAGTTGTTTCAAGTCTTCGTCATCGGTCAGGTGTGACTCATAATACAATGCAATATTGCTGTCGGCTTTAGACAACACCATTTCTAACATATCAATTAAAGTCTGGAAGTAAGGCCAATCGCTGAGCATTTCATCTAAAGTGGCTTTTTGTCCCTGATCGATTGTTTGGTTAATTGCTGCGCCTGTACCTAACCAAGCAGGCAGCATCAAACGGATTTGCGTCCATGCAAATACCCACGGGATGGCACGTAAGGATTCAATTCCGCCGCTGACTTTACGTTTTGCAGGACGAGAACCGAGCGGCAACATCTGCAATTCTAGTTCTGGCGTAACGGTGCGTAAATATTTCACAAAATGTGGATTTTCACGCACAGTTTGACGGTAGACCTGTACCGAAAGCTCGGTCATGTTATGCATGACCTCGCGCCATTCTGCCTTTGGCACAGGTGGTGGCATTAGCGTCGCTTCTAAGGTGGCAGCGGTATAGACTTCCAGATTTTGCAATGCAACCCCTTCAAGTCCAAATTTAAAACGAATCATTTCGCCTTGTTCGGTAACGCGAATTGCACCTGAAATAGAACCTGGTGGCTGTGAGAACAGCGCTTGTTGAGTCGGTGCGCCACCACGGCTGATAGAACCACCACGACCATGGAATAAGGTTAGCTGCACAGCATGTTGCTGCGCTACCGCAGTCAGTTCTTCCTGAGCGCGGTACTGTGCCCAGTTGGCCGACATGAACCCTGCATCTTTGGCGGAGTCCGAGTAGCCAATCATGACCTCATGTTTGCCCTGAATATGCTGTTTGTACCAATGCATATTAAATAGGGTATTCATGGTCTGGGCAGCCCCATCCAAGTCTTTCAGGGTTTCAAACAGCGGCACCACACGTAAAGGATGCTGAATGCCTGCTTCTTTTTGCAGCAATAACACCGCTAACACATCACTTGGATATTCCGCCATGGAAATAATATACGCGCCCAAGCTTTCCTGCGGTTGCTCAGCCAACGTGCGCATGGTAGCAAACACTTCTTGCACATCGGGATGTTGAATCAGGCTTTGTGCAGGTTCCTGCATGAATTTTGGCAATAACGGACGTTTGCTTTGCAGTTCTTGAAGTAAGAAGTTCTGACGCGCTTGTTCAGTCCAAGTTTCAAAATTGCCCAAACCTAAATATTCGGTAATGGCAGAAATGGCTTGGCGATGACGTCCTGACTCTTGGCGAATATCCAGTTTTAGCAATTCAATACCAAAACAATTCACACGATGTATTAAATCCAGCAATTTGCCGTTCGCAATGTCTGACAATTGGCAAGCCGTCAGCGAGCGATAACACAGCAGTAAAGGCTGTAACAACTCGTCTTTGTTTTTAATCACCAAACTGTCATCAGCATCTTTGCCTTGTAATTTCGCTGCTAACCAGTTGCGGGTGGCTTTTAGGCGTTCACGGGTGTCGCGTAAATATTCACGGTACGGCTCTGCATGGGAATGTCCCAAAGCATCTGCCAATTCTGGGCTGCATTGCTGAATGGAAAGTTCCCAACGCAAGTTTTCAATATCACGTAAATACAGTTCTGCTGCTTTCCAGCGCGATAACCACAACACCTCTTGAGTCACTTTATGGGTGACATTGGGGTTACCATCACGGTCACCGCCCATCCAAGAGGCGAAACGCACAGGCGCAATATTCAGCGGCAGACTTTGCCCACAGTGTTCCTGCACAATGCTGTCTAACTCACGCATGAATTTAGGCACTGCATTCCACAGGGTTTGTTCGATGGTGGTAAAGCCCCATTTGGCTTCATCGACAGGAGTTGGGCGATGTTGGCGAATTTCATCGGTTTGCCAAGCCGAGCTGATGAGCTGTTTTAAATCTGCCAAAACTGCCTGACGTTCACGTGGCGTCAGTTTTTGTTGATCCATTTTAGACAGGCAGTCATTAATATCGTCATATTTTTGAATGAGGGTACGACGGCTGACTTCAGTCGGATGTGCAGTTAAAACCAATTCAATTTTCAGTTCGCAGACTTGTTGATAGAGTGTTTCTGCAGAAATTTGGTTGTCTTTAAACTTGAGGAATAAGTGATCGAGTGGGTTTGGAGAAACAGCATGTTCATCAAATTCGCTTTGGCGACGACTCCGCACCACATGATATTGCTCGGCGATGTTGGCAAAGTTCAAAAAGTGGGTAAAGGCACGGGTGAGTGGTAAGATCTCGTCATCTTCCAGACTTAAAAACAGTTGTTCGAGTTGTTTTTCAGCTTCGGCTTGTCCATCGCGCGCGCCTTTAGATAAAGCACGAATTTGTTCGACCTGATTAAACAAATCTTGTCCTGCGTGTAACTTGAGGGTCTCACCCAATAAGTTGCCAAGTAGGCGTACGTCATCGCGTAGAGGAGCATCAATTTGTTGAATCATTCGTTGTTCTCCATGTTCTGTGTTTTTTACTCTGTTAAGACTATACCCCGATTTAGACACAATCCAAGCGGGCTATCTACAAAAGTTGCATGGATTTTGCGCATCTGAAGTTATAGTGCCAAGCGGCAGTATTTCGCAGAGAAATACAGGGCAGAGTGGCATGCGATTTGGTAAAAAAATTCCGATTTAGATCAACCTTTATTAGCCTGTTCAGCCATAACGTAGCATAAAAATACCCATCGCATCTTCAATAATCTTTTGAGATTGTGCAGCATCAGGCACGGCACGTACACCGAGTAAAACTTCATGGTGACGTAAACCATGTAGTAAAGAAACGATCAATTCAGTTTGTGTTTTAGGTTCATCTGCCTGAATAAATTTTAGTTCTGCTGCTTTGCGAAAGAAGCTTTCCCACATCGCGCGAAGTTTGGCATGTGAGGCATTGTAAAACTGCAATGCCAACGGATTTTGCTCCGAGGCCAGTTCCATCAGCAAGTGTTCTAATTTAATCGCTTCAGGCATGTTGGCCAAGTTCAAGGACAGTTCACAGGCTTGGTATAAAGCCTGCTTAAAATTGCTATGTGCAGTCAAGTCCAAAGGTTGTGCCTTAAGCAGACTTTCACAGGTTTCTTCAATGGCACAGGAAAATAACGTGGCTTTGTCTTGAAAATGATTATACACCGTTAATTTGGTCACGCCTGCTTCACGTGCAATCTGATTCATACTCGAACCATGAAAGCCCAACTTTAAAAACAAGTGTTTTGCCGACATTAAAATGCGTTGGCGTTTTTCTAAATCTTTGGGTCGTCCGACATGAATCTGCACACGCTCCTCCTAATTTGCATCAGTACAACTGGAAAATGACGCTTCAGTTTTAATTAATGTACCTAGTGGTATATTAATTAAAAAATAATCAATTTAATATACTGCGTATTCTGCCCTAATAAAAACGTTTAAATAAGAGCACGCTAGATGAACACGACTCAGAATCTCATTGGCAGCCTGATGCTGTTGTGCTGTATCACCCTAATGGGATGCAGCAAGCAAAAAACCGAGGTTGAACAGGAAGTCCCTTTGGTGATGGTGACCCAGCCCAGCAGTTTACATCTTGAGCAAAAAAGCTATGCAGGCGAGGTGCAAGCACGTCAGCAAACCGCTTTGGCATTTCGGGTTGCAGGGCAAGTTACACAGCGTTTTGCCGATGTCGGAGATCGGGTCAAGGTTGGGCAAGTCTTAGCAACACTGGATGTGCAAGATGCAGCATTGCAGCTCAATGCCGCGCGTGCGCAACTGGAAAGTGCACAATCTGCTGCAAAAATTGCCAGTGATGAATTGCAGCGTTTTCAGCAATTGTTACCCATGAACGCAGTCAGCCGCTCGCAATATGATGCAGTCAAAAACCAGTATCAACATGCCATGGCGCAGTTGAAACAGGCGCAGTCTAATTATGCGGTTAGCAGTAATCAAACCGATTATAACCAGTTACGTGCCACAAAAAATGGCGTGATTACTGAACGCAATATTGAAGTTGGGCAGGTTTTAGCGGCAGGGCAGGTCGCTTATCAATTGGCGATTGATGGAGAACGTGAAGTCGTGATTGGTGTGCCTGAACAAGCAGTGGCTGAAATTCGGGTCGGGCAAGAGGCAACGGTCAGTTTATGGTCACAACCTGATAGCCGTTTTACTGGTACGGTTCGAGAAATTTCCCCTGCGGCAGATCAGTCACGTACTTTTAAAGTCAAAGTGGCTTTACGCGAAGGCAATGCACAGATTCAATTGGGACAAAGTGCGCGGGTATTTCTGACTCGCCAAGCCAATCAGGGTTTATATGTGCCTTTATCTAGCGTATCGGCAACTGGGCAACAAGCTTTTGTTTTGGTCTTGCAGGCCGATTCAACCGTTCGCCAAACTCCTGTTACCTTGGGCGCTTATGGACGGGACAGCGTGCCTGTACTCAGTGGCTTGCAGGCGCAAGATTATGTGGTAATGGGTGGGGTACATTTACTGCGTGATCGACAAAAAATCCGCCCAATTAACCGTGACAATCAAGCTGTACAGGCGGTCAATCCAACAGCTCAGGCAGCTCCTGCTGCTACACAGACGGAGCGTTAAAATATGAATTTTAACTTATCCGAATGGGCGTTAAAAAATAAAGGTTTAGTGGTCTACTTGATGCTGTTGTTGGGCATTGTCGGCTTTTTTTCCTATTCTAAATTGGCACAAAGTGAAGATCCGCCGTTTACCTTTAAAGTGATGGTGATTCAAACCTATTGGCCAGGAGCGAGTGCCAAAGAGGTATCCTTACAAGTCACGGACCGTATTGAAAAAGAATTGATGAGCACGGGCGATTATGAACGTATCATGGCCTATTCGCGTCCGGGCGAGTCCATGGTGACTTTTATTGCCAAAGATTCCATGCGTTCCAGCCAAATTCCAGATGTTTGGTACAAGGTGCGTAAAAAGGTCAATGACATCCGCCATGAACTGCCGCAAGGCGTACAAGGCCCATTTTTTAATGATGAATTTGGCGACACTTTTGGCAATATTTATGTGCTGACAGGCGCAGACTATGACTATGCCACCCTCAAAGAATATGCCGACCGTTTGCAACTACAATTGCAGCGGGTCAAAGATGTGGCCAAAGTCAATTTGGTGGGTTTACAAGATCAAAAAATCTGGATTGAGTTATCTAATACCAAAGCCGCGCAACTCGGTATTCCTGTTAGCGCGATTCAACAAGCCTTACAACAACAAAACAGCATGGCAAGCGCAGGTTTTTTTGAAACCCATTCAGACCGTATTCAGGTTCGTGTGAGTGGTGCACTGCACAGTGTTGATGAGCTGAAACAAATGCCACTGTTGGTGAATGACACCACCATTCAACTGGGCGATGTTGCTGAGGTCTATCGTGGGTTTAGCGAACCTGCCCAACCACGTATGCGCTTTATGGGCGAAAACGGGATTGGCATTGCGGTGTCGATGCGTAAAGGCGGGGATATTCTAGCTTTGGGTGAAAATCTGGAAACAGAATTTGCCCGTTTGCAAAAAACCTTGCCTTTAGGCATGCAACTGCAAAAAGTGTCTGATCAACCTGTAGCGGTAAAACACAGCGTCAATGAATTTATGAAAGTGTTGGCTGAGGCGGTGATTATCGTGCTTTTGGTCAGCTTCTTTTCACTGGGTTTTCGTACTGGCTTGGTGGTGGCATTTTCCATTCCACTGGTTTTGGCGATGACGTTTGCTGGTATGCATTTGTTTGATGTCGGACTGCACAAAATTTCACTCGGTGCGCTTATTCTAGCGCTCGGATTGTTGGTGGATGATGCCATTATCGCCATTGAAATGATGGCAATTAAGATGGAGCAGGGTTATAGCCGCTTGCAAGCGGCAGGCCATGCGTGGCGAACGACTGCTTTTCCCATGCTAACTGGGACATTAATTACCGCAGCAGGTTTTTTACCCATTGCCACAGCAGCCTCAAGTACAGGGGAATACACCCGTTCAATTTTCCAAGTGGTGACCATTGCTTTGGTGGTGTCATGGTTTGCTGCCGTGCTGTTTGTGCCTTATCTGGGCGATAAATTATTGCCAGATTTTCAGCGTCATGCACAGCGAGCGCCGTGGTATCAACGTCTTTGGGCGCGTTTACGCAAACAAGCTGAGCCGCAGCCTGTGCTACAGCACGCAGGTGAATTACACGACCCATATCAAACCCGTTTTTATCAAGTGTTTCGTGGTTGGGTCAATACCTGTGTGCGCTATCGTAAAACCGTCATTGCAAGCACAGTTGCTATATTTGTACTATCCATTGCCATGTTTAAATTGGTACCGCAGCAATTCTTTCCGCCTTCCAATCGGGCAGAAATTTTAGTCGATTTAAAACTTGAAGAGGGTGCATCCTTAACAGCCACAGAAGCAGCCGTTAAAAAAGTTGAAAAGTTTTTGGCGCAACAACAAGGTATCGACAATTATGTGGCCTATGTTGGCACAGGTTCACCGCGTTTCTATTTACCCTTAGATCAGCAATTGCCGCAAGCCAGTTTTGCCCAATTTGTGGTGTTGGCATCTTCCTTAGAAGACCGCAATGAAATTCGTCGTAATTTATCTGAGCAAATTCGCTTGTTATTGCCAGAGGTGCGTACTCGCGTGTCGTTATTGGAAAATGGCCCGCCTGTGGGTTATCCATTGCAATTCCGTGTGTCAGGCGAAGACTTGGCGCAAGTGCGACAATGGGCGCAGCAAGTCGCAGCCACCATCAGTGCCAATCCAAACAGTACCAATGTGCATTTAGATTGGGGCGAGCCGAGCAAAGTCATTCAATTGCAGATTGATCAAGACCGTGCCCGTCAAATGGGAGTGTCGAGTCTAGATTTGGCTAACTTCCTCAATAGTTCTATCAGTGGCGCGGCAATCAACCAGTATCGTGAAAAACGTGAACTGATTGAAATCCGTTTACGTGGCAATCAAACTGAGCGCTTAGATGTCGCATCTTTAAGCAGTTTGGCTGTACCGACTTCACGTGGAACATCGGTACCGTTGGCGCAAATTGCACACATTGAATACCGTTTTGAAGAGGGTTTAATTTGGCATCGTAACCGCTTGCCGACCATTACCGTACGTGGCGATATTCGTAGCAATCTGCAACCTGCAACGGTGGTGGCAGAATTGTCTGAGCCGATGGCAGCCTTGCGTGAAAAATTGCCAAGTGGCTATTTAATTGAAGTCGGCGGTACAGTTGAAGAGTCGGCACGTGGGCAAAAGTCAGTCAATGCAGGCATGCCATTTTTCCTTGCGGTGGTGATGACCTTGTTAATGATTCAGCTGCGTAGCATGTCACGTGCGCTCATTGTATTTTTGACTGCACCGCTCGGCATTATTGGTGTGGTATTGTTCTTGTTGCTGTTTAACAAACCCTTTGGTTTTGTGGCGATGCTTGGCACGATTGCCTTATCGGGTATGATCATGCGCAATTCCCTGATTTTAATTGATCAGATTGAGCAGGATATTCGGGCAGGAGAGTCGCAGTGGGATGCGATTATTAACGCCACAGTACGCCGTTGTCGTCCAATTGTACTCACAGCATTAGCGGCTGTTTTGGCCATGATTCCACTTTCTCGCAGTATTTTCTTTGGCCCGATGGCTGTGGCGATTATGGGCGGATTAATTGTCGCGACCTTATTAACTTTGTTCTTTTTACCAGCGTTATACGCCCAGTGGTTTAAAGTGAAAAAAAATCCACATAATCTGTAAAAGTGACATAATAACGGGTGCGAAACTTGGAAAATTTCAATATAGTAGCACCTTATATTTTTCAGCCTTTGCATACGTTACAGCATGCGCCAGATTAAAAAATAAAGTATGGCACAGATGGGGTTAAATCACATTATGAAGCAAGATAACTTGTTAAAGTTTCGCCGTTCCATTGCGATCTCTTACGTGTTTATGTTTTTTGCTTTATTTACTGTGGTGAGTGGCGCGTTGGCATATTGGTATGCCCGTAAAGTGATTGTGGTCGATAGCACCGAAGTCTGGTTACAGGCGCAGGCCTTATGGGTCATGCGCAATGTGTTGATTTATACAGTATTGGCACTGTTTGCTGCACTGTGGTTTATTCCATTGGTCTTCTTTCCTTGGGATGCCTTTTTATGGGTCAAAGCTTGCACCGTGGCAGGTGTAGTCTTTGCCGTGATTGCCTTCTTGTTTTTAATCAATGCTTGGATTAAAGGGCTATCCAAATTTTTGAAAAATAAAGCCGTATTCTAAGGGCTTTTCGCTTGTATTCAGCATACAGCTAAAATTTTTAGCAGTCTTCCCTTGTAAAACCCAGTTTTACCC
Source organism: Acinetobacter sp. UBA801 (assembly GCA_002296655.1). Lineage (GTDB taxonomy): Bacteria > Pseudomonadota > Gammaproteobacteria > Pseudomonadales > Moraxellaceae > Acinetobacter. Next base: position 24,668 of record DBIN01000017.1, read on the forward strand.
CCATTTTATACATCAGTTCAGTTTTAATTAGAATTCCGTGAGGAGCATCGCCAGACATGGCTAAACGTGATTATTATGAGGTTTTGGGTGTCGCCAAAACAGCTAGTGATGATGAAATAAAAAAAGCCTACCGTAAGTTGGCGATGAAATATCATCCGGACCGTAACCCAGACAACACAGAAGCTGAAGAGAAATTTAAAGAAGCTGCGGAAGCTTATGAAGTTTTATCGGATGCCGAAAAACGCAGCATGTATGACCGCATGGGGCAGAATGCCTTTGAAGGCGGTATGGGCGGCGGCGGTGGCTTTAGTGGTGGTTTTAGTGCAGAAGACATCTTTAGCCAGTTCGGTGATATTTTCGGTGGTGCATTCGGTGGCGGTGGTCGTGGTCAGCAACGTGCACGTCGTGGTTCAGACTTACGCTATGTGCTGGAACTCACGCTTGAAGAAGCAGTCAAAGGCGTCAAGAAAACCATCACCTTTACAGCACCTGCGCCTTGTGACGCTTGTGATGGTAAAGGCTCAGAAAATCCAAATGATGTTGAAACCTGTCCAACCTGTCATGGTGCGGGTCAAGTACGCATGCAGCAAGGTTTCTTCTCGGTACAGCAAACCTGTAGCACTTGTCGTGGTCAGGGCAAAATCATCAAGAATCCATGTAAAAAATGTCATGGTTCGGGTGTGTCAGATCGTCAGCAAACCCTTGAGGTGACCATTCCTGCAGGGGTGGACAATGGCGACCGCGTACGCTTAACGGGTAAAGGTGAGGCGATTCGTGATGGTCAATCGGGTGATTTATACGTAGAAGTGGTGGTGCGCGAGCACGAAATCTTCCAGCGTGATGGTGCCGATCTATATATGGATGTACCTATCAACATTGCCGATGCTGCTTTAGGTAAGGAAATTGAAATTCCGACCCTAGATGGTCGCGTGAGCCTGAAAGTACCTGAGGGAACACAGACGGGTAAATTGTTCCGTTTGCGTGGTAAAGGGGTTAAACCTGTGCGTAGCAGTATGCAGGGCGATTTGCTCTGCCGTATTGTGGTGGAAACACCTGTGAATTTAACTGCACGTCAGCGTGAACTGTTAAAAGAATTACAGACGACGATGGAAGGTGAGGGCAGTCAGTCATCACCAAAGAAAAAGTCTTTCTTTGATCGTTTGTTTGATTAAGGAAACTTAGATTAGGTATGTCGAAGCACAACCTGATCTAAACTCAAAAAATAAAGGCGATCTGAAGGATCGCCTTTGTTGTATCTGCTGCACGCTTATTCGACTTCAGGCACATCTATTTCTAAAACATCTGCATTTTCTGAGCTTGCAGTTTCAACGGCAGTTTGTGGCTGAGCTGTATTTTCAGGCGCTACAACATTTACAGTTTGCGCTGCTTCTGTTTCAAGCTCAGGTGCATCCACATCAACCGCTAACGGTTCTTGTAGTGTCACGCTAATACGGACTTTGGACAGGCTTTCTAGTGTATCACCTTCTTGAAGTGCAGGCTCTGCAAATACGGATGCTGTACTCATACCTAACAATAATGCCAATACCATGTTCTTCGAATGCATGTAAATCCCCTTTAATTTGTGCAGTTGTTATCATTCGTGCAGGCTAGTCTGCGCATACAAGTTTGCAAATTTGTGAAATAAAAATAAAAGATGAGCATTTTCAGATAAATTTTTAGCATCGCTTCGTTAAAAGCTTACCTGAGGGGTGTAAAGTGACCATCAGCAGTATAGCTCGGCTTGCTTTCGGATAAAAATAAACCCAAAAACTTGACTGACAAACTTAGTCTAGGCAGCGAGTTTTGCTATAGTAAGCACAATTGAGAATCTATTTTAGGAATATGCTATGTCAGCAACTCCACGCATTGGTGTATTAGGCGCAGGCGGCCGTATGGGGCGCATCTTAATTCAAGCCGTTCAAGAAGCAGGCTACCAATTGGCAGCCGCAGTCGAACGCCCAGAAAGCAGTCTCTTGGGGGCAGATGCAGGAGAGTTGGCAGGTGTGGGTACACTCGGTGTGAAAGTTGTGGGCAGCCTAGAACAAGTATTGGCTGACTGTGATGTCGTGATCGACTTTACCGCACCAGTTGCTACTGCACAGCACTTAAAGCTTTGCCGTGAAGCAGGCGTAGCGATTGTGATTGGCACCACAGGCATGAATGATGAACAAAAAGCGCTTTTAGAAGAATCGGCTCAACAGACGCCAGTGGTGTATGCCGCCAACTATTCAGTTGGGGTAAACGTATCTATTAAACTGTTGGAACTGGCAGCCAAAGTCTTTGGTGATAGTGTAGATATTGAAGTGATTGAAGCGCATCATCGTCATAAAGTCGATGCACCATCAGGCACGGCATTGATGATGGGCGAGGCCATTGCAGCAACCTTAGGTCGTGATTTAAAACACGATGGCGTTTACTGCCGTGAAGGACACACAGGGCCACGTGAACGTAAAAGCATCGGTTTCCAAACCATTCGTGGTGGCGACATTGTGGGTGAACATACCGCAATGTTTATTGCCGATGGCGAACGCGTGGAAATTACCCACAAAGCCACCAACCGTATGAACTTTGCTGCAGGTGCAGTCCGAGCTGCAGCGTGGGTGGTGGGACGCGAAGCGCGTAAATACGATATGAAAGATGTACTTGGATTTAACGATATTCAGGTTTAAAACTGCGCAGTAATACGAAATAGATAAAATGACTTGAACAATTTTCAATCTGCCGCTAAAACTAGGGTCTGATGTCATGGATGATGACGCATCAGACCCCACACAAAACTAAAATAAGATGCACACGACAATGAAAAAAATTCTGCCAATTCTTGGCATGATCGCCTGTAGCTGTATCACGCATGCACAAAGCCTTGAACATGCCAAACTCAGTATTCATAAAAACAATATTAAAGTCTGGACCTTTCAACAGCAGTCTAGCCCTGTGTTTTTGTATAAGGCCGAAACCACCTTCAATGTACCTTTAGAAAAAGCCGCTGCCTTAATTTTAGATGTTGATCATGCTGTGAAATGGGTGCCTTATGTGGGCAGTGTCAAAGTCTTGTCACGCGATGACCAAAAAGGTGAGTTCTTGCTGTATATGGTGCTGGATTTTCCTTTTCCGCTAAAAGATCGTGATTTAGTGGTCAAAGGCAAAATGAGTAAAGATGCACAAGGTATTATCAGTATTCAAAATAAAGCCATTGAGGGGGGCTATCCCTTGAACCCAGATTATGTGCGTATTCAAGATTACGAAGGCGACTGGACCTTTCAGAAACTGGGCAATCAAAAAGTCAAAGTCAGTACCTATGGCTATGCTAACCCTGAGGGCTCGATTCCTTTAAGTTTTGTGAATATGTTTGTGCAGCAGCAACCGTATCAAATGCTGCAAAAAATGAAAATTGAATTAAGCAAAAGCGGTAGTTATAAGGCGTTGCCTGAAATTTTGCGTTAAATAATTGAGTTGCGCTGAATTTTTAATCTTAGAAAAATGGATGAAATCGGTGTCGATCTCATCCACGAAGTATTTCGGTCTAGCGGGTAGACTTAATATGAAAACAGCCCTTTTTCTAAAGGAAATTCAATGCCAATCGATGCACCACCATCATTGCCATGGACATCTGAATCGCTAATCCAGCCATTCAGTTTAAGTGGAATATCTGGGCGTAAATAGTGTGTCCAAGTCAAATCCAAAGCTTTTAACTGATCTTTTTCTGGGAAAGCATAATTCGTGTTTCGATTGGATTCATTCAATTTGGCAAACAACATACGTGCATTCACGCGGTTCATACGATCAAAACGAATATCACCACCCACTGAAATCATTTGTCCATCACCACCCATGGCATGCGCTAAAGGGTAGCCATGTTGATAAAAACCACCTTTATAGACACTGTGATTATAAGTGATACCTTGTGCTTTACCGTTGGTACGGGTGTCAGCCCATTCGGTATAGAGTTGGAACGGCATATTCTGATAGCTTGATGAATAGTCTACCCCAGCCAGATACATTTTTTTTGAAGGTAAGCCACCTGCTTCATCTTCACCTGCATATTGTGCATAGATTCCCATTGGAACTTGTACCAAGGGCTGTAGGTTCAAACGTGCATCAAATCCTGCCACTTGGTTAGAGGGATTGGTGGTATCACCATACACATTATCTTTACCAATAACCGCATCCCAGAGTGAATCAAAACTTTCAGGTCGACCTTCACCACCCCATTGAAATGCGCGTGATGCCCCAAGTTCTAAATAAGGTAGTGGTTGTGCTGTAACACGTAAACCTATCAGTTTTGCATCGGGCACAGCATCATAATCATGCAACTGACCTGCAAAAGCTTGGTATTGCCATGGGCCAATCCAAGACAGCCATTTATTGTTAAATGCCTGTTGTTCGGCACGCTGCATGGTTACACCATAGACAGGGCGGCTAGCATCGCCACGAATTAAACTGCCGTCATGTGCAGGCCCCCAGTAGGTTGAAATTTGTCCTGCAATGAGCCATTGATTCCAAAGCTTGGCTGCAATATAGGAACCTTCAACATTGACATCTTGATCGTTATCAATTTGTGGGTCTTTTTCTGCATTGACCCGAATTTTAGCATCCCAGTATTGATTGCCTGCATTGAGTTCCAAACCTGCTTGATATTGGGCTTTTTGTTGGTCGCCAAAGGCTTGTGGAATATGCTTTTGATCTGTTTCTGCAAAAAGCGAGGCTTTGAGCAGTTGGTTATTGGCATTTAAATGTGCCACCACTGCATCGATGACTTTTTGTTGAGTGTTGTTGCTGACTTTGGCTTGAGAAAGTGCACGTTGAATTTCATCACCACTCATAGGCCAAGTTGACGTACTAATTTGAATAACGCCTTGCTGATTTAGCCAGTTTAAATCGGTACGTAAGTTTTGGTCATTTAAGACAATGCCTTGGGCAAAGGTTAAGGATGAGCTTAATGCCAGTGTCGCCAGCAGCGCTTTGGGTGCAAACATGCTTATATATTCTCGGCGTTTATAAACTGTAAACAAGATAGGTTTATGAGTGGATTTTTGCAATGCGAGTTGTTAGGTATTGTTGTAAATTTAAAAGAAAATTCTTCTGTAAATGGTGGAGTTCCTCCCTTTTTAAAGGGAGGCTAGGAGGGATTATCAGCGTGTCGACTTAAAATCACATTTTCAATGATTTGGATGACTGCATCGAGTTCATGTAAAATTTGTAAATTATTGAATCTTAAAATAGTTAAATTTAATTGTGCCAAAACCTGATCACGCAATAGATCGTACTTTAAGCCTTTTTCATTTAAATGTTGGCTGCCATCACATTCAATAATTAAATTTGCCGCAGGACAGTAAAAATCTACAATAAAATTCAAAATAGGCTTTTGCCGATAAAACTGTAAGCCTAAGATTTGTTTTTGGCGCAGTCGTAACCAGAGTTTCTGCTCGGCTTCGGTCATATTGTTTCTTAACTGTCGTGCGTTATGTTTTAAATTTTTATTATAAGGTTGCATGTTTTTTATTCATAATTTCTTAAATGAAGTGGTTTGTTTTTTGAGTTACCCTCCTTACGCCATGCATGGTTCACCTTTTCAGGTTCTTTAAATCCCCCTCAATCCCCCTTTTTCAAAGGGGGAAGTCGCACAAGCATATACTGCTCACCTTTCAAAGGTGGGGAATATTGGGGTGGTGGGCTTATTTCAGCCCACCGATCATTTCAAATTAATCATCATCCTTATTGGCTTTATAGCCATAGGCATAGTTATAACCATAGCCATAACCACCCGCTTCACGTTGAATATCATTCAAAATAAAGCCGTTGACTTTCACGCCAGCTTGTTCAAAGCGGTTAACAGTCATTTCAAGCTCTTTCATTTGCGTCTTGGCATAACGTGCCACAACCAAATTCACACCCGCATATTGTGAAATAATAATCCCATCGGTGACGGCAAGAACTGGCGGGGTATCAATCAGAATATGGTCAAACTGACTCGACAAGTGCGTGAGCATGTCTGCAAATTTTTGCGTGCTTAACAACTCTGACGGATTGGCAGGGCTTTTACCACGACTGATGACGCTTAAATTTTCAACTTCCGTACTACGCACAATATTGCCTAACTCTTGCTGACCATTCAGGTATTCGGTTAAGCCTGGCTTAGGGTCGTAATTAAAGTATTTATGCACATAACCACGACGTAAATCGGCGTCAATCAGTAATACACGTTTATCACTTTGCGCCAAAATTGTGGCTAGGTTGGTTGAAATAAACGATTTACCCAACTCTGGTGCAGGGCCAGAAATCATAATGATATTGTTTTTGGCACTGTTTAAGGCAAAGTGAATAGCGGTACGCATGCTACGTAGGCTTTCAATGGCAATATCATCACTATTTTTAACCGCAAGAATAGGAAGATTCTTTTTCTTTTTCAGAATTTTAATACGGCTTTCTTGCACAGGTGAATGTGGCACAGTGGCATAAACAGGTAAATCCAATTCATTTTCAATTTGATTCGAGTCTTTAATACCTGACCGTAACATATTACGCAGTAAGGCCAACAATGTACCCAGAAAACCACCCAAGAAAACTGACAAAATCAGAATTTGTAATTTCTTTGGTTTAATTGGCTCAATCGGCTCTACCGCAGTATCTACAATACGCACATTGCCAATTTCACCTGCTTTAGCAATCCGCAGTTGTTGGTAAGAGTTAAGCAAGCCTGTATACAGCTGTTGTTTGACTTCTACTTCACGGAACAGTTGTAAATATTGGCGTTGTAATTCTGGCAAGCGTTTGAGCGTGCCGTCTAACTCTGCAATGCGTTTGTTAATTGCCCCCAATTGCGCATTCATTTGCTGCATCACAGGGTGTTCGTTGGTGTACTTGGCCGCAGCTTCAGCCACTTGTTGCTCTAACTGCGCTTTTTGGGTTTCCAAAGTAATACTTTGGGTTAAATACAACTCAGATTCTTTGGTCACATCGACTGTATTGAACTGTTGGCGGAAACGGTTAAATTCACGTTCTGCCACATCTAATTGTTGTTTCAGTTCTGGGAGTTGGTCTTCCAAAAACTTTAAGGTCTGTGCTGTTTCTGCGCTACGACGCTCAATATTTTGTTGGCTATACGCTGCTAAAATGGCATTCAGTACTTGGGTAATGTGTTGTTTGTCTTGTCCTTGGTAATTTAGTCCCAATACACCTGTCAATTTACCTCTTTCTGCTACTGAATAGTTGGCAGTTAAGCTTTTCATGGCAGCAGGCAGGCTTTGCTTTTGGATGTTATAGGCAGCGTTAAAGCTGTCTTGACTAAAAATTGCGACTTTCCACAGCCCAAATTCAGACTGTAATTGACTGGCTTGGTTTAAAGGTGCAGAAAAAACCACCTGTTCGGTTGCTGCATCGGTTAGGCTGTATTTGCCTTGTGCAAATTTTAAAATTAAGTTTTTATCTTGAAAATATTGCGGGATATCGAACTGGCGAATATCAAAACTTTTTTGATTGTCTTTAAACAGCACTGACTGAGATGAATATTCACTGTCATATTCATGCTTGGCAATTAAACGATTCCAGAAACTGTCTTCTGTACCCGAAACGCGAATATCTAAATTCAGATGATCAATCGCGCTGCCCAACACCAAACGTGATTTTAAAATTTCAATTTCAGCTTGTGCAGGTGATTTCTGCTCAATCATGCTGGACAGATCACCCAATAACGCTGCAGAGGCCCCTTTGCTGTCTTCGACCTGTACCAAAGCATCTACTGCATAGGTGTCTGGCGTAGTTCTTAAATACAGTAAAGCGCAGACGATACTGAGTAGAACGCAAAGGGTAATCATTTTCCATTGTGCGATTAAGGAAAAAAATAATTCCTTTAAATCAATGGTATCTTCGGTGTTGGCGGTTTGGCTCATAGTTTAAATATCAAAAAAGTAGAATTTTAAAAAAGCTATAATATCAATAAACTAGATATATTTTTTCCAGTCGGCAATGCAGGCTTGAATTAACGCACAGGTCTCATCAAATACGGCCTGATCGTGCTGATAGGGGTCGGCCACATTTTTACTTTGCCAGTGCCCCAATCTAAAGGTTTTGCCTTTGGCAAAGGGCCAGGTTTGTTCCACATGCTTTTGTTGATTTTGGCTCATCACCAAAATCAGATCGGCTTTTTTAATTAAGTCTGCATTGAGTTTTTTTGCCACGTGTGGACTCATGTCAATGCCGTGACGTTGCATACATAAACGGGCTTTGTCATCGGCTGCATGACCCACCAAGCCTGAAATACCTGCAGATTCAATCTGTAAGTGTGGGTACTGCTGTTTTAAAAAGTATTCTGCCATGGGGCTACGGCAAATATTGCCAATACACACCACCAAAATGTGATTAATTTTCATTAGTTCCCCAAACGATCTAGGTTATATAAAGCATTTGAGAATGGAATAATTTGGTTAACCACACGTTGCCAGCGGGCCAAGCCTGATGCATCGACATAGACAATATCATTGCTGCGCATTTTAAACTGATTAGCCAAGCCAAAGTCTGCAATGCTGGTTAAATCCATGTGATAGACTTCGGTATGTGCTGCATTCGGCTGGCTACGGACCACATAAATTTTACTGCGGCTGGCAGACAGTGGGTTTAAGCCTAGGCTTTCACCCAATACATCGCTTAAGCTCATGCCTTGATCACGCATAGGGAGCGATTGATTTTTACCCGATTCACCCATCACATAAATTTTTTGATTTTCACGGTTGTTGACATACAAGGTGTCATTTGGCTGGATGAGTAAGTTGTGCAATGACAAGCCTGCTTTTTCCAGCTCTACGGTATTGAGTTGATAGCTACGCCCCTGACGCACTAAAGTCATAGAAGCATTGTCACCTTGTTGAGCATTGACCCCGCCTGCCATGCCTAAAGCGGTATACACACTGACAGGTTGATCATTTAAATAGAATTGCCCGCCCTTCATCACATTACCTTGTACTGAATAACGCTGACCTTGGTAAGACAAGACTCGTACAATCACGTCAGGTGTTTTTAAATAACGTGCCAATTGACCGCGCAGCTCACGGTTGACTTGTGCTAAAGACTTACCTGCGGCTTTGTAACGGCCAATAATAGGAAACTGAATATACCCCTGTGAGTCAATTTGATAGCCATTGGACTCGACTGCTTTTTCACTACTAATGGTATTGGTTGGTGGGGTAATTTCAGGGTAGGCCCATAAATATATAGATAAAATATCGCCTGAACTTAAACGGTATTGGCGTTGAGGTGTATTGAACAGATGCGCATAGTCTTGTTGAATGTTGTGTACAGCAGGTTGCACAGCCAGCATAGAGTCTTGCGTGAGTTTAATCACATTGACAGCTGTGCCCAAGTCAGTGGTGTAAACCCCTTCACGAGGTAGGTCATAGGTTTGTAAACCAGAAGTGACAGCGCACCCTGTGGTGGCAATGCCACATGCCAATAAAACAGCCAATTGAAAGTGTCGCACGCGAGATCCCATTATTAAATTTTTTAAAATCGTTTTGAGTAAATTACTGTCATTTTACCGAACTTATAAAATAGGTACATAGCAATTTGTATTCAATTTGCATATTTGGCAGAAGCATCAAGTAAAAAATGATAGTAAGTAAAAATTAGGTCGCTATTCTAAATAAAAGGTGAATATTCACCAAAACTATACACTGTGATCTGTTTCAAGTAATTTGAGCACAAATCATAATAGAAATTTCATGAATTTCTGCTAGTATTCCTGCCGAAAGATTCATTCTTCATAAAATACAGTTATAAATTGAAAGGCGCTCAAATGCTACAGCTCTCAGACCTAAAAATTGCCATTATTGGTTTAGGCTATGTCGGTTTACCCTTAGCAGTTGAATTTGGCAAGCAGCTGCCTGTGGTGGGTTTTGATATTCAGCAAAAACGTATACAAGAATTACAAAATGGGCAAGATCACACTTTAGAAGTGTCGCCAGAAGTACTTAAACAAGCAACACAACTGACTTATTCCGCTAATTTAGATGATTTAAATAGCTGCAACTTTTTTATTGTCACTGTGCCTACTCCAATTGATGAGTTTAAGCAGCCAGATTTAACGCCCCTTGTTAAAGCCTCGACCAGTATTGGCCAGGTACTTAAAAAAGGCGATGTGGTGGTGTATGAGTCTACCGTTTACCCCGGTGCTACCGAAGAAGCCTGTATTCCAGTTTTGGAACAAGTGTCTGGATTAAAATTCAATCAGGATTTTTTTGCAGGCTATAGCCCAGAACGGATTAACCCAGGCGATAAGCTACACCGTGTGACCAATATTTTAAAAGTGACTTCGGGTTCTACCCCAGAAGTTGCAGACTTTGTAGATGCAGTTTATCAATTGATTGTTACTGCAGGTACGCATAAAGCACCCAGTATAAAAGTGGCTGAAGCAGCTAAGGTCATTGAAAATACCCAACGTGATGTGAACATTGCTTTAATTAATGAATTAGCCGTGATCTTTAATAAGTTGGGTATTGATACTGAAGCGGTTTTACAGGCTGCGGGAACCAAGTGGAATTTTTTACCTTTCCGCCCTGGTTTAGTCGGTGGGCACTGTATTGGGGTAGATCCATATTATTTAACCCATAAAGCACAGTCTTTAGGCTTGCATCCAGAAATTATTTTAGCGGCACGTCGTTTAAATGACCGTATGGGTGAATATGTTGCAACACAATTGATTAAAGAGATGGTGAAGCAGCGTATACAAGTGGTGGGTTCAAAAATTTTAGTGATGGGCTTGAGTTTTAAAGAAAACTGTCCAGATATTCGCAACACAAAAATTATTGATATGGTTCAGGCTTTAAAAGAGTATGAGCTGGATTTAGATATTTATGACCCGTGGGTGGACCCAAAAGAAGTGGAGCATGAATATGGTTTGGCTCCAATCAGTGCATTGCAGAATAATGAATATGACGCGGTTATTTTAGCAGTTGCTCATGATCAGTTTAAACAAATGACAGCAGCAGATATACATGCTTTGGGTAAAACTAAGCATGTATTGTTTGATTTAAAATATATATTAAGTAAAGAATACTCAGATATTAGACTTTAAAAATAGGATTTTTAATAATGTCATTAGATATACAGTTGAACTTAATTGGTCGCTCACAAGAGCTTTTTACAAATGATATTCAAGTTTGGAATAAAAAATTAAAAGATATCATTGAATCTTCAAAGTTTTTAGTTTTGGGTGGTGCTGGTTCAATTGGGCAGGCTGTTGTCAAAGAGATTTTTAAACGCAATCCAGAGAAGCTTCATGTTGTTGATATTTCTGAAAATAACTTAACAGAAGTTGTTCGTGATATTCGTAGTTCATTTGGGTATATTGATGGGGATTTCCAGACTTTTGCATTGGATATTGGCTCTGCTGAATATGATGCTTATATCAGGAATGATGGTGACTTTGACTATGTTTTAAATCTTTCTGCTTTAAAACATGTGCGTAGTGAAAAAGATCCGTTTACATTAATGCGAATGATTCATGTCAATATTTTAAATACTGAAAAAACGATTCAGCAGTCTATCGAAAAAGGTGTAAAAAAGTATTTCTGCGTCTCGACAGATAAAGCTGCTAACCCTGTAAATATGATGGGTGGCTCAAAACGTATTATGGAAATGTTCCTGATGCGTCAAAGTCAGCATATTGATATTTCCACGGCCCGTTTTGCGAATGTTGCATTTTCAGATGGTTCTTTACTACATGGTTTTAATCAACGTATTCAGAAAAATCAGCCAATTGCTGCGCCAAATGATATTCGCCGTTATTTCGTTACTCCAAAAGAATCAGGTGAGTTGTGCCTCATGTCTTGTTTGTTAGGGGAAAATAGAGATATTTTCTTCCCTAAACTTAGCGAGCATTTACACCTCATTACTTTTGCAGATATTGCTGTGAAATATCTTAATAACCTTGGATATGAGCCGTATTTGTGTGAGTCTGAAGATGAAGCGCGTAGCTTAATTCAAACCTTGCCAAAACAAGGAAAATGGCCTTGTTTATTTACAGGAAGTACAACGACTGGTGAGAAAGATTTCGAAGAGTTCTTTACCGATAATGAAACTTTAGATATGCAACGTTTTAATAATTTAGGTGTTATTAAAAACGAGCTAAATATTGAAGAAGATAAATTGCATGTATTCGAAGAAAAAATTCATGCAATGCTTTTAAATAAGCAATGGAATAAAGAAGAAATTGTTGATCTATTTAACTATATGATGCCTAACTTTGGACACAAAGAAACAGGTTTATATTTAGATGGGAAAATGTAATGGATACTTCCAAATTTAATCAGTTTGTACGAGACATTTATCGTACCAATAGTTTTATTCCATTACATGAACCTCGTTTTCTTGGTAATGAAAAAAAATATGTATTAGATACGATTGATAGTACTTTTGTCTCTAGTGTTGGTTCATATGTAAACGACTTTGAAGCCAAGGTTCAACAATTTACAGGCTGTGCTAAAGCCATTGCGACTGTGAATGGAACAGCTGCATTACATATTGCTCTTTTACTCGCTGGTGTAAAGCGCGACGATATCGTAATTACCCAAGCTTTGACTTTTGTCGCAACCTGTAATGCTTTGTCTTATATCGGTGCGGAACCATTGTTTACTGATGTTTCATTGAAGACACTTGGTCTGTGTCCAAAGGCATTAGATGTTTATTTGCAAGACAATGCTTTTATTGATGGCCAAGGTGTATGTAAACACAAAGCAACGAATAAACGTATTTCTGCAATCGTTCCAATGCATACATTTGGCCATCCTGTAGAAATTGATGAGCTACAACAGGTAGCGACCAAGTGGCGTATTGCACTTGTTGAAGATGCTGCTGAAAGTTTAGGTTCTTACTACAAAGATCAACATACTGGAACCTTTGGTTTAGTTTCAGCACTTAGTTTTAATGGAAATAAGGTTATCACTACTGGCGGCGGCGGCATGGTCTTGTGTCAAGATGAAGAACTTGGCATAAGAGCGAAGCACATTACGACAACTGCAAAAATACCACATCCGTATGAATTTTATCATGATGAAAATGGTTTTAACTACCGTTTACCGAATTTGAATGCTGCTTTAGGTTGTGCACAAATGGAAGGCTTGGAAGGTTTTCTGGCTAAAAAGCGTGATTTAGCTCAGCAATATCAAGATTTCTTGAAAGATAGTGATGTTTCATTTGTTGTGGAACCTGAAGACTGCCGATCTAACTATTGGTTAAATGCCATTATTTGCAAAGATAAAGCACAACGAGATTTGATTTTGGATGAAACCAATTCAAATAAGGTGATGACTCGCCCAATCTGGACTTTAATGACCAGATTGCCAATGTACCAAACTGCATTACAAGGTGATTTAACTAACTCATTATGGCTGGAAGAAAGAGTCGTAAATATTCCAAGTTCAGTTCCTCTGGAGTAATAAGAATGAAAAAAATAGCCGTTTTTACAGGAACTCGAGCTGAATATGGTTTGCTGTATTGGTTAATGCGAGATATTCAGCAAGATTCAGAGCTAGAGTTACAAATTCTAGCTACGGCTATGCATTATTCACCTGAGCACGGTGAAACTTGGAAAACTATTGTTCAAGATGGTTTCGAAATTACTGAATCAGTAGAAATGCTACTGTCATCTGATACTTCGTCTGCTGTTGTGAAATCCATGGGCGTTGGCTTACTTGGATTTGCAGATGCATTGAAACGAATGCAACCTGATTTATTAGTTGTTTTGGGTGATCGTTTTGAGGCTTTAGCAGTAACGCAAGCTGCTTTAATCATGCATGTACCTGTTGCACATTTGCATGGTGGTGAAATCACTGAAGGTGCTTATGATGAATCAATTCGTCATGCGATCACAAAAATGTCTAATATTCATTTTGCCGCAGCAGAGGAATATAAGAAACGAATTATTCAGTTAGGTGAGCAACCAGACAAGGTATTTAATGTTGGCGCATTAGGTTTAGATCATATCCAACGTACAACATTTAAAAATATTGCAGAATTAAGCGAATTATATGATTTTGATTTTTCAAAACCATATTTTCTGATTACTTATCATCCTGAAACTAATTTATTAGAAGAAAATGTTGCACCGCTATTTGATGCACTTAAGCAAATAAAAGATGTCAACTTTATTTTTAGTTATCCAAATGCAGATAATGGTAATACTAATATCGTGAAAGCAATGCTTGATTTAAAAGCACAGTTGCCAGATCGCGTATTGCTTGTAAAAAGTTTTGGTATTCAAAATTATTTAAGTGTTTTGAAAAATGCTTTAGCTATGGTAGGTAACTCATCAAGTGGATTATCAGAAGCTCCAGCGTTACAGGTTCCAACCGTAAATATTGGTGATCGTCAAAAAGGACGCTTACGTTGTGAGTCTATACTTGATGTTAGATTAGACGAAAGTGAAATTTTAGAAGCATTGCAAAAAGCAATTAATTTCCCAGACGATGAATTGAGTAAAGTTGTTCCACCATTAGGGTTAGGCAATACTTCTCAGAAAATAATTGAACTTATTAAAACGACGGATTTTAAAAAGAAGGCACCATTTTATGATCTTTAATCAAGACGAAATTTATGTCATTGCAGAAATTGGTGTAAATCATAATGGCTCTGTAGAGTTAGCAAAAGAGCTTATTTTAAAAGCCAAAGAATGCGGTGCGAATGCTGTCAAATTTCAAACATTTAAAGCAGATAGTTTATTATCTGATCAAACTGAAATGGCTGCATATCAAAAAGAAAATACTGGTTCTAGTCAAAGCCAATTAGAGCTTGTAAAAAGTTTAGAGCTTACTTATGAGCAGACAGAAGAAATACAGAAATTTTGTGATGAGCATCAAATTACTTTTATTTCAACGCCATTTGACTCTGATAGTTTGAAGTTCTTGGTGAATGAGATCGATGTACCTTACTTGAAAGTATCATCTGCTGATATTTCAAATTTACCGTTTCTCTATGAAATTGCATGTTCAAAAAAGCATGTCATTTTATCTACAGGAACAGCTAGCCTAGGTGATATTGAACAAGCATTATCAGTATTTGCTTTTGTTATCGATAAGGGAACGGAAGTTCGACCATCTCAGCAGTTATTTAGAGAAGCTTATTCTAAAATTTCAGTACGTAAACAGTTGAAAGAACAGGTTTCTATCTTACACTGTGTAACTCAATATCCAGCATTATTTGAAGAAAGTAATCTTAAAGCCATTTCAACTTTAAAAAATGTATTTGATTTGGCAACAGGGTTTTCTGATCATACGCTTGATGAATACGCGGCGGTTATTGGTGTAAGTCTTGGTGCCCGCATTTTCGAGAAGCATATTACATTAGATAAAACGATGGCTGGCCCAGACCATGCAGCATCAATGGAACCAGATGAATTTAAGCATTATGTCGAAATTTTGCATAAAACATATGCAGCTTTGGGCGATGGTATTAAATTTATGCTAGAGCAAGAGAGCGATAACTATTACCTAGTGCGTCGTAGTATTGTGGCTAAAACAGATATTGCGGAAGGGGAGCTTTTAACCTCTGACAATGTCACAACAAAACGAGCAGGTCGCGTTTGTTTAGAACCAAATAAGTATTGGGATGTAGTTGGTACAAAAGCAAAACGTAGCTTTAAAAAGAACGACTTTATTGAAATTTAAATGAAAAAGCTGGCAATTTTTGGTTCAGGTGGCTTTGCAAAAGAGCTAGTAGATTTAGCAATAGATCAAGGCTACCGCCATATATTTTTTTTAGAAAGAAATGCCAAAGATGGTGACACCTTACTTGGTTTCCCCATTTTGCCTGAATCAGTAATACCGACATTAACGGATACGGTATATGCGATAGGGGTTGCTGATCCGAAGATTCGTAAAAGAATATATGAAGCTTATCCCGATTTACCTTATCCCAATTTGATTCATTCTCAATCATCACTTGGCTATGGCATTCGAGAGTTGCTAGAACATAGTAGAGGTGTGGTAATTGCGGCTGGAGCGCGAATTACAAATTCATGTCGTTTTGGTCATTTTATTATCGTAAGTTTTAATAGCACAATTGGGCATGACTGTATTCTTGAAAACTACGTTTCTGTCATGCCAGGTGTTAATGTGTCTGGTTGTATTCACTTGAAGCAAGGCACATACATTGGAACAAATGCTGCTATTTTGCCAGGCAAAAGCCCAGAGCAATTGAAATATTTAGGTGAAAACTCCGTTATAGGTGCGGGTGCTGTGGTTGTGAAACATACGGAACCGAATAAGGTCTATATTGGATCACCTGCTAAGGAATTAAGTCGTGACTAGAGATGTTAATAAAATAATTTTGCATAAAAATGATTCAATTCTGAAAGCATTAGAGTTACTTGATTTATATGCTTTAAGAATTGTTTTGGTGGTTGATGATCATAATCAATTGATCGGAAGTATTACAGACGGTGATATTCGTAGAGGTCTCTTAAAAGGCCAAGATGTGCATGCAGCTGTTGAAACAATCATGCATACGAATCCTTATAGTATTGAGGAAGGTAGCTTAAACAATCGTCAGATTTTTGAGATCATGCGTGAAAAAAGTTATCTGGCATTACCTGTAATTAAAAATAATCAACTAGTTAATATTATTACGCTTGATGACTTGATTCGTAAAAAACGTAAAGAAAACCCAGTTTTCATTATGGCTGGTGGCTTTGGTACGCGTTTGCGCCCACTCACAGATACATGCCCGAAACCGATGTTACCTGTTGGTGGTAAGCCTTTACTAGAAACCATTATTTCAAGCTTTAAAAATCAAGGCTTTTACAAATTTTATATTTCTACCCACTATTTACCAGAAGTGATTAATGAGCATTTTGGTAATGGTGAAAAGCTAGATGTACAAATTCAATATGTACATGAAACTGATCCGCTTGGGACAGGTGGTGCATTGAGTTTATTGCCAGCATCAGATATTACCTTGCCATTTATTGTAATTAATGGTGATGTACTCACAAATATGAATTTTGAAAAACTATTGGACTTTCATGAAAAGCGTGAAGCTATTGCCACGATGTGCGTGCGAGAGTTCCAATATCAAATTCCTTATGGCGTAGTTAACTCTGAAGATAATGTAATACAAAGCATGACTGAAAAACCAAGTTATTTCTTTGATATTAATACAGGTATTTATGTTATTTCTCCTGAGTTGCTAGCTCAGGTAGAAGCTCAATTTATTGGTATGCCAACCATTTTAGAACAGCAAATGGAAAAGAAAAATAAAGTCTTAAGTTATCCTTTACATGAATATTGGCTCGACATCGGTCATATGGAAGACTATAACCGTGCGCAAAAAGATATTATTAATTTAGATTTTGGTAAGTTCTAATGATAGGGCAGTATCGAGTTACAGCTTTGATTCCTGCACGTGGTGGCAGTAAACGTTTACCGCGTAAAAATATAAAATTATTGGTTGATAAACCTTTAATCGCATGGTCAATAGAAGTTGCTAAAGCATGTAAATATGTAGATCGAGTGATTGTGTCCACTGATGATGAGGAAATTAAAAGAATTTCTGAACAGTATGGAGCAGAAGTACCATTTTTGCGTCCAGAACATTTGTCAAATGATCATGCATCAAGCTTCGATGTAATAAAGCATGCTATTGATTTTTTAACTTTAAGTAAGTCAAATGAACTCATTGTGTTACTTCAACCTACATCTCCTTTGCGTTTAGTATCGGAGATTGATACGGCTTTAGAGTTTTTTGTTCAGAAAAATGCAAAAGGTGTTGTATCAATTTCTGAAACTGAGCATAGTCCAATGTGGTCAAATACATTGCCAGAAGATGGTTGTATGTCAGATTTTATTCGCCCAGAAGTACAGGGTAAGCGAAGTCAGGATTTACCTACGTTTTTCCGTTTGAATGGTTCAATCTATATCTATGAAACTTTATCTTTATTAGAACAATCCAAAATATTTTTTAATGAAAATGTGTATGGTTTTCAAACATCTTTAGAGACAGCTGTAGATATAGATACAGGATTAGATTTTTTAGTAGCTGAAACTATACTAAAACATAGACTATTAGAAGGTAATAAGAGAAATCAGTAATTAATTATTCCTGATCTATTTTATTGAAGTATGAATAATGATGGCTTTAGCTTATAAATGGTTTAGAAGTAAGGATATATTTTATGATTAGTAGGTTGAAAAGAATTATAAGTTATGCTAAGCCCTATAAACCAAGCCCAATTGAGCAAGAGTTTACTCAACTCAATAATCAATATTGGAAAAAAGAAGACTCATCTGTTTCATCTGTTGCAGAAAATAGCTATTGCCTAATAGAGGGTCAGATTACCTGTCCAGCAAGTATCATGGATAAAGCACGAATAGGTAAGGCGGTTCAAGAAGTTACAGGGGCTAAGCCTGTTGTCTTTTTAAGAGGCTTTCATGAAGACGGTAGCGATGTAGCTCACATATATAAATCATTTAATATAAATGATTTTTATATGTGGTGGAAAGGTTTCTTAAATCCTTTAGTTTTTATTCCTGCCTTATTCGCAACATTTAAAACGGTTGTTTTATATAAAGATGGTAATAAATTAGCTAATCTTAAACATAAGGGCGTTGAGGTAGGTGAGCTTATTTATGATACGTTAATACGATTTAAACCAAACACTTACACTATTAATAAAATTAAATTTACGCACTATAGGTTAATATTTCGAGCATTCTTGACCTTTTATAATAATGAATACTTAATTAGAAAATATAAACCAAAGTATTTAGTTACAAGTCATAATGTGTATGCTGAATTTGGAATGTTGCCTAGACAGTTAAAAAAAGCAAATAATACAAATGTTATCTTTTTAAAAGATATTTATGCGTATAAATGCTACAACTCATCTGTAAATATAAAAGAACATTTCCTTAAGCCTTCGATAGAGCTTTTTAATAAAAAATTATCATCACCTGAATATTTGGAAGAAGCTAGAGCTTATGTTGAAAATAGATTTAATGGAAATATTGACCAAATAGATGTCAAAAATGCATTTTTAAATAAAAAAACTTATAGCTTAGATGAGTTAAAAGAGATATTTCCAAAAGTAGATAAGAATAAAAAAAATATTGTAGTAATGTCTCATGCTTTTTCTGATGCGCCGCATGTCGGAGAGGGTTTATTGTTTAACGATTATTATGATTTTTTAGTTAAAACTCTAATTCATTTAAATGAAAATAAAGAAGTCAACACTTTTATCAAAGCTCACCCTAGTTCATATATGTGGAACGAAAAGGGAGCAGTAGAAGAGCTTTTAGAAAAGCATCAATTGGATAATATTTATATTTTACCAAACAACTTAAATACGAATTCAATTGTCAGTTTTGCAGATTATATTGTTACCGCAAAAGGCACAGCCGGTTTAGAGTTTAGTTGTCTTGGTATACCTGCAGTAACTGCTGGTAAAGGCTATTATTATGGATTTGGTATTACTAAAGAACCAGATACCGTAGAAGAGTATTATAGTATATTAGATAATATTACCAAAATTAATAAACTAGATAGCGAAACGATAAATAGAGCATTAGTCTTGCTTTATATGGTTGCCCAAAGTAGACGTCATTCTAAAATCTTACCAAAAAGCCATATCATGCCAGGTGAAATTTACTCTGAGGTTTATTTAGATAAATATAAAGAAGTTATAGATAATTTAGAAAACGGCGTGCCTATGAAAGATGAGTTCTATGAAGAAATAAAACGAGATATTGTGAATAGTCATGCTTAAAAAAGGATTCTTGTATATTATTCTAAATTATTCAATTCAATTTCTGAATATTGTACTTAACTTAGTCTTTATGAAATATCTGAGTGCGAGTCAGTTGGGTAGTCTTACGCTTGCTCGTGTTTGGCAGCAATTTGTAGATTACTCTCATCTGGGTACGAGGTTTTCACTGGATCGCTATATTCCTACCGCAGAAGAAATAGAAAAAAAATATTTAGTAGTAACTGTTCTTATTTCAACTATTATTAGCTCTATTATAGTATGTTTGATTGCAATTCTAGTAAATCAAGTAGATATAGTTATTACTATACTTACTGTTTCTGGAGTTTTTATTGCAATCTCTAATATTTTAAAAGCATATTATAGAGCTACCAATGCCATTAACAAGATGTTAAAGCTGGTTTTTTATAATCAGGTATTGCCCTTATTGATCTCACTATTAATTTATATATGGTCGTATAATTTTAGGTTATACTTGGTAGCTCTACTTATAAGTTATTTGTTTTTTATAATTAATTTGCTATATAAAGAGTTAGAGCTTTTTAAATTTTTTAGTTGGAATAAGTTTAAGCAAATTTTTAGAGGCATACTAAAACCTTCACTTTGGTTGTTTATGAATTCAATTTTTGTATTTGCTTATTTAGTGATGGATCGATTTTTTATAGATTATTCTTTAGGCCGTGAACAACTCGGCTATTATAGTATAATTATATTTGCTTTTACTGCCTTAATGATAATACCAGCGACTTGTGCTGAATTGTTGTTTGTAAAAGTAATTAGTGAAAGCTGTGAGTCTGGAAAAGTTATTTTTATAAAAGAGGTTAGTATACTTTTAGGGATCACAATCTTAGGTATTATATTTACGAACTTAGTAATGTCATACTTTGTGGAAAATTTTACTTCCTATGGGTTTTTAGTGGAGGAAATGCAGTTAGTTACTTGGGCTGTTCTCCCTTTTGCGTTGACTGCAATATATCATCATGTAATGAATGGGCTTGATCTTAGGAGAGCGCTAACAATAACAAATTTTTTAGTTTGTTTATTGTTGCTAGTGTATTATTTATATCCAATACTTGTCAGTCAGAATCTTACTCTTAAGTACTATCTTTACGCAAAATTAGCGACTGGCTGGCTGGTTTTTTTGGGATATATACTTTTTATTTTTTTTATAAAAAAAATATCTATTAAGGAATTATCTCTATGAAGATAAGATTTAATATTGTTGCAATATCTTTATATGTGCTTCCTGCTCTAATTTATTTATATTTAACTAATTTGTCTAAAATAAGATTTTATGAATCTTCTTTTTTCGCAATACAAGTTTCTTTATTTTTTACTTTTTTTGGATTTATTCTTGGTATTTTCTTATCAAAAAAGATCAAATTTAAACTTATTGATTTTTCTTCTAAAAAATATTTTTTTATTATTAATATATTGCTTTCTGTTGCTATATTAAGTATTTTTTTTCAATTACTTAAACACGGAATCCCTCTTTTAAATAATAGTTTAAGGGCTGATATTCAGCAAGGAATTTTGTGGAATATTTTTACCTTTTCATCGATGTTATCTCTTTTTTTGAGTAGTTATGTTTACTTTGTTTTAAAGGAAAAGCTAAGTTTTTTTATTAAGTTAATGATTTTTGTTTTATTTATTCTAACTGTATTAACAGGTTGGAAAAGTACACTTTTAAATTATATATTCATTTTCTCTAGTTTTTTTATTCTATATGGTAAAATAAATATATCAATTCTATTAAAAGCTTTTTTTTCTTTTCTGGTAATCTTTTTTGGAATTAATGCTCTTCGTTCCGGAATATATAGTATTAGTTTTGAAGAGCTATTTAATTATTTTTTCTATGGTTTTGAGAATTTTGTACGTATTGCACCTGTTTATACTGCACAGTGTTTACATTCGGTTCCTCTATTAAATTCCAATTGTCAGTTTGTATATGATAATAACTCCTTAATAAATCCTACATTTAATGTTTATACTGCGCTTATGCCAATTTATGCTGATGGTGGTGCTATATTAGTGGGGTTTATTTTCTTTATGTTTTCTTTTATTCTAGGTTTAATGAAAGATTATAAAAATAGTTTTTTTATTGCTTTTTTATTTTATTTATCACACTATTTTTTTATGATGGCACATAATGGCTATGTTTTTAACTCTGGTAGCTTTGTCCTTATGCTGTTATTGTTATTTATATATGATTTTATTCGTATTAGATAATTCTTACATTGTTAAGTTAAATATTATGTAATAGAAATAATTGAGGTATTTTGTTTTGAAAATATTGATTAATGCGGCAAATTTGCATAGTGGTGGTGGAGTACAGGTGGCTAGCTCATTTATTAATGAGTTGCCATTTGTCTCAAATAATATTACTCAATACTTTGATATTATTGTTTCATCTGAAGTAGATAAAAATATTAATCAATCTGCTAAAAGTTTTTTTAAAAATTATAAAGTTCATAATATCTTTGGTTTAAAAAATTATAAAAATAATATAAATTTATTTGATGCTTATGATCTCGTTTTTACAATATTTGGTCCTTGCTATCATCCAATCAAAGGAATAAATTTAGTTGGTTTTGCTCAGCCATGGATTATTTATCCTAGTAATGAATGCTATAGCATGCTATCAAGTGTAGAAAAATTAAAGTTTAAACTAAAGTTCTTCTTGCAGAAAAAGTTCTTCAAAAATTCAGATTTCTGTGTTGTTGAGCTAGAACATGTCAAGCAACGCCTAATTGAACTAAATATTTTTAAAGATAGTCATGTTGAGGTTGTTTATAATACTGTCTCAAATGTTTATTTTTCTCCTCAAAAGTGGGAAAAAATTAAGATTATGCCTTCTAATAAAATGAAGATTGGTTTAATTAGTCGAGATTATTTTCATAAAAATACTAATATTTTGCCCAAAGTAAAAGAACTTCTGAAAACCAAATATCAAAAAGATGTTGATTTTTATGTAACTTTTAATGAACAGGAATGGGTTGATAAATCTTCTTATTTTCGGGAGAACATTATTAATATAGGTCCATTAAAAGTAAATGAGTGTCCAAGTTTTTATAAAGAAATGGATGCGATTATATTTCCTAGTCTTCTAGAATGTTTTTCGGCAACTCCTTTAGAAGCTATGATAATGAAAAAACCGTTATTTGCTTCAGATAGGGGTTTTATAAAAGATGTTTGCTTAAACTTCGCATTTTATTTTGAGCCAATGAATCCAGACTCTGCTGCAGCTATGATTAATGATTTTATCGAAAACAAAAATAATAATGAATTAGATATTCAATTAACAGCTGCACAAAAACATGCTGAAAATTTCTCGACAGCACGACAGCGTGCAGTTAAATATACACAGATTATTGAAAATTGTTTGAATAAGGTAGATAAATAATATGTTTAAAGAAAAAACATTATTGATCACAGGCGGCACAGGCTCATTTGGTAATGCAGTTCTAAAACGCTTTTTAGAAACAGATATTAAAGAAATTCGTATTTTTAGCCGCGATGAAAAAAAGCAAGATGATATGCGTAAAAAATACCATTCATCTAAACTGAAATTTTATATCGGTGATGTACGTGACTATAATAGTGTTTTAAATGCCACGCGTGGCGTAGATTATATTTATCATGCGGCTGCACTTAAACAAGTACCTTCATGTGAATTCCACCCAATGGAAGCAGTTAAAACTAATGTGCTGGGCACCGAAAATGTTTTAGAGGCGGCTATTCAGAACCGTGTAAAACGTGTGGTATGTTTAAGTACTGACAAAGCAGTTTATCCAATCAATGCTATGGGTATTTCTAAAGCCATGATGGAAAAAGTCATGGTGGCGAAGTCACGTAACTTAGAAGAATTGGAAACGGTAATTTGTGGTACGCGCTACGGTAATGTTATGGCCTCTCGTGGCTCTGTGATTCCATTATTTGTAGATCAGATGCGTCAAGGTAAACCACTTACCATTACTGACCCAAACATGACCCGTTTCATGATGACATTAGAGGATGCAGTTGATCTGGTTTTGTATGCTTTCGAACATGGTGAAAATGGAGATATTTTCGTACAAAAGGCTCCAGCAGCAACGATTGAAGTGTTAGCTCAAGCATTAAAAGAATTGCTCAATGTAGAAGATCATCCTGTTTCAATTATGGGCACGCGTCATGGTGAAAAAGCATATGAAGCCTTACTTAGCCGTGAAGAAATGGTAGTTGCAATAGACCAAGGATATTACTTCCGAGTACCGGCAGATCAACGCGACCTGAACTATGAAAAATATGTAGAAGATGGTGATTTAAAAATTACTCAATACGAAGATTATAATTCACATAATACCGAGCGTTTAGATGTTGAAGGTATGAAAAAGTTATTGTTAAAACTTGAATTTGTGCGTGCTTTAACTCAAGGTCAATATATAGATCCAGAGGCTTAAACATGAAAATTTTAGTCACAGGTTCCAACGGTTTTATTGCAAAAAATTTCATTCAATTCCTGTCTGAAGAATCAGAAATCGAAGTTTTAAAATTTAACCGAGATTCTAGTTTAGAAGAGTTAGAGCAATCTGTACTTGCTGCGGACTGGATTGTACATTTAGCGGGAATAAACCGCCCTTTAAATGAGCAAGAGTTTATTGAGGGAAATATTACGCTGACGCAAAAAATTGCAAATATTCTTAAGCGAGCAAAAAAGCAGACTCCTATTATTCTTTCTTCGTCTATTCAGGCGGAGCATGACAATGTTTATGGAAAGAGTAAATTGGGTGGTGAACAGGCTTTATTAGACCTTCATCAACAGCAAGGCAACCTTGTATATATTTGCCGTTTAGCGAATGTATTTGGTAAGTGGTCACGCCCAAATTATAACTCAGCTGTGGCAACCTTCTGTTACAACACGGCACATGATTTGCCTATTCAAATTCATGATGAAAATGCAATGATTCGTCTAGTTTATGTAGATGATGTGGTGGAATCATTTTGGAATATTATTCAGGGTACACAACAAGTAGAACAAGTTTTTGTCATACAACCTGAATATCAAATCAGCGTAGGTGAGTTGGCTAAAATGCTGGCAGGTTTTAAACAGTCACGTGAAAGCTTGATTACAGATCGAGTGGGTACTGGTTTAACCCGTGCATTGTATTCAACCTATTTAAGTTTTTTAAAGCCCGAACAGTTTGACTATAGCGTACCTAAGTATGGGGACCAGCGTGGAGTATTTGTTGAAATGCTGAAAACACCGGATGCAGGGCAGTTCTCCTACTTTACTGCACATCCGGGAATTACGCGTGGTGGACATTATCATCACACCAAAACAGAAAAATTTTTGGTGATTAAAGGTAAGGCATTATTTAAGTTTAAGCATGTGGTTACAGGTGAGTTCTATGAGCTTGAAACTTGTGGTGATGAACCACGAATTGTAGAAACTGTACCAGGCTGGACCCATGATATTACCAATATTGGTGAAGATGAAATGGTAGTGATGCTTTGGGCAAATGAAATATTTGACCGTGAAAAACCAGATACTTATGCCATGCCACTAACACATTAAGAGTTAAGATTGTGAAGAAATTAAAATTAATGACCGTTGTTGGAACGCGTCCTGAAATTATTCGTTTATCACGTATTATGTCTGCGTGTGATCAATATTTTGATCATGTTCTGGTACATACAGGCCAAAACTATGATTATGAACTCAATGAAATTTTCTTTACCGATTTGGGTATTCGTAAACCTGACCATTTTTTAAATGCTGCTGGTGCAACAGGTGCAGAAACGATTGGTAATGTGATTATTGCTGTAGATAAAGTATTAGAAGAAGTGCAACCAGAAGCATTACTTGTGTTGGGCGATACTAATAGCTGTATGGCGGTTATTCCTGCTAAGCGTCGTAAGATTCCAACTTTCCATATGGAAGCTGGGAACCGTTGTTTTGATATGCGAGTGCCAGAAGAAATTAATCGTCGCATTGTCGATCATACTGCTGACATTAATTTAACTTATAGTACGATTGCACGAGATTACTTGTTAGCAGAAGGCCTACCTGCAGATCAGGTGATTAAAACAGGTAGCCCAATGTTTGAAGTGTTAAATCACTATAAGGCTAAAATTGAAGCATCAGATGTATTAGAGCGTTTAGGCTTAAACGAACATCAATATTTTATTGTCAGTGCGCATCGTGAAGAAAATATTAACTCTGATCAAAACTTTTTAGATCTGGTTAAGATGCTGAATGCAGTGGCTGAGAAATATCAATATCCTGTGATTGTTTCAACGCACCCTCGTACCCGTAAGCGTATTGAAGAGCTAAATATTGAATTTCATCCACTTATTCAGTTATTAAAACCTCTTGGTTTTAGTGATTACAACAAGTTGCAGCTTTCTGCAAAAGCAACATTGTCGGACAGTGGCACCATTAATGAAGAATCTTCTATTCTGAATTTTCCTGCTTTGAACTTGCGTCAGGCGCATGAACGTCCTGAAGGTATGGAAGAAGCTGCGGTGATGATGGTGGGTTTAACTGCAGAGCGGATTTTACAAGGTTTAGAGATTTTAGATCATCAACCACGTGGCGAAGAACGATTATTGCGCTTAGTTGCTGACTACAGTATGCCAAACGTGAGTGAAAAGGTGGCGCGTATAATTTTAAGCTATACCGACTATGTTAACCGTGTGGTATGGAAGAAGTATTAAGGCTCATATCGTGAAAAAAATTATCATCGTTTCTGAATTTATTTTGCCTGAACAAAACTCGACAGGTTACTTCTGGCATAAGATTATTCAAAAAATGGCGCAAAGTGCAATTACAGATCATATATCTGTAATTGCACCAGCGGATGAGCAATATATTCCAGATCATTTTGATAAGAAGGTTGAATTGAATCTATTTGATTCACCTACTTACAACAAAAATAGTCTGATCTCTAGAGTTTGGGGGCAAATAAAACAAACACATGCTTTCTATAAAAAAATTAAAGGTAATTTGGAGAGTAATACACAGGTTGTTTCTGGTACAAATCCATTATTTTTAATGGTATTGATTGCTTTATTAAAAATATTTAAACCTTTTAAATGGTGTCTTTTGGTACATGATGTTTTTCCTCAGAATCTTGTGCCTGCAGGAATCTTAAATAAACAATCTATTTTTTTTAAATTTTTAGATATGACTTTTAATCTTATCTATGCTCAAGCAGATCAGATTATTGTGATTGGTCGTGATATGGAAATGGTATTACGTCAAAAGAAATATAAAAAAGACATTACGGTTATTCCTAATTGGGTTGATTTTAGAGAAATAGAATTACGGGATAAAAATGATTCAGAGCTGATAAAGCAGCTAAACTGGGAAAATGATATCGTATTTCAATTTTTTGGAAATATTGGGCGTGTACAAGGAATTGATCATTTGATCAAAGCAATCCAGTTAGTCAGACATCCTCAAGCAAAGTTTTTATTCGTTG
Source organism: Acinetobacter sp. UBA801 (assembly GCA_002296655.1). GTDB lineage: Bacteria > Pseudomonadota > Gammaproteobacteria > Pseudomonadales > Moraxellaceae > Acinetobacter. Next base: position 51,875 of record DBIN01000017.1, read on the forward strand.
GGGGAGGGAGTGCTGTTGAATTAGTAAAATCCTATATTGAGAGTGATAAAAAACTCAATAATGTTGCTTATATAAATGAACTACCAAGCAATAAACGTAGTCTAGGTTTGAGTTCTTGTGATATTGCTATAGTGACTTTAGCTGATGGTATGTTTGGGTTAGGTGTGCCAAGTAAAGCTTATTTTAGTATGGCTGCAAATCGACCTATTTTGGCGATTATGGATAAAAATACAGAAGTTGCATGCATGGTGAAAGAGCATCAAATTGGTTGGGTGGATTCATCAAATCAGCCACAACTATTGGCACAATTAATAGATGATATTTGTGCGCAGGCATTATTGAAAAATGTAGTTTCATCACGAATTATTTTAGAAAAATATTATCATCAAGATGTTTTACTTGAGAAGTTCGTAAATATTCTGAGATTAGATAATGAGTAGGATATTAATCACAGGTGGTAGTGGCTTTGTAGGTCAGGCTTTGACTCTTAATCTATTAAAAAAAAATTCTTATCAAATTATTTCTTTGGTCAGATCATTCCAAGAGGATCAGAAATTTGTTGAACAACTCATCGCTGCTAATATTTTTGCAGCAGACTTACCTGAAAATATAGACGTCATTATTCATTTAGCAGGCCGCGCCCATATTCTAAATGAACAAACAACAGATCCATTGAGCGAATTTCGCAAAGTGAATGTAGAAGGTACTTTGCAATTAGCGCGCCAGGCTTTAGAAAAAAAAGTAAAACGCTTTATATTTATGAGCTCTATAGGTGTGAATGGTTCAGTAACATTACAGCAGCCATTTACAGAAGATGCTATACCACAACCTCATGCAGATTATGCGGTTTCTAAACTCGAAGCCGAATATGAACTTAAAAAACTATTTGCGGGATCAGACACAGAATTAGTTATTATTCGTCCACCTTTAGTTTATGCCGCTCATGCGCCTGGTAACTTTGCTCGGTTACTCAAACTAGTTGCGAGCAATTTACCTTTACCTTTTGCAGGAACAAACAATAAACGTAGCTTTGTTGCGCTTGAAAATTTGGTAGACTTTATTCAAACCTGTATCCAACATCCAAATGCAGCCAATCAAACATTTCTAGTCGCAGATCAAACTCCTATTTCTACACGTGAGCTAGTGCAATATTTAAAACAGGGCATGGGAAAATCTGTACGTTTTATTTATATTCCGCAATCGCTTATGAAACTAGGGGCAATATGTATTGGCAAATCCAAACTCTATGAGCAGTTATTTGAGTCACTAGAGGTCGATACGACCAAAGCTCAGAAGTTGTTGGGTTGGACAGCACCATTGAGTACACAGCAAGCGATGCTGCAAGTGGGTCAAAATTATTTAAAAATGAAAGAGTAATTTAAGCATGTCAATTTTTGCACTGAGCATCGTATTTTTTATACTGACATTACTATTCACAGGCTACATGCGTCATTATGCCATCAAGAAAAATATAATAGACAACCCCAATGAACGTAGTTCCCATAATGTACCTACGCCACGTGGAGGTGGTGTTGCGGTGGTGGGTACCTATTTGTTGGCGCTGGCTGTGCTGATATACAGCCAACAATTGACTGTACATATTGGTTTCACCCTGATAGCAGCGGGTTTTGTCATCGCTTTACTTGGTTTTTTAGATGACCATGGACATATTAACTCCATGCTGCGTTTAGCCATACATTTTTTGGTGGCCATTGGCGTGGTGATCAGCTTGGGTGGCTTTAGCGAAGTTACCGCTTTTAATGGTCTGCAACTTGGCTTTATCGCCAATATTATTGCAGTATTATTTTTGGTATGGTTGTTGAATCTATACAACTTTATGGATGGCATTAACGGCATTGCCAGTGTCGAAGCCATTACTACTCTCGTTAGTATGGGCATTTTGTATTATGTACTGAATACCACATTAAACTCCGACATATTGTGGTTATTGGCAGCCTGTGTATTTGGCTTTTTACTGTGGAACTTTCCCAAGGCTAAAATTTTTATGGGCGATGCCTGTAGCGGATTTCTCGGTCTCACTTTGGGTATTTTGGCGCTTATCGCTCTAAAAGAAAACTTGGCACTGTTTTGTGCGTGGATCATTTGTCTAGGTGTATTTGTGGTCGATGCGACTTATACCCTGATAAAACGCGTGTTGAGTGGCTATAAAATGTATGATGCACATCGAAGCCATAGCTATCAAGTTTTATCGCGTAAATGCGGGAGTCATACCCCCGTGACGTTGGCGGTTGCCGCAATTAACCTACTCTGGTTATTTCCTATCGCTTATATGACGGTAACACAAGCATGGGCGTACCCTGAATTGGCGGTATTAATTGCCTATATACCATTGTTAATTGTGGCTATAAAATTCAAGGCAGGTCATCCAGATGCTTAAACCCGGCTTGTTAATTTTAGGTGCAGGAGGATACGGTTTGGCTGTTGCAGAAGCTGCAGAACTGAGTGGACAATGGCAAGAGATTATGTTTGCTGATGACCGTTGGCCTGCAATACAGCATGTGGCGGACTATAACATTGTGACAAATATTGCCAATTTAAATCAGTTGAAGAATACGCAGCTTCAAGCGATTGTGGCAGTAGGCAATAATACATTACGGCAGCAATGGCAACAGACCTTGCGAGCCTTGGGTATAGAATTGACTTCGGTGATTCATCCTAAAACAGTTGTGAGTCCAACAGCTGACATAGGTCTAGGGGTGAGTGTGATGGCAGGGTGTGTAATTAGTCGTAAAACTGTGATCAACGATGGTGTAATTTTAAATATTGGTACATTATTAGATCATGATGTTGTCATTCAGGAATTTGCCCATTTAAGCGTGGGGGTAAAAGTCGCAGGTGGTCAAACCATCACTGCACATTCATTTTTAGAGGTTGGAACCTGTATTCTGCATTAAAGTAATACGGTGTTTTAAAATTCAAATATTAATAATTGTATATTTATGAAATCCATTATCGAACCTGCTGTAGAATCCCCCCGCTTAGTCAAACTCGCATTTTTAATAGTGCTGGACTTTTGTGTATTTCCTGTCTTGCTGTGGCTATGTTACGCCATCCGCCAGTTTGACCTAGGCGCAGAAGTGGTGCCCAACTTGGCTTTTGGTTCGGTATGGACAAGTGTCATAGCCGTTGTATCGCTGTTTATTTTTGGGGTGTATCGCTTTATTGTGCGCACCTACAGCGAACTGTTTATGGTCAAATTGGGATTGGGTACTGCTTTGACTGTGGCAGGGCTATATGGCTTGGCTTACTTTACCGAAGCCTTTATTCCCACCTCTATTCCACTCATGTTCGGCTTTCTCATGTTCGCTTGGGTCTGGTTTAGCCGTGGCTTTATCCGCTTTATCGTACGTTCTTATTTACAGGCCGATATACAAAAAAAACGCATCGCGATTTATGGCGCGGGCAATGCAGGGCAGCAAATTGCGGCGGCTTTATATAGTTCAGATGAGCACTTACCTGTGTTGTTTATTGATGATGATCCGTCCCTCACTGGGCAACAGTTGGGCCGTTTAAAAGTCTATGATGCAGAAACAGCATTAAAAGTCATGCCGAAAAAGCATATTGATGAAATTCTGATTGCGCTGCCTTCAGTTGGACGCATGCGTAAAAGCGAGATCGTCAAATTTTTAGAACCTGCACATATTAAAATTACCGAAATTCCAGGACTGACCAAACTGGTCGATGGTGAAATTCGCGTATCGGATATTCAGGAAGTCGATATTATTGACTTGCTCGGGCGTGACCCTGTGCCGCCTGTACCCGAACTGTTGGCTAAAAATATTCAAGACAAAATGGTCTTGGTCACAGGCGCGGGTGGTTCCATTGGTTCTGAACTGTGTCGCCAAATTGTTAAAAATAAACCCAAAGCCTTGGTGATTTATGAACTGACCGAATTTGCGTTGTATAGCATTGACAAAGAATTACGCTTAAATAGCGATGTCACGATTATCCCGATTTTAGGTTCAGTGCTAGATCAGGCTAAACTAGAGCGGGTGATGGAACAGTATGCGATTCAAACCGTGTACCATGCCGCTGCCTACAAACACGTGCCTTTGGTAGAATGTAACCCATTGGCAGGTCTGAAAAACAATGCGATTGGGACGTCATTTAGCTTAAATGCAGCGGTCAAAACAGGTGTAGAAACCTTTGTACTTATTTCTACCGATAAAGCCGTGCGTCCGACCAATATCATGGGGGCGTCTAAACGTATGGCAGAATTGTATTGTCAGGCGATGGCAGAAGCGCAAGATCAGACCCAAATTAGCATTGTCCGCTTTGGGAATGTTTTAGGTTCATCGGGTTCGGTGGTGCCGTTGTTTAAACAGCAAATTGCCAAAGGTGGGCCAATTACCGTGACCCATCCTGAAGTAACCCGTTACTTTATGACCATTCCAGAAGCTTCGCAATTGGTGATTCAGGCGGGTGCTTTGGGTCAGGGAGGCGATGTATTCCTGCTGGATATGGGGGAACCTGTACGCATTCAGGACTTGGCCCGTCAAATGATTGCACTGAGTGGTTTAAAAGTACGAGAAACAGGCAGTCAGGAAGGGGATATTGAAATTCAATATTCAGGCTTACGCCCAGGCGAAAAACTCTACGAAGAATTGTTGATTGATGCCGATAATACCGAAGTGACACAACACAGCCGGATTTTGCGTTCTTATGAAAAAATGTATCCGTTGGATGAATTGCTGATGGTGTTTGAGCGTATGCATGACTTAACAGCAATTCAAAGCGATATTGACTGGGCTTTGGCACAGCTTGAACACTATGTGGATGGTTATCAACGTGGTAAAGAAGTCAAAGTAAATTAAAATATCGAGATCAGGTTAAGACATATGATTAAGAAAGCGATTTTACCCGTTGCAGGTTTAGGCACCCGTTTTCTGCCTGCCAGTAAAGCCATTCCCAAAGAAATGGTCACCGTGGTTGACCGCCCAGCGATTGAATATGTAGTGCGCGAGGCAGTTGCAGCAGGGATTGAGCAAATTATTTTGGTGACCCATTCCTCTAAAGCCTCCATTGAAAACTACTTTGACCGTAACTTTGAGTTAGAAACCACATTAGCACAAAAACAAAAACTGGATTTGCTCAAAGACATTACCGAAATTTTACCTGCGCATGTCAGTGTGGTGAGTGTACGTCAGCCACAACCTTTAGGCTTAGGGCATGCGGTTTTATGTGCTAAATCTGTGGTGGGCAATGAAGCCTTTGCGGTATTGCTACCCGATGTATTGGTTAAAGATGATGCTGCACAAAATGACTTGGCACGCATGATTCAGCGTTTTGAGCAGAGCCATGCCGCTCAGATTATGGTCGAAGCAGTGCCAAATCATCTGGTCGATCAATACGGTATTGTGGATGTTGCGACTACACCCGCAGAAGGTGAAAGTACCGTGATGCAGGGCATTGTAGAAAAGCCTGCAGTAGGCACGGCACCTTCTAATTTATCGGTAGTGGGGCGTTATGTCTTGCCTGCAGAAATTATGACTTTACTTGAAAACACCCCTAAAGGGGCAGGCAATGAAATTCAATTGACCGATGCGATTGCCATGTTGCAGCAAAATAGTGTGGTGGAAGCTTACCGTATGCAAGGTCAGACTTTTGACTGTGGCAGCAAATTGGGTTACTTAAAAGCAGTGTTGCATTATGGGGTGGATCATCCAAAATTAGGGGATGATTTTAAAGCCTTGATTCAAGAGTTAAAGATTGAATCTTAAAGGTGATTAAGGGGAAAAGTAGAAAATTCCTCCTCGCCTGCTTTCTTGCTCAGGGAGAAACGTTCATAACAAACCCCTTGCTTGTGCGAACTTCCCCCTTTGAAAAAGGTGAGCCATGTATGGCGTAAGGTGAAGATTAAAACCTGAAAAGTTATTCATATATGATGTAGAAAAGGATGAAATATAAAAATCCCTCCTAACCTCCCTTCTTACGCAAGAATTTAAAGCAGTGCTTAAACTCTTGCTCAGGGAGGAACCCACGTGAAATAAACAGCATCAACCAATACACAGGAACACATTTTGAAAGTCGCAGTCTTTGGAAAAACCCTCTATGCAGGCGTGATGTCTGCACTCTTGGCAGAATGTGGGCATCAAGTTTATTGGTGCGATATCTTTCAGGATGCTGCCCATCCACTCGAACAGCAACATCTCAGCTTTCAAGACCAAGCCTTGAGCCTGTTATTACAACAACAATGCAGCAAAGGCTTTTTAAACTATTGTGATTTTTCTGAATTACCTTTAGATGTGGATGTGTATCTACTTAGTTTGAACCCGACTGAAGAAGCCCATGCTGGGACAGTCTTGGGGCAGTTGCAACAACGTCCGATCATTCACCCTAAATTGATGATCAATGCCTCGACTTTGGGCTTAAATGGCACACAGCGCCTGCAAAAAATCTTGCCACAAGATGACTGGATGTATTTACCCGACATGATTCAAGAGGGCAATGCCATTCAAAGTATGACCCGCGCACAGCAACTCACGGTGGGTTGTGAAAATGAACGTGCGCAAGTCAAACTCAAAGAATTACTCCGTCCTTTATTTCCACGTGCACAGCAATATCTCTTTATGCCCGTGTTGGATGCAGAATTTACCAAACTGAGTATTTCAGGCATGTTGGCAACCCGTATCAGTTATATCAATGACTTGGCGGTGGTGGCAGAAAAACTGGGAATTGATATTGAGCATGTGCGGCAGGGTATGGCGGCAGATAGCCGTATTGGTGCATCGTATATGTATCCTGGTGCGGGGTTTGGTGGTGAAAACTTTAGCCATGATATTCAGACTCTGGCCAGTACCGTATCCACCACAGGGGTAAAAAGTCAGCTGTTGGCACAGGTTTGGGATATTAACGAACAACAAAAAGAACTCTTGTTTAGAAAGCTATGGAATTATTATCAGGGCGATTTAAACGGCAAAACTGTGGCCATTTGGGGCGCAGCCTTTAAAGAAAATACCGCACGGGTGCAACATTCCCCCATTCATGTGATGTTACCTGCGTTGTGGGCGCAGGGTGTGACGGTCAAATTGCATGACCCACAAGCCTTGCCTGAAATTGTGGCACAGTATGGTCAGCGCGATGATCTGATTTTATGCGCAGACCAATATCAAGCGGTAGAGGGGGCATCGGCATTATGTGTGCTGACCGCGTGGAAACAATATTGGAGTTTGGATTATCCAACTTTGTTGCAGCAGATGCAGCATCCGCTGATTTTGGATGGTCGTAATATTTATGATCCTGAGTTTGTGAAGGCACAAGGTTTTGCTTATATGGGAGTCGGTCGCTAATGATGGGTACCACAACATCACAGGCAAATAATCAGCCACAGCAAACCGCCTTGCAGCAATTACAACAATTGCAACAACAGTTTCAGCAGCTGCATTTAAATCAGCTGTTTGCTCAAGATCCACAGCGTTTTCAGCGTTTCTCGGTGGCTTTGGACAGTGTGCTGTTTGATTATAGCAAGCATCGGATTGATGCCAACGTGTTGCAGACCCTGGTTCAGTTTGCACAACAGAGTCAGCTTGCTGAGTGGATTGGACGTTTATTTTCAACGGCAACGGGCTCAGAGAAAATCAACTATACCGAACAGCGCGATGCGATGCATTGGGCTTTGCGTTTGCCTGCGACTAGCACAGCAGCAAGCGCTTCCGAACAGCCCGATGCCTACGCTGCATTGACTGAGCAAGTACATACCCAGCTTGAGCGTATGTATGCCTTGGTGGAAAAAATCCATGCAGGCCAATACCGTGGTGCCACGGGTGAAGTGATTCAGGATGTGGTTAATATTGGTGTGGGTGGCTCAGATTTAGGCCCCTTGATGGTGACCCAAGCCTTATCTGATTTTAAAGTGGCAACTGAAAAACCACTGAATGTACATTTTGTGTCTACCATGGATGGCAGCCAGCTATCCGAATTGCTGCATCGTCTGCGTCCTGAAACCACTTTATTTATTATTTCGTCCAAGTCTTTTGGCACCATTGATACCTTATCCAATGCGCAAACGGTGAAACAATGGCTAGAAAAGGCCTTGGGTACACATGCGCAAATTCTGAAACATCACTTTATTGGGGTATCCACCAAAGCTGATAAAATGACCGCTTGGGGCATTTGTCCTGAAAATCAGCTTTTGCTTTGGGATTGGGTCGGTGGCCGCTATTCATTGTGGTCATGTATTGGTCTACCGATAGCTTTAACCATTGGTGTAGAAGGTTTTAAACAGTTTTTAGCGGGTGCACATGCGGTTGATCAGCATTTTCAAACGGCTGCATTTGATCAGAACATTCCAGTGCTGATGGGCTTGCTGGGGGTGTGGAATAACAACTTCCTGAATATTCAGACTCATGCGGTCTTGCCTTATGATGGACGTTTAAAATACTTTGCCTCTTATTTACAGCAGTTGGAAATGGAGTCCAATGGTAAATCCATTCAGCGTAATGGCGAGGCGGTTAGCTTGGATACTTGCCCGATTGTTTGGGGGGAGGTTGGTCCGAATGCACAGCATGCGTTCTATCAATTGTTGCATCAAGGGACGCATGCGGTTAGCTGCGATTTTATTGCCCCTGTGCAGCGTTATAATGCCAATCAATTTACTTATGTCGAAAATGCTGAGGCTTTGGTGGAGCAGCACCATTTGGCCTTGTCCAACTGCTTGGCACAGTCGCGGCTTTTGGCCTTTGGCAATCAGGCCTTAGATCAGCAGGAATTAGATGGCTTAGCGGCGTATAAGCAGTACAGTGGTAATCAGCCAAGTAGCAGTATTTTATTGCAAGAACTCAATCCGTATAGCTTGGGCATGTTGATTGCTTTGTATGAACACAAAGTCTTTGTACAATCGGTGCTGTGGAATATCAATCCCTTTGACCAATGGGGCGTAGAAAAAGGCAAGGAAATTGCCAATCAGTTATTACCTATTTTAAATGGGCAGCAACAGGATTTATCTGCACTCGATGCATCGACCCAAGGTTTATTAAAAATTTTATTAGGAAAAATAGATGGCTAATATTTTAGTCACAGGCGGTGCGGGCTATATCGGTTCACATACCTGTGTCGAGTTGCTGAATGCAGGGCACAGCGTGGTGGTGCTAGATAATTTATCCAATAGCTCGGCAGAGTCATTGGCGCGGGTGCAACAATTGACAGCTAAACCCTTGCAGTTTATTCAGGGCGATATCCGTGATGCTGCTGCTTTGGATGCTGTGTTTGAGGAACATCAAATTGATGCAGTGATTCATTTTGCAGGACTTAAAGCAGTGGGAGAAAGCCAACAAATTCCACTGAGCTATTTTGATAACAATATTGCGGGTTCAATTAGCTTGATGCAGGCGATGCAACGCGCGCATGTGTTTACACTGGTGTTTAGTTCATCGGCTACAGTATATGATGAAGCCAATATTTCGCCGTTGAATGAAGATATGCCAACGGGTATGCCAAGCAATAACTATGGCTATACCAAGCTGATTGTGGAACAGCTTTTACAAAAAGCAGCCCTTGCCGATGCACGTTGGTCGATTGCGCTATTGCGTTATTTTAATCCTGTGGGGGCGCATAAAAGTGGCTGCATTGGCGAAGACCCACAAGGTATTCCAAATAATTTAATGCCTTATGTCACCCAAGTGGCGGTGGGACGTCGTGAAAAACTGTCAATTTTTGGGCAGGATTATGCTACGCCAGATGGTACAGGCGTGCGAGATTATATTCATGTGGTCGATTTGGCCAATGCGCATTTATGTGCCTTGAATAACCGTTTGACTGCACAGGGTTGCCGTGCTTGGAATATTGGTACAGGCAATGGGATTTCGGTGCTGCAAGTGAAGAATACTTTTGAACAGGTCAATGGTGTGCAGATTCCATTTGAGTTTGCACCACGTCGTGAAGGCGATGTGGCGACCTCTTTTGCAGATAATAGCCGCGCCGTGCAAGAACTGGGCTGGACACCACAATATGGCCTAGAAGATATGTTGGCTGATAGTTGGAACTGGCAAAAGCAGAATCCGAATGGTTATCGTCAAGATGAATGATTCTAGCCATACACTCAGCCACAAGGTTTAGAGCATAAAAAAGGGAGTCAGTTTTGACTCCCTTTTTTATATTGCTTTGATTTTCAGATTAAGCTTGAATCAATTGTGTCAACTCATCCACATAATCCTGCATTGGGCGTGGGTTTTGATCACGACGGCTTTCAATATTTAAGCGTAATAAAGGCTCGGTATTTGAAGCACGCACATTAAAACGCCATGTACCAAAGTCTAGACTCACGCCATCGGTTTGATCAATCGTTGGGTTTTGGCTGGCATAATGCTCAAAGATTTTTTGGATGGTGGCTTGAGTATCAGCCACTTTAAAGTTAATTTCGCCCGAACATGGGAACTTGGCAATCATTTCTTCGACTAGACTCGATAGCGATTGTCCTGTTTCAGACAACACAGAAAGCACCAATAACCAGGGAATCATGCCGCTGTCACAATAGGCAAAATCACGAAAATAGTGGTGTGCACTCATTTCACCGCCGTAAACAGCATTGTGTTCACGCATTACATCTTTAATAAAGGCATGCCCAGATTTAGATTGAATCGCTTCACCCTGATATTGCGCGACCACATCAAAGGTATTCCAGACCAAGCGCGGGTCATGCACGATTTTTTCGCCTGTTTGTTTGAGCAAAAACGCCTGTGCCAATAAGCCGACAATATAATAGCCTTCAATAAACTGGCCTTTTTCATCGAATAAGAAACAGCGGTCAAAGTCACCATCCCACGCAATGCCCATGTCGGCTTGATGCTCTAGTACGGCATTGCGGGTGCTATCACGGTTTTCCACTAAAATTGGGTTCGGGATACCATTGGGGAAAGTACCATCGGCATCATTGTGAATTTTGACCAATTCTACGGGGATATTCAGGGATTGGAATTTTTGCTCAATCGCATCGACCACATGCCCTGCAGCGCCATTGCCTGCATTCATGACCAGTTTCATTGGGCGAATTTTGCTAGGCTCGATATAAGTCATTAAATGTTCAATAAATTCAGGCAAAATATTGTAGCTTTGAACGCTACCTTTGTGCTCAACTGGGGTAAATTCGCCTGATTCTGCCAAAGCCTGAATGTCTTTTAAACCTGTATCGGCACTAATCGGACGTGCATTTTCACGTACCAGTTTCATGCCGTTGTAGTCCATGGGGTTATGGCTAGCAGTCACTTCAATGCCACCTTGCACGTCTAAATGGAAAGCTGCGAAATAGACTTCTTCTGTACCTGTCATGCCCAAATCTAGCACATTGACCCCTGCATCATTTAACCCACGAATGGTGGCTTGCTTTAAGCTTTCGCTGCTGAGACGGATATCGCAGCCAATTGCAACGGTTTTGGGTTGGTAAATTTGTCCGTAAGCACGACCAATTTTATAGGCAATCTCTTCATTGAGTTCTGTGCCTAATTTTCCGCGAATGTCATAGGCTTTAAAACAGGTGATTTTGCTCATGTATTATCCTGAATATTTGGAAAAGTCGTATTGCTGCCTATGATAATCGAACTATGTGCAATCTGCTGTACAGAATAGAAGATCAATTGCTTGAAGATGTTTCAGATCAAAGACCATGGATGAGAAAAGGTGTTGTGATGGCAAGGGTGTTTTTTATTGAGTGAAGTTGGTTAAAATACGGCTCAGACTTATGTGTTCGATATGATTGAAGATGAAATTACAGAAAAGTACTTTAGAGCCAGAGCAGAAACTTTCTGCGCCACAGAAAAAATTTCAGAAATTATGCCAAAAAATTGAGCAGGAACAGCTACGTTTGAATGAATGGCAGACCGCACAAGCCGATATTCAGGCACGTGCCAGCCGTGAAATTTTACCGACTTATGCGCAATTGCGTGAAGTTATATTTCAGCAAATTCAACAATTGCTTCAGCAAAAACAGCAAAAAATGACGGCAGCCCAGCAAACTAAGCTGGATCAAAAAATTGAGCAACTCAGTTTACAACTTTTGGATTCGCAGCAGATGTCTGCCGAACAAGTTCAGTTTTTAACAGAATTGCTGAATCATTATGGCTATGATTTTGAGCGGCCAGACTTAGATGATCTAGATGAGATGTTTGAGGCTAAAACTGAGGCTGAGTCCGCAGAAGAAAACTTTGAGCAAGGTGGTTTTGAAGATGATGCTTCTGAACAAGAACGACTAGCACAGCTCAAGTTGGACAGTTTGAAACATTTTCTCTGTGAAGAATATGACCTAGATCTAGATTTTTTTGATTTTCAGCATGACCCATTAGATTTAGATGATTTTATAGAAAAATTTGAACAAAAAATGCAAGATCAAGAGGAGCTAGATTTTTTAAGTCAGTTGAGTGGTGCTCAAAAAGCTTTTGCCGAACAGCAAATTGCCCGTGAAAAAGCCAAAGCAGCAAAAAAACAGCAACAGCGTGAAGAAGCAAAGAAACTGGCAAATCAGTCCATCAAAACGATTTACTTGAAAATTACAGCGTGGATTCACCCAGATCGTGAGCAAGATGAGCAGAAAAAACAAGAAAAAACCGCATTGATGCAGCAAGCCAATCAAGCTTATGAAGCCAATGATTTATTGAGCTTGCTAAATTTGCAAATTCAGTTGGGTCAGCAGCACAATCTATCTTTCGCCAATCAACAATTAAAAGCGTATAACCTGCTTTTAGAAGAACAGTTAGAAACTTTGCAAATGCAAGTAGATGACATTATTTACTCTTTTGATTGGGGGCTGTTTTTATATTCTAACCGTAAAATTAAAGTGCAAGATTTGTATCGAAAATATGAGCAAGACTATCGGCATGCCCAACAAAAATTAGCTCGAGCACAAGAGATACTGGAAAAATATCAAGACCTTAAACAATTAAAGCAATTGATGCGCAGTCAATATGTGTGGGAAATGCATGCTGTGGTGATGTAGACATACTGAGGTTTGGTTCTGGAATAAAGCGAAGCTTGGGCTTGGAACATCTATGTCAGTAGGCCATGCCGCCAGACTCTGTAATCAACATATTTTCACCCTATCGCGTAATGTTGGTGAAGGAGAGGTGATTTTTTTTAATAAAAAAAAGCCCCAGTCATTCAACTGAGGCTTTTAAAATTCTGGAGCGGGAAACGAGACTCGAACTCGCGACCCCAACCTTGGCAAGAGTCACCGACATAAAATACACTAAATAACATAATTGGTATTTTAATAAACTCTATATATAACAGTTATATAGAGTTTTTATTTTGTGTGGTGTAATTTAAGGTAGGGTGGGGTACTTTGATTTTTGGTCACTAATTTATTGTGATAATCAACAATAATAACCAACATACACATGCTTAATCTAAAGGTGTTTTACTGACTGGTATAATTTTATAATGAGAGGGGTGTTGCCTGGGGCTACGTTTCTGTTTTGCCTTTTGGCGTAAGACGTACAAATATAAGCTTTCTACTTTTTCACGTGCCCATGGTGTGGTACGCAAGAATCGCAATGATGATTTAACACTTGGGTCTATGCAAAAACATCTAATTTCAATTTTACGACTTAAACCTTCAAAGCCACCGTAGTAATCCAATAATTCATCCAAAATGTCAGCAAGTTTTTTGCCGTGTAAAGGGTCATTGGAGGTGTTCATAATAGATCAATCGTATTTTGGGTGGCCATTATTATAACCTGGGCTAGTTGGAAAACTAGAGAGTTGGAATGTAAGTAATGATGGACTGAATAGCCACCAAAATTCTGGAGCACACCCAGCCATCGGGTGATGCATCATATATATGACTTGGTAATCCCATTTGCTGTGTAGGAAAGTTTTTTCTTAATGGGTCACCTTTTAATGGAAGTAGGTAAGAGGAAAGCTCTAAACCTTTACGGATCGCTTCAGCACTGTATTCAAAGGCAATTAATGGTCGACCTGTGATTGCTGTTGAGGAGACCAGTGTACCCTAAAGCCAATATTCACCCCATCCATTGTAGTAAACATTAAGTTTTTTGAGCATGGATTTATTTCCTTTTGATACGTTGGCGAGCCGTATTGCTCTCATAGCGAAGAATATCATCTACACTGTTTAAATGAGGTTTGAAGAGTTCCTCTAATTCTTGTAATCGGCCTAGGACCATGGCAACGCGTACTAAATTTTCAAATGAAACATTTCGACCTGCTTCCAGATTGGATACTGTATTCACACCAATACCAGCACGTGCAGCAACATCTGCCTGAGTCATTTCCAGATAAAGTCGTTCTTTACGAAGCCTCTCACATAATAATCCAACAACTTCTTCAGGTTTTCTGAATTTTAAATCCATAATATTGGGTCTTATGTCCATATATGTCTATTAAACCACAAAATAATGGAGTTATAAAATAAACCAGTTGATCGGTAAGAAGGTGCTTTATTGGCCTGATTAGATCCTATTAGATTAAAGAAATCTAATTAGACATTTACAATCTAATGGAATCTAATACAATCTATGGTAATAAATAAATCATTGCCGAGTAATTAAAATGATGACCATCTCCAATGACCCTTGGCACTTTCCACGTACCGAACTGGCGAAACAAATTTTAGGCATGTTTGAGACTGGACTAGCTAGTTCTCTGACTTTTTTTGCCCCACGCCGGATGGGAAAAACTGAATTTTTACGAAAAGATATTACGCCCCTAGCAGAACAGCTTGGATGGCGCGTTTTTTATTTCAGTTTTTTAGATGCAGGCCTGCATAGTGAAGGGCAGTTTGTAAAAGCTCTTGATGAGTTTTCAAAACAAAATGGCTTAATGGGGAAAGCCACACATTGGATTAAAAATATTGATTCTTTAAGTACAGAGGTGGCAGGGGTAAAAGCTGAAGTGACACTTCTACAAGGACAAGTGAATTCCAGTATTTTGTCTAGCATTACTAAACTGGCTCAGCAGGGGAAACCTATTTTACTGTTACTTGATGAGATTCAGGCTTTAGCTAGTTCAAAATATAAAACCACGATTGCCAGTTTACGTACCGCTTTAGATATGCATAAAGAAACAATAAAGGTGATTTTTACTGGTTCAAGTCGAGAAGGCCTGAGACAAATGTTTTCTGTGAGTAGTGCTCCATTTTTTCATTATGGACAGAATTTACCTTTTCCAAATCTAACAAAAGCATTTACAGATTATCTGGCAGATGTATTTAATCAGACAACAGGACGTAGTTTGAATAAAGAAATTTTATGGCACGCTTTTTTAGATATGAAGCAAAGTCCTCAACTAGCAAGATCATTAGTGGAGCGTTTAGCCTTAAACCCAATGCTGGCTATAGATTTTGCCAAGGAACAGCTTATAGCCGATACAATGGGGCATCGTGACTTTTCGGGATTATGGGGAGAGTTTAAGTTATTAGAACAGCTAATTTTAAAAGCCATAGCGGAATCACAAGTTGAACTTTATAGTAGTCAATTTAGACAACATCTGGCTGATTCCATTGGTGTAGATAACATTGCGGTATCAAGTATTCAATCGGCCCTACGTTCTTTATCAAAAAAACAAATTATTTTTAAACCAGAAAATGGTACTTATGAAATCGAGGATGCTCTTTTTAAAGAATGGATTATGGATGAAGCATAAATTTTTTAATAATGGTCAGTACCCGGTAAAATACCTCGTTAAGAGGATTCATGATTCCTCATCTCCGAGAAGACCCTTCCATGGGTTGGTCATTAAGTCATCCTGATCTTCGATCGTGATTTTAATTTCATCTTTCAATAATTGTCTGATTAAATGAACTTTATCATCTGGAATGAGCATCAGTTGAGCATTTAATCCTGCCGCGATAATTTCTAAGGTCTCTAATCGTGGATTGCCCTGACTTTCCAGTTTTTGGTACTGCTGTCTTGAAATGCCTGTACGGGATTGCATATCAACTTGCTTTAAGCCCAATAGGGTTCGTCTTTTTTTGATTTGCTGAAGTAAAGATTCATTCATTGTGGACACATTTATTTCTTTTAGGTTCTATAAGAAACATATTAGTTTCTTTTTT
This sequence comes from Acinetobacter sp. UBA801, assembly GCA_002296655.1. Lineage (GTDB taxonomy): Bacteria > Pseudomonadota > Gammaproteobacteria > Pseudomonadales > Moraxellaceae > Acinetobacter. Next base: position 67,893 of record DBIN01000017.1, read on the forward strand.
TGAAAAGCATTTATGATTTTATTATTTCGATCTGTAAAACAGCCCTAGCTACGTAGTGATCTGAAATAATTCTGAAAATACAGTTAAAATACGCGGTTCAATTTAACTTATCTCCTTACGGAATTGGCAGAAAGATTGTCGATGCCGGATCTGAACTGTCGGCAACTCTCTGGCAAAATTCCCTCGCAGCCCTGCATTTAACTGCCTAGCGCAATCCGATAATAAATAATAACAAACCCACCGCGCAGTTGGTATACAGTAAGTAAAGAAGTGGTTGACTGTGATCATAAAAATAACATCTTAAGCCGGAGGGAAACTAGATGGCCAAGTATAGTGATATCAATAGTTTTAATACCTTAGAAACATTGACCGTCGGTTCAGAACACTATCAGATTTTCAACTTATCCAAATTGCAAGTGCAGTTGGGCGACCTGTCCCGGCTGCCAAAATCTTTAAAAGTCTTGCTGGAAAATTTACTACGTTTTGAAGATCAGCTCACGGTGAAAACCGAGCATATTCATGCGCTGGCAGGGTGGTTAAACAACCAAACCTCAGAACAGGAAATCCAGTATCGTCCGGCACGGGTGCTGATGCAGGATTTTACCGGTGTTCCCGCAGTGGTTGATCTTGCTGCGATGCGTGCAGCGGTGGCCAAAGCCGGCGGTGATCCGGAAAAAATTAATCCGTTGTCACCGGTGGATTTGGTCATCGATCACTCGGTGATGGTCGATTACTTTGCCAGTCCGCAAGCTTTTGAGCAGAATGTCGCAATTGAGATGCAACGCAATGGCGAGCGCTACCAATTTCTACGTTGGGGGCAGGCTGCGCTCAATCAGTTTCGCGTGGTGCCGCCAGGAACCGGGATTTGCCATCAGGTTAATCTGGAACATCTGGCACAAGTAGTTTGGAGCAATGAGGTCGATGGGCAGCGCTTTGCCTTTCCTGATACCTTAGTCGGTACCGATTCACATACCACCATGATCAATGGCTTAGGCGTGTTAGGTTGGGGAGTGGGCGGCATCGAAGCGGAAGCGGCCATGCTGGGCCAACCGATCTCCATGCTGATTCCAGAAGTGATCGGCTTTAAGCTCATAGGTAAACTCAAAGAAGGTATTACAGCAACTGATCTGGTGCTGACCATTACCCAGATGCTGCGCCAAAAAGGCGTAGTTGGAAAATTTGTCGAATTTTATGGCGATGGTCTGGCCGATTTACCCTTGGCTGACCGTGCCACTATTGCCAATATGGCACCCGAATATGGCGCTACCTGTGGCTTTTTCCCGGTTGATGAGGTAACGCTTTCCTATTTACGTTTAACCGGACGTCAGCCGGAAAGAATTGCCTTGGTAGAGGCCTATAGCAAGTTGCAAGGATTATGGCGTAATCCGGGGGATGAACCCGTCTTTACTGACACTCTGGCTTTAGATATGTCGACAGTAGAAGCCAGTCTGGCGGGTCCGAAACGCCCGCAGGATCGTGTGCTATTGTCGCAAGTGCCAAAAACCTTTCATGCCTTCATGGATCTGACCTTGAAACCAGTCAAAGAAGAAAAAGAGCGTCTGGAAAATGAAGGAGGGGGAGGTACGGCTGTTGAAGCGAAACAGGCCAACCTGCCACATGAAAATGCTTTTTGTATGATTGATGGTGAAAAATATCCGTTGCAGCATGGTGATGTAGTGATTTCAGCCATTACCTCCTGTACCAATACCTCGAATCCCAGTGTCATGTTGGCAGCAGGCCTATTGGCCAAAAAAGCAATCGAAAAAGGTTTGCAGCGAAAACCTTGGGTGAAAAGTTCACTGGCTCCAGGTTCCAAAGTGGTCAGCGATTATCTTGATGCAGCAGGGTTGACGCCTTATTTGAATCAACTGGGTTATAACCTGGTGGGTTATGGTTGCACTACCTGTATTGGTAATTCGGGACCTTTACCTGAAGTGATTGAAGAAGCTGTGCAATGTTTTGATTTGAATGTAGCCTCAGTGCTTTCCGGAAACCGTAACTTTGAAGGACGGGTGCATCCTTTGGTGAAAACCAACTGGCTCGCCTCGCCACCCTTAGTAGTTGCCTATGGCCTGGTCGGGAATATTCGAACTGATCTCACTGCTGAGCCGATAGGTGAAGGCTTTGATGGCCAAGCAGTTTATTTAAAAGATATCTGGCCGACACAAACGGAAATTGATGCCGCACTGCAGTATGTGAATACCAAGATGTTCCAGAAAGAATATGCGGAAGTGTTTGAAGGCGATGCCAAGTGGAAAGCGATCCAGATTCCACAAAGTCAAACCTATGCTTGGGATGAACAATCAACCTATATCCGGCATCCTCCCTTTTTTGCAGAAATTGATCAGCCAGTGCGACCAATTCAGCCGATCAAACAGGCACGGATTTTGGCTATATTAGGCGATTCAGTCACGACGGACCATATTTCCCCGGCGGGTAATATCAAAAAAGATAGTCCGGCCGGCCGATATTTGCAGCAACAGGGGGTTGATGTAAAAGACTTTAACTCTTATGGTTCCCGCCGTGGCAACCATGAAGTGATGATGCGAGGTACCTTTGCCAATATCCGAATCAAAAACGAAATGCTGGGTGGCGAGGAGGGTGGCAATACCCTGCATATTCCAAGTGCAGAAAAACTCTCGATTTATGATGCGGCAATGCGCTATCAGGCAGAACAAACCCCACTCGTAATGATTGCTGGGAAAGAATATGGTACCGGTTCTTCACGTGACTGGGCGGCCAAAGGCACCAACCTGTTGGGGGTGAAAGCGGTGATTGCTGAAAGTTTTGAGCGGATTCACCGTTCCAATCTGGTTGGCATGGGGGTGTTACCTTTACAGTTTGTAGAGGGTCAAAACCGGCAGATCTTGAACCTAACGGGCCATGAAACACTGTCAATTTTAGGCTTGTCTGATGATATTCATCCGCATCAAATGCTGAAAGTAGATGTGCAACATACCGATGGTACGTGTAGCCATTTTCAAGTGTTGTGTCGTATTGATACCTTGAATGAGGTGGAGTACTTTAAGGCCGGTGGTATCTTGCACTATGTCTTGCGCAATTTGCTCGCTTCCTAAATTGAATGATGAAAGCCCGATACCTACCATAATGCCGGTCAGTTAAGAATTGAAAAACTAAAATTATGCTCAATTAAGACATAAATTTAGATCAATTTAAATTCAAATATAAGGAAATTTAGATTTGTTTTTCATCCAAATTTCCTTAACTGACTGGTATTAATCTTTTGATGGGCCTCTTCATAATCTAATGGAGAGCGCTGACCAGTGGAACTATGCCTACATTATTAGGTGTAATATCAAATGTGAACATAAATCTAATCTAATTTATTCATCATATTCCGCAAATATTTCTTCAATTTCATCCCATTGGGGCAAGTTAAACTTTTTTTATTCACTTCGAATTGTAAACCCATGCCATCAAGCACACGTTCAAATATGTCAAATGAACCTGTAAAATGGCCATTCTCTATCTCTGAAATTGTTGTTTTATTCACTTTAACCCGAATCGCGGATAAGAAATTGACTTGAAAAATAAGAGGACTAGAGCCATCAGTTGAGTTACCACACCAAACTCACAACTCTCGTCCTGATGTTCAATAGTACCGAATTATTCTGCGTAATTGATGATTTTTTTCTTAAATTTGAATCAACTTATTGGGAGTTTCTCAAACAAAACCGTGGTTCCTTAAGAATCAGAACTGCTCAACTTACAATTTCAGAAATCTGCTTTATTGCCATTTGGTACAAATGCTCTCATTTCAATAATTTCAAAGCCTTTTTCAGCTGGTTAAAAGAAGATAAAAGCCATTTATTTAAGTACTTGCCTTGCTATCAAAGGATGATTCATCTGATCAATATGCATGAATTAGCTCTACACGCTTTACATGTGGCACTGATGAAAGGCCAAGGTACACAATATTTATGGATTGATTCAACAACTCTGCCAGTTTGTAAAAATCAACGTATTCAGCGTCATAAATCATTAATCCAAATTGCATCACGTGGTAGAAGCTCAATGGGCTGGTTTTATGGCTGTAAATTACATATTGCAATGAATCAATTTGGTGAAATTGCCTGTTCTGCTTTATCGAATGGACATGTTGCTGACATAAAAATGGTTGAGCAATTGGTTGCTGGTATAGAAGCAAAACTTTACGGGGATCGGGGCTACATCAGCCAAGAATTAAAAATTAGATTGAAAGATCAAGGTATTGATTTAATTACTTATCATCGGAAGAATATGCAGGCTATTCAACTCTGTGCATCAGATGAATATCACCTAAGACAACGCAATAAAATAGAAACATTATTCAGCTTATTGAAGGGGCAATACAATTTAGTGACGAGTAAAGCACGTAGTCTTCATGGATTTCTGAGTGGAATTTACGCCTCACTATGTGCATATCAATTAACCCATCGAAATAAGCCAACAATTCAAATTAAGGAATCATCGGCTTAAGCAGGATTCGGGTCACTTTAGTCTTTTCTGAAAGACTTTTCTGTGTATAGCCTAATACTTTGCTTATCTTAAAGTTTAGCCCGAAGACCTTCCACCAATTGTAAAACAGAGGCCAATCCCTGAGGGTTCTGAATCTGTTCTATTGGAATGCCATTCATCAATTTATTGGGTGATTTCATAAAATGCTGCATCCAAGCTGTATCCCCACCTGTAAGAGCATCTAATGATGTGGTAATACGGATTAAAGTGAGGGCGATTTCTCCCTGTTTTGAAGTGGGATCTAATTCAAGAAAGGTTAAAGTTTTCACCGAATCTATACTGAGTATTAAGGCTAGTTGATCCTGTGCAAGACCAAGTCGTTCAGCAGCAGCTAAAACTGCCTTAGCTAATATCATTTTCTGTTTTGCAGTTTTTTCTGATGTTGTATGCATGACCGATCAGAGGTGGTCCCACTTGTTTGA
>DBIN01000040.1 GCA_002296655.1 Acinetobacter sp. UBA801
GCGACGTGGTTTATAGTCTACGCGGTTGCCACGGTTGTCATCAGTCGCATCAAAGCGTGGTTTATCGTTGAAACCACCTTCGCGACGTGGACGGTCTGAATTAAATTCACGACGCGGACGATCTTCAAATGAACGTTGTGGACGGTCACCGAAACCACCTTCACGGCGTGGACGGTCTGAATTAAATTCACGGCGTGGACGGTCTTCAAATGAACGTTGTGGACGGTCACCAAAACCACCTTCACGGCGTGGACGATCTGAGTTGAACTCACGACGTGGGCGATCTTCACCAAATGCAGGGCGTTCACCACGTGGTTTGTCATCGAAGCTACGACGTGGACGATCATCACCACCTTCACGACGTTTAAAGTTGCTTTCGCCTTCAAAACGACGACCGCCACCAAAACCGCCACGACCACCGCGACCGCCATCACGACGACCACGACCACCGTCACGGCCAGAACGTGCTGGTGGTGGAGATGGCTCTAAGCCTTCAATTTCAGAAACGCTTAAACGTGCATCCAAGAAATCTTCCAACGCACGGATTTTGCCACGCTCACGGTAAGTTGCCAAAGTAATCGCATTACCGGTACGACCCGCACGACCTGTACGACCAATACGGTGTACATAGTCTTCATTTTTCATTGGTAAACCAAAGTTGATCACGTGAGAAATCGTTGGTACGTCTAAACCACGTGCTGCTACGTCAGTTGCAACCAAAATTTTTGCACGACCTTCACGAATGCTACGTAAACGACGGTTACGTACGGTCTGTGGCATTGCACCGTGTAGCGCAACCACCGAGTGACCTGCTTCAGCCAATTCTTCAGCCAGCATGTCGGTATCTTCTTGAGTCGATGCGAATACAACCGCTTGATCTACACCTTCATCAGATAACCAGTGTGACAATAATTTTTTCTTGTGCTCAAAGCCATCTGTCCAGTGTAAAGTCTGGGTGATGTCCATGTTGGTTGAATGACCTGTTTCAATTGCAATACGCACAGGTTCATTCATCATACGTTCTGCAAGTGTGATAATACGGCTTGCAAAAGTAGCAGAGAACATTAGTGTTTGTTTACGGTTAGCAGCCAAGTCACTAATGGCTTCTAGGTCTTCAGAGAAACCTAAGTCAAGCATACGGTCAGCTTCGTCTACAATTAGAGCATCAACTTTATCGAGCTTAATTTGACGACGGTTCACCAAGTCAAGTAAACGACCTGGAGTCGCTACAACTACTTGTGCACCTTTTAATTGTTGGATTTGCTTACCAAAAGGCATACCACCCATGATTGCTGCAATACGTACACCTTTCATGTGACGTACAAATGCAATCGCATCTTGGCTGACTTGTTGCGCCAACTCACGTGTTGGGCAAAGTACCAAAATAGATGGCTGAGTAATGGCTTTCATACGGTCTTTAAAAGGAACGAAAGTATCTTGATTAGCAAGCGCGTTTAAAGTTGGGAGTAAGAATGCAGCAGTTTTACCAGAACCTGTTTGGCTAGACACCAATAAGTCTTTACCTTCAAGTGCCGCTGGAATCGATTGTTCTTGAACAGGAGTCGGCGTAGTAAAGTTCAAGCCTTCTAAAGCTTGTTGTAAAGATTCGTGTAAAGAAAAATCAGCAAAAGTTTTGCTCATAGAGATTTTCACCCTAAAAATGGGTGCTCCATTAAAATAAAGTCAGATGGACATCGGCAAAAAGCGGTACAGCAATTATCGCTGACAATTTAAGATTCAGCGGCGATCCGAGTAACGACGATGTGATATAACGCACGCATGATTACGGCTTAACCTGAAGGAATCGCTTTAGCGATTGGGGCGCGAGATATCGTCCTCTCTTTGGACCGCACGCGCATACACAATGATTAGAAGAGAAATGTTCAGGTAATGAACAGAAATTAAGTGCGTGCCCAGATTATAGCAGGATTATTTTAAAAGTCACCTTATTTAATCGACTTTTGCAGTTTTTTGTGTAAACCGTGATAGATTCTGCCTTTTATAGTCAGTATAAAGACGATAACAACAGATTGAAAACCAGCACCAAGAACCGCTAGGTAAAAGAAAAGCCCTCAGGATTGAGAGCTTTGCTAAATGTCTTGTTGATGTATAAATGCAATCAGCTGATTATTTTGCTGCTTCACCCCAAGCAGGAACAACGGCTTTCATAAGTGGTTTTAACATTTTCATTGAACATGCCAAAACTTGACCATTTTCCATAGAGTCGCTGCCACCACGTGCATCGACCACCGTACCACCTGCTTCTTTCACAATCAGCTCACCAGCAGCAATATCCCACGGTTTTAAGCCAAGTTCAAAATAACCATCTAAACGGCCTGCAGCCACATAAGCCAAGTCTAAAGCAGCAGAACCTGCACGGCGGTATTGTGCGCCAGCTTCGGTTACATTCAATAAACTTTCAAAATGGTTTTTGGCATAAGAGATGATTTCACCATCACGCTTGGCACGATAAGCATGCCCAACGGCTAAGAAGGTGTTTTCTAGGCTGTCTTTTACATTTACACGAATACGACGCTGATTCATCATCGCACCACGGCCACGGCTCGCAGAGAACAATTCATCTTTTACAGGGTCGTAAATTACACCGTGCTGCGTTACACCTTTGTGTTGTACCGCAATAGAAATACAGAAATGAGGGAAACCGTGAACAAAGTTTAAAGTGCCATCTAAAGGATCAATTACCCAGCACCAGTCGGCATCATGGCCTTTGCCTTCCTGCATGCCAAACTCTTCACCCAGGAAGCTGTGATTTTTATAACTTTTACGCAAAGTATCAATGGTCAATTGCTCAAGGTAACGGTCTACACGCGTTACAGGACCATCAATCCCTTTTTCTTCGACTTGTAGATCGAGTTTATGACGATTCTGATGTGCTTTTAAAAGCTCTTGACCAACTGTTTGAGCCGCACGCGCAGCCATCACCACCATAGGTTCCATTGAACACCCACTACAAATTTGAAGAGATTGATAAAGAATAATGCATGAAAGCTCCAACATTTTAACAAATATTGAGGCTTTTGGGGAAGAAGTGTTGCTAAATTTAATTCAGTACAGACTGCTGCACGTGCTGCCAAGTTTTTTGCATCGATTTTTCAATGCCTTGGGCATCTAGACCTGCTTGCTGCAACATTTGAGCATGCGTCGCTTGTTGCATAAAGCTATCTTCTAAACCTAAATGAATGATCGGTTTGACAATCTGTGCTTTGGCCAAGTATTCACTTACTGCGCTGCCTGCACCACCCATAATCGCATGTTCTTCTACGGTCACGAATAAAGCGGTACTTTCAGCAATATCAGACAGCAGTTTTTCATCCAACGGCTTCACAAAACGCATGTTCACCACACGAACTGCCACCTCATGCTGTTGAGCAAAGGCTTCGGCTGCGTCAACAGCCGCTTGCACACGGCTACCAAAAGCCAGCACTGAAATGTAGTCATCATATTGTGGATTGAACTGTGCCACAATTTCCGCTTGCCCTAATGGTATTGCGGTCATTTTCTGCTGAATTTCGACCCCCAAACCATGTCCACGTGGGTAACGCACTGCTGCAGGACCGTTGTACAAATAGGCTGTATGCAGCATCTGACGACATTCATTTTCGTCTTTTGGCGCCATAATGACGATGTTCGGTACGGTACGCATATAGGCATAATCGTATGCCCCCGCATGGGTTGGACCGTCTTCACCGACCAAACCTGCACGGTCAATACCAAAAGTGACATCTAAATTTTGTAAGGCCACATCATGAATGAGTTGATCATAACCACGCTGTAAGAAGGTCGAATAAATTGCGACCACAGGCTTTAAGCCTTCACAGGCCATGCCTGCGGCCAAAGTCACTGCATGCTGTTCGGCAATGGCAACATCAAAAAAACGTTCAGGAAATTGTTTGGCAAACTGCACCATACCCGAACCTTCACACATGGCTGGCGTAATGGCCAATAAACGTGAATCCTGTTCGGCCTGATCGCATAACCACTGTCCAAACACATCGGAATATTTTGGTGCTGCAACAGGCGCAGTTTTGGCATGGATTTTAGTAATCGCGTGATATTTAATTTGATCGGCTTCTGCAGGAGCAAAGCCTTTGCCTTTTTTGGTATAAACGTGAATTAAACGTGGGCCTTTACGTTTTTTCAGGGCATTAAATACTTGCGCCAATTGTTCAACGTCATGCCCATCAAAAGGGCCGAAATAATCAAAACCAATCGCTTTAAATAAGTTGTCTGCAGCTTCGGTAGCAGCGCAATGTAAACGTGAGTTGTACGTCCACTTCGGATGTGGCTGCACGTAGGCTTCACCTGTTTCACTCACATGAACGGATTCACCACGTTCCCAAATCGCTGCAAGGTGTTTGGCAAAGCCGCCTGTGCTGCATGAAATAGACATATCATTGTCATTCAGCACCACCATCATGTCGGCTTGATGCGCAACGGCATCATTCATGGCTTCAAAAGCCATCCCTGCTGTCATAGCGCCATCGCCAATAATGGCAACAACTTCACATGGGTTTTGCTGATAACGTCGTGCCAAAGCCATCCCCAAGCCTGCTGAAATAGCCGTTGAGGAATGACCAACACCAAAGGTATCGAATATAGATTCTTCGCGTGCAGGAAATGCAGCCAAGCCATCTTTGGCACGAATGGTGGTAAGCTGCTCGCGGCGCCCTGTCAGGGCTTTATGCGGATAAGCCTGATGGCCGACATCCCAAATTAAGCGGTCGTGTGGGGTATTAAAGCAATAATGCAGCGCAACGGTCAGTTCGATCACGCCTAAGTTTGCGCCAAAGTGTCCTCCACTTTGACCTGCGGCATACAAAATGAATTGACGTAACTCATCCGCCACTTGTGGAAGCTGGCTTTGCGCGAGTAAACGTAATTGCTGCGGATGGTCAATCGCATCGAGCAATGGTGTTACAGGGCGTTGAGTTGGAATTTCTGTATACAGCATATGTGGCAAAGCCTTCTAAAGCCTGGCAAATCCTAAGCGAGGTCAATGGGAATTACTCGATCATATAACCGAATGGTATTACCTTCAATCAGCCACATTTCTAGCGGTGTAGTTTTGAGCAATGATTTCAGTTGGGCACACGTTGGGTGGGTAGATTATCCTGAATAATCTAACTATTTATCAACCATTATCGTGTGCTTTATACAAAAAAGAAAATCTTCTGTATAAATTCATGTTCGCTATTCTACTAATGTGTGAGCATTACGCTATACTTTAAACAATTTATCGACTATTTTACGAGTTAAACAGTGCCGATTAAGTTTGTCGCAACCTCACGATTACCGACCGCATTTGGTGAATTCAACATTACGGTATTCCAAGATCCTGAAACTGGCGAAGAACACGTGGCATTATCCAAAGGTTTGGACACTGCGCCAACCGAGCCTGTTCTGGTGCGAATTCACTCAGAATGTTTAACTGGCGATGCTTTCGCGTCTTTAAAATGCGACTGTGGCCCACAGCTTCAAGCCACTCAGCGCCTGATTAATGACGCAGGACAAGGGGTGATTTTATATTTACGCCAAGAAGGTCGCGGAATTGGTTTGACCAATAAAATTCGTGCTTATGCCCTGCAAGATCAAGGACATGACACGGTGGATGCCAATTTGATGCTGAATTTACCTGCCGATGCACGTCGCTATGATATGTGCAGCATTATGCTGGATCATTTGCAGGTTAAAGCGGTGCGATTAATTACCAATAACCCTTTGAAAATACAAGCATTTCAGGAGCAAGGAATTACAGTAGTAGAGCGTGTACCGTTAACTGTGGGTCTAAATCCGTTTAATGAAGAGTATTTGCAAACCAAACATGAACGCATGGCGCACATGTATGATAAAGGTGACTTCTGAGTCACCTTTTGTGTGGCAGATTGCACAATGCTGACTCAATCCGCTTAAATCGTCATTGAAAAAATACGGTTATTCGGCATGCGGCGTTTTAAACGCAAATCAAAGGCCATGCAAATATTGCGCACAAAAGGTTTACCTTTTTCCAAAATTTGAATGTGTTGATCTTGAATGCGCAGCAATTCATCTTCCTGCATTTCTTGTAACTGTTGCAGCACTTGCTCAATTTCAGGAAATGCCAATTCTGGACTGGCCCACGACGTTTCGAAGCCGCACATTAAATTTAAAATATGCTGACGTATCACTAAATCTTCCCGATTCAGCACATGCCCTTTAAACACAGGAATTTCATTGCAGGCTAAACGTGCATAATAATCTTCAATGCTTTTTTCATTTTGCGCAAAGCTATACCAACTATCGCTAATAGATGAAACGCCCAAGCCAATCATGAGCTGTGTTTTAGACGCGGTATACCCCATAAAATTACGATGCAGGGTACCATTTTTAAACGACTGGTACATGCCATCACTGGCTAAAGCAAAGTGGTCCATGCCAATTTCATGGTAACCATGTGCCAGGAGCCGATTTTTACCCTCTTCATAGCACTGCCGTTTTAATTCATCTTTCGGTACATCTTCGTCTTTAAAACCTCGTTGGCCATTGCCTTTAATCCAAGGTACATGCGCATAACTGTAAAACGCCAAACGGTCTGGCATTAAACGCTGGGTCTGCTCAATGGTATTCAGTACATCTTCCAGATTTTGAAAGGGCAAACCAAAAACCAGATCATGTGAAATAGAAACATAACCAATTTCACGCGCCCACTCGGTCACACGTTGCACATGCTCAAAAGGCTGAATCCGATGAATGGCGCGCTGCACTTTTTGATTATAATCCTGCACGCCATAACTGACCCGACGAAAACCCAAGTCATATAAAGCCTGTAAATGTTCACGGGTGGTGTTATTGGGATGACCTTCAAAACTAAATTCGTGCTGTTCTGCCACTTTGGCTTTTGCCAGAATGCCTTGAATGAGCTGCGTCAAATGTTCGACAGAAAAGAAAGTTGGTGTGCCGCCACCCAAATGAATTTCTTTAATAATTGGTGTGGTTTCCAGCAACTGACAATATAAGTCCCACTCTTTTAATAATGCCTGAATGTATGGCTGTTCAACTTCATGGCGTTTGGTAACACGTTTATGACAACCACAAAATGTGCATAGGCTTTCGCAAAATGGCAGATGAATATACAAACTGATGCCTTCACTGGCATTGGATTCATCAAAAGAACGCTTCAGGGTTTGCTGCCATGCCTCGGCTGAAAAGGTGGCATCATCCCAATAAGGTACGGTTGGATAACTGGTATAACGTGGTCCAGGCACATTGTATTTTTGAATTAAAGAATTTGCCTGCTGTGTCATCCACTCTGCCCCATTCAGTTAATCGCTGCTGACTAAAAATTTAGATTGTAAAAACTATTGTGCTGAGCTTGTGCAGGGAAATCAACCAAGTGTTTTGCTCGGAATACACGCTGAAATACACATTACCTTGTTCAACTGCCTGAGCTATTTGCAGCAAACTGGATAAACCCCTTAATTTTTAGACAGTTTTATGTTTTGATGTAAGCCATTTTATTTTTATGCTGAGGTGGCCATGTCGCATCCTACTCACGCGGATATTCAACGTGTACGTGAATTTCTTCTCGATTTGCAGGCGCGAATTTGTGCGGCTTTAGAACAACAAGAACAGGCAGGTGGCGGAAGCGCACAGTTTGAAATTGATGACTGGCAACGTCCTGAAGGTGGCGGTGGTCGTTCCCGTGTCTTACAAAACGGTACAGTCATTGAAAAAGGCGGGGTGATGTTTTCGCATATCAATATTTCCAAACTGCCTGCTTCTGCAACTGAGCGTCATCCCAATATTGCAGGCGTACCTGCGCAAGCGATGGGTGTATCATTGGTAATTCACCCGAAAAACCCGCATGTACCCACCTCGCACGCCAATGTGCGTTTATTTGTCGCTGAACCTGAAGGACAACCGCCAATTTGGTGGTTTGGTGGTGGTTTTGACCTGACACCATTTTATCCAAATGATGAAGATGTGTTGGCATGGCACCAAACAGCACATGACTTATGTGCGCCTTTTGGCGATCAAGTCTATGCAGAACATAAACAATGGTGTGATGACTATTTTTATTTAAAGCACCGTGATGAACAGCGTGGCGTGGGTGGTTTATTTTTTGATGATCTGAATCAATGGGACTTTGACACCTGTTTCAACTATATTCAGGCGGTGGGTAACGGTTATTTGGCTGCAATTCTGCCTATTTTTGAGCGTAATCGTGACAAAGCCTATACCGAAGCACAACGTGAGTTCCAGCTTTACCGTCGTGGACGTTATGTGGAATACAATCTGGTCTATGACCGTGGCACTTTATTTGGCTTGCAGACAGGTGGACGGATTGAGTCCATTTTAGTCAGCTTACCGAACTTGGCGGGATGGTCGTATCGACCTGAATGGGCAGAAGATTCTGCAGAGAAAAAACTCACTGACTATTATCTAAAACCACGCGATTGGTTAAATCTTTCGAGGGGTTAAACTTGCATACAGCGCAGTGTAGAAAAGATCACATTCCATGTTCAAAAAAGCGACTCTTCCACGAATCGCTTTTTTACTTACAAACTTTAATGCTTATTTTCAAATCAATAAATATGCACAGCATGAATTAACTGTCATGATAGTACGAATGGATTTTAATAGATGATGTGACCGCGCACCCTATTCGACCATGCACAAATAGGATTTAACTATCCATACATCAAACCATGAGTCAAAGGCGAATTCATCAAACTGTCAAAGCCTTATGTCACACTGCGCCACATCTGTCAGGAGATCCGCATGTTTAGCCCGCTGTTCAAACACAAAATCTTTTTATTTTGGGCAACCTTTGCCATGTTACTTGCCTCAATTTGCATGACCTTTATTTTTGAAAGTCATCTTTCAGATGGCTTAGCCATTAGTAGCAGCATTTTAGCGGGCATTGCCATGTTCGTGATTGCCACTATTTTGGTATTAGAAACCGTTTTAGAGATTTGTAATCCTTAAGTCCAAAGACTCCCACCGTTTTATACCGCCATAGGCTTTAGTCCGCGCTGAATTTGACGTATATTGATGCACATTTCAGCACATGGATTTTGGCAAATGCGCAAACAATTTGCCGTGATTGGCAACCCAATTGAACAATCACGTTCTCCTGAACTGCATCATGCCTTTGCAGAAAAAACAGGCATTGACCTGCAATACAGCAAACGCCTTGCCCCTCTTGATGGTTTTAGAGAAAGTGTTGCAGACTTTTTTAATCAGGGCGGTGTAGGCATGAATGTGACCGTGCCTTTTAAAGAGCAAGCATTTGCCCAATGTGGCGTATTAACCGAACGTGCCAAAATTGCCAAAGCAGTCAATACCTTGTGGATGCAAGATGGTGTTTTGCATGGCGACAATACCGATGGTCAGGGTTTGGTTGATGCTATTCGTGCTTTGGGCTGGAATTTAGATCATAGCGATATTTTGATTATTGGCGCTGGCGGAGCAACCCGCGGGGTAATTTACCCGTTGGTACAAGCAGGCGCAAAAAAAATAGTGATTGCCAACCGCACCCTTGCCCGTGCTGAACAACTAGTTGCCGACCTGCAAGCTGCTGTACCACAAGCAGAATTACAAGCCATGGCACTTTCCGATTTAACAGGTCAATTCGATTTAGCCATTAATGCGACCTCTGCCAGCTTAACGGGAGATGCGCTTACCTTGCCTGAGTGTTTACACTTTAATTTTGCTTATGAAATGGCTTATGGCAAACCTTCGAGCTTTTTAGAACAAGCCAAAGCGCGTGGCGTACCGACCTCAGAAGGTTTTGGCATGCTGGTCGGACAGGCGATTGAATCTTTTTATATCTGGAATGGCGTGAAACCTGAACTAAAAGATTTCATCTAAAATTTTATGCAGCATCCATGACTTTGGGTCAAAGGGGCATTATTTCTGCTCCTTTGCTTAAAATATTTGAAATTTCCTGTGGCAATTAAAGTGATCTGTTCGCATAAAACTGGATTAATTGACGCCCGTATATCGCATTAAAACCATACAAATTGCAGCCTATAAAACACAATACACCAAAGCATCAACATACATATTTATATTAAAAATCAATATTATATAAAAACTCACAGATTTACACCTTGTTATTCTTTACAAATCACGATAAAACTAAACTAATCCTTGGCTAAAAAAATTTATTCGCATTTCTGACATTTTTATTCGCTATTCTTATCAATGTTTTTTGATCATGAGTGTGAATAATCAACATATCGATACAGATAATCCAAAACTATTTCTAAATCAGGATTAAGACTATGCCAGCATATAAAGCCCCATTACACGATATTCGTTTCTTAATGAACGAGGTGCTTGATTACCCAACCCACTACAAAAATCTTTCTAACGGTGAACTTGCTGACGCAGATACAGTCGATATGATTTTGGAAGGTGCAGCAGATTTCTGCGAAAATGTACTTTCTCCACTCAATCAATCAGGCGATGAAGAAGGCTGTCATTTCGAAAATGGCAATGTAACCACACCTAAAGGCTTTAAAGAAGCTTATGATCAATTTGTGCAAGGTGGTTGGCAAGGTCTGTCTTATCCTGAACAATACGGCGGTCAAAACCTGCCAATGTCGCTGAACCTCATCAAATCTGAAATGATGGGCACAGCAAACTGGTCATTCCAAATGTATCCAGGTTTAAGCATAGGTTGTATCAACACCATTATGCAATTTGGTACAGACACGCAAAAAGATACCTATTTACCACACTTGGTTGCAGGTACTTGGTCAGGCACCATGTGTTTAACTGAACCACAATGTGGCACCGACTTAGGTCAGGTAAAAACCAAAGCAGAACCACAAGCCGATGGCACTTATGCGATTTCAGGCACCAAAATTTTTATTTCTGCAGGCGAGCATGACCTGACTGAAAACATCATTCATATTGTGTTAGCACGCCTCCCAGAAGCACCTGCAGGTACGAAAGGTATTTCATTGTTTATCGTACCGAAATTCCTGCCAACCGCAGAAGGTACAGTGGGTGAGCGTAACCCTGTCACTTGTGGCTCAATTGAACACAAAATGGGGATTCGCGCGTCTGCAACTGCAGTCCTAAACTTTGACAATGCCGTGGGTTATTTGATTGGTGAACCAAACAAAGGCTTACATGCCATGTTTACCTTTATGAATACTGCACGTATTGGTACGGCAATTCAGGGGATTTGCCATGCAGAATTGGCCTTCCAAGGCGCATTGCCTTATGCCAAAGAACGTATGTCGATGCGTGCCCTTTCAGGTAAAAAAGACCCTGAAAAAGTAGCCGATGCCATTATTCACCATGCCGATGTACGTCGTATGCTATTAACGCAAAAAGCCGTGGCAGAAGGTGGTCGTGCAATGATTTATCATGCCGCACAATTGGCAGACAAAATGAATGACGCTTTAATGCGTGGTGATACTGCTGCTTTTGAAGCGCATGATGACCATTTAGGTTTCTATACCCCGATCTTAAAAGGCTTCTTGACTGAGCTGGGTTATGAAGCTGCCAACCACGGCATGCAAGTGTACGGCGGTCATGGCTATATTAAAGAATGGGGCATGGAGCAAATTGTACGCGATTCACGTATTTCTACCCTGTATGAAGGTACAACTGGCGTTCAAGCGCTTGACTTGATTGGTCGTAAAGTGTTGTTAAGCTCAAAGGGTAAAGTGATTCGTGACTACACCGCTGAAATTTTGAAATTCTGTGGTCAGCATGCACGTAACAAATACATGCGTCGTTTCGCATGGGACTTAACCAAGCTATGTGCTCAATGGAACGCGCTAACCGTGCGTATTATGTTGGCAGCACGTAAAGATCGTGACATCGTATCCAGTGCTTCTGTAGATTTCTTGATGTTCTCTGGTTATGTCATGATGGCTTATTTCTGGGCACAACAAGCGGCTGTGGCTTCAACTAAATTGGCAGAAGGCAATGGTCAGGAAACACCAGAGTTCTATAAAGCTAAAATCAAAGTTGCAGATTTCTACTTTGAGCGCTTATTACCACGCACCCAAGGTCATGCAGAAGCAATGGTCAATCCATCTAAAACCATGACTGCATTAGCACCAGAACATTTTAGTTTTGATTACTAAAATATTCTAACTAGATGTAAACCAAAAGAGCGCGTAATGCGCTCTTTTGGTATTTATCACTTTAAACAATATCAAGAACATAAATAAAAAAGAGTTTATTCAATTATTTAAAGCGAATTTGTAGATTTAAAGATAGATACAGTTTATTGTCCTTTAGAAATAACTGACCAAAATCATGCTTGGATTTGCTTGCCATCTCAAACTTTGTATTATTGTATAAATACTCTTCAAATTCATGGCGATGATACAGATGATAGCAAATGATCTCGCCATCTTCTTTAATTACTAAATATCCACCTGTAGAATCAATTTCGTTACCTGTCCAAACTGTACCAGGCATCATTCCAATTGCTATTTCACACAATAATTTTTTAATTTTAAACTGATAAAAAGGATGCTGATGTTCAAAAGAATATTTCATTGGATTTTCATAAGAAATTTCATTAAAAATATCTTTAACTGAATTAAGAGTTGATGTGTAATATTTAAATATAGCTTCTGCCATAATTTTTGGTAGTAAACTATCCAACAAAATTAAATTATTCTCAAATACAGCATTATTTAAATGGGAAAATTTAATATCGGCTCCCAACATTTTTAAATGTGCTATACGAGATTTAATAATTGGTTGTGGCAATGCAAGCTGATTAAAATCTTCAATCTCTTTTTCGGTTAGGCAAATATTTTTTACCTCAAAAATAAAATTTGTTGTCTTTCCTGCATTTAACAATGTGGATGGTTTACCTAATTTTGACTTTATACTAAATCCCAATTCAGGCATTGTTCCAATTTTTGCATCATAAATTACGATTCTAATATCACTTTTCGCACTAGATTTTGCTTTAATCTTATTTGATTGGTATCTGGATATAAAGTTTTCCACATCTGGAATAGTAAATGATGCCGTTTGCTTTTTCTGTAATTCTGCCAGCAAAAACTGAGTAATATCTCTGAGTTCCTGTAATGGTATTTGAAAAACATCTTCACCCCGCAAAATCTCTACTATACCCTCTGATTTATGCGGTAAATAAGTGAATAAATGATGATGTTCTTGACGTAAAATTCTAATTACAGGATAAATTAAATTATTTATTTTATTTAAGTTTTCATCACCCGCACTTAACTCCCCATCACATAGTAATTTAAAAAGGGCATAGAGTTCACTCCATTCCCCCTTATTTGCTGTAATCATACTCACCAATCTTCAATGCTTTTAATATTTCTTTTGCAGTTGCCTGTATCGCTGGAATAGCAACAGAATTTCCAAATTGTTTATAGGCTGAGGCATCTGAAACCACGATTTTGAAATGATCTGGAAACCCCTGCAACCGTGCCCATTCTCTTGGCGTCATTTTCCGAATACCTTTCCGATTTACCTCTCCTTTAATTCTAGTAGTTGGAGTAAAGTCTGTAATTCTATGATCTATAACTAAATTACGCTCTCTCCCCATTCCACCTACAACTATGGCATTGGCAATTGCGTGATCTGGAATAATCGCGTAACCAAAACCATTTCCTTTATTTTCATGTCGAGCTTTATGCTTTTCCAAGGTATCTAAATACTGTGTAGATAAGTAATATTTAGTAGGTACAACCTGAGTTTCCTTTATATCGGCAAAACAGGTTTTTTTATTTAATGGTTGTGGATAAGAGAAATTTTGAATTCCAGTATCTTTATGGAAGCCTACAATAAAAATTCGCTCTCTATTTTGGGGAACACCAAAATCTTTAGCATTTATAATTTGAGGCTCAGCAACGTAGTAACCTAAATCATCTCTTAATGTTTTTAAAATAGTTTTAAGTGTATTTCCCTTATCATGACTAATTAAGCCTTTAACATTTTCTAAAAAGAAAGCTTTAGGTTGTTTCCGTTTTATAATATCCGCAACGTCAAAAAATAGCGTACCGCGTGTATCTTCAAATCCAGATCTTTTACCTGCAATTGAAAAAGCCTGACAAGGGAAGCCTCCACATAAAATATCGAAATGATCAGGTATCGCATTTTTAGTAGACTCTAAAGTGATATCACCATAAGGCGTTTCACCAAAATTGACGGAATATGTTTTTTGGGCATATAGGTCTATTTCTGATGAAAATACGCACTCGCCACCAAGATTTTGTAACGCTAGCCGAAATCCACCAATTCCTGCGAATAGGTCAATAAATTTAAATTTACTTGGGTATTCTGGATAAAAAGGGATTGATTCAAAGAGGGAAAGGTTTTCCTCTTTGTTTACCACTAATTCACCATGAGCCTTTAAAACTTTTGGACTAGTAGAGTTCATCTCAAACCTTCAAGGCGATACAATAACAAAGCCATTACAATAACAAAATTTACCTTAAATAGCATGCAGTGCAAGACACAAGCTGTCGCTCTAGCACAATATTCGATAAGCGTTAGGACAGATGCCTGAGCTGAACTCAAATCACAAAAACGCTTCCAACACCGAATTTAAAAACACATGCCCTTGCGCAGTACATGCCAATCGCTTCGGATCATCCTGCAACAATTGCCGCTGACGCAATGTATTTAAAATATCTTGCAAATCTTCCAAGTTTAAACCTGTTCGCGCAGCATACAAGTTTGCCTCAACTCCATCATTCAGGCGCAGCGCATTCATCATAAATTCAAATGGCAACTCATCGGCTGCAATCACTTTAAACTGCAAGTTTTCCGCAGGTACTTTCGCTAAGTAATCTTTCGGCAAACGGGTTTTTTGGAAACGATAGACGCCATCAGGCAAAGTCACTTTACCATGCGCCCCCGCACCTATCGCCAAATAATCGCCAAACTGCCAATAGTTTAAATTGTGCGCAGACGGCAACTCTTTACGCCATGCAGATACTTCATAATTCACAAAACCTTGTGCTGTTAAATAGGCTTCACCCTGCGCCTGAATTTCTTCCAAGACATCATCTACAGGTAAAATCGGCTGAGTGCGGAAAAACACGGTATTAGGCTCAATGGTCAATTGATACCATGAAATATGCGTTGCACCATGTTCCACTGCCAGTTTTAAATCCTGCAGCGCTTGCTGCAAAGTTTGTTCAGGCAAGCCATGCATTAAATCGACATTAATTCGCTGAAAGCCTGCTTCACGCGCCAAGCCAATTGCAGCAATGGCATCATCATTGGAGTGAATACGCCCTAATTTTTTTAAATGCTCAGTATTGAAACTTTGCACGCCAATTGACAAACGGTTAATCCCTGCAGCCAAATAATCGGTAAAAGGATCATGCTCCACTGTACCTGGATTGGCTTCCAACGTAATTTCGCAGTCATCCTCAAAAGCAAGCACGGCTTTGAGCTGTGTAAATAACCATTGATAACCCTGTGCTGAAATCAGCGAAGGTGTACCACCGCCAATAAAGACACTGTGGATGTTTCGACCCTGCGCAAACTGAGTCTGAGTTTTAAAATCTTCCAGCAAAGCCTGTAGATATTCTTGCTCTAAATCTAAACTCAATTTACCGTCAGGCACAGCATGTGAATTAAAATCACAATACGGGCACTTACGCACGCACCACGGCATGTGGATATATAAGGATAGAGGAATATCAATGGGTTGAAGTGGGTTCAAAGACAGGCTCAATGCAAAATCAAAACAGTGATACAGATTTTAACATGACTACAGCAGGACACCGATGTATTCCCTAGAATTTGCTTTAGACTAGGGTCTATGAAATAAGAAATAATGTGCAAATGATGAAGATATCCAGCCAATTACTCTTAATTTTGCCACTGGCGATGGGCATCGGGATTGCAATGGCATTTCAAACTGCAATCAACAGCCAATTGCGTGAATATTTATATTCTCCGCTACAAGCTGCCCTTTTCTCTTTTTTGGTTGGTACAATAGTTTTAGCCATATTAGTATTTTTTCAGCAAGTCGAGAAACCCAACCTCAGTACCTTGCTCAACATCCCTTGGTATTTATGGATTGGCGGATGTTTAGGGGGTTATGCCATCAGCGTGAGTATTTATAGCGCTCCAAAACTAAGTTTGCTTACTTTGTCTGGGGTGATTATTTTTGGACAAATGGTCACCTCAATGCTGATTGATCATTTTGGGTTCTTGGGCACTGAAAAAGTTGCTATCAACTGGCAACGTCTTTTAGGGAGCGTAGTGATTTTTATTGGTGTGCTTCTCACTTTACAACGCTAATACCCAAACGCTAAGCACCTCATGCATTGAGATTTTTTGTGTCAAATATACATTCTGTGACCACGACCCGTTTCGAATTAAAACAGCTTTTTCAACTGATGATTCCAATTTTGGTCACACAATTTGCGCAAGCAGGTTTAGGTCTGATTGATACCATTATGGCAGGTCATATGTCTGCTACTGACTTAGCTGCTATTGCTGTTGGGGTCGGTTTATGGATGCCCATTATGTTGCTGTTCAGTGGCATTATGATTGCCACCACACCCTTAGTCGCCGAAGCCAAAGGCGCACGTACCCCAGAAAAAATTGCCACCATCGCCCGTCAGTCTTTATGGATTGCATTTATTTTAGGCGTGATTGCGGGGCTGATTTTACAACTCATGCCTGCACTATTGCCGTTATTTGGTGTGCCTGAAAATTTACAGCCCAAAGCAGGCTTATTTTTACATGCCATCGGTTTTGGGATGCCTGCCGTGACCATGTATGCTGCCTTGCGCGGTTATTCCGAAGCATTGGGTTATCCACGCCCTGTGACTGTGATTAGTCTGTTGGCATTGGTTTTATTGGTACCGCTGAACTTTATGTTTATGTATGGCTGGGGGCCTCTACCTGAACTAGGTAGTGCGGGTTGCGGTTTTGCCACTGCCATTTTGCAATGGTTGATGTTCATAAGTTTGGCATTTTATATTTTTAAAAGTCGCGCCTATCAAAGCACACAGGTATTTAGCAAATGGGAAGCGATTAATGCGGTCTGGATAAAACGTATTTTGCTCTTAGGACTGCCAATTGGTTTAGCTATTTTCTTTGAAGTGAGTATATTTAGTACCGCCGCTATTGTGATTAGCCCTTTGGGAGAAACCAAACTGGCAGCCCATCAAATTGCCATGTCCGTGACCTCACAACTGTTTATGATTCCTATGTCGTTGGCAATTGCCCTAACCATTCGTATTGGTACCTATTATGGCGAACAAAATATTCATGCCATGCGTAAAGTACAAGGCTTGGGCTTTGCAACTGCAACTGTATTTGCCTTTTCCACAATGGCACTGATGTGGTTTTTCCGTCCTGAAATCATTTCAATTTACACCCGTGACCTGCAAGTGGCACAAGTGACGATGTCTTTATTAATATTTGCGATTGCCTATCAACTCATGGATGCATGGCAAATCAGCGCGGCAGGTTGTTTGCGTGGCATGCAAGACACTCAGGGCCCAATGTGGATTACCATGCTCGCTTATTGGGTTGTGGCCTTCCCCATTGGCGTGTATTTAACCCGTTACAGCAGTATGGGCGCTGCAGGTGTTTGGGTCGGGCTGATTGTAGGCTTAAGCATTGCCTGCGTGTTGCTCTTAACCCGTTTATATTTCAATAATCAACGACTGGAACGCCAATTTACCTCGTAAATCTCTACCTACACACACATGCCGAAATACATTTTCGGCATATTGATCATTTGATAAAAAATACTTTAACAATTAAAAGTAGGCATTTTGCTCACGAACACTTATGATCAAAAGATAGTAAAGATGATCTTGAGGAACATCGCATGGCAAAAACGGCGCGTACACCCGGTCGTCGCTTTATGAAACTTGCGAGCATGACAGCAAGTATTGCAACCAAAACGGTATCGAACTCGATTAAAAACCTCACCGCAGATGAAGAACAGAAAAATGCGGCACGCAGCCAATTGTTTCAAGATATTGGTATCCAAATTGCTAATACCTTAGGCGAAATGAAAGGTGCGGTGATGAAAATCGGGCAAATTGCCTCGCAATATAAAGATATTTTCCCGCCTGAAGTTGCCAAAGCCATCAGTAAATTACAGCGCCAAGCACCTGCCATGCCTTTTGCTGAAATTAAGGCACAAGTTGAAAAAGAACTCGGCAAACCGCTCGATAAAATTTTTAAACACTTTGATGAAACTCCATTTGCAGCCGCATCTATTGGGCAAGTGCATAAAGCCATTTTGCCCAATGGCGAGCAAGTCGTGGTCAAAGTACAATATCCTGGAGTTGATGAAGCCTGCGAAAGTGACCTGAAACAAGTCCGTTTGGCACTGCGTTTAATGGGCGTACTCAAAATAGACCGTAAATTACAAGACCGTCTATTTCAGGAAATTCAGGAAAGTTTAGACAATGAGCTAAATTACCAGATTGAGGCACAAAACCTTGAAGTGGCGCGTACGTTTCATGCGGCTTTGGATGATAAAATTATTATCCCACAAGTGTTTAAAGACTATTCTTCACGGCATATCCTCACCTTAAGTCTAGAACAAGGTGAAAGTATTGAAACGGCAAGCACATGGTCACAGCGTACCCGCAACACTTTGGGACGACGTTTATTGCGTGCCATGGGTCAAGAAATATTTTATTTAAAACGCTTTCATTGTGACCCGCATCCAGGCAACTTTGCTTTCCGTGAAGATGGTTCAGTCATTATTTACGACTACGGCGGCGTCAAAACTCTATCGAGCGATGTGGTATATCATTTTAAACAACTAATTCATGCCGCACGTGCGCAAGATATTGCTGAAATTGAACAGCATTTAGATGCCTTGCAGGCAATTTCTGCATTGGGTAAATTCCCTGAAGATTTATATTTGCAATGGTTAGAAGTGCTGATGCGTCCGCTAACCACGCATTACGACTTTGCTGAAAATTCTGCCCATCATGATGGCGTTGAGTTGGTCAAATGTTCTTTGAAATATTGGGATGTGTTTAAGCCTTCTCCCGATACCTTAATGGTGAATCGTACTGTTTCAGGGCATTATTGGAATTTAATTCATTTAAAAGTACATGATAATTTAAATGATGTTTTTGAAGAATTAGTTCCACCACGAGCTTAGACTCAACTTTGGACTCAGCAAAGGATGTTGAAAATAAAGCCTAACCTGTTTTATGCCCCGTAACTAAAAATATAATCAAGACAAAAAATCCTCTCAAATGTAGGAGGATTTTTTGTTATCTAAACCGATTCATGCAAGTTGGAACGATGAAATTCAATTTATAGAATTTCAAGGTGTTTGATTAAGCGTGCCAGATCATCGGCAGACAGTTGCCCAATGTAAGTGAGTTGTGTTTTTTGGATAGGCAGCTGATATGTTTGTACTGTATCAATCCACGATGGCTTTTTTAAACCAGCCTGTTGCCAGTTTTTAATTTCCACATATTTGCTTTTAATAAAAGCAGACTTATTTTCGTATTGACTACTTAAACGGAATACAACATAGTCGGTGTCCGTTTGGCGAATATACAACACAGGTCTGGTCTTACCATCGGCAATATCTGTAAAGCCAACATAAGCCCAATAGAGTTGTTGGGTCATTAGTAGCCGCCATCATCTTCTAAAAAAGCAGCAGTATCCGCAGCGCTAGACACTTTTACACTAGGAACATTATGGCTCATAGCGATTAATCTTGCTGTATTCAAATCCTCATCACTCACTTGAGTCGTGACGGGTATTTTGCCAGTTCGAGCAATTTCAGCATAAACCATGCTCATTACAGTGGCAGGCGTCAGACCAACTTTTGTCATAATATATTCTGCCGATTCCATAATTGCCTGATCAACCGTGTATTGAACCCGTTTTTTTACCAATGTTGTCATCATATGCTCCATACACACCACTAAATGCCATTTTATGCCTTAAAATGGCGTAGGTCAAACTTGTTCTTACGATGCCTTTTCACATCAAATAGAAAAAATTATTTAATCTGTGCAGACACTATTCCCTCAATGACAGCCCTTATACAACAGGTTTAAAAAGGGATTGGATAATTTTTGATGTAAAACTCACTAGAAAGAATGCATGTGGGTTTTATTTGCCAAATTAATTGTTATGTTATAACATTTCTCAAAATACACACTCAGTTTGGAGAAATCTCATGCGTCCGAATATCCACCCAGAATATCGTGAAGTTTTATTCCACGACACCAACGCCAATGTCTATTTTGTGATTGGCAGCACCTTGCAAAGCAGCCAAAGTAAAGAATATGAAGGCAAGGTATATCCTTATGTGACTTTAGATATTTCAAGCGCATCGCATCCGTTCTACACAGGTGAACAACGTCAAACCAGTAATGAAGGACGTGTCGCGAGCTTCAATAAACGCTTTGCACGTTTCAAACGCTAAGCTTGAGTTTTATTGCAAAATCTCACAATCACTTCATATTCAGTTAAGTTTTCTGTTTTATATTTTAAACATAGCAAGATTGCTCATCGAAACGATGGGATACCTTCTATCTTCAAAGCCCAAGCACTCTCCTCCAGCTTGGGCTTCTTTTTATGTGTAATTTTTATCTAATGGATTTTTCTACTCAACGATTGATTTGGTACAGACCCTAAGCTAATGTTTTAAAAACTGTTGAATCACATAAAAACCCACTGCCAAAAACATCACTCCCAAAACCACACTGGAAAGCGCATAACTAAACGCCATACCCTGCTGTCCATGTCTGAATAGTTGCCAAGTTTCCAAACCAAAACTAGAAAAAGTGGTAAAGCCACCTAAAACACCCACCATCAGTAATAAACGCGCTTCCTGCTGTAATGCGGGATATTTTTGACTATATGCAAAAAATACACCCGCTAAAAAACAACCGAGTAAATTCACTGTCCACGTGGCCCACGGAAAATGCTGGGTAGATTTAAATAAATACAGGCTGGCGGCATAGCGTAAACTTGCGCCAATTGCACCGCCCATTGCCACCAAAAGCCAATTCATGGTGTATTTAATCCTAATAAAAAAAGTGGGATGAATGAACCATCACCGCACAATTAAAACCTGGTCACACTATACAAGAATCATGATCTTAAATGCGAATTTATACTCAAAAACACATAGACTTTGCCATAAAAATTGCGCTAGTCTGCATGTTATTTTTAGGCGCAATAGAGGACAAGATGGCTCAGGAATTATTGGCTCAACTTGAAGCTGGCACTGCAACATTTTCAGATGTGCTTGGATTTATTGAGGCGCGTTACACCCACACGCCAACTGCTTTCAAAAATGGGCAACAGCTTAACGCTGCCAATGAAAATCAAGGCAGTGCCAAAATATTTTCATTTGCGAAACTCAATGGCTTAGATCAGGCACAGACCCTCAGCCTATTTGCAGAACATTATGCTTCAGTACTTGCAACACCTGAAGGAACTGACCATCAAAATATCCGCCAGTTTATGCAGCACGGTTGGGATGGCGTTCAGTTTGAAACGCTAGCCCTCAGCGCCAAATAAAAGTGATTTTAACTAAAAAAAAACCGCACGAAAGTTAAACCTAATCATGCGGTTTTTTCTTATGGATGTGTATGTTTCACGTGGAGCAAAACTCAAGAAGCTATTTACCGTGTATAAGATACTGTCTCTGCAAGTATCTGCAATTCAAACTCCAAACTTAAAAATCTCACACTCAGCTTTTGACTTTTTCAATCCACTGAATTGAGCTAACCCGAAATACTTCACAAGCACCATCACCCGTATCGGTTGGTGTCAGAGATGACGTCCAAACCAAGTCCTGATCTTTCACTTCAACCAACTCACCTTTTAAACGCACCAAATCACCACGTTTTACTTTTTGAATATCTTTGGCAATTTGGGGATTGGCAGGAATAATGTGCATATTAGATACCATTTGCATGGCTTGTTCTGCAGGCACAGGTAAACGGTCTATTTTCCAATTTAAATAGCGGTCATATTGATTAACTGTGATATGTCGGGCAATTTCAGGCTCGGCAAACAAGCCCCAACTCACCGCATAATCAATCGGAGAAAATTTGGCTTGGGCATCATCTTGATATATTTTTGAACCCAAAATCCGAAAATCACCTTTAAAGGGTTGCAACACTTCAATCGACTGACCTTTCAATACAGGAGGCAGACCTTTGGCAATATTACGCTCGACTGAGGCATAGACAGAACATGGCAAAGCCAAAGTCATTAACAATGCCATGAGTTTTAGCGAAATATGTGTGTTCATTTTAAAGTCTACCTATCAAATTCATCTATCTATATTTATCTTAATCACAGATCATCAATACAATAGTTGAAATTGGTAACAAAATGCAGTCATTAGCTTGTTCTGACATGACAAAAACCCTGTAATTTCAGCTAAGCTTATGGCCGTAAAATCAATAATCAGATCTGCACATGCTCTATAAATTTTATCAAAAACATATTTTCCCGCACTTACTGAATCAGGTCATGCAAACCCCGTCCTTAATGGATTTACGACGTGAGCTTTTATTGGGCGTAGCGGGTGAGGTTTTGGAAATTGGCTTTGGCACGGGTTTGAATTTACCTTTTTATCAAGGTGTAGATACTGTGTATGCCTTAGAACCCAATGCAGCAATTTTCGAATTGGCGCAGCAACGAATTGATGAAACGCCTTTTATTGTTGAGCAGATTACCGCAAGTGCAGAGCAACTGCCTTTTGCAAATAATCAATTGCAGCATGTGGTGTCCACGTGGACCTTGTGCAGTATTCCAGACCTAGAACAAAGCCTGCGAGAGATTTATCGCGTCTTACAACCAGGCGGTACTTTGCACGTTATAGAACACGTTTTAAATCGACAAAATTTGAATATTCAGCGTTTACAACATCTGCTCACGCCTATTCAAAAGAAAGTTGCAGATGGCTGCCACTTAAACCGTGACATTGAAATTACCCTACTTGAAACTGGTTTTGATTTGGGTGAAGTCCAATATATTGATGTTGCAGGTATTCCAAGTCTTGCACAGCGCATGTTATTGGCACGAGTACATAAACCTCATGCAACAGCTTAAGAAAATATTCCCGACCATCTCAGCACACAAAATAAAGAAGAAGATTCGTTGCTGTACGCATCAACTTTAATCACAGTCTTCAAAATCAATCCGAATGGTTTCAAAACGCAGTCTACCCTGCTGAATGGCTTGTGCAATTGCTTGCTGACCTTTAGTCAAACGTGCGCCACCACTTTTAATATCAATCAAGACAATGGCAATATCTTCGGCACGCCCGTCGCCATCCCGATAATCGGTATAGCCATCGAACACAATATAATCAACAGGATCACCTAAAAATTTGGCATCACTGGGTAAATACTGAAATTCAGGCATAATCGGTGCCAATTGCTCTGCCATTTTGCCTTTCAATACCGCACGACTGGTATTCACACTGCGCTTTTGTGCCTGTAATAACGCCTGCTGATGCGCCAATTCAATTTCTGCAATATATTGTTCATACTCGGCTTTAATCCGTCCATTGCGGCTATTGCTTAATATTAAGGTAGTCAGCACCACGCCTATACAAGCACCAATCAGCATTGCCATCCAGATTGACATAAAACCTTCCTAAACCTTATTTGCAGAACTCGATACGACTTTTGTCAACTGTCATATTCCGAGCACAAAACAATGATATGCTAGGGATGAGCAGATTAAAATCGATTCGAGGGTCATGAAAACTATATTAATTGCCAACCAAAAAGGTGGCTGTGGAAAAACCATTACAGCTATTAGTTTAGCATCTGCGCTTGCACAAAAAGGCTATAAAGTTGCTTTGGCGGATGCCGATAACCAAAAATCTGCACTGCAATGGTTAAAACAAAGACCTGAAACAGCCGCTCCAATCCAAAGTTTAGATTGGCGTCATGAAAAGTCGATTGGCGATGCACCCAAAAACATTGAATATTTAATTATTGATGCACCTGGCGCATTATCGGGTGAACATGCTGAGCAATTGATCAGTGAAGCACATGCCATTATCACACCGCTACAACCTTCATTTTTTGACATTGACTCCACCCGTCGCTTTTTAAAGCATTTACAAGATATTAAGCGCATTCGTAAAGGCAAAGTCCAAATTTTATTACTGGCCAACCGCGTTAAACCCAACTCAGCCAGTTCTAAAGATATTCAGGATTTTTTCCAGAAAATTGAGCAACAGCCTGTGGCGTGGATTTCAGAACGTGCCGCTTACGGACAATTGGCCATGCAAGGTCTCAGTATTTTTGATAAAACCCAAAAGACTTATTTACAGATGCAAAACCAATGGCAACCTGTATTAAACACCATTGTAGATGACCCTAGCCAATGGTTTTAAAGCATAGAATCACCACAATTTAGAACTTATTCACCAGAACTTACCAAGCTCTCGTTTTCGGGAGCTTTTTTTTCAGTTAATATGGCACATGACCTTAGGAATGTTTCAGTGAATTCAGTGCAACAGTACGCGCCAACATTACAAAAAATTTTATTGTTTGGACTGTTTTTTGTCCTGATTTTTTTGGGTTTTCACATCCTCAAATACTTCATTGTTCCTGTTGTTTGGGCAGCGATTATTGCCTACATGAGTTGGCCACTGTATCAGTCGGTGATGCGTCTATGTGGTCAGCGTCCTACACTCAGTGCAGCCCTAATGATGCTAATGATCACTTTGGTGGTGGGTATTCCACTCACCTTTGCCATTTTTATTCTGCAACATGAAGGTCGCAATTTATATTACGAATTGCAAAAACAGGTCTTTTCAGGGCATTTAGATGTGCCTGATTTTATCCGTAATTTACCCATTATTGGTAAAGAAGTGACCCGCACCCTTAAAGAAATTAATCACGACCCGAATAGCATTGTGCAGTCTATTTCTTTATGGATTCAGGGGCATTTGAACTACGGAAAGGTGGTCATTAATGAAGTCAGCAAAAACCTGATCAAACTGTGTTTTGCTCTGCTGTCTTTATTCTTTTTCTACCGTGATGGTCACACCATCTTGCATCAAGTCAGCAAAGCTTTAGAAATGGTGATTGGGCCACGTATTCATCACTATTTAGACACTATTTCTGAAACCACACGTGCTGTGGTTTATGGCGTTGGACTCACCGCAATCGCGCAGGCCTTACTCGCAGGCGTAAGCTATTTTGTCGCTGGGGTACCCAATCCGATGGTGCTGACTATTGTGACTTTTTTATTTGCCTTAATTCCGTTTGGCCCGCCACTGGCTTATGGTTCAGTATCTTTATGGTTATTCACCCAAGGGCATACTATGGAAGCCATTGGAGTCATGGCATGGGGCGTGTGTGTGGTCAGCACCGCTGACAACGTGATTCGCCCCTTGGTGATTTCAGGTGCAACCCAAATTCCATTCTTATTGATTATGTTTGGTGTACTGGGTGGCATTGCTAGCTTTGGCCTAATTGGCCTGTTTATTGGCCCTGTTATTTTGGCCGTGTTACTGGCCATTTGGCGTGAATGGTTGCATGAAAATAATCAACCTGAAGCTTTAATGTTGCCGAAAGCCACACTTGCCCACGACCTACCTGAAGACGATTCATCATCCAATTCAAAGCTTGATTAAGCTTTCTTTCTTATCATATTGCTCACATGGCTGTGTTGATCTGAACAAATCAACTCAACACAGTTCATACATTCCACTACGCAAACGTTGTATTGTAACGTGGCTAACTTTGCTTCAATCAAGACATCCCTAAATATTATGCACAACAAACAGGATGTCTTTTATGCGCTCATTACTCCAATTTGCCAGTCTTGCTGCTTTTAGTGGTCTCGCACTCATGGGTTGCAGCACCACCGCGACCACACAAGAAAAATCAAAAATCGTAAAAATGCATGCTGTTTCAGCACAAGGGATTGGCAAAGAATTAGGTACGGTCGAACTGCGTGACAGTGCAGCAGGCTTAGTCATTCACACCCAACTCCAGCAACTCCCTGCGGGTGAACGTGGTTTTCATATCCATGAAAAAGGTTCATGTGCAGCAGCAGAAAAAGATGGAAAAATGGTTGCTGCTTTGGCAGCGGGCGGACATTTTAATCCGAAAAATGTCCCGCATCATGGTACACCACTGACAGGTCATTTAGGTGATTTACCTGCTTTAAGTGTTGCAAGCGATGGAACAGCCAAAGTAACCGTGATTGCACCACGTTTAACATTGGCACACGTTGAAGGATTGGCCTTGATGATTCATGCGGGCGGCGATAACTATGCCGACCATCCAAAACCATTGGGCGGTGGTGGTGAGCGAATCGCCTGTGGGGTCATTTAAACCCGCTTTATACATTTTCAATAAAACATTGATAACCAATTGTGGATAAGTTAAGGGTTATACACATGCCTTTCGACTTATCCGCAAAAAAGTAAAATCATCTTGTTGTGGATTATTCTAAAAATAAGCTCAATGCAGCTCGTCTCGCTTTATATCAGTCGTGTTTCATATCCACACTCACTAATTTTTGAAAAACTTGCTACGAACTAGCAGAAAACAGCTCAATTTTGCAAACATCGTGTCTAACTTATAAATGTGCAGAGATCACAACCGCTCATCTTTGCGAATGTCTAAATTTCAGCTACACTGCATTTTTATCCACTTTAAAAAGATTGGCATGAACATTAAAACATTACGTCTGGTTGGTTTACTCGAAGGTATTTCATTCTTATTGTTGTTATTTATTGCCATGCCAATGAAATATATGTTCGATAACCCAATTTTAGTGAAATATGTAGGTATGGGACACGGCGTATTGTTTATCGCATTTTTAGTGGTGCTTTTTGTGGTTTGTGAAAAACAAAAATGGTCTCTTAAAATGTTTATTTTGGGCTTAATTGCTTCAATTTTACCTTTTGGTCCATTTGTTTTTGATGCCAAATTGAAAAAGATGGAACAACCAGTACAGGCTTAATCTACAAGTCCTTTTCAGCTTTCATCACATTACACATTTTTTATATTTGATTTCTAAATCAAATATTTATAAGCTGATGCCACATCGAATTGTTTTTTTGATGAAGCTGAAAAATTTAAACCCTTAAAACTGCCCTGCAGCAATTCGCTCCTGCATTACCTGTTTCAGCATCATGCGTGGCAAACTAAACCACAGCGTTATCAGCACCAAACAAGCCACACTATACGCCCAAATATCAAATTGAATATATAAAACACGTACCAGTTCAATCACAATAAAAAAGCATAGCATCAATAGCATTGAAACACTGGCAGCAACAGTACCTTTAGACACTTCCGATGACATCAGGGCAAAACGATATAAGACTGAGAAGCTCATTCCCTCACCAAAACTGATCAAGCTCATACCAATCACCAAACACCAAACAAAATAGCTTTGCCAAATTGCCCCCAATACGATCAGCACACTACCCAACAACATTAAAGGTAAACCCATCAAGACTGTTTTGCCTAAAGGTAAACGGTCTATGACTTTCATCAGCACCAGATTGCCTAAAATCAAACCACCCAAAACAGGAAACTGCGCCAAACCGTATTGCAGACTGCTAAAGCCTAAATCTTCAACCAACATCACGGGAGATAACGCAATCCACAACATTAAAGGCATACTCAATAAAGGCAGCGCCAATGTCAGACCTAAGAATCTGGTATTTTGAAAAACTTGCTTAAAATCATCCCACACATCTCGAAATGGACGTTTAGGAATACTTTGCTGAGTTTCAGGCATTTTGGCTTTCAATCCAAACCAACTCAAAAATGCCAACAGTGCTATGCCGATAAAACCCCAATGCCAAGAAACATGCTCAATCATAAATGCACCTAAGACTGGGCCGAGCAAGGGAGCAAGTAAAGAGACGTTCGCCATAAGCGCCATGACTTTAATTGCATCACGTTCTGCAAAGTTTTCCTGAATAGCCGCATAACCGACTGCACTAATGACTGACAAACCAAACCCTTGTAAAAAACGAAGGGCAAGAAAACTTTCAATATTCTGAGTCAATAAGATCAATAAGCAAGTCAGGGTAAAAAATGCCACGCCGCCCAATAATACTTTTTTGCGCCCCAAACGGTCAGAGAGTGGTCCCAATAACCACGCCACACACGCACCACCCAACAAATAAAATGACATGGACGAAGCTGCCCATGCACTACTGACCCCAAAATCTTGGGTGATGGCCAACATTGCGGGTTGAACCAAGTCATTGCCAATATAAACTGCGAACTCAAACAAGACCAAAGCCAAGGGAAACATGAGTGTGGCACGTTGAATGGTATTTTTTTGCTGCTGTGGCATGAATTGTAAAGGGCAAAACGATGCAATTCAGCAGCGTGTAGCCCATGAAATAGAAAATTGAACTGCAGTTTAACAGAGTTGAATGGCAAATTTATGGCGCATTTTTTAAGTCCGTTGAATAAATTGTGGCACTTGTTGTGACATCAGACCAAGTCAGGCATCACTTCCTTCAGCGGGTTAGCGGATAAAACTGCCTGTTTGAATCTCGATGTTCCCATTCACCCTGAAACATTATGAAGAATTTTTCAAAAACCCGATGTGAATGTTCTCTGACACCCTTACTTAATTGTATCGGTTTTAAAGCGCCTGGTCTTAAATGTTCAAGCAGCAAAAAAGGCGATACGGTATTGGCCAATTCATGATGTGAAAATCCCGAGAGCACAGGATAAAAATCACCCACGACAAAAGGGCGATCATTGCGGTGTAAAGATGCTAGAGTTTTGATGCACATGCTGCGCTCGCACGTTTTCGAATAGAATTGAGTCATCCTAAATAAAAACTGTGGATAACATGCGTATTATCCACAAACGCTTTGTTGTATTTTTAGAACAACGTTCAAATTCCATTACAGTCCAATTGTCTGGGTTCACATGCAGGACTCACCTAAGCCCTACAGCAATTTAAGGACATTTTTTGCTTTGGAACGTCTTGGTATTTTTACCGCGTGCACATAAATAAGCGGTTTGCACATCGCCCTGCTGCCATTGTCCATTTATATTTTTAAAGTGATAAATGCTACGAATTGAACGGACTGAATCATCCATTAAGCCTGTTTCAGTAATTTTCACTTCTGCCGCAGTCGGTGCTTCGACACGGTTAAAGTATTGACGAATTTCAACAGTAGCCAATTCTTTACGCAAATCTGGACGTTGTTTTAATACTTGTGCCAAAGGCGTTTCTGCAGGCGTAACTTGCGAAATAATGTTTTGTGTGGTCGCACAACCTGACAACAACGCAACACCTAATGCCGAAACCGTGATTAAACGTAACATAACTCCTCCAAAATGTTGATTATTATTTATGCTTCCATGATGCCCTGTTAGGGCAAAAACGCTAGCATAGAAATGTAAAATTAAAATCTCGGCATAAAAAACGCATCTCCAGGATGCGTTTTTCAATTCAATACAACTAATTCACAAAAATCAGGTCACTCAAATAAATGAAAGACGCTAGGAATTACAAATCAAATAATTTGCCTGGATTCATGATGCCTTGAGGGTCAAACACCTTTTTTAGCGCTTTCATATATTCAATTTCTTCAACCGAGCGAGAATATTCCAAATATGGTTTTTTGGTCATCCCCACACCGTGTTCAGCAGAAATTGAACCATCATATTTCTTCACTGTGTCAAACACGTACTTGTTCACCACCTGACATTTAGCAAAGAATTCGTCTTTGCTTAAATCGGCAGGTTTTAGAATATTCAGGTGCAAGTTACCGTCACCAATGTGTCCAAACCAGCAAATTTCAAAGTCAGGATAGTTTTCTGCCACAATTGCATCAATTTCCTGAATAAATGCAGGAACATGAGTAATCAATACTGAAATATCATTTTTGTATGGAATAAACGGTGCAATCGACTCAGAAATGTCTTCACGCAAACGCCATAAGCTTTCAACTTGGTCTAGGCTTTGGCTCAATACACCATCCATCACCCAGCCTTGTTCCATACAGTGTTCGAAAATTTCCATCGCCTTGTCCATAATTGGCTCAAATGGCGCTTCAAATTCAAGCAACACGTAAAATGGACATTGGGTTTCAAATGGACGTTGCACATGACCATGATCCAAGACTTTTTGCATCGCCAATTCCCCAAAGAATTCAAATGCAGTCAGATCAATTTTGGCTTGGAAGGCGTGTAATACAGGCATCACTGAATTAAAATCAGGTACGCCCAACACCATCACTTGTAAAGCTTGCGGTTGGCGTTCTAGCTTAATTTCTGCTTCGGTCACTAAACCGAGTGTACCTTCCCCACCAATAAATAAATGTTGCAGCGCATAACCCGTTGCATTTTTGATCATGCCTTTGTTCAGACGAAGGATGTCACCCTTACCTGTCACTACAGTTAGGCCCAACACCCAGTTACGAGTCATGCCGTATTTAATAACTTTAATACCGCCTGCGTTGGTGCCGATATTACCGCCAATTTGTGAAGAACCTGAAGAGGCAAAATCGACTGGATAATACATGCCTTGTTCTTCGGCATAGTTTTGTAGTTGCTCAGTCACCACACCCGCTTGGACACGCACCATACGGTCTGCTGGGAAAAATTCCAAGATTTGGTTCATCTTGTCCATGCTTACGACAATTTCACCATTGGCTGCGACTGCACCCGCAGATAAACCTGTACGCCCGCCCGATGGGGTAATTGCAACATTAAATTGATTCGCCAGTTTTACAATGGCTTGCACTTGCTCTGTGCTGGATGGAAAAACGATGACCGATGGATTCGGATCAAAATGCTTTGTATGGTCACGACCCCAGTTTTTGAGGCTATCGGCATCCGTTTTTATACGGTTTTCACCGACTATTGCCGTTAATTGGGTCAATAACTCTGGGGTTAAAGCGACTGGAGCATTCATCGTTTGCAGACCTAGCTAGAATTAAACAGGAAGAAAAGCGACTGTCTGCATTTCTTGATCTAATTGAAGATGAAGATGCTGCAGACTAAATATGTGCATCAAAGCAACAGCGTGGTTGGCTTTCATGTGTGACACTTATTATAAGCGATTTTTTTGAAAAACCTGTGAATATTGGCAATTCCGATAATATAACGTGGTAGCAACAGGACAATTTTAGGCAATATTTCTGAAAGAGATTATATCTGACAAAAAATACCTGCACTCTTGGTCATAAAGGAAATGTATATCGACGCATCTCCTATGTTATCATACCGCCACTAAATTTGGCCTTTGTAGCGGAGCCGTAATGAGCCAACATCTTTCACTACCTAAAGATAAAATTCGTTTCTTGTTGTTAGAAGGCGTACACCAGAACGCAATCGACGTGTTAAATGCAGCGGGTTATACCAACATCGATTATCGTAAAACGGCGCTTGAGGGCGATGCGTTAAAAGAAGCGGTTAAAGATGCGCATTTCATTGGAATTCGTTCACGTACGCAACTGACTGAAGAAGTTTTTGAAGCTGCGAACAAACTGATTGCGGTAGGTTGTTTCTGTATTGGTACCAACCAAGTGAACTTAACTGCAGCAATGCAACGTGGTATTCCAGTTTTCAATGCCCCTTATTCAAACACCCGTTCGGTTGCAGAATTGGTATTGGCTGAAGCAATTTTATTGCTACGTCGCGTTCCTGAAAAATCAACCGATACACATGCAGGTGGCTGGAACAAATCGGCTGTAGGTTCATTTGAAACACGTGGTAAAACTTTAGGTATCGTGGGTTATGGTTCAATTGGTTCTCAACTTTCAGTTTTAGCTGAAAGCTTGGGTATGCACGTAATTTATTATGATGCGGTGACCAAATTACCTTTAGGTAATGCACGTCAAGTTGGCTCTATGGGCGAATTATTGGCAAATGCTGACGTCGTTTCTTTACACGTTCCAGATGTGCCATCTACCCGCAATTTCATGACAAAAGAACAATTTGCACAAATGAAAGAAGGCGCAATTTTCATTAATGCGGCACGTGGTACCTGTGTCGTGATTGAAGATTTGGCAGATGCGATCAAGTCTGGTCATATTGCAGGAGCTGCAGTTGACGTATTCCCGAAAGAACCAAAAGCCAATGGTGAAGAATTTGTTTCTCCACTACGCAACCTACCAAACGTGATTTTAACACCGCACGTAGGTGGTTCAACTATGGAAGCGCAAGCGAACA
This sequence comes from Acinetobacter sp. UBA801, assembly GCA_002296655.1. Lineage (GTDB taxonomy): Bacteria > Pseudomonadota > Gammaproteobacteria > Pseudomonadales > Moraxellaceae > Acinetobacter. Next base: position 32,142 of record DBIN01000040.1, read on the forward strand.
TTGGTTTAGAAGTAGCAGAGAAATTTATTGCATATTCAGATAAAGGTATGACTTTGTCTGCAGTAAACTTCCCTGAAATTGCACTACCATTGACTGAAGGCAAGCACCGTTTATTGCACATTCACCAAAATATCCCAGGTGTATTGTCTAAAATCAACAACTTGTTTGCTGAACACGGCATCAACATCTCTGGTCAGTCACTTATGACTAAAGGTGATGTCGGTTATTTAGTGATGGATGTTGATGCAACTGCATCCAAAGAAGCACTAGATACTTTACAAGAAGTTGAAGGCACAATTCGCGTACGTGTCTTGTTCTAAGACCACACGCTGATGCTACAAAAAACCACAGTCTTAGCACTGTGGTTTTTTATGCATGATCTATGAGCATAATCTTGAGTTACCACAACCCTGTATTTTTAAACTTGCTATAATCTGCCTGACTTTCTCATTTCCACACTGTTGAGTATTTTCCTGCCCCATGCCAAACGCCCAACTCACTGCGGTGTTGTTCATGGTTTTATCCATGATCTCCTATCAAATCAGTGCATCTTTTGCCAAACAATTGTTTCAAATGCTTGACCCGCTCACTGTGACAATTTTACGGCTAAGTTTTGCCAGTGTCATTGTGGCAATCATGTTTCGCTCATGGCAAATTCTGTCACGGCTCGCACATTTAAAATGGCGTGACTTATTGTGCTATAGCGCAGCCTTAGGCTTAATGAATATTCTGTTTTATTTGTCTTTGGGCAAATTACCCCAAGGTATTGCAGTGGGTTTGGAGTTTGTCGGACCTTTAGGCTTGGCTTTATTGTCCATTCAAAACCGTAAAGATTATGTCTGGGTAGTGTTGGCAATTTTAGGCATTATTTTTATGGTACCTTGGGGACAAGCACAGGGAGATCATTTTAGTCTGTTTGGTGTAGCATGTGCCTTAGGTGCAGGATTATGTTGGGCTTTTTATATTTATTTTGGGCAAAAAGTGGTTCAACAAAATATTGGCATGCATGCGCTGACCATCGCCATCAGTATTTCAGCTTTAGCTTTAATTCCCTTCGGGCTGTACAACAATGCCCCTGCCCTGTTTGAAACTCAATATTGGGGCAAAGCACTTGCTATTGCAGTGCTCGCTACTGCCATTCCTTATGCTTTAGATTTACAAGCGCTGAAACAACTCAGCAAAATGAGCTATGGCACACTGTCCAGTTTATCTCCCGCTTTAGCCGCACTGACAGGCTTGGTTTTATTGGGTGAGAAAATCACCAGCCTGCAATGGCTGGCTTTATGCTGCATTATGCTGGCTTCGGTTGGTGTAACCTTAAGAGCCGTGAAAAAGTCCAAACAGTCACACAGTGCTTAAATGGCATTTTGAATGAAAACTTAAACCAAACTGTCTTTAGACATCTGTTGATATTTTTCATATTCTGCCAAATATTGCTTGGCTAGACTTTGTTTTTGCTGCTCAGACAAAATTTTGCCTGCTTGCTGAAAAAAACCATGTTCTTCTTCTTTTAAATGATGATGCACTTTATCTGACAGTTGCTTTGCAATGGCCAGCCAACCCGTATTACTCATTTCAGTTTCGGTTAATTGTTCGAGTAATTCATCCATTTGATGATGCTCTGCCAAAGCATGGCGAGTGATATTTAAACCTGCATCCGTCATCATTAAAGGAATATAAAAATAGCGATCTTCTGCCACAGCATGCGCGAATAATTCATTTTTAAGTTGGTCAAATATCGCTCTGCGTTCAGGACTATCCCCTGAAGTTTGCGTCAGTTGGCGGGCTAAGTCTCGTTGAATGTCGTGACTTTGGCGTAAAGCTTCAAAAATATTCATATGCAGACCTCTTGTTTTAAACCGATGCTGGCTGGCAAGTGATGTCACTGGCTGACGCAACGCTCGGTTTTATTGTCGGTTTTTAATTTCAGTTTTTAGCTCTAATTACTGTATAGGGCATGGCGCTGAAATCCTGCAAAGATTTGTATAAAAAGCTTTAATTGACTCACCCAGTTTATTCAAGTTATGTATCTGAACAGAATTTAAAGATTTAAAACCCGTTTCGGTACCAAGCGTTTTTTATCTGTAATTTCAGCCAAACCTAAACACTTCTCACCGTCAAAGACCAACACTTGCGTTACGGCAGGATGGTCAATATTACTTTCCATGCCACGACTAAAATATTCAGCGCGTCCTTCAGGGACTTGAATGTGGAGAAAATGCTGCACAGGCGCATACGCAGGCAGCAATAAAGCCTCACGCTCTGCTTCACTTAAACTTTCCAAATATTCAATGCTGTAGCTCGGAATCAGGTCAAAATGTCCCGTTTTAATCCGATGTAAATAAGTCAAATGTCCATAAGTGCCCAAGGCTTTAGCAATGTCTTCACCTAAAACACGAATATAGGTGCCTTTAGAGCAAGTCACATCCAAAGTCATGCTCTGTTCAGTAAAAGATAGCAACTCAATGGCATAAATGGTGACTGGACGCGCTTCGCGTTCAATTTCAATGCCTTGTCGTGCCAACTCATACAACGGACGCCCTTCTTTTTTTAAGGCAGAATACATCGGCGGAACTTGCATAATATCGCCCTGAAATTGTGCCAATACCTGCTCAATGCACTCTTGGCTCAATGCAGGAACTGCCTGCTGCAACAACACTTCCCCTTCCACATCTCCCGTGGTGGTGCTATGTCCCAATTGAATGGTGGTTTGATAGCGTTTCACAGAATCGAGTAAATAGTGCGAAAATTTGGTTGCTTCGCCCAAACAAATCGGCAGTAAGCCCGAAGCCAATGGGTCTAATGCCCCCGTATGCCCTGCTTTTTGCGCCCGATATAACCAGCGCACTTTTTGTAATGCTGCATTGGAACTGATGCCCAAAGGCTTATTCAATAAAAATACACCACTAATGGCACGACGCTGGATTTTTGAAGCAGATGATTTCATAACATAGACACGTCTTAAAGCTGCCGCAATACTATCAACCGCTTGTCTAGTTTTACAACTTTTCTGTTGTTTTTTTTGCTCTTTTGTTTCAGAATAAATTGAGTTCAGTCATATGAACCCAACAAAAAATACAATAGGGATGTTAGGCATAGGATATGCAAAAAAAGAAATTATGGCTCATTTTCGCCGTGATCATCGTTGTCATTCTTGGTTTTCTCATTTGGCTCGCACCCAATCCAACTGTTGGCTCAAACCAAGGGCCGATTAGCTCTAGTGCTCAAAATACGACAGGCTTACCACCCGCAGCGTCAGACTTGCCACATGCATCGGGGCTGCCTTTTGTCAGCAACAGCCAACAGGACACCGAGATCAACTGCCAACTGGTGCTCGACCAAAGTAATCGCTTAGTTGTCAATGAACAGACTCGTAATTGTTTTGAATATTTTATTACCCAATATGGTGAAAAAAATATTGATCAGATCAAGCAAGATTTTAAAGCCTATATGCAGCAAGGTTATAAAGAACCTGCGCTTAAGCAGATTTTAGATCTTTGGACTCGTTATTTAGATTATCGTGTGCAATTGGGGAGCCTGAAGGAGCCAAGCCTAAATAAAGAAGACCCTGAGTACTATCGTACAATTTTTGCTTCGATGAAAACCCTACGTAGCCAGTTCTTTTCCGACTATGAAATCGAAGGCCTCTTTGGCGCTGAAAATATCTACCATGAATATACCTTAGACCGCATGAGCATCATGGCAGATCAGTCCCTGACTGAAGTACAAAAAGCGCAGAAACTGAAAGAACTGTTTGCTCAACTGCCCGAAGATTGGAAAGAAAATCTAGAACAACTCTCCAAACTCGAAGATCTGCGTAAACTGACCTCAGATATTAAGGCGCGAGGCGGTTCTGCCGAAGAAATTCGCCAAATGCGCCAGAATCTTGTCGGTGCCGAAGCGACCATACGCCTAGAAAAACTCGACCAAGATCGAAACAATTGGAAATCTCGGGTCAATACTTACTTAGAACAACGCGACATCATTCTTAAAAGCAATATGAATCAAGATGCGCAGCAGCAAGCTATTCAAAAACTACGTGATCAACAGTTTAATAATTCACAAGAACAACTTCGACTAGGAGCCTTTGAAACTACGCATGACACAGGAGGAAAACCTCCGTTCGCAGATTAAAGCTATACCGTGTTTGACTTTTTCAGGATGAAAAAAATGTTTATAACGAAAAGAATGATACAAACTATGTCACTCTTAGGTCTGGTTACCAGCCTTGGACTCAGCGCAACTACAGCCACAGCTGGATTACAGACGGTGACTGCAAGCGTAAAAAGTAATTATGCTCAAACTAAATATCCATTGCTATTTACCCATGGCATGTTTGGGTTCAGCCGAGTGGGGGTTGCCGAATTTGGACTAGATTACTGGTATCAAATTTTACCCGACTTGGCTCGAAATGGCGCAACCACCTTTGCAGCACAAATTTCCCCTTTAGAATCAACTGAAGTACGGGGTGAGCAGTTACTACAACAAGTTGAAGAGGTCATCGCCCTGACAGGCAAGCCCAAAGTTAATTTGATTGGACATAGCCATGGCGGACCAACCATTCGCTATGTAGAAGCAGTTAAACCGCAATATGTGGCCTCACTGACAGGTGTGGGAGCAACATTTAGAGGTTCTAAAGTGGCAGACCAGCTTCTTGCCAATCAAGGTGGAACACAACTGCTCAGTCTAGCGGCGGATCATATTATTGGTCCTATGCTTGCTTATGGGCAAAGTAACCCTGCCTTAAAAAGTAATTTAACAGCATCACTCACCTCAATTAGCGAGCAAGGTTCCCATGTTTTTAATCAGAAATATCCAACAACAGCGCTGGCTTCAGACTGTAACAAGAGCGGTGCAACATCCAGCAATGGCGTGTATTACTATTCTTGGACTGGCACGTCTCAAGTCACGAACATTCTCGATGTTGCAGACAGTGCGATCTCACTGTTGGGGCCTTTGGCCTATGGCCATTTAGACAATGATGGTTTAGTGGCACGCTGTAGTACACACTTCGGTAAAGTCATCCGTGATAACTATGACTGGAACCATCTAGATGAGGTCAACCAAGTTATGGGGCTACGTGGACTATTTAGCGCAGACCCTGTTGATGTCTATCGCCAACATGCCAATCGCTTAAAACTTCAAGGACTCTAGTTCTATTTTTCCCTTCGAATCTTTAACGTTTCGGAGGGATGTCTCCTAGAATTATCCAGTTACAAACTGTATTTCATTTAATCGGATTTCTCCACGCTCCTCCTCTCTCACCTTTATACTCATTTTGACAACTTAAATTGTCGTCATAAAAAATAAAAAACGAGGATGATCAATGAAATATAGATTATTGATAGCTGGACTGCTGTCGACCTGCGCACTTGCTGCTACACAAACGCAAGCAGCTGCTTCACAAATTAAATCAAACTACGTTGCCTCTAATTATGCAAAGACCAAATACCCTTTGGTTTTTGCACATGGTATAGGTGGCTGGATTCGAGCAGGAACCGATGAACTTGGTGTGGATTACTGGTATCAAATCTTGCCAGATTTAGCCCGTAACGGTGCAAACGCATGGGCAACACGCGTTTCTCCATTCAACACATCTGAAGTTCGTGGTGAACAACTGCTGCAACAAGTTGATGAAATCTTAGCGATTACAGGAGCACCCAAAGTCAATTTGCTTGGTCATAGTCACGGCGGACATAGTATTGCTTATGTCTCTAATGTTATGCCCAATAAAATCGCGTCTGCAACAGCCATTTCTAGTCCTTTAAAAGGCTCTCCTGTGGCGGATTTGATTATTTCCGCGCAAGGTACGCCGCTAGAACAACCGCTGGTAGGCTTAATCAACTTTGGGTCCAAGGCTATTGTTTGGGCACAACAGCAAGATCCGAACTCACTTCCACATGATGCACTCGGTGCGGGTAAAAGCTTAAGTCAAGCTGGTTCTATAGCTTTTGCACAGAAATATCCACTGGGTATGCCAAAAACAAGCTGTGGTGAAGGTTTAGCGAAAGAAAATGGAGTTTATTTTTACTCTTTCTCTGGCAACTCAACCTTGACGAACGTACTTGATCCAGACTCATTATTGGGTGCAACAGGCTTACTCATGCAAGCGCCTAATGATAATGATGGCTTAGTCTCACGTTGTAGTGCCAAGTATGGCAAGACCGTGCGCGATAACTATAATTGGAACCACTTAGATGTGATTAACCAGTTCTTTGGACTACGTTCTATTTTTGCCCCAGATCCTGTCGATGTCTACCGCCAGCATGCTAACCGCCTAAAACTACAAGGCTTATAAATTCCAATAGCAAACATAAAAAAATGCGCCTAAGCGGCGCATTTTTTAGCTGTAACGCAAAGTTAAAATTAACCTTGTTTACGTGCTGGTAATTTCTCACGAATACGTGCAGCTTTACCAGACAATTCGCGTAGGTAGTAAAGTTTAGCACGACGAACGTCACCGCGACGTTTCACTTCGATTTTCGCAACGATTGGAGAGTGAGTTTGGAAAACACGCTCTACACCAATACCGCTAGAAATTTTACGTACTGTGAACGCAGAGTTCAAACCACGGTTTTTCTTCGCAATTACCACACCTTCAAATGCTTGAAGACGCTCACGATCACCTTCTTTTACTTTTACTTGAACGATAACTGTATCGCCTGGTGCAAAAGCTGGAATGTCTTGCTTAAGCTGAGCATTTTCAACAGCTTGTACTAAAGGATGCTTACCACTCATGGGGTATCTCCAATATGTGTGGGTCAGAAGAGGTCTGAGATCCACTGGGGCTAGAGGCTAAAGCGCATAGACCCGATTAACTTTCCCTTTATGCTTGACCGCTTCAAGACATAAAGAGCCTATTTAAGTACTTAATTTACATTAAGCAGTTTAGTTTGCTCGAAGCATAGCTTCTCACCTTGCGCTCGGGTAAAGCAATGCTTTACTCACCCTCGCTCATCTTTTAGCCATTTCTTTTGCTGCTTGGTCAGTTCCACCTGTTCAGCCAGTTCAGGCCGACGTTCTAAAGTCCGTTGATAACGCTGCAAAAAACGCCATTTTTCAATATTTGCATGATGACCTGATTTCAATACCTCAGGCACATCCAAACCTTCAAAATGGTCAGGCTTTGTGTATTGTGGGCAGTCTAACAGACCATCCACAAATGAATCTTGTACATGGGATTGTTCATCAGACATGGCACCCGGAAGTCTCCGGATAATACTGTCCAATAACACCATCGCAGGCAGTTCACCGCCCGATAACACGTAATCTCCAATTGACCATTCCTGATCTACATAGTTTTGGATTAAACGTTCATCGACACCCTCATAACGACCACACAGCACAATTAATCCGTCATATTGAACAAATTGTTGCACTGCAGTTTCGTTTAAGGTTTTACCTTGTGGCGACATATATACCACAGGTACATGAACTGCTCCTGCTTGCTGTGCAAGGTTTTTGGCATGTTGGATTGCTTGTGCCAACGGCTCAGCCATCATCACCATACCGGGACCACCACCAAATGGACGTTCATCCACTCGTTTGTAGTTGCCCTGCGCATAATCGCGAGGATTGATACAATGAATTTGCATCAGATCACGTTGTGCTGCGCGCCCGCTAATACCGAAACGTGTAATCGCCTCAAACATTTCAGGAAAAAGCGTAATGACTGCAAAAAACACCGCAGACTCCTCTATTTTCCTGCTCTGTGAATCCTGAAAGGATTAATAATCTACGCTCCAATTCACGTAGATGCGACCCGCTTCGAGATCAACACGTTGTACCACATCTTTATGCCATGGAATCATACGCTCTTCACCATCGACACTATCGGCAGTTGCGCGAACCACCATCACGTCATTGGCACCTGTTTCAAACAGTTCATGGATTTGACCGAGGTTTACTTCTTGTTCGTCATCGTTCAGACCTAACACCGTTAGACCTTTTAAATCAGACCAGTAATACTCGTCCACACCTGCTTGAGGCAGTTGCGCTTTTGAAATCCAGATATTTGCGCCAACCAAGTTGTCTGCTGCGGTACGATCACTCACACCTTTTAAGCTGACCACCAGGCCTTTGCCATGTGGTTTCCAACGTTTTACATCGACAGTTTGCCATCCTGCTTTGGTTTCAATGTACCAAGGCAGGTAGTCAAACATGTTGCTCATAGGTTCTGTATTGGAATAGACCCAGAGCCACCCATTTAATCCATAAGCTGAACGTAGCTGTCCAATCTGAATACGATCTTCGGGCACATTCTGTGTTGGTGTCATGGGCTACCTACGACTTAATTTGTAAAAATTATGCAGCAGCTGCAGCTTTTTTAGCTTGAGCAGCTAAAGAAGCAACACGTTCAGACGGTTGAGCACCTTGAGCAACCCAGTGTGCAAAACGGTCAGCATCTAAACGAAGTTTTTCTGCTTTACCTTGCGCTGTTGGGTTGAAGAAACCAATACGTTCGATGAAACGACCGTCACGCGCATTGCGGCTGTCAGTTACAACGATTTGATAGAATGGACGCTTTTTAGCACCACCACGAGTAAGACGAATAACTACCATGATACAACCTTATAGTTTTTACGGATTATCCCTGCACCGACCATCGATACATTTCAAACCCCTTTCATAGAGGGCAATATTCTACGCTAAATTCCGCACGAGGGAAAGATCAAAAAATGATTTATCCACAGTTTTGAATTTATTTCTCTGACCAGGCAGAACAAGTATCTGTTGTTGAAGGTGAATCCTTACCTTTAAACCAGCATTGGCGCCCTGACTGATCTAAACTTAAGGCACCATTCCCTTTTTGTGCAGCTGTTGAAATAGGCAAAGCTGACAGGGTATATGCTTGATTAGATGCATCAATTGCCAAATTAATATTGTATAAAGCTTGATGGCTTGGAAATGTACTATTTCCTCCAATACTCGCCAATGTTGCATTTCGATAACTATGATTCATCGCCTTATAACTTTGCAAACGCTGCGCGAGTTGCATCAGCTCCGTTTGAACCTCTACACGATTGGCACGTACTTTATAACTAGTATACGATGGCATCGCGATTGCAGCCAAAATAGCAATAACAGCCACCACAATCATGAGTTCAATCAGTGTAAATCCGCGCTCTTGATTACCAGTTTTCATTATTTGTAGTCCCACAAGTATATGTTGAAACCATATCTGGAGTCCGAGTTTGACAACGTACACCTTCACTAGTCAACAATAAATCGTAATTACGTGGTTGTTTTAAGGTTGTACCTGTTTTAGCACGTTCAACCCGTATCACCCAGTTTAAACCACGTACAGAACTTGAATCTGCGGTTTCATTACCATCTGCGTCTCTTTGTATAGACAAAGGCTTCTTGGTGGCTAAATCCAATAAAGTAAGGGTAAATTTAGTATCTGAACCATCTACAGGAATTGCTAAAGTGCCTGTGGATGGTGCATAACCTGTATATAAGTAGGTTGCATCAAAACCTTTATAGCTGAAGTTTTTAGCTTTGAATTTTTCTAGCTCTGTCGCTATTCGCAAGGCTTCCTGCTTTGCTAAAGCAAGATCCTTACGCTGAATATACGCGGCATAACTCGGAATCGCGATGGCTGCAATGATTGCGATCACAACGACCACAATCATCAGCTCAATTAGGGTAAAGCCTTTTTTGAATTGCATACTCCCCCCTTAACGCGACTCATACCAGCGCATTTGCTTGAGTTTTACCTGTGTATTAAACAACTGGCATTGCGGTAAGTTTTTATTGGCAGCTAAGCTACAATCCAGTGCAGATGGCTCATCACGATTCACCACTAAACTCACTGTATTTGCCTCATTTCCATAACCCAGGCCCAAACCTGTACCCAAAATACCTGCACCAAGTTTTACCCGACCTGGTTTGTTTCCAGTGCCTGAATAGAAATCACATTTTCCAGTAGGTAAACAATATTGGTACAGATAAGAGTCACCCGCTACACCTGCACCACAATTTCCGCCAATACCAGTACCATCACGATCATACACATTGACATAGAGCATACCATCTAGAGCATACAGGTCATTCATACCTTTATAACGGCCTGCTTTACTTGCATCAAAATAAGCTTTCCAGCCACCATTTAAGGTATTATTTTGACCGCGACGTGCCACACCACTATCAAAGTTAAGTTGGGTTAAGCTTTCATCTTCGGTATATAGTGTAATGCCTGTTTTATACAAGTCCTGACGTGCTACATCATTGTCATACACTACAAATACGGCATCATTAGCACTGTCTGTAGAGTTTAAACCTGCTAATGGCGAACTACGGTTACCCGAACTAAAGGCAACTGCAGCAAAGTAGCTCCCATCATCTTGATGAATAGACACACTTGGCATTTCATAGAAACGAGGACTCAGACCAGAACCCTGATGCTCTGTAAATAGACGAACTACGCGTGTTGCAAAGTTTGCTGTATCTGTTGCTCGATTATTAAAGTCAACACGGAATGCTTGCCCACCCAAGTCACCAAAATAGATATGATCTGTTAAACCATCTCCATCACGGTCAATCGCATTAATTTGCGAAACAACACTGTATTTTAGCTCATTGTTCTGAGTAAATCGGCTAGCACCTGTTTTTTCACTATCACTCGCCCACCAGAGTAAATCACCATTGTGTGCATCAAACATATACACACCATTTCCTTTGGTCGAGCTTGGGTCTGCATTATGAGTTTCATAAATAGGGTCGTAACCACCACCTACAAACATTACAAGCTTGCGCGTATCGCCCCAATTTACGTAAGCGAGAGTCGGTTTTGACCAGCTTTGCCCCATTTGCTTGAGTGCAGCAGAAGCATTATCTGCATCTGGATTGATATGGAATTTCAATTCAGGCTTTTCAATGTCAGTTAAGTCCAACGCATAGTAACTTTTACCCCCCATACGCAAACCGCCATACACCCACTGCATACCAATCAGGTTCTGCGCATTTTCTTCATCACTTGCTTTACGCCCAGAATCTTTCACCGTTAATGTTCCATCACTTTTTGAAACATATTGGGTGTGTGCTGTCCACGGCGCATCAATGCCATAAAAGAGTTTTGACTTTCCACCTGTAGAAATAGACTCGGTTAAAAAGGCAACTTTTTGCTTCTCCATCATTTCATGTGGTACAAACGCAAATACTTCCTGACCTTTGTCGTCTACAACATGTAAAATGCCTTGAGTAGAACCAAATAATAAATAATCTTTACGACCTGTCGTAGTGACCGCTGAGCCATTTACTACAATTTTGCCTTCTTGAGTAAGCAAGATAGGTGAGGAATGCATAACACTACCTACTTGTCTCAACTCAGTTGTTTCTGCTAACGAGGCTAGGCTAACACTATCACCAATTTTTACATTGTAACCCAGTAAGTTTAACCAATAGTTTTTGTCTGGATCGTTCTTAAATTTGCCAATTGGATCACCATTAGCACTTACACCCTCACTAAATAACGTTTGTAAGTTTACCTTAGATAATTGGTTATTTTTTCCAATTGCAGCATAAGGTACTGCCGTACCCGTAATTTCACGATTCGTAAAAATTATTCTTTGTGATTTTTTTTGATTTTCCGCATCTAGTATATCACGGAGCTTAAGTTGCCCCTTAACACCGTCTTCCCAATAACCAGCCGCCCTACTGTCTAGACTACCGTCTGTTTTAATCAATCGGATTAAATTTCCCTTATCAAAAAGTTCGCCATTATATACATTATATTTATTTAAATTACCTACCCATAACTGGGTGCTTTCTTGTGGCTTTGGAATAAAGGAGGCGTAATAACCATAAGGTTGTAACTGAATAGGATTAAGACTATCTACAGGTATAGTTGGACTACCAGTTGCAACAGGATCAAACTCTGGTTTTACTTCACCTAAAAAGTTGACAATACTATTAATAATATCTTGAGGTGATTGAGCAGAGTAGAACCCACCTTCGCCATATCCTCCTACTCCTGGTAATGAGCTATGGGAACGTGCTCCCCAATTACAAGCATTTCTTGCATCCACCCGAGATGAAGCAATTTTACTACAATTATAATATTCTCGCGTTATACCTTTGGCATCTGTTAGCAAACGAATCACACGCTCGCTTTCTGGCAATTTTGCATCTGCCTCACGATCGACATCAAAGACCGAACCAAACCCTACAACAGCTGTCTTAATTTCAATACCAAGCGGATTACGATTTACAGTGGATGTCGATGATCTCACATTACGTAAGGCTTTGGCGAACTCACCCACTGCAGGCATACCATGACCTGCTTGACTACCATTCGGTAAACTTCCAGTAGTAGGCACACTAAATGCTGATCCAGCAGTCCCTAAAGCTGCTTTCATCAATGGCTCTGGTACAGGTGAACTATTTGGCTCACCATCAGTTAAAAAGTAAATCCCCTGACCATTACATTGTGTACTCGTGGTAGATAATGGAGTTTGATAATTCGTTGCTGTAGCAGAAGAATCCACTTTACTACCATTGACTGATTTAGAGAATCCGCTATAGCCAAGATTAGCAGCTGTGGCTGTGTATGGCTCAAGTAAAGCTGTTCTTATATCACTAGCATTACTCCATGTTACCTGTCTAGTAGACCTACCTCCAATACCTGTTAAGTACGTACTGGTACTATAACTCCAACACTCAAGTCCCCGCCATTCCGTACATCTACCGTATCTAGTTGAACCTCCACTGTTGTAACTAATATATTCTTCTCGTACTGTAGTAACGTTGGTCGTCGTATTAGTTCCCAACATATATGCAGCCACCTCTGCATAAGCATTCGCAGTTGGCGTACCATTCGAACCAATTAAGCCCGCAACGGCATTTTTTATTTTATTGCGTTGGTTTAAGTCAACTAGTGCTGCTGGGACTAGAATTTTACCACTTGAACCATCTGCAGCAGTAAAATTATTGTTTTGATCACTTTGTGATGAAAAGTTACCAATACCAATCGCCATTGTTTTTTCATCCAATAGCGCACTATCCATTAATGAAAATAAAGCATCTTTTAATCGTGTCAAACGATCGTAATATTTTCTCCCATCCACTCTTAAGTCTTTATAGTAATTACAAGCATTCTCATCTTTACAGTCTTCTTTTTTATTTGTATCTCTTTCTGTAGAATAGTCACTTATATTTGAAGGTGCTATTGTACCTATTGGATAATTACACTCACCGCTATTCGTCGAACCGTCATTACCAGCACCACATTTAAACCAGTCAAAGTATGATTCTTTGTTTTTATTTTGTACCTTACTTCGTTGATAATAATATCTACGCTCATCCCTTCCACCAACCTCACAATAATATTTAGTATAGCTCGGAGTTGTGCCTGATGACTCACTTTTTAAAGTAGCATCTTTACTGGAAATAACACTGGGTAAATCGCAAGCAGTTTTCCCCACTTGCTCAGTTGACATACTACCTGAAGTATCCAACATCAAAGTAATAGTTGTTTTACCCGAAGATGCGTCCTTATAAATCTCAATATCACTCGCAACCGAAGTTTGAATACTTCCACACACTGCCCATGTCATCATCATTGACACAGTGGCAGAAAGAACTTTTTTATTAAACTGTTTCATTTGTTAATCCTCACTGATTCTGTTCAACTACGACACAAGCTTTGGCTGACCACCTACCACATAGTCTGCGCGCTGGGTGTTATAGGGAATATTTAAATCTTCAAAACAGCGTGATACATTTGCCGCACGCTCTTTAAAGCAAGCTTCAATTTCTGCTTTACTTGCACTAGAAAAACTTGGCAAGACTGAAATCACGGTGACGCTAATACTGTTCGACACCACAGGTAAGCTGCTTGAGCCAATACTGGTGTTTTGAGCTACGTGTGCAAATGGCACCACATTGTCTATATTTTTCTTTAAATAGACTTGCGCCAATACCGCTGAACGCCCTGTCGCAAACTGATTGGCTTTACAATAACCTGTTACCCCAATTTTGGTTTTTGAACCTGTACGGGATATTGCACTAGCTTGACTCATAGAAAAAAATGTGTCTTGTGATGCACGGTAGCAAAACACCAACTCATCTTCTGCATTAGCAGCGGAGTTAAAATAGCTATACATACCATCTTGGGCTAATTGGCGCGCCACCTGATTTGGGTTTTCCAAATTAAATAATGCCGCATTACTGTTTTCTAAAAGCAAAGCCTGTACTTGGCTGTTTGTTGCCAGTCTTAATCCTAAAATCCCAGAACGAACCGCTAATGTACCTACCAAGGTAATTAAAATCAGAATGACCAAAACCACAATGAGCGTTGCACCTTTTTGTTGTTTCATTACGATGCTCCCAATGTATTACGCAAACCAACCACTTGAGTGACCAGTTGACGTATGTATTTTTTATTCAAATTCGCATCACCATCGAACACCACTGCAGTAGTGGTACCTGGGAGGGTAATAGTTTTATTATTTAAACCAGCATCAGCCCCAATATTGGTCGCAGATCGCGCAACCACAGAAACTTGCAATGAAATCACTTGTAGATAATTTTTTTCCTCGGTAATAGATGACATCAAATCGGTATACTCATCCATTGTGAGATAACGCAATTGATTATTTTGTGGATTTTTCACACCCAAAAGCACCTTAAACGCATCAATATTTTGCATGAGTAACTGTGCGTTATTATTTAAGCCCGTAATACTGCTATCGCCTGCATTATAATGCCCCGCATCACAGTACAACCCGTAACGATCCAAACCATCACTGCCCTGCTGTGAATTTGGTAACTTTGCTATAAAGTAACGCTGTACCATGGTTGGGCGGATTGCTTGAGTGTCTTCATTGGGTTTTTTTGCTGTTGTAAATCCAATTCTATTGCCTTCGCAATCATACATATCTGTATTGCTTAATAATCTTTCATTGATTTTCTTGGTAGCATCTTTTGGGTCAACATCTGATGCTTCTTCAACCTGATACTGCGGCACAAACTGAATCACGAGTTGATCGCTATTACCTGTGGTTGCATCTTCTTGTAAATTCTGCTGACTTAAAGCAACATCATCAATCAAATTCGCATGTAAGCTTGATGGATAGTTTTCTTGGGCAAAAATTACGCCAGAACCCACCATCTTATTATTAACTTTTTGGTTAGACGGTGTGTTTAGATTGGCGTGTCGTAAGTCATGAGTCAGCATTGCCAAGCCAAAATTTGAGTTTTGCTGCACATCACCCATACCCAACTGAAATCCTAAAGATCGTTGTGCGCTGAGAAAAATAGCAGTTGCTGCACTGACCACCAACAAACCAATTGCCAAGCCAATCATCAGCTCAAGTAAAGTGAAACCTTTCTGAAGCTTAGTCATAGTTATAAGCCTCCATAATTATGCATTGTGCGTTTGGGTTATACGCTGTCCCATTGGTACAGTGATTACCTCCACTTCCATTTGTTGCAGTGGTTGTATCCCAAGCCACATATACACATTTTCTTTTCAGGGTCGAACCTTGGCAGTCGTTCACAGCAATAGACATGCCTAAATTTTCTGCACGCAACTGAACTTGTTTAAAGTCATAGGCTGCCATTTGATCACTGGTACAAAAATTTGCAGCACAATCTGTCACTGTTGCATTTGCCTTATATTCATCTAATCCAGCACGATTCATACGGATACGTTCAGATAAATCTCGTGCAATATTCATGGCTTGAATATTTTGACCTGCGTCTGCACTGGCAGCAACCGCCCGAATTTGCAAAGCAGTAAAGCCTAGCACTGCAATTCCAAGCAGCACCAATGCCACCAAAACCTCGACCAAGCCAACACCACGTTGATTTCTTATCATTGTTTTACCCTCATCCTATTAATTTGGGCATGTGCTATTTGAGCGTTCATATCGAATCGAACCGTTTTTAAAAAACTCGATGACCGCTTTTTTTGAGCTGTCTTTTTGATGCTGCAAAATAAAACACTCACGATCATTCGCTGAAACTAAAAAGCCAAACATATTGTAGGTCAGGCTATTGACTGGTTTACTTGCCCAGCTGGTATGTTGCTCTGGCAGCCACTTGAACTTGCCGTCTGTTACCGAGGCGTCTAGTGCCAACTTCTGTTCTTTCTTAGTAAATACAGCTTCGGAACGTGCCATTGTGGCCAATTCAATAATAGCTCTTGCATCGCTATGCAATTGATTTTTACGAATCATGCTGGTCATTGAAGGAGCCGCCATCATCGCGATAATCGCCAACACAGCAATGGTCACCATCAACTCAATTAAGGTGAACCCGTTTTCTTTTTTTCGCATACTCCCCCCAAGACACAGACTTTGCCCTATTAAAAATAATAACCAACAACTTTACAAAACCCTCACACTTCAGGACAAAAGGCATAAAAAAGCAGATAACCGTCATGCAACAGTTATCTGCCTATTTTTAATCAATTTTTTAAAGTATTATGTACTTCGCAGTTTAAGCCTGTGTTACAGGAATACGTAACTCTTTGGGCAAACTAAAGGTAATATTTTCTTCGCGGCCTGCAAGCTCTTCAGGGGCGGTTGCACCCCAGTCTTGCAAACGCTGAATCACTTGTTTGATTAAAATTTCTGGTGCAGATGCGCCTGCAGTCACACCAATTTTTGTATTCGGTTGAAACCATGCTTGTTCCAACTCGTCTGCATTATCCACCAAATAGGCGCGTTTCCCCATACGTTCAGCCAACTCACGTAAACGGTTAGAGTTGGATGAATTTGGTGAACCCACCACCAACACCACATCACACTGATTGGCTAAGTCACGCACTGCGTCCTGACGGTTTTGAGTGGCATAACAAATATCGTCTTTGCGTGGCCCTTGAATATTCGGATATTTCTGGCGCAAGGCATCAATGACTTTGGCTGTATCATCAATCGACAAAGTTGTTTGCGTTACAAAAGCCACTCTATCTGGATGCTGAACCGCAAGAGCAGCCACATCATCCTCATCTTCTACCAAATAAATGTCGCCACCATTTTTCTTGTCGTACTGTCCCATCGTACCTTCAACTTCTGGGTGGCCTTCGTGACCAATTAAAATAGCTTCAGTGCCTTCACGCGCATACTTAGTCACCTCAATATGCACTTTGGTCACCAATGGACAAGTGGCATCAAACACTTTTAAGCCGCGACGTTCAGCTTCTTGTTGTACCGCTTTAGATACGCCATGTGCACTAAAAATCACAATATTGTCATCGGGCACTTCATCTAGCTCATCGACAAAAATTGCACCGCGTTGGCGCAAGTCATCTACCACAAATTTATTGTGTACCACTTCGTGACGCACATAAATAGGTGGGTTAAAACACTCAAGGGCACGATTTACAATCGCAATTGCTCGGTCTACACCTGCACAAAAACCACGTGGATTCGCCAATACAATTTCCATAGAACCCTCTATGTTGAAGTTAAATAGGTGGGATGTTTAAAAATTTATGCCAACAAAAGCCATCTTGGCTATTTTGTTTAAGGGGCGTCTACTCTAAAATAGAGAAGATATTTTATCATATCAGGAAAAATATCATGTCGGGTCTATTGTTTGTCGTTTCTGCCGCTTCAGGAACAGGCAAAACATCCCTCGTTAAAGCCCTGCTTGAGCGTGTGAATAATTTACACGTTTCAGTTTCTCACACAACACGCGGTCAACGTCCCGGCGAACTCGATGGCGTGCATTATCACTTCACACAAAAACAAGATTTTATCGACTTGGTAAAACAAGGCGGTTTTATTGAGTATGCTGAAGTCTTTGGCAATTATTACGGCACCGCGCAAGCAACGGTTAAAGAGCAGTTAGCCAAAGGTCACGATGTGTTGCTTGAAATTGACTGGCAAGGTGCTCAACAAGTACGCAATCTTTTTCCTGAATCGAAGCAAATTTTTATTCTTCCACCAAGTCAATTTGATTTACGTGAGCGCTTATCTAACCGTGGCACCGATGCAGTCGATGTGATTGAGCATCGTTTGGGCTGCGCAGTAGAAGACATGCAGCAATATGTCAATTTTGACTATCTGATTATTAATGATGACTTTAATAAAGCCCTGCACGATTTAGAAGCAGTGATTATTGCCAATCGTTTGGTGACTGCGCAGCAGGCGCGTCGTCATCAAGCCTTGATTCAAAAGTTAATTAGCCCACCAAGCGCGTGATTAAAACTTGAGTCTATAAGCAAAGCACCTTATACTGCACAGTCTGTTTAAATTTACTATTCGAACGAGAATTCTTATGGCACGCGTTACCGTTGAAGATTGTTTAGACCATGTAGACAACCGCTTTGAGCTTGTACTAGTGGCAAGCAAGCGCGCGCGTCAATTGGCACGTCAAGGCATTGAGCCAACTGTAGAGTGGGACAATGATAAGCCAACTGTAGTGGCATTACGTGAAATTGCTGTGGGTCATGTGTCTAAAGACATTTTGAAACAACGTGATCAAGACTATCAAACTTCAAGTCTTGACCTTGCACTTTCAGCAAATAACTTGAATTTAGATGGTTTTTCTTTCCAATAAGAACCACTTTCTGAAAAAGCCTAGTTTTTTACTAGGCTTTTTTGTTGCCTGAACTTTAATCTTGCGCTAAAAACCGTTATAACATAAGGAGTAAGACCCTCTTTATTAGTGCCAAATTTATCACTATTTGGCATGAAAAAAATTGACAAGTCATGCAATATGCTTTTCATTATAAGGTCTAACTGTAGATTCGTTATCACTTGTATTTTAAAGGGTGTTATATGCCAGGCACGATGGTCAGCCAAGCCAAACAACAGCTTCAAGCCATGATCGAACCTTACCTTAGCGTAAGTGAAGTCGAACAGGTGCTTACGGCTTGCGATTATGCTGAGCATGCGCATGATGGCGTGACCCGTAAAAGTGGTGAACCGTATGTGTTACACCCGATTGCGGTGAGTTGTATTTTGGCACACATGCGTTTGGATGCCGACACGCTCATTGCTGCGCTATTGCACGATGTCATAGAAGATACCGACTACAGCAAAGATGACATCACAGAAAAATTCGGACGTACCGTTGCCGAACTGGTCGATGGTGTAACTAAGCTTAGCCATTCGAGCGACAAGGAATACAACAAAGCCGCTTCGTTCCGTAAAATTCTGCAAGCAACCTTACAGGATCCACGTGTCATTATTGTGAAACTGGCAGACCGTTATCACAACATGACCACATTAGATGCACTGCGACCAGACAAACGCGCACGCATCGCCCAAGAAACTTTTGATGTGTTTGTACCTATGGCACGTATCGTGGGTATGAATGAAATGGCGGATAATCTTGAACATCTGTGTTATCAAAACCTAGATTTAGATATGTATAACGATGTGCAAGCCGCCCTTTTGCAAACCAAGCCAAAACGCTGCGAATACCAGTCTAAATGGGAACAAAATCTTGCCGACCTGCTGCAAGATAATCAAATTACAGGCCGTATTAAAAAGAAAAATAACAATATTGAATTACTGCGCCACTTTGTTAAAAACGATATTGATCTACAAGAACTGACCCACAGCCACGCCTTTGAAATTATTTTACAAAGCATTGCTGACTGTGACCGTTTGGCTGATATTTTACGTGACAGTTTTCAGGTCTTGCATTATGAAGATCATATCCGTCGCCCACTGCCAGGCGGTAACCAATCGCTCATGATGCGTCTAAAAGGTGAACAAACCACCTTATCACTTACCATTCAAACTGAATTGATGCGTAAAGCCGCACGTTTTGGCGTAGTCTTAGGTGAAAACGCACCGCAAGCCTGCCGTTCTGCCATTCAAGCCTCTATGCAAAGCTTGAACGTGTTGATTGATGGTGAATGCGCTAAAACTACATTTAGCGATTTACTGGATTATCTACACCAAGAGAAAATTCATGTTTATACCCCGCACGGACATTTACATGAATTGCCCCAAGGTGCCACCGCAGTTGACTTTGCCTATGCAGCCAGTTTGTTCTTAGGTAACCATGCCGTCGGTACAAAAATTAATGGTGAAAGCAAACCACTTTCCACACCACTCACCAGCGGGCAAGTGGTCGAAATCATCACCGATGTTTTAGCCACACCAAACCCAGACTGGCTGAGTTTTATCAACACCCAAAAAGCCCGTCGTGCCTTACAGAATATTCTGCGTGATCAAGATATTGAAGAGCAGCGCTTGGTGGGTCAGCAAGCGCTTAACCGTGCGCTGAAATTATTTAATCACTCGATTCAAGACTTGACCGAAGCAGATTGGTTAAATGTGTTGCAATGGCGTCATATCGACAGCAAAGAACGCCTGTTCGAACAGATTGCAGTCGGAGATTTATTGCCACAGTTGGTGGCAAATCACATTTACGCACTCGATCAGGACAGCAGCGAACATTCTGACCGTCTGATTCAGGGCACAGAAGGCATTGACGTGAAATATGCGCACTGTTGCAACCCTGTACTGGGCGATCCGATTCAGGGCAACTTGTCACGCCGTGGCTTGATTGTGCATCGTGCGCGTTGCAACAACTTACTGCATGAGCAACATCAACATCCTGAAAATATCATGCCGCTACAATGGACTTCGGAAGATGTAGATGACGTGAGTTTTACGGCTTATCTCAGCATTGATATGGATATGAATGACGAACAAATTTCCGATTTGATCTATCAATGTCGTAAGGCCAAAACGGGAGTAGAAATGGTACGCAGCCACGATGGCAAAACCTATGTGAATATTGTAGTGAATAACCGTAAGCAAATTGCCAAAATTATTCGTGATTTGCGTATGCACTTCGGTTTCCCACGAATTAGCCGTTTAGCGCGCCCCATCAGCATCGCAGAAGAAGCCAAAGCTTGTTAATTTAATGTGGCTACATAGTTTGACTGTGCCGCACCTTCACCGATTTTGCATTATAGACTCATCAGGCTACTGAAATGCAGTCGGATGGTCTATGATGTTCGTACATTATTTTAGGAGAAATCAATGTCCCGCCAAGTCATCCATACTGAAAATGCACCTGCAGCAATTGGTACTTACTCTCAAGCCATTTTAGTGGGCAATACTGTTTATTTATCTGGTCAAATTGGTTTAGACCCATACAGCATGGAATTGGTAGAAGGCATTGAAGCGCAAATTCGCCGTGTGTTTGATAACTTAAAAGCCGTTTGTGAAGCGGCGGGCGGTTCTTTGGCCGATATTGCCAAGCTGAATATTTTCCTGACGGATTTATCACACTTTCAATTAGTCAACCAAATTATGGGCGAATACTTTGCACAACCATACCCTGCGCGTGCAGCCTTAGGTGTGGCTAGCTTGCCTAAAGGTGCTTTAGTTGAAATGGATGGCGTGGTGATTATCAATTCATAAGTCATTATTATTCATATACTTAAAAACTAATAAACGATGCCACCTATTGAGTGGCATTTTTTAATTCAAAAACTCAATTACAATAAATGACTTTTCAAATGATTTTTATTGACAAACGATAATAATTATCAATAATAACTCTTATCTTATTTCAATTATTGTGGTTGCATTCATGTACGTATGCTTATGCCGTGGTATTACAGATCAAGACATTAAAGAAGCCGTTGCCAATGGTGCAGACAGCTATCGTGAAATTCGCGATATGTTTGACTTGGGCACGTGTTGTGGTCGCTGTGCACCTGAAACTCGCGCCATCATTAGCGATGAAATTGCACAAATTGCGTCTCGTCTTGCCGTTGCTGCCTAAAGCTGCCGTTTTATTGCTCTCCCGCATTTCAGTATTATAATTTTTACTCAGTGTTTCCTCTCCCGCTTTCGACTACAGCGGGTTTTTCTTGGCTTACATTTCTTCACACCGCCTAGCTAATTGTTTTTGATTGCGATTTTCATTCGCCGTTCGATAAATCACTCGCCATTTTGCCCAGTCTTGTTTAAGATACAAATATAGATTGCCTTAAGCGGTTTAAGGCAGAAATTGTTGATGGAGTGCTGCAATGAAAGGCAATCGTGATGTGATTAATCAACTCAACCAAGTTTTGTATCATCACCTGACTGCAATTAACCAATATTTTTTGCATTCACGTATGTTTAATGATTGGGGCATTGAACAACTCGGCTCGGCTGAATATAAAGAGTCGATTCGTCAAATGAAACATGCTGACAAAATTATTGAACGTATTTTATTTTTAGAAGGGCTGCCAAATTTACAACATTTAGGCAAATTATATATCGGTCAGCATACGGCTGAAGTGTTGAAATGTGATGTGCGTAAAGTCCAAGAAAATATTGAAGCGATTCAAAAAGCCGTCGTTTTGGCAGAACAACAACTGGACTATGTAACTCGTGATTTGGTTCAGGAAATTCTAGAGAAAGAAGAAGAGTACCTCGACTGGGCAACGACACAGCTTGATTTGGTTGAAACTGTAGGCATTGAAAACTATATTCAAAGCCAACTCTAAGATTCATCTCGTTTCAATCGCACAAAAGACTGGTTTTTCCAGTCTTTTGTTTTTAGGGTTTGGTAGAGGTTTTTAGTTCATCTTAGGTCATGATTGAATCATGCTTTTAAAGTAAGAGATAAAGATTCATCCGCTGGGATTCTTTGAACTTATGATATTTGCTGGAACGTCAATTTTAAACCCAATGCATTTGCCACTTTACTCACCGTCACAAAACTAGGATTTCCCTGTTTTCCAAAAGACTTATATAGCCCTTCGCGGCTTAAACCCGTTTCTTGTGCAAGTTTAGTCATGCCATACGATTTAGCAATATCACCCAAAATATGCGCAATATATACAGGATCATCCCCCGCCTCTTCTAAAGCCGCTTCAAGATAAGCCTGTCTATCTTCATCAGTTTTAAGATGATCCTGTATGTCCCATTTTTTTAACTCAACAATCATGCTTCACCTCGTATTTCTTTTGCCAGTTTCAGTGCTGTACGAATATCATTTTGCTGTGTAGATTTATCTCCACCTGCGAGCAAGAGCAAAATTTCACTCCCATGCTGCATGAAATAAATACGGTAGCCAGGACCAAAGAAAAATCTCAATTCAGATACATAATCACCAACAGGTGAAGTATCACCCAAATTTCCCAGTTCTACCCGACGCAAACGAGCATTAATACGTGCCTTCGCTTGCGTGTCTTTTAATGAGTCAAACCATGCAGCATAAGATTGAGTGGTTATAATTTTATACATTTAATTGTAATCTATAGTTTACAGTTTAAGAAGTTTATTTTTGTTGTCTAGCTCAATAGAGCTTAGCTAATTGCAAAAATGCGCAACGCTTCACATAAAAATACGCTATTGATACTTCTGCTTCACTTGAGCCGCGATATCTTTTAGGCTGAGTGTACTTTCGCCACTATTCTCGCCTGCTTCAATCGCTCGCTTCAAAGCTACAGTTTGATTTTCTTGCTGTTCCAATAATCTTAATGCAGATCGCATCACTTCGCTGGTTGAACCATAACATCCAGATTCAATCAGTTTGCTCATAAAGTCATCGAGTTGTGGGTCAATTGTTACACTCGTAGTTCTCGCCATTAGCATGCCTTATTGTATAAATAGATCATACAGTTCTAACATAAATGCCTTTATCTGAGCAAAATTTCAACGCTACTTCAATTTCACACATGAAATCAATTTCATAATGAATACCCCTCTCTTTTTTAAAGAGAGCTTGGGAGAGATTTTCAACATTGGTATCTTCAACCTTAGCGATGCCTTAGTCAATTGACGATATTTAACGCGCTTGTTAATATAATTTTTGTATAGTCGTCAGGCTGAGTTCTTCTTATAAGTCTGCATGAGCTTGGTAATATCTATATTTCAAGAAAATAAATAAAAACAATGTAAAACAAATATTTATACAAAAAAATCAACCATTTACCACAGCAAGATGATTCAAAATCAGGCTGAGTTGAAATTGTCTTTTATCTAACACAACAACATTCCATCAATGGAATATAAAGAGTATAATAAATCATGTGGGATGTCGAATATACCGATGAGTTTGAACAATGGTGGGAAACTCTGACAGAGCAAGAGCAAATATCAATTGCTGCTTCAGTAGAACTTCTTGAAACTTTTGGTCCAAATCTAAAATTCCCACATAGCAGTGGAATTCATGGTACGCAAAAGTACGATCACCTGAGAGAATTAAGAACGCAACATCAAGGTCGCCCACTTCGTACCTTGTACGCTTTTGACCCAAGACGTACCGCAATTTTACTGATTGCTGGTGATAAAACTGGCGATGACCGTTGGTATGAGATCAATATCCCTATTGCAGAGCGTCTATATGATGATCATCTTAATCAATTGAAAAAAGAGGGTTTAATCTAATGGCAAAAAAATTTACTGCTCTACGTGCAAAAATGTCTGCCGACTCCCAACAACAAGCACACCAACTTGCTCAACAGCACATGAGTGAAATGCCTTTGCAAGAGTTACGTCAAGCACGCGGGCTATCACAAAAAGTCATGGCCGATTTACTTAACGTTCAACAACCTGCAATTGCAAAATTAGAAAAGCGTACCGATATGTATGTTTCTACTTTACGCAGCCATATTGAAGCAATGGGAGGTCAATTAGAAGTGATTGCACGCTTTCCCGATGGCACAGTAAAAATCACGAATTTTTCAGAAATTTAGTTTATGCTCTGAACTCTCATCTACAAGAAGGACTTCTCCTTGAGGCATGAGTTTTTGAATCCGCCTCCTTGCACCATACATGGCTCACCTTTTTCAAATCCCCCTCAATCCCCCTCAATCCCCCTCAATCCCCCTTTGATAAAGGGGGAAGCTTGAAAAGCATGTTTGCACAATAAATAAATTTTATGATGAATGTTCCTCCCTTTTTTAAAGGGAGGTTAGGAGGGATTTTCACCATATTTGGCTTATATTTTTTGAATCCCCCTCCTTGCGCCATATATGGCTCACCTTTTTCAAAGGGGGAAGCCACACAAGCATATTTTTTTAAATAGAATACTTAAATCAGCGTGACGCGGCCTCATCCAATAAAGTCGTATAATCTACATTGACCTGCCATAAAGTGCTTAACAACCATAATTGCTTTTTGGCTTCTGCTTCATAGCCATTAAACGCCAACACCCGTGCATATTTCAATAAATCGTAGCGGGTTGGATAATTCAACACAATTTCATGAATATCCTGCAACTGTTCAGGCGTTTGCTGGCTATACGGATTTAAACGAATCCACGCAATGCGGCGGTTAAATTCTTCCAATACCAAAATACGATCTTGATGGGTGATTTTTTCAGGCGTTTGTTCGTAGCGTACCGACTGATTCAATTTAGGCACCATCATCTCATAATCACGATAAATCAGCACTAGTAACAATGCGCCAAGTACAAAAGTGCTGCGTAAATATAGTGGAGATAAAGTAAGACCTTTCACTACGCGCTGTGACTGAACCATGCCGATAATAAAACCTACAGGCAGCAAGAAGTAGGCATAGTTTTGTGGAAATTCCAGCATGGCATGTACGCTAAATACACCGAGCATTAAAATCCCCACAACCGATTCCACCGACTGGGTATATTTATGCAGTTGGTAGCCCCAATAACCCAGATACGCCAAAAATGGCACACCGAGTATCACACCATTCCAAAGTAAAAAATCTAAAATAAAATTGTGTGCGCTACGAATCCACACAGGACCTTGCACAAATTCACTGATCGTCACATACGCCACACTGGTTTGATGCCAACCATAGCCCCACCACGGTTGATGCTCAATCGCAGCGAGCATTTGCTGCCAAATCGCCAAGCGTGACATATCACCTGTGGCGCGCTGCACCACATCAGGAGATTGCACCGAGAGGTCTGCACTTTGCGAGAGCAATTGACTAAAAGCAGGTGCGATAAAAATCAGCCCGATAAATGCGGCAAACCACAGTAAGCTATAGCGCCATTTAATCCGCATCACGCCACGGTATTGTTGATAGCCCAAATAGGTCAAGAGACACAGCGACGCCAACCATGACGTCCGTGATTGACTCAATACCACACCCACCAAAATCATGGCAGCAGCAATCACAATCCATACGGTTTTAATTTTTTGTTTTTCGTATAAATATAGGCATGCCATGAGTGACATCATCAAAAAGGTCGCCATGTTATTCGGTTGGGCGAAATTGGCATAAGGACGTTGCCCGATTTTAATATCTACCATCATAGGCAGGTATTGATCGATTGTGAGCCACTGGCAAATGGCCATGAATGCGGTAATACTTCCCACGCCAAGCAGCACATAACTAAAGCCTGCGAAGATGCGTTCACGTTCGCTGTTGTTTTGCGTGAGGTTGTAGCCAAAATTGATTGCTAGCCAAAAACTGAAGATATACACGCTGCTGAGCAAGGCTTTGTCAAAGAAGTAGACTAAGCCAAAGCCCCACTGAATGAGTGGAACACTGCACAGTGCCAGTAAGGGCAGGCTGATTTTAGGAATCTGTAATTTTTCTTTGAATAGACAGGCTGCAAGGGCAAACAGGGCAAAAAATGCGTAAAGTTCGCCTGTATAAGTCACCCACGGGCGGTAGTGTATGGGCAATAGCCATGCAAGGGAGATCAGAATTGCTGCGATAAGTGCGAGCGTGAATTTCATGGGGACATCATGCAAAAAAGATTTGAATATAATAATGAAAACCTGAAAAAAAAGGAGAGAATCTTCTTTTTTAACCAATAACTTTTAGGTAAATTGAGTTACCTTAAGTTGACAAAAATAACTAATCATGCGAAAAAAGTTTTTTTAGTTAACAGATGTTCACACATGCCTCGAATTGTTTCTGTACCACTTAGTTTAGAACAGCGAGAACGACTCATTTTTCTGGCCAAGCATGCAAAACATTGGCGTGAAAGACAACGTGCCCAAACTATTCTCTGGCTTTCTGAAGGTAAAAGTGTTGCGGAAGT
>DBIN01000018.1 GCA_002296655.1 Acinetobacter sp. UBA801
CGCACCTCATGTTTGAATTCGCCTGGGCTAATTAAAATTAACCTTTCTTTGGCATTTTTTATCAGTTCTTCTAAGAAAAAATTGGTCGCGCTCGTATTTAAAAACTTAGCCATTTAACCCTCCTCATCGTGTCTAAATTATTAAGTCCTGAATATAGCGAATTTATTTATGTAATTATTTGATGATTAAAATATTCTAAAATTAAGATGAAAAAAACGGAGCATCTTGTGCTCCATTTTTATTGATACTTAACTAAAGAACCAATATACGAATAATGAAATAATAAATACGCACATGACGTTCAAGAAAATGCCCACACTCATCATTTCATTTTGTTTAATTTGACCTGTACCAAATACAATCGCATTTGGTGGCGTTGCCACAGGCAACATAAAGGCACACGATGCACCAATACCAATAATTACCACTAAAATTTCTTTTGGAATGCCCATTTGGTCTGCAATTGCAGCAAATACAGGGACCAATAATGCAGCAGACGCCGTATTGCTGGTAAATTCAGTTAAGAAAATAATGAAAATGGTCACCGCAAAAATCACCACCAATGGAGAGGTATCCCCAAAGGTATTGGCAAGGGTTTGACCCAATACCAAAGATGCACCTGAATCTTTTAAGATTGCACTGAGGGTTAGACCACCACCGAACAGTAATAACACGCCCCAATCGGTATTTTCAGCCACTTGCCTCCATGAGGCAGTACCTAGCATGACCACCAAACATGCAGCAGCTAATGCAGTCCATGTATCGGGTTGGCTAATACCAAAGGTTTCGCTAAGTTTTTTACCAAAAATCCATGCCACTGCAGTACATGCGAATAAAATCATCGTTGCAACACGGGTTTTGGTCCATGGAATGACTTCAGTTTCAAAACGAATTTTCTGGTTTAAATTTGGACGCAATACCAAATATAAGCTGACCAACATTGCTGGCAGTAAAATCAGCATCATTGGTAAACCAATTTTCATCCAGTCAGCAAAGTCATAGTCTAAAGCTTTGGCTGCAATGGCGTTTGGCGGAGAACCGACCAAAGTACCTAAACCACCTAAACTGGCAGAGTAAGCAATCCCCAACAAAATAAAAACGAAGGTTTTACGTTCTTTAGTGGCATCGAGGTGTGACAATAAACCCAATGCCAACGGTAACATCATCGCCGCCGTTGCTGTGTTGGAAATCCACATTGACAGCGCAGCAGTGACCACAAAAATAGATAAAACCGAAATTCCCAAGTGACCGCCCGACATGGAAATAATCCACATCGCAATTTTACGATCCAGTTTTTGAATGTGCAGCGCAGTTGCTAAGGCAAAACCACCAAAGAACAGGAAAATAACAGGATCGGCAAAAGTCGCCAACGCCTTGCTGGTACTAATAGGCTCAAGTACTTTACTGGCATTCTCTACAGGCATACCCAAAATTACGGCAAGCACTGGCACCAAAAGTGCGGTAATGGTAATGTGTACAGCTTCGGTGAGCCATAAAATACCAATAAAAAGCAACAGACTTAGACCCTTATTTGCATTTTCATCATAAGGCAAGACATTGTATAAACCGAAAGAGAGCAGGGCTGCAATTGCAACAATCACCCAGGTCTTGATCAGTTCTTTTCGCTTAATATTGGCTGGCACTTCTATATGGTTATTTTCCATAGAAGTTCACTCCGTCAAAAGGAATTAAAAGAAAAGAGGGAAGATTGGTCGATGCAAACGACCGAAGCAGTCTGAATAGACTTTTTTTTAAGCTAGCCTTAATTATAGGTGTAAAAATTTGTTTAAGCCAAAAAAATCTAAATAATTTTCCATTTGTTATGTTAATTTTATTGATTTATACCAGCAATGCAGGCTGTTTTAAAATGATGGATAATCCTTGAGCAATTGCGTAAATAGCCATAAAACCAAGTAAAGTAAATACAATGTGCTTAAATACAGCCTGAGAAATATTTTTACGAATCTGACTGCCCACATAAACCATTGCCAAAGAAATTAGGCAAATCAGTGCCAAAACTTTAAATTGTGTGCCGCTAAATTGTTGAATGACTGGATATAATACTGCCAGCTGAATGAGTTTAGAAATAATAAAATTTAAGTTACTAATTACTACAATATCAGTTTTGCTGTGTTTAGTGCTGAGTAAATACATCATCAGAAATGGTGCCATGGCATTCGTAGCACCACCAATCACACCTGCTAGAAAACCAAAAATTAACATATTTTTCAGTGAGGCAGAAATTTGCAAAGGATGTTGTCGAAATTGATCGGCCACGTAAAGCAGAATCAGTGTACCCATCGCAAATTTTAAATAGCCTTCATTTAGAATCAGCAGCAAACTGACGCCCAAATAGCTGCCAATCAGGGCACTGAGAATTAAGCCCCAATATTTTTTGCAGTAGCCATATAAACTGCTGAATAAAGATTGCTGGGTATCGCCCCGCAACATGAATAGATTTAACAGCAAACAGGGAATCAGGACTAAGGCAACCGCAGTACTCAGTGGATATAACATCGCCACCGCAGCCGTGCTGAGCATAGGAAAACCTAAACCGCTCATGCCATGCAAAATTGCAGCAATCGCACAAAACAGCAGAATAATGAAATCGGTTTTTTGCATGTGGGCTTCACAGTGCTTTTTATTTGAAATTTAACTCAATGTAGCGGAGTTTTGCGCTAAGTACAAATGGGTTGCGTGGTTATGAGCAAAGCATATTTATTGGAAACTATTTTAACGACCAATAAAAAAGCAAGACCGAGGTCTTGCTTTTTGAATAGCGACAATATGCAGCTTAGAAGTGGTATTTGACCAATGCGCTGACATCGTTTTGATTGATGCCTGATTTATTACCGTATTTGTTGTTCCAAACAGAGTGTTCGATACCGACATATAAACGTGTATTTGGCGAAATGTGTTTGCCTGCATTCCATTTATATTGTGTAGTCCAGTTGAGTTCGCTAGCGTGGTCATCTTCTGCAGTAGACCAATCAAGGAAACCATCTACTAAAAAGTCTTCAGCACCGACTTTAAATGGAAGACCGTAAGCAAACGTCATTTGATAATCATCTTGAGAGATATCTTTATCATTATCTGCTTTGTAGAAGTTCAATTGCGCATATTTGAAATATGGAAGCTCAAGATCAAAACCAATACCGTATAGGTAATTATTAAAGCCTTCGCCACCTTCCCAAGTGGTTGCAATTAAAACATCTTTAATTGGGCCAATGGCAAGTTTTTGACCAGAAACAGCACCTAAACTTAAACGTGGTGATACTTCAAAGTAAGTCTCATTGCCATCTACATCATTGTTTGAACGGTCAGCAAAGGCAAAGAAATCACCATATTTAAAACCAGCAGCGTATTCAAAAGTTACAGTGCTTTGCTCAATCTCTTGATCGCTAGTTAAAAAAGGTGATTTGTAATTTTCACCGTATAAACCTGTTACGCTGAAATCTTGCCAAATCGGTGCAGCTTGCGTAAAAGTTGCAGCAGTGGAGAGAGCGCATAGCGCAGCAATATGTGTAAATTTCATAAAATAAGACCCCAAGAAAAGCGTTTCAAGGATACAGATTCTTTAGCAAAAATAAAGCAAAATTCGATTATTGACGGGTCATTTTAGGGTGTTTGTGATCAGTTTTTGGATTGAGTGTTTTTTAAACGATTTAAAAACAATAGTCAAAATGCAAAGCAGAATATTGCAGGTGTGACTAAATACCTTTAAAAGCATCAAGTTGCTTATTGGCAATAGATTGAACAACATGGTGGCACTCAAATTGATCGCTTATTGAGCATCTAAGCTGAAATTGATGATAAAAGGGTTATTGTTTTGCTGCTTTTGTATAAATATCGCTTGCATATTTTTCATATAGGCCCGATATTCAAAGTATAGGGACACAGTTCTGCAGAATTAAAAGTGTTCATCATTCACGTAGGAGGAAGTGATTCCAAATTCAGTTGAAGTTGTACTTTATGCTGTAAAAACAGCAAATTATAAACACGCCAAAACGTATATATCTAAGATTTTGGCACAACAAGATTCAGAAATAACGAACGCAAGAGGATGAAATCATGAACATTGAAATCCGTACCGATAAAAACATTCAAAACAGTGATCGATTAATTAGTTACGTTCGTGAAGAACTGAATAATGAATTCCAACGCCACAGTGAGCGTATTACTCATTTTTCAGTACATTTTAGTGATGAAAATGGTGAAAAAGGCGGTGATGACGACATTCGTTGTATGATTGAAGCTCGTCCAGCAGGTTTAAAACCAGTGGTTGTGAATCACCGTGGTCATAATATTGATACAGCCATTCATGGTGCGATTGACCGCTTAAAACGCAGCCTAGAACATACGTTTGAGAAAAATGAGAATCCTCGTGGTGTACGCCCAGAATTTGTAGATACAGATGTTGGCGGTGACGACGAATAAGAATCATACCGTTTAGGTACTGTATTTAGGAGCCTCGCAAATTTTGCGAGGCTTTTTAGTGTTTGCACGCAGCCAATCCACAAAATTCACGATTTGCTGACATTTATCTCATACAAATGTCGCTTTATTGGGCATAATAGTTCTAAATTAAACATTGAATAAGAGAGCTCTCTGCATGTTAACTGCGCAACAACAAGTCTTGGTGCAAGCAATAGAAGAATTAGACCTTGCCCAAGTGCAACGCCTATTGGCAGACGGTTTAGACCCTAACTTTATGGATGCCGAAAAAGGCCCTGTGATTTCAGTTTGGTCAGATGGTTTATTTCAATGGTGGGAAAAAGTCTGTGAAGCATACGAAGCAGGTCAACCACTCACAGAGCAGCAAAAACAGCAAGATTTACAAGTGCATCTAGATATTTTAGAGGCATTGATTCAAGCTAAAGTGAATTTGCATTTATGGGATGCCGAAGAAATTTACGGCCCGTTATGGGATGCAGCCTCTGCAGCGTGTGTTCCTGCAGTACAGCGTTTATTGGATGAAAAAGTCGATCCGAACAGCAAAGATGAAGATGGTTTAACTATTCTATCTTCAATTAGTGATTTATTGTTTGATTGTGATTTTGATGAAATACAGTGGTCGGATGCTTTGCCAGAAGAACAACAGACTTTAGAAATGTTGCGTCGTTATGGCGCAAAAATGAGCAAAGAATTGGCCTAAGAGCAGAGATAATAATATGTCAGCATTAAAAACAGTTGGGTTAATCGTGGCGGCAGGCATCAGCATGCAGGTGAGCGCGGCAGATTTTGAATTTGATCGTCCTGGTGCAGGAATGAGTACGGGTATTACACCTGTAGGGAAATTGGCTTGGGAACAAGCTTTGCCAAGTGCAAGTTATCAGGAAAGCAACAATGCTTTGGGTGAAAAAGTTAAAACCACTCGCCTCAATGCTGACATGCTGTTACGTACAGGTTTGGCGCAAGATTTAGAGTTGCAGTTGGGCTGGCAAGGTCCTGCATGGAACAAAAGTAAAACGGAAGGTCAATCAGTTGAAGATGATGGTTTAGGCGATGTCAGCATTGGTTTGAAACAAGCCATTGACTTAAATGACGACAAACTTTCTATGGCCGTGTTGTTGCAAGCTTTAATTGCTACAGGCAATGATGGCTTTAGCGAAGAAGATGATATTTATAGCTTGGCTACAGCAGTCAACTATCAATACAGCGAGCTGTTAAAAACAGGCATTAACATGCGTTATGATGTGCAAAATAGCGATTGGGCGATTACAGCGATTCCCAATATTCAATACCGTTTAAACGATCAATGGTCGGGTTTTTCAGAATTGGTCTATCGTAAAGCTGAAAGTCAGGATAATGAATATGGCTTAACTTCAGGGGTGATTTACGCACTGAATGAACGCACTCAGCTGGATGCCAGTGTCGGCGTAGATTTAGACGATGAAGATAAAAGTTACCGGGCAGGTTTAGGGATGTCGTTCCTGTTTTAAGTGAACAGCACTTAAACAACAACTCAAAATGCAGCGCGTGTAAACAGTGATTTCACGTGCTGCATTTATTCAACAACAAAGTGTATGCGGAGGCAGCTAAAACAAGATGACACCGCCATTTTTTCAGCCGAGTGCAGCACAGTTAAATGCAGTGATTCGAGGCGTGGCTTATCATCTGAGTCACTATTTGCATAAAGCTGTGAGTATTTTATTGTTGGGTTGGCTGTTGCTGTTCAGTTTGAATGTGCAGGCAGAAGCACCTTTACTCCCACCTGAACAAGCTTTTCAGTTTAGTGTTGAATCGGTCAATTCGCAGCAAGCCGAACTACGCTGGAACATGCCTGAACAATATTATTTGTATCAGCATCAATTTAAGGTAGAGCATGGGCAGCAAGTACTGGCTTTAGAGTTGCCTCCCGCAGAAGATGTTTATGATGAAAATTATGGACATACTCAGGTTTATTATCGACAAGTCAGTTTTAAAATTCCTACACAGGCTGCGCAGCGCTATCAAGTGAGTTGGCAAGGTTGTGCGCAAGATCGACTTTGCTATCCACCACAGCGCATTGAATTTCAGACCGACAGCACGGGTTTGGTGATTTTAGACAATCAAAGTGCAGTACAAAAAAATCTGTGGGGCGGACACAGTAACCCACCCCAGAATGTGTTTTCGACAACTCAGAGCAACTCCACGCAAGCATCTTCAACAAGTGCTGCGACAGCGCAACCCATCACCGCACAAGATCAAATGTGGTCAGAAAAACTGGCACAAAGTTCGTTTGCTTATGGATTACTACTTTTTTTTGGTTTAGGGATTTTATTGGCTTTTACCCCATGCTCCTTGCCGATGCTACCGATTTTGACCTCTTTGTTGGTGCGTGAACATAAAGGCGTCAAAGCGTGGACGATTGCACTGGTTTTTGTCTGTAGCATGGCAATGGTTTATGCCATATTGGGTTTAATTGCGTCATCGGCTGGTTTGAATTTTCAGCGTTGGTTGCAGCAACCTGCTACTTTAATTGCCTTTAGTTCGCTGTTTGTGCTGTTTGCCTTAAATCTGTTTGGGCTGTTTGAAATCAAGTTGCCGCGTGCTTGGGTCAATCGACTCGATCAGGCACAATCCATGCAAAAAGGCGGTAATTTGGCAGGTGCGGCACTCATGGGCATGTTGTCGGCACTTTTAGTTGGCCCATGTATGACTGCACCACTGGCAGGGGCGTTATTATTTATTTCACAAACCCAAAGTCAGATGCAGGGGGCGTTGCTGCTATTTACGCTCGGTTTTGGTATGGGCACGCCGTTATTGTTTGCCAGTGTGCTTGGTGCAAAAGCTTTGCCACGCGCAGGTTTGTGGATGCATCAAGTCAAAGTGCTGTTTGCCTTTATTATGTTGGCATTGGCATTGTATTTTATTCGTCCTTTATTGGGTGAAGCATGGATGCAATGGCTTAGTTTAGCACTTGGACTGGGTTTTGTCGGCTATGTGCTGCATCGTTTGAGTGGCTATCATTGCGCTGCGGGCGATTTATCTGAGTGCGTTATTGGTGGTGGTGCCGTATTTGATTTATAACCAATATCAACACAGTCAGCGTTTTTGGCAGCAGGAAAACGATGCCGTCTTAGAATGGCACCGAGCAACGACTGCAACAGAATTACAACAGGTGCTTGCCCAAGCTCCGAAAAATCAGCGCATGATTATAGATGTCTATGCCGATTGGTGTGTGGCGTGCCGTCCGATTGAACAGCAGGTATTGACATCCTCCACCGTAAAACAGGCACTTGCAGAATTTTATTTAATTAAACTCGATTTAAGCCATTACGATGCCAGTCATCAAGCCTTGCTGAATCAATGGGAAATTTTAGGACCACCTACTTTTTTATTTTTGGATGCACGACAACAAGAAATTCGCAGCCTACGTTTAACGGGTGCATTTAACGAAAGCACTTTGTTAAATCAACTGCAGCAACTTCAAACCACACAGGAATCATCGCCATGATGCAGCTGTACATTGCCAATAAAAATTATTCGAGCTGGTCGATGCGCCCGTGGTTGGTACTAAAGGCATTTGACTTAGCCTTTGAAGAAATACAACTGAACTTTCCATGTGAACGTGGCGAGGGTGATTTTAAACAACGTGTCCTAGAAATTAACCCCAATGGTAAAGTGCCTGCCTTATTAGATCGGGGTAGATTGGTTTGGGATTCTCTCGCCATTTGCGAATACTTGGCAGAGCAATATCCTGAACAGGCACTTTGGCCACGTGATGCACAGCAACGAGCTTGGGCGCGTAGCATCAGCGCAGAAATGCACAGCGGTTTTACCGATTTACGCAGTTTATGTGGCATGAATATTCGCGCCAATTTAGCAGATGTGGGTGCAAAATTATGGCAAGAACATTCGGGTTTAAGACAGGATGTGGCACGCATTGAATACATTTGGTCGGCACGTCCTGCAGCAGATGGTTTCTTGTGTGTTGAATTTAGCATTGCCGATGCGTTTTATGCCCCTGTGGTGACACGTTTTATGAGCTATGCTTTGCCTGTGAGCGCAGAAAGCCAACAATATATGCAGCGGGTCATGCAACATCCAGCCATGCAGGCTTGGGTGCAGGCAGCTTTACAAGAACCGATGTGGGTCAATTATTTAGAGCCTTATCAAAGCCAAGCAAAATAACTTGGAAAAAGCAGGATCAGGAAAAAATCCTGCGGAAGTTTTCGTGCGGTAAAAAGGTCTTTTGTTCCAAAAAATAAAACCGAGTGTCTTATTTTTGCTAATTATTCTATTTTCGCTACAAGATTAAAATAGCGTTATTAAATGAATACGAGAGTGGAACATTCGCCTGTAAATTTTACACATCGACTCAAGTATTTTAGGTGAAAACTCAGTTTCACGTCAGTTGAGCCAAGCGATTGTGCAACAATTGACTGCAAAAAATAGCAATGCGCAGGTCGATTATTTAGATTTGGCACAACAGCCGATTCCGCACTTAACTGCCGAAATTTTAATGGGGCAGGATGCAGAACAAGCGGCTTTGGGTGAAAAAATCATCCAACAATATATTGATGCCGATGTCGTGGTGGTGGGTGCAGCCATGTATAACTTTGGTTTGACTTCAACTTTAAAAGCATGGATTGATCGCATCAGCGTGGCAGGTAAAACCTTTAAATATACCGAGCAAGGGCCTGTAGGCTTGGCGGGTGAGAAAAAAGCCTATATCGCCAGTAGCCGTGGCGGTGTGTATGGTGATAACAGCCCTGCCGACTTTCAGGAAGATTTCTTAAAAACCATCTTCAACTTTACAGGGGTGAATGATGTAGAAATTATTCGCGCTGAAGGGGTGAGCATGCCGGAATGTAAAGACAAAGCTGTTGCCAATGCGATGCAAAAAATTCAGGCGATTTAACCCACTATTTCAATAAAAAAAGCTCAGTGCCTTGAGGGTGCTGAGCTTTTTTTATATAGATGGATCGGCTAAAAGGGTTGGTTAGCAAAGCCTTGTTATGGTTGAACTTAGCTCTGATCTTGCCGATGTGCAAACTCTGCTAAATCTGCCAATGCACGTTGAGCTTCTTCAAACCACGGTGAAAACATTTGAAAATTGTGCCACATACCCGTGTAGAGTTTGTAATGCACTTCTACGCCTGCCTGTTCGGCTTTTTCTTTAAAACGTGTTGCATCATCCAGCAAAATTTCTTTAGAACCAATTTGCACTAAAACTGGTGGCAATTCATGTAAATCATCAAATAAGGGTGAAATTTGCGGGTCTGCCCGATCAAGTTCAGGCGGTACATAGTAATCAATACCTGTTTCCAGCGTTTCAATTGACAGCAGGGCATCATGCTTGCTGTTATAGCGCAACGATTCACTGGTGAGGGTTAAATCTAAAAATGGTGACAGCAGCATTAAACTACTCACTTGCGGCAAGTGCTCATCACGTATTTTTAAAGCCAACGCCAATGCTAAATTTGCACCGCAAGAATCTCCCGACAAAATAATATCTTTGGCGTGTATACCTTGCGCCAACAGACTTTGATAGACATCAAATACAGCTTCCAAAGCATTTGGAAAGGGATACTCAGGTGCAAGTGGATAATCGACATGAATCACTTGCATTTGGGTACGTGCCGCAACTTGACTCAAAAATGCCCGATGAGTGTTTAAGGAACCCAGAAAAAAAGCCCCGCCATGAATATGAAAAATGAGTTGTGTCGCAGCATTCTGTGGTTTTAATTCTTCGGCATGCAGACCTGCTAAACGAAGTGCGCGTACTTGCACCGACTTTTGCATGGGAAATAAACGACACATTTGCTCCAATGCAAAACGTATAGAATTGGGGGGTAAATTAAATTGGCTTGGTTTGCGAATGGTGGTTTTTAAAAACTGCTCTGTAATAATTTGTTTCCACATGGGGCTTATCTTCATGATTTTTCCATCTTGTTCTTTATTTGATCGGATATTTGTGTATTTACCAACATAATTTACAAGGGTACACTAAACGGTCACATTCAAAAATTGCAAATTTGTTGTGACTTTTTAATAATAAAGTTGTCTAATAGTAGACCAGGGAAACAAAACAATGAAAAAAATTGCACTTGCATTCGGGCTGTTAGGTTTAAGCGCTTTGGCCAATGCTGCAGATCCGCTTAACGGCACAGTTTGGAAAACAATTGACGACAAAACCAAACAACCCAAAGCCACGGTAAAATTTACTGAGCAAAAAAATGGAACTTTAACCGCCAGCATTCAGTCAATTTTAACGCCTGGTGAAGAAAATGCCTGTACAAAATGTGAAGGTCCGTATCACAACAAATCACTCAAAGGTTTGACCATTGTTCGCGGTCTGAAAAATACAGGTGGCACGAGCTACGATGGTGGTTCAATCCTTGATCCCCAAACAGGTAAAACCTACAAGCTCAAAGGTAAACTTGCCGATGGTGGTAAGAAACTTGAATTGCGTGGTTTCGTTGGTGTAGCGGCATTGGGTCGTAACCAAACATGGGTTCGTGCGAACTAAGTCTGTATTCCAACCTCTGCAATTGAAATCATATTGCACTGGATGTAAAAAAACCTGCTCCATATGAGCAGGTTTTTTATTGGTATTCTTACAACTTAACCCAAAGCACGATAAGCCACTTCATCAAAACCCGCAATAAATCCTGATTCGGTTTTTAAGACAGGACGTTTAATTAAACTGGTGTGAGTGCAAAGTGCCTCAATTAAGTTGGTCTCACTGGCCAAAGCGGCTTGCTGTTCTGCTTCGCTAAGTTTGCGCCAAGTGGTGCCTTTTTTATTCAGTACCACATCTTGCCCAAGTGCATCTAACCAACTTTTGACAGTGCCGGCATCAATCCCTTGCTTTTTATAATCGTGAAACTCATAACTTAGCCCCAATTCATTGAGTAAATCGAAGGCTTTTTTCATTGAGTTGCAGTTTTTAATACCATAAATTTTTAACATATTTTTTCACGTTAATATCATCAAATTGGTTATAGCCTAGCCCAAAACAGCGTTAAGCGCTAGAAACCAGCAGTGGACAATGATTGGCTGTTTAAATTGTATGTGTCATCAATACGTCATACCAATGTCACCAAATTGACACTTGATCACTCTAAAATGGGATGCATAAGCGGAACAAAATGAAAAACTTGCTAAGAATAGACTCAAGTGAAAATAAAAAATACAGTGAAGAACAACAGTAACAGCGCAAAACAGAAAATAAGACGATAAAAAGAGAAAACCCGCATTTAATCATCCTGATTATGCGGGTCTCATTTTAACGTCCATTGTTACTTCCTTGAAACTAACCAAAACCAGTTAGTTTATTTTCCATCCTTCGGCTTCCAATCCTTTTGTGTCATCCTGACTGTCCCTTTGCCGTGATGCAATAATGCGCTGAATGGCCCTGAAGTTAAATGCACAAAGTCGACAGATTATGTGCGAATTGAACCTCAGTTAAGTGAACATGTGTTCACTCATTTAGGCAGTAAAATTTGTGTGAATAAGGGACTATTGGCAATTCGTCTATGTTTGCGACTACGCATATTTTTTAGCTGATATAAGGCATGGGACAGGAAATTTAGTCATTCTAAATGACTGGCTCATAACGCAATAGCAGAAAAAAATATGCTTGTCCTGAAAGGCTGTGGCTAAAACTTTCTCAGATTGCGTTATGAAACTTGCCAATAGTCTCGCTATTCCCTACGTTTCATGCCTGATCTGCTCAGTTTTAGCCTACAGCGCAAGCCATTTATGAAATGCCAACAGTCCCTAAATCTTATAATCAATAATTACTGGAGCATGGTCACTAAACCATTCCTCTTTATACACCCAAGCATTGACAGTACGTGCTTTCCAGTCGGGTGAACAGGCATGATAATCAATCCGCCAACCAACGTTGTTAGCACGGGCTTGCCCTCGATTTGACCACCAAGAATACAACTCTGCTTCCTGACGCACTTCACGGAAGGTATCAACATAGCCTAAATCATTATAAATATGATCTAACCATGCCCGTTCATGCGGCAAACAGCCTGAAGACTTTTGGTTGCCTGACCAGTTTTTAATATCAATACGTTTATGCACGATGTTGTAGTCGCCACAGACGATGATAGATTTATTCTCTTCACGCCACTGCTTTAGAATTTTTTGATACTCTTCTAAAAAGTGATCTTTCCGCATTTGCGCTTCTTCTCCTGAAGAGCCGGAAGGTAAATACAGTGAACAGATGTAAATTGGATGATCCAGTCCTACATCAAACTCGGCACTGATAAAACGACCTTGTGAGTCTGCCAATTCAAAACCTAAACCATTTTGCACCGAAACAAACGGCAAACGGCTATAAATGGCTGTACCTGCGTAGCCTGCGCGTTCTGCGGGGAATAGATGCGTATACCAGCCTTCGGGCTTAAACTTATCGGTCCATTGGGCGTGGGTGATACGACTTTCCTGCATGCAAACCACATCTGCTTCAGACTTTTCCAACCATTCGAGTAAGCCTTTGCTTACCGATGAACGCAACCCATTGACGTTAATTGAAACCACTCGAAGAATTTTTTGATCACTCGGATAGCTACTCTTTGGTATCATGCTCAGGTCTTACCTCAATGTATTAATTTGGAGCACCTCATGACATCGCCAGCTCAATTTAACCCGCAAGCTTTTATCGAACTCGCCTTATCACGTGGTGTGCTTAAATTTGGTGAGTTTACTTTAAAATCGGGTCGTGTGAGTCCTTATTTTTTTAACGCAGGTTTGTTGAATGACGGCGAGGCCTTATCACTATTGGCTTCAGGCTATGCAGATCAACTTATGCAATGCAAAAATGTAGATGTGATTTTCGGGCCTGCCTATAAGGGGATTCCATTTGTTGCGGCTACTGCGGTGGCTTTATCTCAAAATCATGGCGTGAGTGTGCCGTGGGGCTTTAACCGTAAAGAAGCTAAAGATCATGGCGAAGGCGGTGTGCTCGTTGGCGCTGCAGTTGAGGGTAAAAAGGTTTGGATTATTGATGATGTGATCACTGCGGGTACAGCTATTCGCGAAGTAGTCACCATTTTGAAAAATGCAGGCGCACAAATTGCGGGTGTATTGGTCGCTTTAGACCGTCAAGAAAAAGGCCAGGGCGATTTGTCTGCCATTCAGGAAGTGCAAAAAGAGCTGGAAATTCCTGTACATGCTTTGATTACCATGAAAGATTTAATGAATTATTTAGATGCCAAAGGTGAAAAAGATGCCTTGGCAAAAATGGAAGCGTACCGTGTGAAGTATGGGGTTTAAGTCTCATGAGCATTATTTGATGATCGTGTGGAACGTTGATCAATGATTTAGCTCGGAACGTGACAAATCTATAAAAAAAAGCCCAGATCGGTAGGTTTGGGTTTTTGTTTTTTTAATAATACATTGAATTATAATGAATACTTTTTTGTATCAGAACTGCATGATGTTAAGCTTAGAAAAATTAAATTTTAGTTTCTTTAGAGATCTGCGTCTATAAGAAAACAGAAGAAGGTGAACTGATCATTTTGAAGTTGGTTCGATTAGGTCGTCATTGTGAGCTGGTAATTTGAACTGTAATATTACCTAACCTGAGCTTGATTCATTCCTATTGAGCGTTCAACTAATACATCTACATCTAAGTGTATTCACTCAGTTTCCTCCTCACATTTCTTACACTCCAGCATGACTCCCAGCTTTTCCTTGCGCCCTTGTTCTGTGATTACCCACGGGCGGTTTTGCCACGGCGGATTATGCCGCACATGCTGCCCATGACCGCAGGCCAAATCTGCAACCCAATCATTTTCTTCATCTAAATGAAAGCCAATAATCGCTTGTTGCATCGCATACTCCTAAGTACATGATGATCGTGGATAAAGTGTTACGAAAATTGCAGCAAAACCAAAGCCAAACTCCGCTATACTTTTGCTTATTCAATTCTTCAAAAGAGCACCGAAATATGCGCGTACTTGTGGTGATGGACCCTATTGAAACAGTCAATCTCAAAAAAGATTCCACCATGGCAATGCTATGGGCTGCTTCACGTCGTGGGCATACCTTGGGCTATGCATTACAACAAGACTTATATATTGATCAGGGCAAGGCATTTGGTCTGATTGCACCGCTCAAAGTCTTTGAAGACTATAACCATTATTACGAATTGGGCGAAAAACGCAAAGAATCCTTAGCCGATTATGATGTCATTCTCATGCGTAAAGACCCGCCTTTTAACATGAATTTCGTTTATACCACGTATATCTTAGAGCAAGCTGAACGCGAAGGCGCATGGATCATCAACAAACCGCAAAGCTTGCGTGACTGTAATGAGAAACTGTTTGCGACCCAATTCCCAGAACTACAAGTTCCAACATTGGTTACTTCACAACAAAGCCTGATTCGTGAATTTATTCAGCAACATGGCGATGTGATTGTTAAACCGCTCGATGGTATGGGCGGCATGGGAATTTTCCGTTTGTACCAAGACGGGGTCAATATTGGCTCAACCATTGAAATTTTGACCAACAACGGTACTCAGCCCATCATGGCGCAGCGTTATATTCCAGAAATTGTAGAGGGTGATAAACGCATTCTCATGGTCAATGGCGAGCCTGTACCGTATTGTTTGGCGCGTATTCCACAAAATGGCGAAGTGCGTGGCAACCTAGCTGCAGGTGGTTTGGGCGAAGCACGTCCATTGACTGAAAATGACAAAGCCATTGCCGCCAAAGTTGGACCATTTTTACGTGAAAAAGGCTTGGTTTTTGTCGGATTAGATGTGATTGGCAACTATGTCACAGAAATTAACGTGACCAGTCCAACGTGTATTCGTGAAATTGACGCACAGTTTGGTACATCTATTGCTGATGATTTATTTGCAGTACTTGAAGCAGGTCGTCCCAACTAAATTGGGGCTTTATGCTCACTGTATCAATACAAAAGCCGTTCTCTATTTGAAAGCGGCTTTATTTTTAGAGAAGGGGGATACAAAAAACAACTTAAAACCTTTGCAAAAGAGTTCAAGTAAAGCAGCTAAAATTGAATAAAAATTAACATTATCCGTAGATTAATAATAAAACTAGTTTAAACTTGAAAATCTGTAGAAAAAAACAATCAAGCACTTGGTGAAAAAAAGTAAATAACCTTTCAAGCCCATGCGTTTGTGATTACAATTGATAGCTTATACAAGATTTTTATTTGCATTATTTTGAGTTGAAGAATTAAACCGTGACTGACGCACAGCAACAACAGCCTAAACATGTCATGATGATGGCCGCAGGTACAGGTGGACATGTTTTCCCCGCTTTGGCCGTCGCAAAACAATTACAGCAACAAGGGATTCAAGTGTCATGGTTGGCGACCCCAGTGGGCATGGAAAATCGTCTGCTTAAAAATCACAATATCCCGATTTACCAAATTAATATTCAAGGCGTGCGTGGCAACGGGTTGATCCGTAAACTGGCTGCGCCATTTAAAATTTTAGGCGCAACGCTCAGTGCCATGCGTTACATGAAACAATTAAAAGTTGATGCAGTTGCAGGTTTTGGTGGTTATGTAGCAGGGCCAGGTGGCTTGGCAGCACGCGCTTTGGGTATTCCTGTGCTGATTCACGAACAAAATGCAGTCGCGGGTTTTACCAACACTCAATTGTCACGTGTGGCAAAAACGGTGTGTCAGGCTTTTCCAAATACTTTTCCAAACAGTGACAAAATCGTTACCACAGGCAACCCTGTACGTGAAGAAATCACCGCGACCTTAAGCCCTGCATGGCGCTATCAGGAACGTGAAAAAGCAGGCTTGCCAATTCGAATTTTAATTGTGGGTGGTTCACTTGGTGCACAAGCCTTAAACGAATGTGTACCTGAAGCATTAAAGCAACTGAATGTTGCTTTAGATGTTTATCATCAATGTGGGCAAAACCATGCCGAAGCGACGCAGGCACGTTATGCGCACAAGCCTGACCATTTACAGGTTGAGGTACAGCCTTTTATTGAAGATATGGCCAAAGCCTATAGTGATGCCGATTTAATTATTTGTCGTGCGGGCGCACTTACGGTAACCGAGGTCGCGACTGCAGGTGTTGCGGCAGTATTTGTACCATTGCCTAGCGCAGTGGATGATCACCAAACTGCCAATGCCAAGTTTTTAGCCGATCTTGGTGCAGCAAAAATCTGTCCGCAAGCCAGCATGACCCCCGAAAGTTTAACAACATTATTAACCCCGTTAATGAATCGTCAATTGTTGTCTGAAATGGCGGTCAAAGCCCGTCAGCAGGCACAGCCTGATGCAACACAACACGTGGTTCGTCTTATTCAAGCTTTGTTCGAGTAAAATATGTCTCCATCTACACCCGCTGATCAAGCGAAAAAATTAATCAAAGTGCCTGAAATGCGCCGTATCAAACACATTCATTTTGTGGGTATTGGTGGCGCGGGGATGTGTGGCATTGCCGAAGTCTTGAAGAACCAAGGCTATAAAGTATCGGGTTCAGACATCAAAGCCTCAAAAACCACAGCGCAATTAGAAGAAAACGGCATCAAGGTTTATATTGGGCATGCGGCAGACCATATTAAAGGCGCAAATGTGTTGGTGGTGTCTACTGCAATTGACCAAGAAAACCCGGAAATTAAAGCAGCAATTGACACCCGTATTCCTGTGGTGCGTCGTGCTGAAATGCTGGGCGAGTTGATGCGTTATCGTCATGGTATTGCAGTGGCGGGTACACATGGCAAAACCACCACCACCAGTTTAATTACCTGTATGTTGGCCGAAGAAAACATGGATCCAACTTATGTGATTGGTGGTTTGTTAAACCGTACTGGAGTCAATGCAGCATTGGGTGCGAGCCGTTATATCGTGGCAGAAGCCGATGAATCTGATGCATCGTTCTTATTCCTAGAGCCAATGGCGGCTGTCGTGACCAATATTGATGCCGATCATATGGACACCTATGGCGGTAGTTTTGATACTTTAAAAGATACCTTCATTCAATTCTTGCACAAATTGCCATTTTACGGCTTAGCTGTCGTGTGTGGTGATGATGCCAATATCCGTGAAATTATGCCACGTATCGGGCGTCCGGTATTGACCTATGGTTTTAACGAAGACAACGATATTCGTGCCATTGATGTCGATCAAGATGGTATGCGTACACACTTTACCGTATTGCGTAAAGACCGCGAACCATTGCGCGTGACGGTGAATCAACCAGGCCTGCATAACGTATTAAATGCTTTGGCTGCAATTGGAATTGCCACCGATGAAGGCGTTTCTGATGGTGCAATTTGCCGTGCTTTAGAAGGCTTTAGCGGTGTTGGTCGTCGTTTCCAAGTACAAGGTGAGTTTGCGGTAGCAGACGGCAATGTGAAATTGGTAGATGACTACGGACATCACCCGAAAGAAGTGGAAGCCACCATTAAAGCTGCGCGTCAAAGTCATCCTGACCGCCGTTTGGTGATGTTGTTCCAACCACACCGTTTTAGTCGTACTCGTGACTGTTTTGATGACTTTGTTGAGGTGTTGTCACAAGTCGATCAATTGTTATTGTTGGATGTTTATCCTGCGGGTGAAAAACCAATTGTTGGCGCAGATAGCCGTACTTTGGCACGCAGTATTCGTTTGCGTGGTCAGGTTGAGCCAATTTT
Organism: Acinetobacter sp. UBA801; assembly: GCA_002296655.1. Taxonomy (GTDB): domain Bacteria; phylum Pseudomonadota; class Gammaproteobacteria; order Pseudomonadales; family Moraxellaceae; genus Acinetobacter. The sequence goes on from DBIN01000018.1 coordinate 18,078, forward strand.
AGTCGATCCAAACGATGGCAACTTACCGAATATTGTGAAACAAGTGTTACAGGCCAATGACTTGTTATTGACCCAAGGTGCAGGTAATGTGGGGGCGATTTCAATCGAGCTTGCACAAAACCATTTGTATTTAAAATAATCACAACTTGTGATGTTTGAATTTGATCGACCAGTTTAAAGTTTAAGGATATAAACGTGTCAAATGCTTCAAAGTTCGGCAAAGTTGCCGTGTTGTTGGGTGGAAAATCTGCTGAGCGTGAGGTTTCTCTAGACAGCGGTCAAGCAGTACTCGAAGCACTGCTACGTTCAGGGGTGAATGCAGAAGCATTTGATCCACACACACGTAGTGTGACCGAATTGGTCAATTATGATCGTGCCTTTATTGTGTTACACGGGCGCGGTGGTGAAGATGGTCAAATTCAAGGTGTTTTGGAATGGTTGAATATTCCATACACGGGGACGGGCGTGCAAGGTTCAGCCATTGGCATGGACAAAGTGAAAACCAAGCAAATTTGGCAAGGTTCTGATTTGCCAACTGCGCCATACCGTATTGTTAGCAAAGATTCCAATATTGAAGACGTGGTTGCCGAGTTGGGCTTACCACTCATCATCAAGCCTGTGCATGAAGGTTCTAGTATTGGTATGAGCAAAGTCGAAAAAGTTGAAGACTTTGCCAATGCTGTAGCGAAAGCAACTGCACATGATGACATTGTCATGGCTGAAAAATGGATTACAGGACGTGAATTTACCATCGTGCTGTTAAATGGTCAGGCTTTACCGATTATTCGTTTAGAACCACCGAAAGATGTAGCATTCTATGATTATGAAGCCAAATATCAGCGTAACGATGTGCAATACGGTATTCCGTGTGGTTTAAGCGCTGTCGAAGAGCAACAGTTACAAGCTTTAGCATTGCGTGCCTTCCAAGCAGTGGGTGCAAGTGGTTGGGGGCGTATTGATGCCATGCAAGATGAAAAGGGCAATTTCTGGTTATTGGAAGTAAATACCGTACCAGGAATGACCAGCCATTCTTTAGTTCCGAAAGCGGCAAATGCAGTTGGCTATAGTTTTGATGAGCTGTGTGTGGCAATTTTGGCACAAACCCTTACAGGTGAAGCACACTAAATATGGCTCAACTTCCTGCATCCTTGCGCCGTAAACGGGCAGCGATTACCTCGATTCATGATAAACCGCCAACAGCCAAAGAAAAGCTGATCCATTTTGGCGGTTGGGTAATGCTGTGCGTTGCAGTGCTCGTGCTGGCAGTGGGTGCGTACGGGCTATATAAAGTCATGACTGATGCACAAATTGCCAAGCTAGATGTAGTGGGTACACGTTCAGATGCGGAACATCGCCAAGTGATGATGCATGTGAACCCTGTGATGACCAAGAACTATTTCACCTCTAACCTAGAGCAAATCCGCGATACCGCTTTGGAGTTGTCTTGGGTAGATCGAGTAGTGGTTTCACGCGCTTGGCCGAATGCCATTCGTGTACGGGTCATGCCGCGTCATCCAATTGCGCGTTGGGGTACAGGTCGTTTGCTCAGTGACAGCGGTGAAGTCTTTACCGAGGTCACGCCACAAAATAATCAACATTTACCGTTATTACACGGGCCAACGCATCAATCTAAAATGATGATGCGTCGTTATAATGAAATTAACCAATTATTCTTACCCGTTAACGATCGTTTAAAAGAACTATATTTAACAGAACGTATGACGTGGTTTATGCAGTTTGATTCAGGTCTACGTGTTATTGTAGATAAAGATCAAACCATGAGTAAGCTGCAGCGCTTAGGGCATCTTGCACAAAGTGATTTGAAGCCTGTATGGTCTAAAATATCCGCCATCGATTTGCGTTATCGCAATGGTTTGGCCATTCAATGGAAAAATTCAATTCCGCCAAAAATTGCAAATGGTCACTTTGTTGTAACGATTGATGACACAAGCATTGCAGAGGGAATAAGAGCAAAGCCATAATATTGGGCTTTAAAAAATAGAGGCATTAAGCCATAAATTAAACATACTGGTAATGGTAGTGAATAAATGAATGAAGCTGTTCCCTCGGTTGTTGCGATTGACATTGGGACGCACAAAGTTTCAGTTTTGATTGCTAAGGTCCATGCGCCAGACAATATCCAAGTTATTGGTATGGCCACCGCACGTAATCGAGGCATGAGTAAAGGAAAAATTGTCAGTCTCGATAAAGTGATTACTGCAATTAAAAATGCCGTGCAAGAAGCGGAAGATATGGCGGAATGCCGTGTGCATTCAGCATGGGTTTCTATTCCTAGTGCAGAGCTCAAAAGCTTCTATGCTTCAGGTCGCACACCTATTGAAAGTAGTGATCACACCATTACCACCAGTGAAGTGGTGCGCGCACTGGACTTGGCTAAAGCCAGTCACCTCACTTCAGACCATTATTTGGTGAGTGCTGTACCACTCGGTTTTGATTTAGATGATTCGGGTGAATGGGTACAAAACCCAATTCGGATGTCGGCACATAGCATGACGGGGCATTATCAATTGATGATGTTGCCGATTAGCACCATGCAAAATTTAGACCGTGCTTTAAAAGGTGCCAATATTGGCGTTGAAAAAATGGTGGTGTCGAATTTAGCCACTGCAGAAGCCAGTCTGCTCAAAGATGAAAAAGAATACGGTGTGTGTCTGGTAGATATTGGCGCAGGCACGACCAGTATTGCGGTTTATTTAGATGGACGTTTGGCCTTAGCACACACTTTGCAGCGTGGTGGTGAGCATGTTACCCGTGATATTGCAGCAGTGTTACAAACCACAACCGAAGAAGCTGAACGGATTAAGCTATTGTATGGCTGTGTAGATATGAAAGTGGTCAAACCTGATCACATGATTCAAATTCAAGGCATTGATGGGCCACAAACCATTAGCCGCATTGAATTGGCGGAAATTATTATTGCGCGTTATGAAGAAATTTTCGCACAAATTCGTCAGGAACTCGAAAAAAGCGGTGCCATTCATGGTTTGTATCATGGTGTGGTTTTGGCGGGCGATGCCTCACAAATTGAAGGTATGATCAGCTTGGTACGTCGTATGTTGGGTGTTTCGGCGCACTTGGGGAATCATCCTTCACAAGTTTATGCCGAAGAACCGCATCAGGCTGCCTTACGCCGTTCACAATATGCAACGGCTTCAGGCTTATTGCTTTATAGTCAAAACTATACTCAAGACACGATTTTAGAACATGAAGACCCTGAAACCTTATCGGTTTGGGGGCGTGTCGGACGGGCATGGTCAGGCTTGAACGAAAAGTTAAAATCTATTTTTTAGTTGAGTTTTTTTGGGAATATTGTTAGGAAGTTGTACGGATCATCGCTGGTACTTGACAAGCCAGAAGTTGAACAGCATTCTTAAAAATAATTTTTATGAAGATCAAGGCAGTATACGGGCTTAAGTGACTGCCAATAACATATTAGGAAATCTAAAGGTCATGGCCTCATTTGAATTTATAGATGATCAAACCGATAGCAACGGTCAAGCCCGTTTCACTGTGTTTGGTGTTGGTGGTGCAGGCGGTAACGCTGTGCAACACATGCTTGAGTCAGATATTCAGGGTGTAAAATTTGTTTGTGCCAATACGGACAAACAAGCACTGGATCGCATGAATTCGCAATTCAAAATCCAGCTAGGTGAGCAAAGCACACGTGGTTTAGGCGCGGGCGGTGATCCTCAAGTGGGTCAAACTGCAGCAGAAGAAAGCCGTGAGTTAATTTGTCAGCAACTTGAAGGCACAGACATGGTGTTTGTGACTGCGGGGATGGGTGGTGGCACAGGTACAGGTGCTGCGCCAGTGGTGGCTGAAATTGCCAAAGAAATGGGTATTTTGACTGTTGGTGTGGTGACTACGCCATTTAACTTTGAAGGTAAGCGTCGCTTACTTTCTGCGGAAAAAGGGATTGCGGCATTAGAGCAGCATGTAGACTCTTTAATCATTATTCCAAACCAGCGGTTAATGAAAGTTTACCGCGATATTTCTATGAAAGATGCGTATAAAAAAGCCGATGACGTTTTGTTGAACGGTGTACGCAGTATTTTTGATTTGGTGGTACGTCCGGGTCACATCAACCTAGACTTTGCTGACTTGAAAACGGCAATGAGCACGCGTGGTTATGCGATGATGGGTGTCGGTTCAGGTCGTGGTGAAAACCGTGCACGTCAAGCGGCTGAACAAGCCATTCGCAGCCCATTGCTCGATAGCGTGACCATTGCAAATGCCAAAGGCTTGTTGATTAACGTAACGGGTGGTGATGATGTGACCTTTGGTGAGATTGATGAGATTATGGAGGTAATTCATCAACTTTCAGATACCGAACAAACCCAAGTATTCTACGGTACCGTATTTGACCCTGAAGCGCGTGACGAAATCAGTGTGACTGTTATTGCTACAGGTTTGGCGCGTAACACAGGCGATACACCAGAGCCTGCTAAACGCACTGTGACACAAACAACTTCTGCAGCACCAACAGCGGCAGTGGAAGAAGATGATGTTCCTGCAATTCAGCGTCAGCAATCAGAAACTGCACCTGCAATTAGTGCGACAACAACATCAAGCTCTGCGCGTCCAACGCCGATGAGTATTCAAGACTATTTGAAAAATCAGCAGCGTAAATAAGCCAAGATACTCAATTTGATTGTGTGATCGGAAAAAGGCAGTTTTAAACTGCCTTTTTTGTTTTTTATCAATGGCTGAATATGCTAACGTATAGCGGTTTTTAAAATTTAGATGAATTGAGAACATGCTGAAACAACGTACCCTGCAACGTGTCGTCAAGGCGAGCGGTATTGGTCTGCACAGTGGTCAAAAAGTATTGATCAACTTTGTGCCGCATCATGTCGATGGGGGAATTGTGTTTCGTCGTATCGATTTAAATCCGCCTGTTGATATTCCAGCCGATGCCATGCTGATTCAAGAAGCATTTATGTGCTCGAATTTGGTTCAGGATGATGCCAAAGTTGGCACCATCGAGCATGTCATGAGTGCAATAGCAGGTTTAGGCATTGATAACTTGATTATTGAAGTGTCTGCCTCTGAAGTGCCTATTATGGATGGCAGTGCGGGGCCTTTTATTTATTTGTTGATGCAGGGCGGTTTAAAAGAACAGGAGGCTCCTAAAAAGTTCATCAAAATTTTAAAACCTGTAGAAGCATTAATTGATGATAAGCGCGCGATGTTCAGTCCGCATGAAGGTTTTCAGCTCAATTTTACTATCGACTTTGATCATCCTGCCTTTAAGAAAGAATATCAGTCTGCCACCATCGACTTTTCTACAGAAACCTTTGTCTATGAAGTGAGTGGCGCACGTACTTTTGGCTTTATGAAAGATTTGGACTATTTAAAAGCCAACAATTTGGCTTTGGGTGCGAGTTTAGATAATGCTATTGGGGTAGATGATACAGGCGTGGTCAATGAGGAAGGTTTGCGCTTCTCTGACGAGTTTGTGCGCCATAAAATTTTAGACGCTGTGGGGGATTTATACTTGCTTGGACATCAAATTATTGGCAAGTTTGATGGTTACAAGTCAGGACATGCCTTAAATAATCAGTTATTACACAATGTTCAGAGTGATCCAAGTAGTTATGAAATTGTAACATTTGATGACATAAATTCTTGCCCGATCACTTATGTGCATGTGACATAAGTCTTTGTCTTTTATTAATACGTTATAATGTAACAATAAAAATGTGCGAATTTCATCACAAAATTGAGCAGAGTTTTTTGGAGTTTTCTGCAAACAATTATTTTTTTTTGCTTGCCAAACGTAACAAAGCTTGGCTAAGCTTAGGGTCGCTCACAAAGTCAGCAGCACCTCGTAACATATCTTGAGTTTCTGGACTAAGTGTTCTTAAAGGCTTTTCGCATTTTGGGGGCGTTTGAGATTCAACTCTTAAACGAACTTGGATTTTTTGTAAGTCTTTAAGCTCATGCAGTTGTGACAATTGAGTAATGTATTGCTTTTGCAAATAAGCAAGTTGACTCACCATCGCCTGATTGGTTCCGGTAATGGTTAAGACACCTTGTTGATAACAAACCACCTGCCATTGCTCTGGTTGCGGCAGTAAAGGTTGAATAAGTTTGCCAAGTTTCTGCCATGCGGCAACTTGGTTTGATAGAAACGTTAGGTTTCCTGTTTTTATGTGTTTTCTTGTTTGTTGAAAGAGATTCACAGGTTCGGACATACATCATTCCTTCATGGTTATGCCCTAATCTTATGCCTTCCTTTCAGTAGATATCAAGGAAGAGATCACAAGGAACTTCAAGTAAGAACAGTTAAGAGGTTTTTTTATGCATTCGCGCCGTATTTTATTAGCGTTTTCACTGGCAGCTTCGGCAGCATCTGTCGCATTTGCTGATTTAGTTGAGTTAGATTCTCAAAGTTCATCAACTGACCGTATTGAGCAATTAACCCGTACCTTGTCACAGGGTTCTTATACAGAAATACAAGATATTGACATTCCTGCACAAACGCAGATGACAGTTAAATTGCGTGAAAAAACTACAGAATTAAATAACGCCTCTTTAGCCCAAAAATATGGTTCTAATACCAGTACCCGTTTTGCTTCTTCAAATCCTTATTCGTGGTTAGTATCACATCCTTTACCGAATGCACGCGTTAGCTCGACCTATGGCGGTCGTGTCATGAGTGGTCGTGCTGAAAACCACTCAGGTTTAGACCTTGCTGCACCAAGTGGTACACCAATTTATGCGACTGGTCCAGGTATTGTAACCAAGTCAGGTTGGGGCACAGGTTATGGTCAATATGTAGAAATTAACCATGGTAATGGTTATATCACGCGTTACGCACACGCTTCACGTTTAATTGCACGTGTAGGTGACCGCGTCGAAGCAGGTGAACATATTGCTAACGTGGGTTGTACAGGTCGTTGTACAGGTCCACACTTACATTATGAAGTCGTGAAAGATGGTCAACGTAAGAACCCATCAACCTATTTAGCAATGTTGCCGTAATGTTTTGGCTAGAAATTTATGTTCTAGCCACATTCACTGTAAAGTACTCACTACAAATTCAAACATGAAATTAAAGCGGGAAATGTCGCTTTTGTTTATACTCAGGTTTTTGCTTTGAGCAAAATTCAGTGAAACTTTTTAGACTTCAACTTATCACTTAAAAAAATAATAACACGCAGTATATGCTGTATTGTATAAAAAACCGCCTAAATTGGCGGTTTTTTGTTATTTGCTGTAAGGGAATGTCAATTACTATTTATTTTCTAAATAGTATGTAGGATACGCATTTAAGATTAGCCATAACTACTAAAGTCTAAATTATGATACATATAAAGCATACGATTAGGCTTAGGAATAGTGAATTATGGCGTTTTATGGTGATACGGACTCACAAGAAACCCAAGAATGGCAAGATGCCTTTGATGCTGTGTTACAACATATGGGTACTGAACGGGCAGCATTTTTACTCGAAAAACTGTACCAACGTGCAATTGCAAAACATGTACCCATTCAGCGATTAAATACTCCCTACCTCAATACTATTTCAGTGGAAGAACAACCTGCCATGCCTGGCGATCCGGATATGGAGCGCCGTATTCGTGCCTTGATTCGCTGGAATGCGTTGGCAATGGTATTGCGTGCCAATAAAACAGGTGATGATTTAGGTGGTCACCTTGCAAGTTTTGCATCTTCAGCAACATTGTATGATGTTGGTTTTAATCATTTTTTTCGTGCCAATAGTGATCACTTTGGTGGTGACATGATCTACTATCAGGGTCATTGTGCACCAGGTATTTATGCCCGTTCATATTTAGAAGGGCGTTTAACTGAAGATCAATTGAATAATTTCCGCCGCGAAGTGGGCGGTAACGGTTTACCTAGCTATCCACATCCTTATTTAATGCCTGACTATTGGCAGTTCCCAACAGTATCAATGGGTCTGGGTCCAATCATGTCAATTTATCAGGCGCATATTCAAAAATATTTAATGAACCGCGGTTTGATTAAAGAAGAAGATCGTAAAGTCTGGGCATTTCTGGGCGATGGAGAAATGGATGAGCCAGAAAGTCTGGGGGCGATTTCACTCGCAGGTCGTGAAAAGCTAGATAACCTGATTTGGGTGGTCAACTGTAACTTACAGCGTTTAGATGGGCCTGTACGTGGTAACGGTAAAATCATTCAAGAACTTGAATCATTATTCCGTGGTGCAGGTTGGCGCGTGATTAAAGTAGTTTGGGGGCGTCATTGGGATGCTTTATTGGACAAAGATGATACAGGTGCATTAAAAGCCATCATGGAAGAAGCGGTCGATGGTGATTATCAGCGTTTACAAGTGAAAGGCGGTGCATACGCCCGTGAGAAATTCTTTGGTAAATATCCTGAAGCCAAAGAATTGATCAAAGATTTAAGCGATGAAGATATTGATAACCTGAACCGTGGTGGTCACGATCCGTATAAAGTGTTTGCGGCGTATGCTGAAGCATGTAAGGCCAAAGGTCAGCCAACGGTCATTTTAGCCAAAACGGTCAAAGGTTATGGTTTGTCGGATGAAATTGAAGCGGTGAACAAAACCCACCAAATCAAAAAAATGCAGTTGGATTCTTTAAAATATGTGCGTGACCGCTTTAACTTGCCATTCAGCGATGAGCAACTTGAAGAAGTGCCATTCTATCGTCCAAGTGAAAACTCGCCTGAATTAAAATATATGAAAGCGCGTCGTGAAGCGTTGGGCGGTTATTTGCCTGCGCGCCGTAAAGACAGCGAAGCTTTACAAATTCCTGAATTATCAGTTTTCGATTCAGTTTTGGCGGGTTCAGGTGGCAAAGAACAATCGACCACGATGGTGATGGTGCGTTTGATTTCAGCCTTGCTCAAAGAAAAAGCCATTAAAGACCGTGTGGTACCGATTGTACCTGATGAAGCACGTACTTTCGGTTTAGAAGGCATGTTCCGTCAATTGGGTATTTATGCCGCGCATGGGCAAAAATACACCCCAGAAGACCAAGAACAGTTGATGCATTATCGTGAAGCCAAAGACGGTCACATGCTGCAAGAGGGCATTAATGAAGCAGGTGCAATGAGTGCTTGGGCAGCTTTGGGTACCAGTTATTCAACCAATAACTTACCAATGATTCCAATGTACATGTACTACTCCATGTTTGGTTTTCAGCGTATTGGCGATATCGCATGGGCAGCAGGTGATGCACAGGCGCAAGGTTTCTTGTTGGGTGCCACTGCAGGACGTACCACACTCAATGGTGAAGGTTTACAACACCAAGATGGTCACTCGCATATTTTAGCCAATACCATTCCAAACTGTGTGTCCTATGACCCATGTTTTGGTTATGAGCTTGCCGTGATTGTGCATGATGGTTTACAGCGCATGTATGTCAATCAGGAGCGCGTGTTCTATTACCTCACTGTCATGAATGAAAACTACGAGCATCCTGAAATGCCGCAAGGTGTGGAAGAAGGCATTAAGCGCGGTATGTATTTACTGCAGGAAGATGAAAAAGCCACGGTTCAATTGTTGGGTTCAGGTGTAATTCTGCGTGAAGTCATTAAAGCGGCGAAAATTTTGCGTGAAGAGTATCAAATTCACTCGAATGTCTACAGTGTGACCAGTTTCAACGAATTGGCGCGTGATGGTATGGCGTGTGAAGAGTACAACCGTTTGCATCCATTGGCCGAAGAAAGCAAAGAGCCTTGGGTTTCACAACAGTTACGTGGCAAAGACGGCATTGTAGTGTCTGCAACCGATCACATGCGCGCCTATAGCGAGCAAATTCGCGGTTACTTGCCAGACAACCGTCCATTTGTTGCCTTAGGTACCGATGGTTATGGTCGTTCCGATACCCGCGGTAACTTGCGTAGCTACTTTGGGGTCGATGCTGCACACATTGTGGTAGCAACCTTGAAAAAACTGGCTGATGAAGGCGAAGTCGATGCACGCTTAGTCAAAGATGCAATCTCGACATTTGAGTTAGATACAGATCGTCCTGTCGCGTGGGCACCGCAAGCGGTTCCTGAAGTACAAGCGGTTGCTGACTACAAAGAGGAGCACTGATCATGCAAATTCAAACGCCTGATATTGGTGTCGATAAAGCCACTGTTGCAGATATTCTTGTCAAAGTTGGCGACACGATTGCAGTTGATGACAGCATTGTCCTATTGGAATCAGACAAAGCTTCTGTTGAAGTACCAAGCACCGCTGCAGGAGTAGTGAAAAGCATTTTGGTACAACAAGGCGATGAAGTGACTGAAGGTGCAGTACTGATTGAGTTAGAAACTGAAGTTCAATCTGCAGCTGTTACAGAAGTTGCTGCACCGCAAATCGAAGTAGATGCTGCACCAAAGCAAGATGCTGAACCAGTAGTTGCTGCTGCGCCAAGCTCAGTTGTATCAAACACTGCACAAGAAGTAGATGTAAAAGTACCTGACATTGGCGTGGAAAAAGCTGTTGTTGGGGAAATTCTAGTAAAAGTCGGCGATGTGATTGATGTTGATCAAAGCCTTATTGTAGTAGAGTCGGACAAAGCCACAGTAGAAGTGCCTAGTACGGTGTCGGGTACAGTCACTGCCATCCAAATCAATACGGGAGATACCGTAAAAGAAGGTGTGGTGATTCTGAAAGTGAAAACTGCCACATCTAGCGCAGTCACACAGATGGAAACACCTCAATCAGTACCAGTAGAAGAGGCTGTCGCACCAGTGAGTGCAGCAACAAGTGCATCGGCACCACAAACTACAGCATCAGCTCAGGTTGAAGTTGCAGTACCTGATTTAGGGGTCGATAAAGCCACAGTGGCAGAAATTTTAGTACAAGTAGGCGATACAGTTGCCGCTGACCAAAGTTTGATTGTGGTGGAATCAGACAAAGCCACAGTTGAAGTGCCAAGTACTACTGCAGGCGTGATTCAAGCCATCCACGTGGAATTAGGACAAAGTGTTGCGCAGGGCAATGCCTTAGTGACAATAGTGACTGCAGATGCAGCTGCACCAACAGCAGTTTCGGCAGCCCAAGTTGCCTCTGCACCAAGTGCATCGGCAGCAGTCAGCGCTGCATCTACAGCACAAACCACGACAGTTGCAGCAAATGCGTATACGAATGTAGACAAACTGAGCAAGGCACAACATGAAGCCAATGCAAAAGTGTATGCAGGTCCTGCTGTGCGTAAACTGGCACGTGAGTTAGGTGTCGTTTTAGCCGATGTAAAGGCTACTGGCCCACATGCACGTGTACTCAAAGAAGACTTGAAGGCTTATGTTAAAGCGCGTCTTACTGCGCCGCAGACTGCTCCTGTGGCTGCTACAACGCAGCAAGTTACAGGTTTGCCAAAGCTGCCTGACTTTAGTGCATTTGGTGGTGTTGAAGAAAAAGGTTTGACGCGTTTACAACAAGTGTCAATTCCGCAATTGTCCCTGAACAATTACATTCCACAAGTCACGCAATTTGATTTGGCCGATATTACTGAGCTAGAAGCATGGCGTGGTGAATTAAAAGCCAACTTCAAAAAAGAAGGTGTCAGCCTGACCATTTTGGCGTTCATTGCTAAAGCTGTGGCGCATTTGCTGAAAGATGAGCCGTATTTTGCTGCACATTTGGCAGACGATCAAAAATCGGTACTGTTACGTAAAGAAATCCACATGGGCATAGCCGTAGCAACCCCTGATGGTTTAACCGTGCCTGTGCTACGCAATCCAGATCAGAAATCGATTAAACAAATTGCGATTGAACTGGGCGAGCTCAGCCAAAAAGCGCGTGATAAAAAGTTGTCGCCTAAAGATTTACAAGGCGCAAACTTTACCATCACCAGTTTAGGTTCGATTGGCGGTACGGCATTTACGCCATTGGTGAACTGGCCGCAGGTTGCGATTTTGGGTATTTCACCTGCCACCATGCAGCCTGTCTGGAATGGTGAAAGTTTTGATCCGCGCTTGATGTTGCCGTTGTCATTGTCGTATGACCATCGGGTGATTAATGGCGCAGATGCAGCACGTTTTACCCATAAACTGACCCAATTATTGGCTGATATTCGTAGCTTACTGCTCTAAATTCAGAAAAGCTTTACAAAACCCTGCTGCGGCAGGGTTTTTTGTCAGTGCCGTTACTCGGCTAAATTTGCTTAAGCGCAGTATTCCGTTTAGAATAGCTTTACTTCATTGGGGAGTAGCCGCTTTTTACTGATTTCTGTTTAAACTAGATTAAGTAAAAAGGTGATGGTCAACATATTTGTTCCACAGAACATGGTCATCATAGCAAAGAACCAAGTCAGCTTTTTCAAGCTTTCTTTTGTTGGCAAGACCTTTGATTTATCACTCTGCAGATTTTGGCTAGCAGGAGGGATAGGTCATTGGTATGTGTGCTAGCCAGAGAAAAACATCATGTATGAATTCCTCATCTCGACTGCCATTGTCGCTTTAGCCGAAATGGGTGATAAAACCCAATTACTGGCTTTATTACTCGCGGCACGTTTTCGTAAACCCGCGCCAATCTTAGTTGCTATTTTACTGGCAACACTCATTAATCACGGACTTTCTGCAGTTTTGGGGCAGTGGATTACCACGGTACTTAGCCCAGAAATTTTATTGTGGATTTTATCTTTAGGTTTTATTGGCATGGCGATTTGGATGCTTATTCCAGACCAATTGGATGATGGAACTGAAAGCATCAACAAGTGGCAAAAATACGGGGTGTTTGGCGCGACCTTTGTGTTGTTTTTTTTGGCAGAAATTGGTGATAAAACTCAAATTGCCACCGTGGCTTTAGCGGCGCGTTATGACAGCGTGTTTTGGGTCATGCTTGGAACCACTTTGGGAATGATGCTGGCCAATGCACCTGCGGTATTTATTGGTAATAAATTAGCGACCCGATTGCCAATTGCTTTAATCCATAAAATCGGTGCCTTGATCTTCTTGATTATTGGTGTGTCGACTTTGGCGCAACATTATTTATTCTAAACTATTCATTAAAATGCATAAATCCCGAGTGAGTTGCTTGGGATTTATTTATGTGCGTCGTGCTGCAATTTACTGATATTTCAGATAATCCAAGCTATTTTATTTATTGTAACTTCGCATAAATAGCTATATGTTATTCAGTCATAGAAATGTATTTTTTAAATGAAAAATTGGGGTTTGGTTATGGCATTTGACCGTACAACATCGCAGGTCTTATTTGATAATGGGACACATAAATGTATTAGTTTTACCAGTTTGGTCAAAGGTGAAGGTATTCAGGCCAACCAATTTCTGATTATTGATAATAACCGTGCTGCAGTGCTAGACCCGGGTGGCGACCTGACCTATGTGCCACTGACCATGGAATTAAACAAATATACCCGTTTAACCAATCTTGATTATGTCATGGCATCGCACCAAGACCCAGACATCATCACTTCAATGCCGCGTTGGTTGGTCTATACCGAAGCAAAAATCGTAGCATCAAAATTGTGGGCGCGTTTCTTGCCGCACTTAAGCTCATCTTTTATGAGTGATCGTATGAAAGGCAACTGGCTAGATCGTTTGGTGGAACTGCCAGATGAAGGTCAAGCGATTTCTTTGGGTGAGTCTAAAATTATAGCTGTGCCTGCGCACTTCTTGCACTCTGTCGGTAATTTCCAGTTTTATGATCCTATTGCTAAAATTTTATTTTCTGGCGATATGGGTGCATCGATGGTAGAAGATGCTTCAATTCCATTGACTGATTTTGCTGCGCATATTCCTACTATGAAAGGCTTCCATCAGCGGTATATGTGTTCCAATAAAGTGATTCGCCTATGGGTGAATATGGTGCGCAGCATGGACGTTGAAATGATTGTGCCGCAACACGGTACACCATTTGTGGGTAAAGAACAGGTGAATCAATTCCTAGACTGGATTGAAACATTGGAATGTGGCGTCGATTTGATGGATGAGCACGTGTTTAGCTGCCCCGAATAAGCAACAAAAAAAGCTGAAAAAACTGTAAAAAAAACTTGAGTGCAAAAACAACTTTTTTTAAGATTTTCTCCCAAAAACGATTTTTTTGATGGCGAGAACTTAACGAATGTTGTCTCAAGTACCTACACAGGATGCCTGCTTAAGCTGTGGCGCGTGTTGCGCTTATTTCCGTGTTTCATTTTATTGGGCTGAAGGCATAAATATGCCTGAGCACTACACGGAACCAGTGACAGCAGTGTATTCATGTATGTGCGGGACAAACCAAAGTCAGCCACGTTGTATTGCTTTACAAGGTGAGGTTGGACAGCAAGTGAGCTGCGGGATTTATGAATTGCGCAGCAGCTCTTGCAAAGAAGTACAAATTGCCGATGACCAATGCAACAAAGCCCGCCTTGCACATAATATGATTCCATTTGTGCAGGTCGATCCAGCCATATCTGTGAATGATGATGACTTCGATCAAGTCGTTTAATTGTGAAGTCAGTTGTTGATGGCAATCCAGATTGAAAAAGCAAGGCTGCTGCTTTGCTTTTTTTGTGGCTAATTTGGAATAGATAGCCAAATCATGCTTCAGATTGAAGCGGCTTGATCAGGCTGAAAAATGAAACATCACAATTTTTAAATCTGTGCGGCTAAAAAGTAAACTAGGGGTGAAAACCTCAATTTTTAGATGAAAATTGCCGATTTTTTCATGCAGCATCCCCCAGAAGAGCAGAATAAAAATATTTCTTAGAGAACAAATGAAATTTGTGCCTAGATTTGTTTATAATGGCTCACGGAAATTACCAGTGAGACTGTTATGCTGACCATCGTTCAAGAAGCGTTAACCTTCGATGATGTCTTATTACTCCCTGCCTATTCTACTGTTCTTCCAAAAGATGTCTCCTTAAAGACACGTTTTACGCGCGGCATTGACCTGAATATTCCACTTGTTTCAGCAGCAATGGATACGGTGACTGAATCTCGTATGGCAATTGCGATGGCGCAAAACGGTGGTATTGGTATTTTGCATAAAAACATGGACATCGTTGCGCAAGCAGCCGAAGTGCGCCGTGTGAAAAAATTTGAAGCGGGTATGGTGAAAGACCCGATTACCGTAACGCCTGAAACGACAGTACGTGAATTGATTGCGCTGACCCAAGCCAACAATATTAGCGGTGTACCTGTAGTTAAAAATGGCAAAGTTGTTGGTATTGTGACAGGGCGTGATACACGTTTTGAAACCAACCTTGAACAACCTGTTAGCAACATCATGACAGGTCAAGATCGTTTAGTGACAGTACGCGAAGACGAATCTAAAGAAAATATTCAAGCTTTATTGCAACAGCACCGTATTGAAAAAGTCTTGGTGGTGAATGACCAGCAGGAATTAAAAGGTTTAATTACGGTCACAGACTTCCGTAAAGCAGAATTGTACCCAAATAGCTGTAAAGATGACTTAGGTCGTTTACGTGTGGGTGCTGCCGTGGGTACAGGTGCAGAAACGCCAAGCCGTGTAGAAGCATTAGTTGAAGCAGGTGTCGATGCAATTGTAGTCGATACTGCACATGGGCACTCTGCAGGCGTAATTGAGCGTGTTCGCTGGGTAAAAGCCAACTATCCACAAGTTCAAGTGATTGGCGGTAACATTGCAACTGGCGATGCTGCTTTGGCATTGTTAGATGCAGGTGCAGACGCAGTGAAAGTGGGGATTGGTCCAGGTTCGATTTGTACCACACGTATTGTGGCTGGTATTGGTATGCCACAAATCTCTGCAATTGATTCTGTTGCCAATGCATTGAAAGAACAGATTCCATTAATTGCCGATGGTGGTATTCGCTTCTCTGGTGATATGGCCAAAGCGATTGGTGCAGGTGCAAGTACGATTATGGTCGGTTCATTGCTTGCAGGTACTGAAGAAGCACCGGGCGAAGTTGAATTCTTCCAAGGCCGTTACTATAAAGCTTACCGTGGCATGGGGTCATTGGGTGCAATGGCGGGTGCAACAGGTTCTGCAGACCGTTATTTCCAAGACTCTAAAGCAGGTGCAGAAAAACTTGTACCAGAGGGTATTGAAGGTCGTGTGCCGTATAAAGGTCCAATGGGTAACATCGTGCATCAAATGATGGGCGGTCTGCGTTCATCTATGGGGTATACAGGTTCTTCAACCATTGAAGACCTACGTCAGAATGCAAAATTCGTGAAAATTACTGCAGCAGGTATGCAGGAATCTCACGTACATGATGTGACGATTACTAAAGAAGCGCCGAACTATCGTGTTGGTTAATTTTTAGTATCGTTTTCAAATAAAAGCCGTCATCAATGTGACGGCTTTTTCATTTTTGGTGTAAAGTAACTTGCAGTAAAAAAGTGATGATAAAGATCACCTCTAAGAAGTGAGAACAATATGAGTTATTTTGGTACAGACGGCATTCGAGGGAAGTTCGGAGAGTTACCTATTACACCTGAATTTGCATTAAAACTGGGTTTTGCAGCAGGTAAAGTTTTAAAAAAGCACACCAAAAAAAATAAACCAATCGTGGTATTAGGTAAAGATACACGTCTTTCAGGCTATATTTTAGAAGCAGCGTTACAGGCGGGTTTGAACGCCGCAGGTGTATATGTACACTTGTTGGGCCCATTACCAACCCCAGCCATTGCACACTTGACCCGTGCTTTGCATGCCAGTTTAGGCATTGTGATTTCAGCTTCACATAACCCGTATTTTGATAACGGAATTAAA
>DBIN01000029.1:0-52135 GCA_002296655.1 Acinetobacter sp. UBA801
CCTATTTGCAATAATTGGGTCGAGAATCAGATGCGTCCCTGGGCGTTGGGGCGCAAGAACTGGCTGTTTGCAGGTTCGCTGCGCAGTGGTCAGCGAGCGGCAAACATCATGACGTTAATCCAGTCAGCAAAGCTGAATGGGCTGGATCCGTATGCCTATTTAAGTGATGTGCTGAAAAGGTTACCGACACATAAAGTGACCCAGATTGAAGAGTTACTGCCACACTGCTGGAAACCTAAATTGAATTAAAAATTGGTATGGGATTCAGCGGACGCTTACAACTCATCTACAGGAAAGACCTGCACAAAGGAGTGTATGTGCGGTGGTTTCAGAGTCAGCACTTCATCTAAACGTGCAAGTGGAATAACAATAACAGTGCGTTTAACAGCCCCATGCACATGAAATTACTTCATCGAAACATGGTCAGAGGGATCCATGCTAATCTTATTCGCAGATCAAACATTTTCTTCTTAACCCTACCATCTCTTTAAACGGCAAATTTCATATATCGCTGAATACTTAATTTATCATCACAGCTAAAACCATAGTCGAAGCATTTTTACACATATTTTCCTGTGCAAGTGATTTAGAATTTTGCTTTATTTGTCGTTTCGCAACTTTCTAAATTAGCTTTCACTCTACTCCTCAATTTGACGTTTAGTGGCGTTTTCTAACAGAAAAAGTACATTCTGTACCCATTCAGCGATAAAATTATCACGAAAAATACTGCAATTACAGATCACAAAAAAGCCTCCGAAGAGGCTCATTTGTTTGTATTACATAATCAGTAAATCAAAATCCTTGAGGATTAGTCACCTGTGTAACCTTTTAATTTTAAACGTGCTGCGTGTAAAAGTGGCTCTGTATAACCAGAAGGTTGCTCGCCACCTTTGAAGATCAAGTCAGATGCAGCTTGGAACGCAATGTTGTTAGCAAAGTCATTAGACATAGGCGTGTATAGTGGATCATCAGCATTTTGTTGATCTACAATTTTCGCCATGCGCTGCATCACGTCTTCAACTTGTGCACGTGTTACGATACCGTGACGTAACCAGTTTGCAACGTGTTGTGAAGAAATACGTAAAGTTGCACGGTCTTCCATCAAGCCTACATCATTGATGTCAGGAACTTTTGAACAACCCACACCAAGGTCAACCCAACGAACCACATAACCCAGAATACCCTGACAGTTATTTTCCAGTTCTTTCAGTTTCTCTTCTTCGGTCCAGTTGGTGTCTGTTGCCAATGGTGGAGTCAACAGGTCATCTAGAGGTAGCACTTCAGTTGCAAGTAATTCTTGCTGACGGTTTGCTACATTGATTTGATGGTAGTGAATCGCGTGAATCACTGCACCTGTTGGAGATGGTACCCATGCACAGCTTGCACCCGCTTCCGGATGCTCAGTCTTGGTTTTGTACATGTCTAACAGCATGTCTGGTTTTGGCCACATGCCTTTACCAATCTGTGCCTTACCACGCAGACCTGCTTGCAGACCGATCATTACGTTACGGTTTTCGTAAGCTGGGAACCATTTTTGGCCTTTGATTTCACCCTTACGAACGAATGGACCTGCTTCCATTAAGGTATGGATTTCGTCACCAGTACGGTCCATGAAGCCTGTATTAATGAAGATGGTACGGTCTTTCGCCTGAGCAATACAGTTTTTCAGGTTAACCGAAGTACGACGCTCTTCATCCATGATACCGATTTTCAGGGTTTTCGCAGGTAAGCCAAGCGCCTGTTCAGCACGCTCAAACAGCTCTACTGCAAATGCAACCTCTTCAGGACCATGCATTTTCGGCTTCACGATGTACATAGACCCTTTACGAGAGTTTTTGATCGTGTTTTCGCCACGGATATCAGCTACAGAAAGCAATGGAGTAACCAATGCATCCATGATGCCTTCATAAATTTCTTCGCCATCCACCAGGATTGCCGGGTTTGTCATCAAGTGACCCACGTTACGAAGAAGCATCAATGAACGACCGTGAACTTTAGTTTCACCACCTTCCAGATTCTTGAAGGTACGGTCAGCATTCAGCTTACGAGTAATAGTCTTGCCATTTTTCTCGATAGACTCTTCAAGCGTACCGCGCATTAAGCCTAGCCAGTTACGGTAGCCTTCTACCTTCTCTTCGGCATCTACTGCTGCAACAGAGTCTTCCAAGTCTTGGATTGTTGTTACAGCGGCTTCAAGCACCACATCTTTAACGCCAGCTGCATCAGTTTGACCAATCGGGCTATTTGCATCGATTTGGATCAGCGCATGCAAGCCATTATTTTTCAGTACGATTTCATTCGGTGCAGCAGCTTCGCCGTTATAGCCAACAAATTTAGATGCATCAGCCACAGTCGTAGTAGTGCCGTCCTTTAACGTTACAACCAGTACATTGCCTTCAACTGCATATTGAGTGGCATCAGCATGTGAGCCTTGTGCCAGTGGAAAAGTTTCGTCCAAGAAGTTTTTCGCAAATGCGATAACTTTTTCACCACGTTTCGGATTATAGCCTTTACCTTTTTCCGCGCCACCTTCTTCAGAAATGACATCGAAACCATAAAGTGCATCATACAATGAACCCCAACGTGCATTCGCTGCGTTCAGGCAGTAACGCGCATTACGTACAGGAACTACTAGCTGCGGGCCAGCAAGTAGTGCAATTTCTTCATCGACATTTTCAGTGGTAATTTGAAAATCTTCTACTTCTGGTAGCAAGTAGCCAATTTCAGTCAAGAAAGCTTTGTAAGCTTCTAATTCAAATGTATTATTGCGGTGCCATTCATCAATTTTAGCCTGAAGCTCATCACGCTTTGCGAGTAATGTTTTGTTCTTAGGGCTAAGATCGACAACGACTTGCTCAAAGTTTTTCCAGTATGTATCACTGTCTAAACCAGAACCTGGTAATGCTTCATTTTCGATGAAATCGTAAAGTTCTTTAGCAATCGCTAACTTGCCTTTTTGAATACGTGCAGTCATTGTCTTTCCTGATATTGCTACTTTTTATACAAGAGATTCTAGTATACTGATTTATATTTAGCTGAATAGTATTATCACATTTCAAAATAACGATCATTTATTACAAGATGAATGACAACAATCATCATAAATGCTGATCAGAAACACGACACTATTGCTCATCTAAATATACTTTTACAGTGTATAAAGTTTTTTAAATGTCGAAATTAGACTTAAGTTCAGATTTTGTTGTAAAAATCGGCTTCAGTCTTATTTCAACCTTTCAAGATTAAGCCACGTTTATAACAAAATGTCGATAAAACCAGCAGTCACTGAATTTCTAACATAAAAAAGCGCCTAATTCTAGGCGCTTTAAAATCAACTAATTTGCTGTTCGGCTTCTGTTGCCTGTATTTGGCGGTGTTCTGCATTTAAATAGTCATCGGATTGCATTTCCAATAAACGTGAACGCGTGCGTTCAATTTCAAATGCTAACTTTTCGCCCTGATAGATTTCAATAATCGAATCTTCAGAGGTCAATAATAATTTAACACCACGATCATAAAATTCATCGACCAAATAAATAAAACGACGTGTACCTTCAGACAAGAAATCGGTTAAATGCGGTACATTGCTCACCAAAACAGTATTGTAGATATTTGCAATTTCAATAAAGTCTGCAGGACTACGCGGTTTAAAGCACAGTTCTGAAAATTCACACCACAACACATCTTCAGTATGCGCAATTGTTTCGACAACACGTTGGTTGATGATAATTGGCTCAGAAGAATGATGTTGTGTATTGGTCAAAGCACTGAAACGCTGTGCCATCCAGTTTTGATTATCTTGCGTTAAGGGCGATTTAAATAATTGCGCCTGTTTCAAAACACGTAAGCGATAATCTACACCAGCATCGACATTTAGCACTTGGCAATGTTTTTTGACCATTTCAATGGTTGGAATAAAACGATCTCGATGGATACCATTTTTATATAAACCGTCTGGCGCGATGTTAGAGGTTGCCACTAAGGTAATACCTCTATGGAATAATTTTTGGAATAAGTCACTTAGAATCATCGCATCAGTCACGTTAGATACGAAAAATTCATCAAAACAAATCACCACTGCATCTTTATAAATTTGGTCTGCAACAGAATCGAGCGGATTACGCTGCCCCGAAAGTTTGTTCAGTTCACGATGAACATGCTGCATAAAGTGGTGAAAGTGCATACGTGTTTTACGTCTAAATGGAATCGAGTCATAAAACTGATCCATAAGCCATGTTTTACCACGACCTACACCACCCCACATATAAACACCCTGTGGTGCTGTTTGGCGGCGGAAACGTCGGAACGCTTTTTTTGATGCTTTATAGCGTTGAATTAATTCCTGCCACACACGCTCAAGTTCGTGTACAGCCTGCGCCTGCGCATCATCTGGCATAAATTGTCCAGAGGCTAACGCTTGTGCATAACGCTCAGCAGGCGATAATGGAGTAAAGGCTGTGGCTTGTGGCGAATTAAAATCAGACATATTCATCAGTACTTATTTTGACTTGTAGATTATAACGAAGATCGAATCGGGAGATATAGCACTTTGGCATAGTTTGCAAATTACTTAGGCTACTTCGTATATTGGCGTGGACTTTGTCCAAACCACCGCTTAAAGGCATGATTAAATGCTGCGGGTTCTGAATAACCAAGTAACTCTGCAATCATTTCAATTGAATATTCCTGATATTCAATTAATCGTAATGCTTTATCTTTGATGAGATCTTCACGAATTTGTTTATAACTGGTGTTAAGTTGTTGCAGTTGATGGCGCAAAGTCCGTTCAGGAATTTGCAAAGCATGTGCTGTTTCTGCCATGCTCGGCATACTACCCTGTTGTAATTCCAAATAATCTTTTACGCGCTGTACCACCGAAGGCGCATCATCTTCAAGTTTAAGTCGCTCTAACTCAATTACACACTTGACTTCGTAACTACCAAAAGTGACCGAATCGGCAGATGGAATACGTGCAGTGAGGACTGAATCATCAAACCAAAATGCTGCTTGTGATTGATTAAAAACAATATCTTGACCGTAATAATCATAAAAAGTTTGTAAAACTTCACTTTGCTGCGGCTGTGTAAATGGCAATTCTATGCGAATACGTGGCGCACTCATCCCCATCATTTTATATAGGTCTTGAATAAATTTAAATGTGCCTGAAATTTCACACTGCGCACGCAATACACCTAAATTACTATGCAAATCATTGGGTTGATAACACAAAGCAATATGTCGCGTGCTATGCTGTAAACTCAGTTTCCCGCTTAAATGCGTCAATCCTTGATATTGAATCCCTTTTTCTAGTGCAGTTGCAATATCTGGACTGGTTACCAATAACATCAATAATGGACCATAACCTGCCAAAGCATAATGCTGTCCAATAAACAACCCCGTTTCAGGTTCAACATCTGCGCCTATAACGTTTAAAATATCCCATTCCAGACTGGGATGAATCACAGAACTGGTGTCCAATGCATCTGCACACAAGCCGATACTTTGCAATTTTGCATCGACATCAACGCCTGCTTTACGCATGCCTTGTATTAAATACATCAAGCCGAGTATGGATCTTTTCATAAATTGAACAATGTGAAATGGAATATCTTTTTTACCCGATTCGTCCCCAGATAGAAATTGCCGAAAATATCAATTTTTATGTCAGCACGATCATGTTAGCGCATGCTGGCTTATTCTATCCTGACATAAACAAACACAAGTTAAACAGACCTAAGTCAAACAAAATAAATATAAGGATACCTTCATGCAGGCTGCAGCAGCGCATTATCAAGTCGCAATTATTGGTGCAGGCTTTGGTGGATTAGCCATGGCGATTCGTTTGCTGCAGCGCAATATTCATAACTTTTTGATTTTAGAAAAGTCTAATGAAGTGGGTGGTACTTGGCGTGAAAATCAATACCCTGGCGCAGCTTGTGATGTACAGTCGCATCTATATTCATTGTCCTTTGCACCCAAAACTGACTGGTCAAAACGTTATGCCGATGCGCCAGAAATTTTTCAGTATATTCAAGATGTGGTGCAACAGTTTAATCTGCGTGAATATTGCCAATTTAACAGCGAAGTGGTGCATACGGAATACCATGAAAAAGAATGTCTGTGGCACGTTACATTAAAAGATGGCAGACAAATGAGTTGTCAATATTTAATCTTTGCTTCTGGTCCACTACATGTGCCGCAAATCCCTCACATTAAAGGGATTGAAAAGTTTCAGGGCAAGGTTTTTCACTCCTCACAATGGGATCATCAATACGACTTAAATGGTAAAGTTGTGGCATCTATTGGTACTGGCGGCAGCGCAATTCAATACATTCCTGAAATTGCACCCCAAGTCAAACAAATATATGTGATGCAACGTACGGCTGCATGGGTCATTCCACGAGATGAACGCAAATATCTGAATGTAGAGAAAAAACTATTTAAACAAGCAGACTGGTTTAGAAAATTACATCGTGCGCGTTTGTATTGGTCAAATGAGTCACGCGCGATTCCAATCATGCAACCTAGTGTGATGAAATATACCCAAAAACTGGCAGAAGCGTTTATTCGTTTTCAGGTGAAAGATAAAGAACTCGCCAAGAAACTAACTCCTGATTTCGTCATGGGTTGTAAGCGTATTTTGATTTCCAACAAATATTTTCCAACCTTTAACCGTAAAAACGTTGAACTGGTTACAGATGCTATTCAGGAAATTACTGCAAATGGCATCATCACCAAAGATGGTAAAGAACGTCAGATTGACTGCCTGATTTATGGTACAGGTTTTATTACCGATCCACGTATCTACTTAAAGCATTTTGATTGTGTCGGTCGTAATGGCATTGAGCTGAAACAGGCATGGAAAGATGGCGCTGAGAGTTATTATGGCATTAGCCACAAAGGTTTTCCAAACTTGTTTCAGTTGCTTGGGCCAAATACAGTTTTGGCGCACAACTCAGTTATTTTTATGATCGAAGCGCAAGTCGATTATATTCTGCAAATGATGGATTTGGTAACACAATCACAGAGCAATGCAATTGTAGTGAAAGATCAAGTACAAGATCAATTTAACCACGATGTGCAAGATATGCTGAATAACACAGTTTGGCAATCAGGCTGTGTAAGTTGGTATCAACAAGATGGTGGAAAAAACTTTGCTCTTTGGCCAACCTATACTTGGAAATATTGGCTAAAAACCAAGTCGCTACATCCTAGTGATTTCAGATTAATCAGCAAAGTGGCATAAATTTCTGCTTTTAAAAGTAAACTGGCATAATCAAGAGGTTTTTATCTATCTCCTACCTGTTGATCTCATGCAATCTCTTTGGCTGATTTTCGAATTACTCTGCTGTTTAGGCTTAGGCTTTGTACTGGCAAAACGCCTTCCTCCTATAATCGAAAAAATTGCGTTTCAACTGCTTCCGTATTTTAGCTATATCTTACTCATTGCAATTGCGATGGAATTTTCACAAACGCTCGGTTCACTACAGCAGCCATCGCATCTTCTCTCTACAGCTTTACAAATTGCGCTTGCCACCTCAATTGGTGCATTTCTATGTTGCTATTTACTTTACAAAAGTTTGGGGCTTCAAGCATCACAAGGTAAAGTTTCACTACAGTTATTGATTCAATCTTGCATTAATATCAGCTATGCCTTTTTTGCACTATTGGTAGGCTACCTACTGCATCTCGTTTTCAGTGTTATGGAGTTGAAAGTTCAGATCAACACTTGGTATTTACTGTTGCTGTTTATGTGGATGATTGGACTCGATCTTGCTTATTCGCCTTTAGATCGTTCTTGGCTGAATTGGAAAATTTTGATGGTGCCCGTAGGCTGCATATTAGGTTCGATTGCAGGTGTACTACTTTGCTCATTTTGGCTCCCCATCACTCTACAAGACTTGCTCATGCTCTCACAAGGCTATGGGTTTTATTCCATGAGCGGAATAGTCGTATCTGAGCTTCGCAATGCCGAATTAGGTAGCATTGCGTTAATGAATGATTTATTTAGAGAAATTTTTGCAATATTGTTAATGTATATTTTGGGATGGCGTTATCCCCGCGCTGCGATTTCTGCCGCAGGCGCAACTGCCATGGATGTCACTTTGCCCATGGTCAAACAAGCCTGTGGCAATGATTTTATTCCACATGCCATGGTCAGTGGATTTGTACTGTCAATTCTCGCACCCATTGCTGTAAGTGTGTTGGCAGCGATTTAACAAGAATCAACAATTGTTCTCTTTCTCTCTGAGAGAAAGTTAGAGAGGATTTGCGCTAATTGTGCTCTCTCCCTCTTGGAGAGAGTTAGAGAGAGGGCTTATCTTGCTTAAAAAAAAGAGTTACATAGGTTAAGATTAAAGCGTCGCTAAAATATCTTTCAAAGTCTGACGCGGGTTATCAGATTTTGTAATTGGACGACCAATGACCATATGCGTAGAACCATCAAGCATGGCTTGTTTTGGGGTCACAATACGTTTTTGATCATCAGCATTTGAACCGTCAGGACGAATCCCTGGAGTTACTAAGGCAAAATCTTGTCCTAAAGTTTCGCGTAGCATTTTGGCTTCTTGTGCAGAACACACCACACCATCTAAACCACTTTCTTGAGTGAGTTTAGCTAAACGCTGAACTTGTTGAAAAGGCTCAATATCTAAACCTATATCTTTTAAATCTTCACGCCCCATAGAAGTTAGAACAGTCACTGCAATCAATTGGGTTTGATAATTTCCTGCTTTTAAACGCTCCACACAGGTTTCCATCATTTTACGACCACCTGCAGCATGCACGTTGACCATCCACACGCCTAAATCTGCTGCAGCACATACTGCCTGAGCTGTTGTGTTTGGAATATCGTGAAATTTCAAATCCAGAAAGACTTCAAAACCTTTGTCGTGTAGGGCTTTCACGACGGTTGGACCTTCATGGGTAAATAACTCTTTACCTACTTTTACTCTACACAATGCAGGGTCTAATTGTTCTGCAATGGTTAAGGCGTCACATTGGCTTTTAGCATCGAGGGCAACAATGATACTCAAGAGAATTACCTATGGATTTGACAAAGAGCCGCTATTATAAAGTGATTCGTGCCAAGCAGATAGTCAAAAAGACAGCTTATCCCCCATCGCAACAATAATCAGCCGTTCCTGAAAGACACAAATAAAAAAACACCCCAAAGAAAACCTTGAGGTGTTGATGATAAATTCGCTCAACAGAATAGTTTATAGTGCATTAGAAGAACGATCTTCAGTATGCACATCTAATACCGTTTTTTCATGACGAGTATGCGCAGCAGCTTCAGCAGCAGCAAGTTGAGCTGCATGAATTTGCTCTTTACGCAGATGCTCAATATCTTTACGCAGTCGCTTAATTTCCCAACTATTTTGGAATACACGGAACACTTGCACACCCAGCAATAACCCTAGCACCAAACCAAGTGCCAATGTAATCAGTAGCAATAAACCCAAACGCATTGCAGGCACTTGAGTAAATAACAGGTCAACCGAAAGTTCCGTGCCGTTTTGCAAAACCAATGCTAAAGAATATCCAAATAGAATAATTAAAATAGCGACTAGAACGTAACGCATAAACACCCCTAGGAATTTTATTTGTTTACAGACTCATTTACTGCATCACGTAGTGCTTTACCTGGTTTAAAGTGCGGTACAGCTTTAGCCGCAACTTCTACAGACTTACCTGTTTTTGGGTTACGACCTACTCGCGGTTCACGGTGATGTAATGCAAAACTACCGAATCCACGAATTTCAATTCGGTTATCTGCCGATAGTGATGCAATCATTTGATCAATCATGATTTTAACAGCTTCTTCCACCAATGGCTCAGCCAAATGGGGGTTTTTTAAAGCAATTCGTTCTATCAAGTCAGACTTGTTCAGTGCTTCAGTAGTCATCTGCGACCTCTTTAATTATCAAGCTACTTTTACATAAACTGATAATAACCTGTTTAAATACAAAACGGTAGCGTAATAATTGAATACTACGCTACCGTTTACAGTATTTGTGCAAAAAGTATGTGTTAGTTTACATTAACAATACAGTTTACCCGCAACTTAGTTGCCCATTTGAGCTTTGATCAAGTCACCAATGGTCTTAGGACCATTGTCTTGACCGCCAGCTGCAGTTTTCAAATTAGCAACAGCTTCTTTCTCTTCAGCTTCGTCTTTCGCTTTGATAGACAAGTTGATAGAGCGAGATTTACGGTCTACGTTGATGATTTTCGCTTCAACTTCTTGACCAACTTCTAAGAACTTAGTTGCGTCTTCAACGCGATCACGGTTGATTTCAGATGCTTTCAGTGTTGCTTCAACTTCGTCAGCTAACTTAACAGTTGCGCCACGAGCGTCAACAGCAGTTACAGTACCTTTAACCAAAGCACCACGTTCGTTAGCAGCTAAGAAATCGTTGAATGGATCGCTGTTCAGTTGCTTGATACCAAGGCTGATACGATTACCTTCAGCGTCTACAGAAAGGATAACCGCTTCAACAGTGTCACCTTTCTTGTAACGACGAATTGCTTCTTCGCCTTGTTCGTTCCAAGAAATGTCAGACAAGTGAACTAGACCATCGATACCGCCTGGTAAACCGATGAAGATACCGAAGTCAGTGATAGACTTGATCGTACCTGAAACTTTTTCACCTTTGTCGTGGTTCTTAGCAAACTCTTCCCATGGGTTAGCACGAGTTTGTTTGATACCAAGAGAAATACGACGACGCTCTTCGTCAACTTCAAGAACCATAACGTCAACTTCGTCACCAATCTGAACAACTTTAGATGGGTGGATGTTTTTGTTGGTGTGGTCCATTTCAGAAACGTGTACTAAACCTTCAACGCCTTCAGCGATTTCAGCGAAACAGCCGTAGTCTGTTAAGTTCGTTACGCGAGCTTTAACGATAGAACCTTTAGGATAACGGCTCATGATCGCTAACCATGGATCTTCGCCTAATTGCTTAAGACCTAAAGATACGCGGTTACGCTCTTTGTCAAACTTAAGTACTTTAACAGTAACTTCTTGACCCACTTCAACCACTTCTGATGGATGCTTGATACGTTTCCAAGCCATGTCAGTGATGTGAAGAAGACCGTCAATACCACCAAGGTCAACGAATGCACCGTAGTCAGTAAGGTTCTTAATGGTACCAGTAACAGTTTGACCTTCTTCAAGCTGAGCAAGAAGCGCTTCACGGTCAGCTGAAGATTCAGCTTCCATCACTGCACGACGAGATACAACAACGTTGTTACGTTTAGCATCAAGTTTGATTACTTTAAACTCTAACTCTTTACCTTCAAGGTGAGTTGTGTCACGGATAGGGCGAGTGTCTACCAAAGAACCTGGTAAGAACGCACGAACTGGACCGATGTCTACAGTGAAACCGCCTTTAACTTTACCAGAGATAACACCAGTAACGATTTCGCCGTCTTCAAAGATTTTTTCAAGTTTAGTCCAAGTTTCAGCACGTTTCGCTTTTTCACGTGATAAAACAGTTTGACCCATACCGTTGTCAAGTGCTTCAACAACAACATCAACGGTGTCACCAACTTGAACTTCAAGTTCGCGTTGTTCGTTTAAGAATTCAGCGCGATCAACAACGCCTTCTGATTTAAGGCCAGTATCAACTGTTACCCAGTCAGAGTCGATGCTTACTACAACGCCTTGGATGACAGCACCCTTTTCAACGTTGAGGTTTAATTCGCTTTCTTCAAAGAGGGCTGCAAAAGATTCGGTCATGATATACCTGATAAAGTCAGCGGTCTTGGATCAGACAAGGCCGGTTTAGTTAAACGTCTACATAGTCCATATAGAACTGATCAAGCTATGCGTTCGCTGAATAGATTTATTTCACGCGATTAAGCGCGGCAAATAGCAAGCTTCTGATCGACATAAGCCGTCATTAATACAAAAACTTCATCAATATTCAACTCAGAACTATCAATGATGTAAGCATCTTCTGCGGGCTTGAGCGGAGCAACTGTGCGCTCCATATCTCGTTTGTCGCGAGCCTGTATATTCGCTAAAATGTCGTTTATTTTAGCATCCAGCCCCATACCCTGCAACTGTTTTACACGTCTTTGTGCACGCGACTCTGCCGAAGCAGTTAAATAAATTTTAGCCTGTGCATCTGGAAAAATACTGGTCGCCATGTCGCGTCCATCTGCAACCAAACCCGGTGCTTGAGCAAAGGCATGCTGGCGTGCGAGTAATGCTGTGCGCAATTCAGGTACTGCTGCAACTTTTGATGCATATTCCCCCACTCGTTCGGTACGTATGGTTTGCGTGACATCTTCACCATCAAGTAACACTTGTGTGCCCTCTGATTGGGTCACAAATTGAATATTGAGCTGTGTTGCAATAGCAACGCATTGATTCAATTGAGTATCAAGCTGATCTAGCAAATCCTGCTTATGCAAAGCCAAACCCAACAAACGATACAACGCTCCAGAGTCAAGCAAATGAAATTGATAATGTGCTGCCAATTTTGCCGCGAGTGTGCCTTTACCTGAACCGCTAGGGCCATCAATGGTAATAATTTGAACCGTCATGATGTTTCCGAAATGATTAAAGAGATTTTGCAAGTTTGGATAAACCAATTTTAATTGCAGTTTTCAACTGCGCGAGAATAGCTTTACTCACAAACGGAACACGCGTTTGTAACTCAATGCGATACGTGACTAAGGTTTTGTGATCCGCCACTTGCTGAAATTCAAGTATACCCAAATGATGTTTCACCAATGGGTTTTTAATGATTTTATATTCAATCCGCTGATTCGGTTCGAGTAAGGTAATTTGCTCTTGTAAAGGTTTAATCGGCCCAATTCCCATACGACGCACTGAACCTACACCATCTGGACGTTCAGGATCGGTAGAGTCTTTAATACGTACCACTTGCATTGGTGCAAATGCGATATTATAAGTTGCATGTTTAGAAAGTAATTCAAATACTTGCGCAACTGGCGCATTAAATTCTTTTTTTATTTGAATAGCGTGCATGGTTTGTCCTGATAATGAATGCTGGATTGTGTTTGATTTAGTTTAACGCAAATCAAGCCTAAGACTCAGAACTGGTTTTGATCATGAAGGTCATTTATACACTGTTGCTGTTTTTGTTGTTTCTTTTGCGCACGGCGCATTTTAAAAAAAGCACTCAATTGGGCTGAACATTGCTGCTCTAAACAACCTGATTGATACTCAAAAATATGATTGTAATAACCTGACTCTAAAAGCTTTCTGGCACTGATCAATGAGCCAGCTTTAGGTTCAGTTGCCCCAAACACCACCCGTTTGATTCGCGCATGAATGAGCGCGCCCACACACATGGTACAGGGTTCCAGTGTGACATAAAGCGTAGCATTTTCAGGTAAACGATAATTTTGAACATGATCACACGCTGCACGAATTGCCACAATTTCGGCATGTGCAGTGGCATCGTGTAAAGAAATAGGCGCGTTATAACCCGCGCCAATCACCTGATTTTGACTGACAATAACAGCTCCCACAGGAATTTCTCCCTGTGCTGCGGCCAAAGCAGCCTGCGCATAGGCAAGCTGCATCCAATCTTCATCGCTATAGTTTTGTTCTGACATTTAAATATGAGTAAAAAATCAATATAAATCAAATAATCTCGTATTGTTTCAATAACTCATTCCAGCTTTCAATGCTCGTCACAGGTGGATTGTCTGCAAAAATGGTTTTAAGCTGCACAGGTCCATTTTGCTGCCAAGCTGGTGCAAGGTCTTTATCAACCAAACGTGCGCGAACGCCTTCGACAAAATCTGGGTGGCGAATTTTCCAGTCTGAAATTTGCGTTTCCAGTTCGAATACTTCATTCCAAGCGTGAACTTTTTTGCCCCATTGCCATAATAACCACGTTAACGCCGCTGTGGTTGGTGAACCTTTTTGTAAGTTTTCACTGGCTTGACGTAGCCAATCACTACGCGCATCACTCAAACCAATAATCGACTCATAATCACTTTCAAAACTCACACCACGGCACACGCTTTGAATGACATCCAAAGAGTTTTGTAACGGACCTGGTCCTACAGGACGGTGCATGCTGTTCAAGGTATCATCAATGGCACGGAAGTCACCTGCAGGGTAATGATTCCAGTCGATATTAATGACTTTATCTAAGACTGCTGCACGCTGTGCATCACAAATATGCGTTGCCCAACCAATGCCATAAGCACCCGCTGCAGTCATGATTGAACCTGTTAAACCAGTGAACAAACCAATCGCACCACGGTCTGCCAAGAAACGGGTTGCACCTACATCTGGGTATAAACCAATGTTAATTTCTGGCATAGCTAAACGTGAATACGGTGTGACCAAACGAAATGGTGCAGCCATAAATAGGCCTAAACCACCACCCATGACATAACCTTCACCCCACACTAAAACAGGCTTAGCATAGTTATGTAGCAACAAGTCCAACGCATATTCTTGCTCAAAGAACTTATTTGCAGTTGCAACTTCATCATTAATGACAAGCTGACGTAACTTGCGTACATCACCACCTGCACAAAATGCTTTTGGTGTCGTCGAATCTAGCCAAATTGCTTTTACGCTATCGTCTGTATGGAAATCTTGAAATACTGCCAATAATGCAGAAACAATAGATTCATCTAAAGCATGCAAAGATTTTGGGCGATTCAAACGAACAATGCGCCAACCGTTATTTGCTTCTTCGACAATTAAATCCGGATGATATTCTTTAGAAATGGGAGAATGTGTCATGCGTCCAGCTGCCAGTCTATAGGCTCAATGCCATTTTGTTTAAGATAATTATTTGATTTTGAAAATACTTTACACCCAAAGAAACCACCACGGTTTGCTGCCAATGGCGATGGATGCGCTGCCTTCAAAATCAGATGTTTATTTGGATCTATACGTTGTCCTTTACGTTGTGCATATGCGCCCCACAAAATAAACACAATATGCTCACGTTGTTGATTTAACACATCAATCACATGATCTGTAAAATCTTCCCAACCCTGCTTTTGGTGCGAGGTAGGTTGTCCTGCTTCTACCGTTAACACGCTGTTAAGCAGCAATACCCCTTGCTCTGCCCAGTGCGTTAAATCACCGTGTTTTGGAATAGGCACACCTAAATCTGTATGTAACTCATGGAAAATATTACGCAAAGATGGTGGCAATGCAACCCCTCTTTGTACAGAAAAGCTAAGCCCATGTGCCTGGTTAGGTCCGTGATAAGGGTCTTGCCCAATAATCACGACTTTCACCTGATTTAAAGGCGTGGTATTTAGCGCATTAAATATCAGTGAACTTGGTGGATAAATCACCTTATTCTGTTGTTTTTCTTGCAACAAAAAATCGCGTAGCGCATCCATTTTTGGACTCAATAAAAATTCGGCTAGATTATATTTCCAACTCTCATCTAACTGAACTTTATTTAAGCTCGCATATTGCTGCTCAGTAAAAGACATACTGCTATCAATCCTTGTTGATGTCTAAAGATGTGATTTAAAGTTTAACTTGTAACTCTACATTCGGGTTTTGGAATGTCATCCCCTGTTTTAATTTTTCATACATCTGTGGGTCTGACCATTCTGTCTGTACTTGCTCAGAGAAATGAATTTGATCCAAACTTAGCAATCCCATCTGTGCATTTTCAATGTCTTCCAAAAAGCTTTGTGCATAACCTGTATCGGTTTCATGCACAATTACCGAATAGACTTCCACATCACCTTCCCCATTTTGTGTGATAGTTGATGCCAAAACTTGCTGTGCCAAATAAAAGAAAATACGTGAAAACTGTTCTGCCGATGGTGATACGGGTAAAGATACCCAACGTGCGCTGAATGTTTTGCAGGCTTGAATATATGCAGGATCATCCTGCTGCCAAAAACAAATGGCATGATCAAAGGCATCAAATAATTCTTTGATTACGCCTTTTAGCAAACCAAAGTCATATACCATTTGACCATGATCAAGTTTTGTAGCTTTCAGTAATAATTCTACTTTGTAGCTATGACCATGAATCGAGCGCTTACAGCGGTCTGAAGTGCAATTACGCACAATATGCGCATTTTCAAACTTAAATAACTTTCGAATTAACATGGGGCTTAACGTCATCAAAATATTTAGGGGATATTCTTTGTAATTATAATGCAAAACGTAAACAATAAGCCAATTTTAGCCCGCAGATTGCCAGACAAAAATCATAATGATCGGTTTCAGTACAGACATGCAATGCAATTACTTTTAAATGATGACAACTAAGTTAACATTTAATGATAAAAATTAAAATGGCGCCAGACTTCGCCCACTGACAATGACAGATTTTTCGCTACGCACCAAATTACTGCTAAATTGACGTTTGCGCTCGCCCAACACCACTTCAATTTTGGCTTTGAAATATTGTGATTGCACACCCAATAAACCTGTAAATTCATTGCGTATCGCGCTATCGACAGCTTGAAAGCCTTCTAGTTCCCACAAACCATTTACATTGCTAAAGTGCTCTAAATTGGCATTACGACGATCAAGTAGATTTTGTACTGCTACCACATCCAGCTTTTCATCTAAGCTCGCCAAAACCAAAGCAGGTGCGGTGTTAATATTGATAGTGGTATCCCGTTTTGGCAAGGCACTAACATAAGGCGCAATTTGCTGATACTTCGCACCCTCAAAACCACGGACTTGTTTTAATTCTTCTGCACTGTGAAATAAGCTATTGGGCGGTAAATAAGGAATTGCTAAACCTTGGTAATAACTCGACTCTGCACCCATTGCACCACTCGGTTCATCATCTGCATCTTGCCAGTCAATCACGGCTTCACTTAATTGGGCAGGCAGCCCGACACGCTGTAACAGTTTTTCAAAATATTTTTTTGCTTTTTCGTTCACCTGATCTTCGGTTGTCAGCAAACTATTTAAATTAAATTTCCCGGACTCATCTTGCAACACGCCCGATACATAACCATCTTCGACTGGAAATGGCGGCATCGGTTTTGCCCAATTTTCTTGTAAGTGATCAACTTGGCCTGCATTTTTAGCATCATCTTGCAGTAATTCTGCAAAAAATAATTCGGCACTTTTGGCATATAACAATGCTTGATTTTGACGCATCAAATACGCAGTATTTTCACTGGTGTACATTTGCCGTTTGGCTATGGTTGCGGCCAAAATTGTAGCTAAAGCAACCAGCATCAAAATCGTAATCAAGGCGATACCTTGTTGTGATTTGGTGATGCTACCTAAGCGCTGAATCGATTTTGCATACATTGCCATTGCGCCTTTAATTGTCTTTCTTCTTTAAAAAATCTGTCTGCAATAAGCTAAATATCCATTCATATTGCACGTCGCGCACGGTTAAATTTATTTTTATTCCTTTCGGGAGCAGCCTTAATTGTTCAGTTTGCTGCGAATCAACACTGCTTTCCGGCCAACTGCTTAATTCATTTGGATTCAATACCACAATCTCAAAAGCTTCGACTTCATCCAACATTACGCTCGATTCAGGCTGATCATTGCCCGTTTGATGCAAGTTACGATATTTTAAACGATACAATTTTTTTTCATCGGCACGATATTGATATTCTACGCGTTCATGGGGTGAAATACCTTGCTGCAAAGGATCCGTCACACCAGTTTTACTGAAATTAAAACGTCCGTTTTGTAAAACTAAAGCAGGTTGTTGCTGTCCTTTAATATTGGCTGTTAATGGAACAGCCTGCATCGTGTCACGTAAAATTTGTTGATAGCTTTCTTGCAACTGTTCTAAATCAGCCTCGTGCATCGCATTGCGGTCTTTGACTTTGGCGAGATAATCAAATTCTTTCCAACCCAAAGCAGACAGCACTGCAAAAATTGCAATGGCGACTAATAGTTCAACCAAAGTGAAGCCTTTCTTTGCGTTCATGACTGCTGCTCGCGGGCATTAAAAAACACCACAGAAGTCACCCCTGCTTCAACTTGCCCTGTATCTTCATTATATAAACTGATTTGAAGATCAACACGCTGCACATTTGGGCTAATGGTCGGCTGTGTGGACTTGTCAATCTGCCATGATTCACCCTGTTGGGTCACTTGCTTGGACTCTGTACCACTTAACCATTGCCGATTCATTTCCATCAATGCCACTTCATTCAAAGCCACAAATTGCGCTTTTGTTCTTAAAATCGCATTGGCGGTGGATTGGGTATATTGCATCGCCACTTTGGTCATTGCCATGGCTGCTGTTGCGAAAATTGCCAAAGCCACCATAACTTCAAGTAGTGTAAATCCTTTAGCTTTCATGGATTTTTCCTAAATGATCGACCTCTATTTCCGCACCCACAGGACGCTGTTCTAAATAGAACTGAATACGCACAGGTTTGGCTTCGCCATTGCCTAGCCAAATCAATGCAGGCGCATTACCTTGCAGCAACTCGCTATTGTTGGCATTCGGATAGCTTTGTTCTAAAGATAAAATTTGGATAGAAACTTGTTCAGGCAACGTTCTGCTTTTAAATTCGCTGTAGCTTTGCCATTTTTGATTATTTTGCAGGCTTAACTGTTGTTCTGTGGCATAAGGCTGATATTCCAACACATCATAACGTGCAGGTGAAACATCGGTTGATTGATGCAAATTGAGTGCAAAAATACGCGCTTGATCATTGGCTTCACGATTCAGCTTACGCAAATCCAATAAAAACACTTCACGCGCCTGCATGGCTTTACGCTGATCAACACCGCCAATATTCATTAAAACCAGCGATGCCATAATCGCCATAATAACAATCACCACCATCAATTCAATGAGCGTAAAACCGCGAACCGAAGACAGTGGTGTGTTCATAGCGTATTAATTCAATTGCTCGAAAGATTGTGCTTGTTTGGGCATCGCCAACGCTTGGTCAATATAGGCCACCCGCAGAGTATCCCGCGAGCCTAAATAACGCTGATAGAAACTTGAGTTTAAAATAGCCGCTGCACCATGCGTAAGTGCCCAAATTGAAGCCAAATAATCACGCACTTCCATCTGGCTGTTAATAGATTTCAAATATTGTTCAGTCATACGAATAATGATGCGTAATCGGCTTTTGCGGACTTGGTATAGTTCACTAAATAACAAGCCAATGCCAACACCCGTTGTAGAAAGGCGTTCTTCAATTTGGTGAAAAAGTACGGTACGCTCTGGATGATGCAAGTGATGCAGCATAAAAAATGCTAGATGTTCAGGAAACTGTTTTTCCGCGTCTTTAATCATTTCTAGCAACATGCGCTCATTTCGAATAATGAGCAACATATAGAGTTCATCTTTACTTTGAAAGTGTTTGTATAGAGTACCTTTGGCCAAGTCCAGTTCTGCTGCCAAAGCATCAAGGGTCATTCCTGCTTCACCATTTTCCAAAAGCAACTGCTCTGCCACTTGGAAAATTAACGTTTCTCTTGCTCGAAACTGAGCCTGACGATCCATCTTCACCCGATAAACTCTCTTTTCACTATTCAATCAATTGAAATTTTTAATATACCACCACAACATTCGGTATTTACATCGATCCACAATTCAAATTAATGTCCTTTGAGCAGGTTTTCAAAGTTTTGTGTTGTTATGAAAGCAATTTCCTCTAAGGACTTATCATATACATCACATAGGGCTTTGGCTACATACGGAACGTATTTTGGCTCATTTGTCTTACCGCGATATGGCACAGGTGCCAAATATGGACTATCAGTTTCAATTAAGACACGATCTAAAGGCACTTGCTTGGCCACATCACGTAAATCTTGTGCATTTTTGAAGGAAATAATGCCTGAAAACGACACATAATAACCGCAATCTAACACCGCTTTGGCAGTTGCCCAGTCCTCTGTAAAGCAATGTAATATGCCATGCGTCGATTTTTCAGCACGAATAATATCCACTGTATCATGCTTAGCAGCACGGGTATGAACTACCACTGGTTTTTTTACGGCTTGTGACGCATGAATATGTCGTGCAAAACAGGCTTTTTGCTCTGAGACAAAATCGGTACTGTGAAAATAGTCCAGACCTGTTTCGCCCAAAGCCCAAACCTTGTCTGCTTGTGCCAAAGCGATCAGTTGTTCGGTAGTGGCGCGTGCCATATTTTCAGCGTTTTCACAAGGATGCACACCCACGCTATAACCGACATCGGCATGCCGTGCTGCAATTTTTGACAATGCAATATGATCGTCTAAATCGACAGAGATACCCATAATTTTAGACACACCCGCTTGGCGTGACTGTGCAATTGCTGCATCTAAGTCACCATCATAAGGGCTTAAATCCAACATCGTTAAATGACAATGTGTATCTACAAACACGATTTTTTCCTAAAAGCAAACAACCTACATAGTGTAACTGTTACGGTTGTCAGACTTAAGCCCCGCAAGGATTCTTTCGGCTTCAGATTTGTAATAAACGCCTTTTTCACCGCTCAGTTGAATGCCAAAGCCTTGCAATTTAATGCCGTTTTGTTTTTGCGAAATCCAGATGACTTTTCCTGTGAGTGGAATTTTTTGTGATTGTTCAGGCAAAGTTGCGAGCACAAAGATTTCTTCACCCATTTTCACAGGCTGTTTAGAGGGTACAAATAAGCCACCGCCCACAACGTATGGCATATAACTTAAATATAGCGTTTCGACATCAGGAATATTGGCCTGAATAATACCGCCCATACGTGGTTGCATCATGTTCCCCTTAAATATTCATTAACTTAATACAGAGCTGATCAAGCACCAGATTACTTTGCACGTTTTGCTCAAGCAGTGGCTTGGCTTGCTGTAATTCTGCGTATAAACCAAACAGACTTTCCAAGTCATATTGTTCAGCCAAATGCTGCAAAGCGGTGCTTAAATCCAAATTTTTAATGCTTTGGTTTAGCTTGACACAAATTAAATCACACAACAAGTATTCAAACATCTGACTAAAATCAGTAAAGCTCAGCGCCTTGTTCCACTTGGTTGCGATTGCCATGGGCATATTTTTTTGCGTCACCAGTTTATACCAGTCTTTAATAAAGTCTGTACGCTGCTCTAGCCATTCTGCCTGTGCTAACTGCAGAGCCTGTAACGGCAT
Source organism: Acinetobacter sp. UBA801 (assembly GCA_002296655.1). Taxonomy (GTDB): domain Bacteria; phylum Pseudomonadota; class Gammaproteobacteria; order Pseudomonadales; family Moraxellaceae; genus Acinetobacter. Next base: position 21,057 of record DBIN01000029.1, read on the forward strand.
TTGATTGGACAAATTCATCAACAATTGCTGTTTGTTTGCATCTAAATCAGGCAAATGCTGCTGTAAATATGCTGCAGCCTGTGCTGCATCAATACGGTCTAAAGCGAAGTGCTGTAAACGACTGCGAATGGTTGCAGGCAATTTAAGATAATGATCTGCCAGCAAAATAATCACGATGCGATCACCCGGTTCTTCGAGGGTTTTCAGCAAGGCATTGGAAGATGCAATATTTAAGGCTTCGGCAGGTTCAATCACAACTACCCGCCAACCATCTACCGTTTGCTGGACAAAAGGTAATAAATCACGGATCTTCTCGATCTTAATTTTCGCGTTTTGCTTTTTATTCTCTTCATCGGTGCTGATATAGACATAATTCGGATGTGTATCTGATTTTAACCATTGACAACTACTACATTCACCACAAGGCTGTGACTGCACATCACGCTGCTGGCATAAAATCCAAGCCACAAATTGCTGTGCAAAAGTATCTTTACCGCAACCCTGTTTGCCATAAAACAATAAACCATGCCCCATTTTGGGAAATCGTCCAGTCAGATTTTCCCAAACTTGTTGCTGCCATGGATACACTTGTCCAATTATATCACGTTGCATGGTAGGTGGTTCACTTACTCAAAATGGGCAATATCCATTGCATTTAAACGGTCTAAGTCTGCTTGAGTATCTACACCTGGTGGTAAATTGGCTTCTGCTACTGCAATAGCAATACGGTGTCCATTTTCCAAGACACGCAATTGTTCTAAGCTTTCTAACTTTTCCAATGTTCCCATTTCCCAAGTCACATATTCTTGCAGTAATTCCACACGGTAAGCATACAAACCTAAATGACGATAAGCATGTGCATGCAATTTTGGTGTTTCTACTTTTGCAGCATCGCGGTCATACGGAATTGTGGCACGGCTAAAATACAAAGCCTGATTGTGTTTAGACATGACCACTTTAACAATGCTGTCGCGGGTAAATTCATCAAGTTGCTGAATCGGCTCACACAGCGTAGACATCGAACATTCAGGTTGAGCCTCGAGCAACTGCGCCACTTGTTGTACCAGTTGTGCAGGCAAAAGTGGTTCATCACCCTGCACATTGACAATAATATCGTGTTTATCCCAACCTTTAATGCGCGCCACTTCGCTTAAACGGTCTGTGCCTGATGGGTGATCTGCCGAGGTCAGCACTACATCAACTCCTTCGGCACGACATAACTCAGCAATACGAGCATCATCGGTCGCCACACACAAGTCATCAAAACCTGCCACTTTTTTAGCCTGATCGACTACACGTAAAATCATGGCGCGACCATGAATTTCCAACAAAGGTTTGCCTGGTAGACGTGAGCTGGCATAACGTGCAGGGATAACAATGTGCTTCATAATGTTCCTTCAGGCAGGTTTAAACCTAATTGTTTCAATTGTTGATGTAAGGTGGCATAGCAGGCCGATGACAATACTGCCTCTACAGGCACGACCCAAATTTCACGCTGAAAATCTGGATATTGCTTCAACAATGCTAATAATTTCACTGCATCTTTTTCTGTGGTAATGATCGGTTGCGAGTCGTCAAACTGCAAATCGGTAATTTCATAGTCATGGTGATCTGGAAATTCGTGACATTGAAACTGCGTTACTCCCATTGACTCTAAAGTTGTGTAAAATCGTTGAGGAAAACCAATACCAACCACCGCATAAAAATTTTGGGTTCGGTCAAAAATCAGTTCTTGTTGAGGATGCAACAAATACGGTGCAGCCACTGCGAGATGCATATTTAAGTTCGAGTGCGGTTGTGCTGCATGTTCAATCACGGTGGCATCATCCAAACGTGATTTTGGTTCTCGCAAATAACCTTCAGGCAAAATTCTCTCGTTACCCAATCCACGGTTATTATCTAAAACAATCCATTCCAGTTGACGGTTTAAAGCCAAATGCTGCAAACCATCATCACTGATAATCAAGTCTAAATCATGCTGTTCAAGCAATAGCTCAATACTTTTTTGACGGTTTGGCCCGACAGCCATCGGCACACCTGTTGATTGCACAATCAAGGTTGGCTCATCGCCTACTGCCTCAACATCGGCATCAATACCCACATAGGCTGGAAATGGACCTTTGCCGCCATATCCACGGCTAATCACACCAACACGGACATTTAGGCTTTGCAGATATTTCACCAAGTGAATTAACAAAGGAGTTTTGCCACTCCCCCCTACGGTTATATTACCAATCACCATCACAGGTACGGGAGCGGTATAAGCGGTTTTAACCCCTGAACGATATAAGTTTTGATTGAGCAAACTCACGCCACGGTACAATAAAGACAAGGGTCTAAGCACAACCAGCCATTTGGCTTGTTGCTGCCAAGCGTCCTGAATAAATTGTGCCAAAGACATGAATTAATGTTCCTCGAAGTTACGTTGATGCAACTGGAAATACGCACCTTTTCGGGCTATGAGCTCCTGATGGGTGCCTTGCTCTAAAATACGTCCCTGATCCATCACCACAATACGATCAGCATTTTCAATGGTAGATAAACGGTGTGCAATGACAATGGTCGTACGGTCTTGCATGGCTGCATCAAATGCACGCTGAATAAAATATTCAGATTCATTATCTAAAGCACTGGTGGCTTCATCTAAAATTAAAATTGGTGCATTTTTTAAAATAGCACGGGCAATGGCAATACGCTGGCGTTGACCACCTGACAAATTCAAACCCTGCGCACCCAATGGTGTGTCATAGCCTTGTGGTAAAGCCATAATAAAATCATGTGCATAGGCGGCTTTGGCTGCAGCAATCACCGCGTCATCACTCGCACCTTCAAGCTGACCATAGGCAATATTTTCTCGTACCGTACGGTTAAACAATACCACTTGCTGATTGACCATAGCAATTTGGGAGCGCAGACTATTCAACTCAATGTCACGAATATCATGCTGATCAAACAAAATTTGCCCTGAAGATACTTCTTGAAAACGTACCAACAGATTGACTAATGAGGTTTTTCCCGCACCTGAACGACCGACCAAAGCCACAGTTTCACCCGCCCTGACATCCAGATTAAAATCATGAATGGCATGATGTCCATCGGAATACACTAGATTCACATTTTTAAATTGCAAATTACCTTTTAAGTCCGGTGTAAGCGTGCCGTGATTGTCTTCTTCCGGCATATCTAGCAATTCAAAGACCGAATGCGCTGCTGCCAAACCGCGTTGTAATTTTTCATTAATATCGGTCAGGGCTTTGATTGGCTTACTCAACATGCCTGCTGCAGTAATGTATGCCACAAACTCACCTGCTGAAATATCACGCAAAATTTCAGGTCGTAATGCAATCCAAATAATAATGGCCAACGCAATCGACATAATAAACTGTACGACTGGGCTGTTCAATTGTTGCACAGCCACCATCTTTAGACCACGACGTAAATTTTCTAAAGAATTTTCTTTAAAACGGGTTTGTTCATAGCTTTGGCCACCAAAGCCTTTCACCACTAAATTACCATTTACAGTTTCTTGCACCACGTGGTTTACATCACCCATGGTGTCTTGCACTTGAATAGATAAACGACGCATACGTTTTGCAGCTTTACGAATCAGCAAGCCAATTAATGGGCCAAAGACCAAAATACATAAGGTCAAACGCCAGTTGGTATATAGCAAATAGCCGAGCAAGCCGAGTGTAATCAAACCCTGTTGTACCAATGTACGCAGCGATTCTGTAGATGCAGCGGTCAACTGCTCTACGTTATACATAATTTTGGCAGTAATGTGCCCACTGGTATTATCTAAGTAATACTGTGCAGGTAAACGCAGCAATTTAGCAAAGACTTCCTGACGGATATTGAATACCAAATTACGTGAAATCACTGCTGTATAGTAACCGCCAATAAAAGTTCCTAAACCACGGAAAAACATCAGCGCAATGACTAGCAGCGGAAATAGCGTAGTGAAAGATTGATCGCGCTCCTGAATGGCATTAATAATTTTTTCCAAGAGTTTTGCCACAGATACCTCTGTGGCTGCATTGATGGCGAAACCAATAAACACCAAGATTGCCAGACCCCAAAATGGGAGCAAATATCTCAGAAGACGGCGATAGACCTGTAAATCCTTCTTCACTAATAACCTCGAGTTGGGACTTTCGTACTGATATTGATGTTGACGAAACCAAGTTGTCCTGCGACATCCATTACTCGAATCACATCTTGATGAGTGGCTTTGGCATCTGCAGCAATGATAAACATTAAATCGCGCCGATCTGGAGAGATTTGTTTAATTGCTGTGCTTAAATCTGCCACCCCCTTAGTCGAAAGCGCTTGACCATTGACAGAATAATGCCCTGAAGAATCTACCACCACTTCAATTTTATGTTCATAAGATTTTGGTGGTACACCTTGCGCATCTGGCAAAGTTAAATTCATACGGCTAAATTGGTTAAATGTGGTCGAAAGCAACAAAAACACCAAGATGAACAGTAAACAGTCAATCATTGGGGTCAAGTTAATATGAATATCTTCAACTTGCGAGCGTTTGAACTTCATAAACTCACCTTAGCTAACTTTTTTCACATCTTGCACATCTTCATCAAGCTGATGAGGCTGACGCTGATAAAATAATCCTGCGTGAAACAAAGTCGCTTGTTGCTCTAGCTCAGCCGTATATTCTTGCACCAAACGCTGAAAATAACGATAGGCAAATAAAGCTGGAATTGCAATCAACATACCAGCTGCAGTGGTAATTAAGGCTTTAGAAATCCCTGGAATCATTAAGGTGGGATTGCTTGCACCCACATCAATCACTAAAAATGATTCAATAATCCCAAGCACTGTACCCAACAAACCCAATAATGGCGCTACTGCACTGAGCGTACCCAAGAAGTTGATATTTTTTTCCAAATAACCAATTTCTTGCGAGGCGGTAGCTTCCATTTGTGCACGCGCATAGTGTTCTGATTGTTGTTTGTTACGCTCACCCGCCTCAAAAATACGGCCTAATGTGCTGTTTTTTAAGTTGGCGCTTTGATTTAGTTGTTGTAACACAGTCGCTAAACTTTGCCCACGGTTGAGTAACAACGCATTAGGCAAAATACCTGCACGCTTTAAACGCATAAAACGCTCAATGGTAATTGCAACGGTAAATACCGAGCACAATACCAAAGGCAGCATCAGCCAACCACCCGCTTTTACCAATTCCCACATTCGCTTTCCCCAATAAATACGAATTAAATTAATCGGACAGGCAAATATTTAAAATACCATCCAGCTCTTCCAGAGAGTGATAGCTGATGGTCAATTTGCCCTTACCTTGCTTGTTATAATCAATTTTAACATCTGCACTAAAACGCTCAGAGAGACGTTGCGTGAGTTGTTGAATATCAGGCGCAATAGCCGCTTTCGGCTTTTCTTGTTTTGGTGCATTAAAGTCACGCACCAATTGTTCGGTTTGACGCACCGATAAATTCTTTTCAATCACATGCTGCGCGACCTTGAGCTGATCTTTAGCTTTCAAAGTTAAAATAGCACGTGCATGCCCCATATCTAGCGAGCCTTGCTGCATCAACTCTTTAACGGGCTCAGCCAAAGTAAGTAAACGCAATAAATTACTGACTGTAGTACGCGCTTTACCGACTGTTTCAGCAATTTCTTGATGACTCAAGCCAAACTCATCATGAAAGCGTTGCAGCGCCATTGCCTGATCAATCGGATTAAGATCTTGACGCTGAATGTTTTCAATTAATGCCAAAGCAATCGCGACCTGATCGGTCAAATCACGCACAATCGCAGGAATTTCAGTTAAGCCTGCCAACTGTGCAGCACGCCAGCGACGTTCACCTGCAATAATTTCATAAGGATGTTGCTCGTCATCAATCGGACGAATCACAATCGGCTGCATTACACCATGTTTTTCAATAGATGCCGCCAATTCCTGCAAATCTTGTTCTTGAATAAAACGACGCGGTTGATATTCACCACGTTTTAATAAATTGACATCAATTTGTTTTAGCTGACCATGATCCAAAGATTGCACTTCAAGTTGTAGTTTTTCTTTTTGGATTGACCCCAATAATGCATCCAAACCACGACCTTTGGCTAATCCGCGTTTTTTTGTGGTCATGCTTTACTTCCTTTTTTCACTTTGTTTTTTTTCAACATTTCAGCTGCCAAATTCAAGTAAGCAACTGCGCCCTTTGAGCTTTTTTCAAAATAAATGACGGGTAAACCGTGTGCAGGTGCTTCTGCCAAACGTACATTACGCGGAATCACGGTGTCGTATAATTTTCTACCAAAATAGTGCGATAATTCTTCAGACACGTCACGTGTTAAGGCATTACGCGCATCATACATGGTGCGTAATACACCAATAATTTCTAAATCAGGATTGAGTGCTTGTTGAATACGGTCAATGGTTTGCGTCAGGTCAGCCAAACCTTCAAGTGCGTAATATTCACACTGCATTGGAATGATCACACTATGCACTGCTGCCAAAGCATTCACGGTAATTAAGCTTAAACTTGGCGCACAATCGACAATAATATAATCAAAGTCTTTGGCGACTTCCTGCAAAGCATTGCGCAAAATAAACTCACGTCCTTCTTGCTCAGCAATCACCAATTCAACCCCTGCCAAATCACGGTTGGCACCCAAAACCTTATAACCAACTTCTGCTTTGCTTATTGCGGTTTCAATCGGGACTTCGCCCAACAATACATCGGTCACAGAATACAGCAAATCATTTTTTTGAATGCCTGAACCCATCGTGGCATTGCCTTGTGAGTCCATATCGACCAACAAAACGCGCTTTTTCAAAACAGCCAAAGATGCTGCCAAATTTACTGCGGTTGTGGTTTTTCCGACACCACCTTTTTGGTTCGCAATCGCAATAATTTGTGCCATGATCACCCTAGTCCTTTGAAAATTAAATACGTTTTAATAAAAGTAAATGACGTTGTTCGTCTAAGCGCGGAACTTCAAGCTCGATAATTTCACAGCTAAATTCATCTTTCAATGCTTCTATTTCATCGGCAGGAATCAAACCTTTCATTGATGCAATAATACTTTGCTCATGCATAAATGGTTTTGACGCAGCCACAAAATCCGTCAAAGATGCAAAAGCACGGCTGGTCACCACATCAAACTGACCTAATTCGCGAATGCTGTCTTCATTTTCAACACGAGTTTGAACCGCCACTACGTTTTTCAATTTTAAATCGGCAATAAATTGTTTTAAGAATCGAATCTTTTTACCATTTGAATCCAATAACACGCAATCGCGTTCAGGCTGACACAAGGCAATAATCATGCCTGGCATACCGCCGCCTGTCCCAATATCCAGTAAACGACCAGCAGGTAAATCTTTTAGGATGCTCAGACTGTCTAGCAAATGCTTAACCAGCATTTCTTTCGGGTCACGAATTGCAGTGAGGTTGTACGCTTTGTTCCATAGCACCAAAGCATCTTGGTATTTGAGTAATAAATTTAAAGCCTCATCACTGAGCTCTAAACCTAAAGCCTGACTACCTTGCTTGAGTTCCTGAAAAAACAAATGCATCACAATTCACATCTCGAAAAAATTAATGGAAGTATACCGATTTATAGTTGCAGTCATAGGGGCGAATGCTTAGTGAATATGCACTTAAGCGTACACACCCTGCTGAATTTGTTGATCTAGCGCATTTAATCGTTCAGGAGTGCCAACATCCATCCAAACACCCTGCAATTTATGTGCAGAAATTTTTTCTTCCTGCATGGCTTGTTTAAGCAATGGTGCAAGCGGACGCTTACCTGATTCCAAACCGCCAAACATTTGCGGATGCATCACTGCTACGCCACTATAAGTCAGATTTTCACCTGAGCGTGCTTGCTCAAAAGTATAGGCCTTGTTTGCAGCCAAAGTGAAATCACCTTGTGGATGCTGCACAGGATTTTCCACTAAAACCAAATGTGCCAAATCATCTTGAAGCTGCACATTTAATAATGGCGCAAAATCCATGGTGGTCCAAACATCGCCATTCACCAATATAAAAGGTTCATTGCCCAATAATGGCAATGCTTTGATGATACCACCTGCTGTTTCCAAACCTTGGCCTTCATGCGACCACAAAATTTTCACACCAAACTGTGAACCATCACCCAAAGCTTCTACGAGTTTTTCACCCAACCATGCCGTATTGATAACAATTTCCTGCACACCAATCTTTTGTAATTTTTCGATGTGCCACACAATTAAAGGCTTTCCACCGACTTTCAATAAAGGTTTAGGCGTATGCAGCGTTAAAGGACGCATGCGATTGCCCATTCCTGCAGCAAGAATCATGGCTTTCATTTAGGCAACCACCTCATACTGACCATATTTTGCTATAAATTTTGGCATCACAGTCGTGTGAATAAAGTGCATAAATGGTTGTAATTCTGAATAAGGCTTACTTTCTTCCAATAAATACCACATCACGCGCGGTAAATCTTTGAGATAACCCGATTTGCCATCACGCTCATATAAACGCACAAAAATACCTAAAATTTTGATATGACGCTGAATCGCCATCATATCGGCATCTTTTTTAAATTGTTCAAAATCGCGTTCTTGTTTAGATGTTTCTGGTAACAAATCATAGAACATTTTAAACCAACGATAAACATGCTTTGCATTCCACTGCACATAAGCATCGCGGGTAATCGAAATTAAGTCGTATGTATCTGCACCAATGACCGCATCCTGAAAATCGATCACACCAAGCTCTGTGTCATCGCCTAATTTCATTAAGTTACGACTATGAAAATCACGATGCACAATCACTTGCGGTTGTGCCACGGCAGCATTGGCTAAAATAGCAAAAGTGCGTTTAATTAAGGCACTTTCTTCCGCACTTGGCTGAATTTGTAAGGCTGGCAATAACCAATCAGTGAGCAACTCCATTTCACTAATCAATTTGTCATAGGAATATTCAGGGAATTGTGCCGCACCATCAATACTTTGCAATTGAATTAACTGTTTAAAACACTGCGCATAGTAGTCATCTACAGTCTGATCATTTAGCAAGGTCGATAACAAAACATCGCCAAAATCTTCAAGCAACAAAAAGCCTTGTGTCAGGTCTTTGGCTACAATTTTTGGCACGCGCACGCCATGGGCAGCAAAAAATTCATCAATCGTCACAAAAGGACCACAATCTTCTTTTTCTGGTGGTGCATCCATGAGCATAAATGTTTTATTATTCAACTTGATTCGTGCGTAACGACGAAAACTTGCATCACCTGCTAAAAAATGAGTTTCAAATTGATCTGAACCAAGTACAGATGTTATCCATGTTTGTATCAATTGTTCGCGTTGTGTATTCATTTGCAATAAATTCTAATACAGGCTGAGTTTTTAAAGTGCTAAGTGTAGCTACTTCTGCGCTTTTTCTCTATGATGCGACAATAATTAATTGCGATTAAGCATTCTTGGTTGATGAGATAAATGAAGCATCAGTTTAAATTTAATCCTTTAGCGACTGCGGTCTTAACTCTGTTATGTGGTCACTCTGTTTCCAGCTATGCGCAGACCACAGATCAGACTTCATCTGTCACAAATCTCAATAACCAGCAGCTTAAGCACACCATACAAGAAGCTTATCCTGGGCAGCAGTTCTTTGAGCAATATTATGTTGATAAAGCTGCACCTGAAGCACAACAACAATTTGGTCACAGCCAAAGTTCTGCCTATTGTGAAGGTGCGTGGCTAACGCCGATCAGCTCGGGTACTGTTGCGGCAGATGCTGAAAATGCAACTTCTACAGTGACTGCAGATTATGGTCACTATGACCCAAATGGCGATTCAGTCTTAGAGGGCAATGTGGTGATTGACCAAGAGGGTCGTCAAATTCGTGCCGATAAAATTACCATTGATCAAACTCAGACCTTTGCCAAAGCCGAAGGTCGGGTACAAATGGCGCAAGCGGGCTTACTGGCGCAAAGTGATGAAATTAATTACAACCTGAAAACCCAGCAAGGTGACTTAAACAACAGTTTCTATATTGCCGAAGAACAACATGCTCACGGCATGGCAGAAAAAATTGCACGCACCTCAACCAACACGATGGTGCTAAATAATGCCACTTATAGTACCTGTCCACCTGAACAAGCGCCAACTTGGAAAATTCAAGCCAATGAAATTAAGCTGAATCAGGAAACGGGACGTGGTGAAACACGTGGCACCAAATTGTATGTGAAGAATGTTCCTGTTTTGGCTGTACCCTACTTCAATTTCCCAATTGATGACCGCCGGACTACAGGTATTTTGACACCTAGTTTTGGCTTTACCAACGATGGTGGCGTTGAGCTTTCTGTTCCTGTGTATTTAAACCTTGCACCGAATTTTGATGCTACCGTTAGCCCGCGTTATATTGCCGATCGTGGTGCAATGCTAGAGGGTGAATTCCGTTATTTAACAGAAAATTTTGGTTCAGGCCAAATCTGGGGTGGTTATTTAGCTTCAGATGCCAAATATGACGACCAAGACCGTAAAGACTTGCACTTTTTACACAGCTGGAAAATTAACAATCAGTTTTCGACCAATCTTGAATACAACTATGCTTCAGATAAAGATTACTTTGCGGATTTAAATAATAACCCTAACTCCAAAACCGATCTTAATTTACGTCGTGCTTGGGAACTTAACTATCGCAATGGTATTCCTGGCTTAAAAGCTCAGCTCAAAGTTGAAGATTTCCAAACGCTGGATCAATCTATTGCCTATGAAAACCGCCCTTATGCACGCCTACCACAATTTTTATTAAATTATAAAACAGGCAACCCTCAAGGTTTCCAAGTCGAGTTTAATAACGACACGGCTTACTTCAAAAAAGACATTGGTGCATTAGATGTAGCCGAACCAAGCGGCACCCGTATTTATAACGACTTTGCAGTGCGTTATAACTACCGCAACCCGTGGTCATTTGTAATTCCTGAAGTATCGTTACGTAACATCAACACCTTCTATAACAAAGACACTCGAAATGCGTTGAATCAATCCAACTCATCTAGTGAAAGTGAATCTGTCACTGTGCCACAATTTACATTGGACACAGGGATTACCTTTGAAAAAGATGGTCGCTACTTGCAAACCATCACCCCTCGTGCGTTCTATGCCTATGCACCGTACCGCAATCAAAACGACCACCCGAACTTTGACTCTGCAACGGCTTCGATTAATTATGACCAGTTGTTCAGTCCAAACCGTTTCTATGGTCATGACCGTTTAGAAGATAACAACTTTTTGTCTTTGGGTTTAAGCTATAGCCTGTTTGATGAAATTGGCTTAGAACGCCTTAGAGCAGGAATTGGTCAAAGCTTTTACTTTGAAGACCGTCGTGTCACACTAGAAAACACCAGCGATGATTTTGATACGCAAAGCCGTACAGGGCCAATTGTCAGCCTCACCAGCCAATTAAGCCCAAACCTCAGCATCGGTGCCAATGCAGCTTGGATGTCTAATGGTGATAATGCACAGCGCAGTGTCAATATGCTTTACACGGGTGATCAAGGCAACTTGTATAGCTTTGGTTATATTAACCGCCGTGTTATTCCAAACCGTCAAGATCATTATGATCAAGTTGTGGCATCGTTTATTCAGCCTATTCACAACAACTGGCGTATTTTAGGTCATGCGCAATATGACCTAGACAACAGCGTTGCGCGTGAATACTTACTGGGTGTGAACTATGAGTCGTGCTGCTGGGGCATCTCAGTTTATGGTCGCTCTTACTATAATGATTTAGATGAAGTTACCGATGTCGGTGTAAAACCAAAACGTGCCATTATGGCAGAATTAAATTTGAAAGGTTTAGGCGGTTTCAATAATAAACTTGCATCTTTGCTTGAAAACCGTATTTTAGGTTTTAATAAAATTAATCAATCTTGGACACAACGTTAATGAAGACAGAACAGTTAAAACGATTTTTAAAAGCATCAACCTTAGCACTTTGCATGACAGCAGCGCTGCCTGCATTTGCTGCGAATGATCAAATTGTAGCTGTAGTTGACAATAGTGTCATTTTAAAAAGTGATTTAGCGCAAAGCGTGGTTGAACTCAAACAACAACTGGAAATGCAAAAGCGCCCTGTTCCACCGCAACACATTTTAGAACAACAAGCTTTAGAGCAACTGATTGTACGCCAAGCACAATTAGAACAAGTCAAACGCTATAATATTAAAGCCGATGAAAAATCTTTAAATGAAGCAGTTTTAAAAGTTGCACAGCAAAATGGCGCAAACAGCCTAGAAGCTTTTCAGCAAAAATTAGATAAATCTGCGCCAGGCAGTTATGCTTTTTTACGTAACCGTATTGCTGAAGATTTAGCAATCAATCGCTTACGTCAACAAGTCGTAATGTCACGTATCCAAATTAGCGACCAAGATGTTGATAATTTCCTGAAAACCCCACAAGGTCAAGCAGCATTAGGCAATCAAGTACATATTTTGCATGTGCGTATTTCAGGAACAGAAAATGCCGCACAAGTTGCGCAAAAAGTAAAAGCTGAATTGGCACAAAGCAATGATATTCAAACCATTAGCAAAAAATACACAGGCAATGGTGTAACCGTACAGTCTGCAGACATGGGTTTACGCAACCTAACAGATATTCCTGCAGAACTTGCTGCACGCATTACACCGTTAAATGTGGGTCAAACCAGTGAACTGATTGAAGTCCGTGATGGCATTCATGTGGTCAAGCTCTTAGAGCGCAAAAGCACTGAACAACGTGCATTGGTACCTCAATATCAAACTCGCCACATCCTCATTCAACCGACAGAAGTGGTTAGCCCTGAAAATGCCAAACACATGATTGACAGCATTTACAACCGCTTAAAAGCAGGTGAAGATTTTGCAACCTTGGCTGCGACGTTTTCTAACGATGCAGGCTCTGCACGTGATGGCGGCAGCTTAGGTTGGGTCAACCCTGGTGTGATGGTACCTGAATTTGAAAACCAAATGAAAAATACCGCCAAAGGCGAAATTAGCGCCCCATTCCAAACTCAGTTTGGCTGGCATGTATTACAAGTCACCGATACTCGTCAGCAAGATATGACACGTGAGTACCAAGAGCGTATGGCACGTCAAATTTTAGGTGAACGTCAATTTGATACTGAACTAGACAGTTGGTTACGTGAAACACGTAACAATGCATTTGTGGAAATCAAAGACCCAAGCTTAGATCGTAAAAAGAACTCCTAAGCGCCTATAATCTTTAGATCACAATCAAAACCAGTGTCACTGCACTGGTTTTATTATTTTCAAGCGAAGTTGCTCAAACTTATCTCCTCATCCGTCCGACTTTAAGCAACACGCAGCCTTACTCAAGCTTATAAATCAAAGTCTGTAAATTGATCAGAAAAAAGAGCGAGACATAAAAAAGCCTCTCAAAATGAGAGGCTTTTTTTCAGAAAATCAATTAACGATTGTTGTCGTCTTCTTGAGATTCTTCAAATTTAGAATCGTTGTCAAAACCGCCTGTAGATTGACCACCGAAGCCACCTTGAGCACCGAAGCCACCTTGACCACCGAAGCCACCCTGAGCACCGAAGCCACCTTGAGCACCGAAGCCGCCACCTTGAGCACCGAAGCCACCTTGACCACCGAAGCCGCCACCTTGACCACCGAAGCCACCTTGACCGCCAAAGCCTGCGCCTTGACCGCCAAAGCCGCCACCTTGACCACCAAAGCCTGCGCCTTGACCGCCTGCTGGTGCACCTGCTGGACGTGGGTTACGTGCAGGAACAACTGTAGAAATTGCATGTTTGTAAACCATTTGGCTTACTGTGTTTTTCAACAAAACAACATACTGGTCAAAAGATTCAATATGACCTTGTAGTTTGATACCGTTCACAAGGAAGATGGAAACAGGAATACGTTCTTTACGGAGAGAATTTAAGAACGGATCTTGTAAAGTTTGACCTTTAGACATGTTATAACTCCAAAAATAATTAAAAATCAGCGCAAAAACTATCTTTATTTTTCAATTAAAAATTATAAAAAAGACAGTGTGTAAATTTTGCTTTATCCGTAGCAGTTTCGCAAGTCTTCTTGAGCCTGCTTTATCGTAAAATATGTGTGAAATTTATGCGATTCTTGCAACGATCTGAGCCAAGTATATTGACGTTTCGCAAGTTGTCGTGTTGCAAATAGCGCCTTATCCTCCATTTCCTGCATTTTTTCGCGACTTTCATCACCTTTTTGCAAAAATTCTAAAGCTTGACGATAACCGACAGAGCGCATAGAGGGTAAATTTGCATCTAAATCGTATTTTTCAATAAGATGGCGCACCTCATTCAAAAAACCCATTTCCCACATAATCTCTAAGCGTTTTTCAATACGCTGATGTAATTCTACCCGATCAGGCACTAAGGCGTGGTTATGAAAAGTGTAACGATATGGTACATTTTTAGGTTGTTCCGCTTGAAGTTGGGTAATCGGTGTACCTGTTAATTTGTAAACTTCCAAAGCACGAATAATACGTTGCTTATCGGACACTTTGAATTTTTGTCCTGCCAATGCATCTACCCTACATAATTCTGCATAGACGGCTTCCCAACCTTCGCGTGCAGCTTTATCTTCAATTTCAGCACGCACTTGGTAATTGGCACGGGGTAAATTTGAAGATAAACCTTCAAGCAATGCCTTAAAGTACAGCATGGTTCCGCCCACTAGAATTGGGGTTTTGCCTCGCGCATGCATATCGTCAATCAAGGTGCAGGCATCTTCAACAAATTGTGCAGCAGAATACACTTCAAGAGGGGTGATAATATCAATCAAGTGGTGCGGATAGCGCGCCTGTTCTGCTTTGGTCGGTTTGGCTGTACCAATATCCATATCTCGATAAACTAGCGCAGAATCGACTGAAATCAGCTCAAAATGCCCCAGTTCATACAACTCACATGCCAAAGCAGTTTTACCGCTTGCAGTTGGTCCCATTAAATTGATGACCGGCAATTGATTTGACATGTAACGCTACTCTCCTCGAGCAAAAAGTTTATCTAATTGAGCCAATGGAAAGGCACGCCAAGTCGGGCGACCATGATTACATTGGCTAGCAAATTCGGTTTGTTCCATCTGCCGCAATAAGGCATTCATTTCAGAAAGACTAAGCATCCGATGTGCACGTACAGCGCTATGGCATGCCATTCCCGCCAAAATATGATCGCGCTTTTGTACCAAGGCTTGCGCTTCATCATTCGGGTCTAAATCATCAAGTAGTTCAGGAATTAATTCAGCAAAATCTGCCTTATGCAAAATTGCAGGTACACCGCGCACAATGACCTGTTCATCCCCATATTGGTCTATTTCCAAGCCCAATCGCGCCAATTGTTCTTTTAAATCGCCCACTCGCATGGCCTGCATACGGCTAATACTAATGACTTTGGGAATAAGCAATTGCTGCGAAGTCCAAAACTCAGGTTTATCCCAAGCGGCTTTCATCTGTTGCAACACAATTCGTTCATGTGCGGCATGCATATCTACAATAATCAAGCCTTCACTGTTTTGCGCCAAAATGTAAATTCCATGCAGTTGCGCAATTGCAATGCCCAGTGGATGCTCATCCACTGCAGGTGTTGTGGTTGTTTGCCCAAGATTAGCTGAGTCTTGATCTAGATCACGTAAAGGCGCGAGATAGCTTTTTATAGCATTGTTGAGCGGTTGTGAACCTTGATAATTACTCTGCACAGGTCGGTTATATTGAACTATCTGAGGCTGACTCTGATTAAAATCGGTAAGTAACTCACTTCCCGCTTGTGAATCGGGCTGCATAGTGTATGCATCTGCTGCATCATTTGCGGAATTGTGAGGATTCGCCTCGGCATGTTTGTGCAGTAAAAATTGTTCCTGATAACGCGGTTGCACCACATAAGGCGCAGCTTGTTCTACAGGATCAGCTTTCATGGCTGTGGCTAAATCTGCAGTTGCAGTTTGAAATTGAGCTAAGGTTTCTTTGGCATAATGTCGTACAAACTCATGCACTTCCCGCTGATTTAAAAAGCGAATTTCATGCTTGGTTGGATGCACATTGACATCAATATTTTCAGGCTCAACTTCTAAAAACAGCAAATACGCAGCATGTTGATGTCCATGCAAAATACCTTCGTATGCCATACGCAAAGCATGCGAGATGGTTTTGTCTTTTACAATACGTCCATTTACATACACATACTGCAAGTCGGCTTGTGAACGTGCATCGGAAGGGTGCCCCAACCAACCCGATAAGCGCATACTGACACTATCGGCATCAATCCAATAGGCATTTTCAACAAAGCTCCGACCTAAAAGTTGCTGCACGCGCTGAAATCGCAATTCACCACTGTCTGCTATGGGTAGATTCAGTTTAATGTTGTCGTTGTGCTCTAGCACAAAACGAATATCAAAATGTGTCAATGCCAAACGACGGACAATTTCTTCAATATGCCCGAATTCTGTACCTGGTTTTTTCAGGAACTTACGACGTGCAGGCACATTAAAAAATAAATCCTGTACCCGAATATGCGTGCCTTTTGGTGCGGCGACAGCTTGAATATCTTGGTGATCGAAAGCAGTACCATTGACTTCAACCTGATAGCCTACACCATCTTCAGTTTGGCTACTGACCAAAGTCAAACGCGATACCGCTGCAATGGAAGCCAACGCCTCACCACGGAAGCCTAAACTAACAATGGCGTGCAAATCATCGGCCGTTTGAATTTTACTGGTCGCGTGACGAGTCACCGCCAGAGGTAAATCTTCAGCATGAATTCCACGACCATTATCAATAATTTCAATGAGTGTACTACCGCCTTGTGCCACACGAATAATCAGCTCGGTTGCACCTGCGTCAATGGAGTTTTCGAGTAACTCTTTGACCACAGAGGCAGGACGCTCAATCACCTCACCTGCAGCAATTTGGTTGGCTAAGGCAGGTTCAAGCGTGTGGATCCGACGTAGATTTAACACATCATTAGGCATGATTAAATTGTTGCTCCAAAGCTTGTTGTAATTCAGCTGAAGATGAATTTAGGGTTGCGGAACGGCTTAATTCATCTTCCGATTTTTTAATTGCAATGATCAGATCTGCAGGTGGAATTTCATCACCACCTTTTGATGGCCATTCAAATAAAAACAAGGCATTTGGGGTTTCTAAATAATCACGGATACCCATGAGCTCTAATTCATAAGGATCATTTAAGCGATATAAGTCAAAATGAAAAATATCTTGCCCCTGAATTTGATAAGGTTCTACCAAAGTGTAAGTCGGGCTTTTAACCGCGCCTTGATGCCCCAAATGCTGTAGAAAATAACGCGATAAAGTGGTTTTTCCTGCACCTAAATCACCAATTAAATAAATCACACCCGAACGAAAATGCGTTGCCAAAACCTGCGCCAAATTTTGGGTATCTTGCTCATTATTTAAAGCCAAATTAAATGAATACTGCATAACGCTCACGACATGATTCAAAAGACCAATTATGATAGCATCGCACTGCTTTAAAGCCTATGTACTGATGGATAAAACTGTGTAAATATGGACAATTTATGACACGTTGAGACATGGCTATGGCTTAATATTATTGAGCTTAACACCCGAACTGCTTAGGCTATTTACAATATGATGAAAAAGAAACTCCCCCACCTGAATATGAGCAATTTTTAGATGACATCGACACATTCCAACACCTTTGTTCCCCCCATGCTAGATGGTGTGAGTGCCAGCAAATTGCATTTACCCCAATTAAGCACACAACCTGACTCAATTTTTCATTATTTATGTACCCAGTTTGCCCATATTTCTGCACAGGAATGGCAACAACGCTTTAAGGATGGTTTAGTTTATGATGCAGAAGGTAAGCGTTTAAATTTAAACACACCTTATAGCGCGCATCAGGATATTTATTATTATCGTTTTTTAGCGCATGAAGTTGCTGTGCCTTTTCTGCATCAAATTTTATTTGAAAATGAACACTTATTGGTTGTAGATAAACCGCATTTTTTGACCATGAGCCCTACGGGTCAATATGTGCAAGAAACTCTGTTAGTACGCCTAAAAAAACAAACAAAGAATGAGCAGCTCACGCCTATTCATCGTTTAGACCGTGAAACTGCAGGTGTGGTGCTCTTTTCCAAGCAACCTGAAACTCGGGCAGTGTATCAGCAATTATTCGCAGAACGTCAAGTGCAAAAAACCTACCATGCAATTGCACCTTATCAAGCTGATTTGCCACTGCCCTGTACCGTGCAATTACGCATGGAAAAAGGCGAACCTTTTTATTTGATGCAAGTTGTGGCAGGAACACCAAACAGCAAAACAGAAATTCGTTTGCTTGAACATAATCAGAATTGGGCAAAATATGAATTAATGCCGACAACAGGCAAGCAACACCAACTACGTGTGCATTTAAACAGCTTAGGCATTGCAATTAAAAACGACCCATTTTATCCCATCTTACAGCACAAACAAGCAGATGATTTTTCTGCACCGCTACAATTGCTAGCCAAGCATTTAAGTTTTTTTGACCCGATTAGCCTGCAACAATTCCACTTTAGCGCACAGCAAGAACTGACATTGTAATATATTTGTCATTACAAAATAATGGATTTTCGTTGTAGTCATATTGAAATTACAAATGAATTGTTTACAATGTTGCTAAAATTTAAATCTATTTCCTTCTATTAAAAATTATGAGAAAAACTGAAGTCTACCAAGTTCGCTTGGACTCTCAAGAGAAAAAACAGGCCTTTGCTGTGTTTAAACAGTTAGGGATTACGCCTGCGCAAGCGGTGCGCTTGTTCTTTAAGCAAGTCGTGCTTACTAAATCAATCCCCTTTTCAATAGAAAATCAGAATATTAATCTGGAACAATTGATTAAGTTACGTAAATTAAAACAAGAGCAAAAAGCAACGTTAGTGGATGTAAGTCCAAATACTGAAGCAGTTGTAATTGGCAATAATAGTGTGCAAGATTTTGAACTCGATGATGAACATTTAGACTTGTTTGATGAACTCAATGCAATTTTGGGTGAAACTGACAAAAATTAACAGTGTTGCATTTTTAAACAATTCTTTAAAAATTTACTTTAAAAACTTAGCTATGCTTCATGCAAGGACAATAAAAAAGCATGGAGTATCCTAATGATTGTAAAACGCGCCACTTTAGAAGACTTAGACCAACTTGCTGTATTGTTCGATGAGTATCGTCAGTTTTATGGTGCATCCTCGAATTTAAGCCTTTCTGCAGCATTCTTAAAACAGCGTTTTGAAAATCAAGAAAGTGTGATTTTCATTCATATTAAAGATCAAAAAATCACTGGATTTGTATTACTTTATTTAGGCTTTTCTTCAGTTGCCTGTTCGACCTACTATATTTTAGATGATGTTTATGTTACCCCTATTTTTAGACGACAAGGTTCGGCTAAACAACTCATTGATACTGCGATTTTATTTGCACGCCATGAAAATGCGTTGCGCATCAGCCTTGAAACGCAAAAAAGTAATTACCAATCCCACCAATTGTATGAAAAGATGGGCTTTGTCAAAGATGATGAATTCCAGACTTATCACTGTTTTTTAAAATAGTCACCTGATCTTGCGGGTGCAGCTTTAGGCAAAAAATAAATTTTAGCTAGCGTAAGCGATTGGTAAAACTCAGTAGAAATTCACTTATTCCATACGGCTTTTTGCCAATTCGACTTGTTCAGGGCTTAAATACATCCATTCACCCACATCTAAAGCCAAATCAGTCAAGTTTAATGCACCAACTTGCTGACGATGTAATTGTTCTACTTTATTGCCCACCGCTGCCAGCATACGTTTAACTTGATGATAAATGCCTTGATGAATGGTGATCTGTAACGCATGTTCTGCCAATTGCTGCACCTCTGTTGCCGCAAATAACCCTAATTCATTGCGCAATGCGACACCCTGCTCAAGTTGCTGGATTTGTATCGCATTAATCGGGGCTGCGGTGTGCATAGCATATACTTTTGCCACGTGTTTTTTTGGATGAGTCAAGGCTTGCAAAAACTGCCCATCATCTGTCAGCAATAACAGTCCTGTGGTGTCCTGATCTAAACGTCCAACACATTGCAAACCACGATTTAGCAAAACATCATCAAACAAGTCGAACACACTAAAATGATGGGTCGCCTGATGCGAACACTCATAGTCTTGTGGTTTATGTAAGGCAATATAGACCTTTTCACGATATTGATAATTTTGTCCATACACCGAAAATTGCAAAACCGTTTCAGGCGCAATTTTTAATATAAATTTAGGATTGGTCTGGGTTTGGCCCATAATGGTGACTGCGCCATTTTTAATGAGTTGCTGGCAATGTTTACGTGATCCAAAGCCTTGTGATTGCAACATTTTTTCCAACAACATGATGAGCGACCTAATAATAAAAAGTATAAGTACATTTACTGTAACTATTCTAAACCAAATACACTGTAAATTCTGGCCACAGTACGTAGATTGCCCGTTTGCAATTGAAAACCGCTACAATAGCTATACTTTTCCAGTTTCCCCTTTTATGGATCACCATGCTCTCTCAATTAGACCTTAACCTGGTGGTGCTGATCGTCCTACTCGCGTGTGGTATTTTCAGCCAAAATACAGCTGTGACCATTGCCGCAGCAGTACTCATCGTTTTTAGAATTACGCCGCTCAGTGAATTTTTTCCACTCTTGCAGCAGCATGGCTTAAATCTGGGCATTATCATTCTCACCATTGGTGTTCTAACACCGATTGCCAGCGGCAAACTTCCGGGTGAAGCAATTCTAAAATCATTTCTAAGTTGGAAGTCTTTACTTGCAATTGCAATTGGTATTTTTGTGGCATGGTTGGGTGGCCGTGGAGTAAAACTCATGACCAATCAACCTGATGTGGTGGCAGGCTTATTGATTGGTACAGTCGCTGGTGTTGCTGTGCTACGTGGCGTGCCTGTCGGCCCACTAATTGCTGCGGGGATTCTGACCTTGTTTATTGGCTATTCTTAATATTGATTTGGGTCGTTTAGTTTAGATGATTATATTTAGATTAATCATCTTATATCACCCAATTTCAAAAAATGCAGGGCCACTGAGTGTAGTCAGGAAAAACCAAAACCTTCAATAACACGCAGACTAAACAACGCTGAAAATCTATCCACAAAACAACCAATAAAACTTGCACCTACCAATAATAACAAGCCCAATAGTACACAGCGTTTTAAGCCAATTTTTGCGGTATAACGACCTAGCAACAAGCCAAAGTCATGCCCGAAGCTTTTACCAAACACAGTAAAAAACCCGCTTGAACCAGACTAATTCCAAGCTCAGCACGTAGGATGGGCAAAATCGGTGGCAATTTGCCAATATGCATGGCTGCCATAAAACCAGAAGCAACAATCCAAAAATTCTTTGTCAGCCAACATACCGAACTCTGCGCTCTCCCATAATTGTCCCAAGGCAAGTTTAGCAAGAACATCTCACTGTTTTTATTCTAGATTTAGATGAGCTGAGATTTTAGCATTTATTGGCAGCCACTATACAATGCGGATCGTATGACTTCTAACTCGAATAATACTGCGTGCGTTTTTGGGAAAATTTCTCTAATTGCTTCAAAAAGCCTTCAAAATAACTCTTTTCTTTTTCCTCGCTACGATAACCCGCATACAAAGTACGGCGTAATCCTCCCGCAGAAACGCAGTCTAAACGACGTGAAGTCACCCAGCCTTTTTGCTCATATTCATTCACCACCCAATCTGGCAATGCGCCAATACCCCGTCCACTCGCCACCAATTGAATCAACATTTGGGTTAAATCTGTAGTACGAATGGCTTTAGGCTGAATATTGGCTGGAATGAATAGCTTAGACATAATATCTAAACGATGTTTATCGACAGGATAAGTAATCAGGGTTTCTTCTGCCAACTCCTGTACGGTAATGCGCTCAGCTCGTACGAGCGGATGGGTATTTGACAATACCAAACGCGATTCATATTCAAAAATTGGAAAATATTCGATACCTTTTAAAGCAATCGGGTCTGCAGTAATCAACAAATCAAATTCTGCAGTTTGCAATAATTCATGCGGATTGGCTTCAAAACCTGAAGCAAAATCTAAATCTACATCTGGGTATTGCTGTCGATATTGATTCAGTAGCGGCATCAACCAGTCAAAACAACTATGACATTCTGAAGAAAAAATAATCCGCCCCGTTTGCCCATGCACAATGCGGGTAATATCGGTTTGGGTAATTTGAATTTGTGGCAGGACATCATCCGCCAGTTTCAGTAAACGCTGCCCGACATTGGAAAATGTCACAGGACGGCTACGGCGGTTCACCACTTCAACACCATACCAATGATCTAACTCTTTGAGCTGATGAGAAATGGCGGATGGTGTCAGACATAAATCATTGGCAGCAGCAACCAAAGAGCCATGTTCACGCAGGGCTGACAGCATTTTTAAGTGGCGAATTTCAAGCATTGCTTGTTCCTAATTTTCAACTTATTGACTGTATGTTTAGACCTAGGTCGCATTTTTATTTTGCCAAATAAAAAACAAAGCTAAACATGATTCAATTTAATAATGAATTAATTTAATCTTATCATGTGAATAATGAGTTTCCTTCATCTTTATTTTTTTCGATGATATTTACTACGAAATCAATACAATTCCTTAAAAATAGTATGGCTTTAAGCACACATATTTTAGGCTGCCTATGTGTAGAGCCAAACTAGAATTTAAAATTTTTAACCCAAGCCTAGCTTACTCCGACAACTTCTCTCCGCAATGCGGGCAGTATTTATAAGGTTCTTGTTCTAAACGCAACTCTTGTTCACGACGTTCACGAATTAACTGCAATAAAATATCTTGGGTTTGCTCAGTGGTTAAACCGACTTGTTTGCGTAAATCTTCAATTTTTTCCTGATCATTTAACAAATCAATCTCACTATTTTGCAATAGCTCTCTAAATTTCAGCCCTAAATGCTGCTTGCGTTGTTCAAGTTCGTTGGCTAAACCTGTGGCTAAAATACCTGCGGGCAATGCTGCCAAGCCGACACCCAATACCGTAATTAATGCACCTAAAATTCTACCCCAAGGTGTAATGGGTGTGACATCGCCATAACCAACTGTAGTTAAGGTTACTACTGCCCACCACATCGAAGCAGGAATCGAGCTAAAGGCTTCAGGCTGTGCCTTACTTTCCACCACATAGACACCTGCAGCAGACATCACAATCATAATAAAGAGAATAAAAATAACTGCCTGAAATGACCCTTTTTCTCGCTCGATCACTCTTAATAAAATTTGCAATGATACAAAGTAACGTGTCAGCTTTAACAAACGAAGTAAACGTAAAATTCTTAGGAAACGTAAATCTAGATGTACAAAGAAGTTAATATAAGCAGGTAAAATTGCCAATAAATCTATAATTGCTCCACCACTAGTCAGCCATTTTACCCGCTGTTTCCATGGCGAAATAAATGGGTCTTTTTCAGCAATACTCCAAATCCGCAGCAAATATTCAAGCGTAAACACTGCAATGGAAAAGTTTTCAAAATGGTTAAAAAATACCTGATAGGCAAGATAGACGTCATTCACTGACTCTAAAATAACCGCACTGGCATTGCCTAAAATCAGTAAAATTAAAAAATAGTTAATGCAACGACTAAACCATGTTTCATAATCATCGTCGTGTAAGTTGTTATAGACAAATTTTCGTAAGGTGTACCACGGTGTAAATGCCATACCGAATATTATATTTAAGGCTTACAGTGATGGCAGTTTAACCGAAGTTTTTCTTAAAACGATAGTATTTTATGTGACGTTTAGCGGGCATTTTTAATGCAAAATTGCAGTATACGTCATCATCTGAATAGATAAATTACTGAATAAACAGCAATGCTAAACGCACTTGATCATAGCCCATGCGTGGACTAGTCGCTTCAACAATCGGACGCAGTTTAATTGCACCATCCTCGCTAAAGTGCTCGGCATTTTGACGCTTCATTAAACGCTTATAAATTTTACGGACTTCTTCCACCACTTCATCACCTGGATGTGCCACTGAAATATCCAGATTTTGTTCTTTTTGCAAACGTGCCAAGTGGTTGATAATGGTTGCAGGCGTTAAACCACGTTCAACTGCAATATCTTGAATATCATAACCTTCTTCAAATAAAACGCGGGTTTCATCCAATGTAGCAGTCGCATAATTGGTTTTTCCACCTTTGGCAATTTTCTTTTCATTGCGCAAAATTTCGGTTTCGTTCAACGTGCCACCACAGTGACGAATAAATGCATTATGTTGTGGAGTTAAATCTATCAGCGCATAGTGCGTTTCAGCTTCTTCAGACAATTCCTGAAAACGGCGGTCTGCCTTAATCGCCAAACTGTCGAGTTCCAAAGCTTGGCTATTAAATCCCAATAAACGCAAACCGCTTAACGATTTTAAACGTGACAGGGCCACATAACCCTGCCCTTTTTCAAAAGTATGGCTAAGATTGATTTCTGCCGCTTCTAAAGTCATGCCTTGTGATTTGTGGATAGTGATTGCCCATGCCAAACGCAGCGGAATTTGCTGAAAACTGGCAATGGTTTTGCCTGCATCATTATCTACCGACCAAGTTTCAGGCTCGACCAGTAATACCGTGCCATCGGTTAATTTTACTTTAGGCAAAATGCCGTGATCATCATCTTCTTCAAAGCCAATCACTTCACCCAAACTGCCGTTGATATAGCCCATATCGAAGTTGTTTTTAACAAACATCACTTTGGCATGTTTTTTTAGATTTAAAATTTCAGGCGCACGTACCGATGATTTCAGCGTTTCAATCAACTTTTCATTGCCATCACACACGGCATCAAACTGCTTGCTCTCAGTTTCAATTTCATTCAGATGCTTAAAGTTGATATTGTCCACATCCATATTGTGCGTATATAAACGCGTGAAAGTGTCGCCAATATCTTGATGACGGGTGTGTTCCAAAGCCTGAAGATGTTGATGATCAATTCTTTGTGCACGAATTGCATTGAGAATGTCATTTAAATAATCGTCGCCCTGACGATGCTGCTCGGTTAAATAACAAACCCGAAATTTCGCTTCGACCCAAGCCTCTGACATAAAACAGAACTTGTCACGATTGCGCTCATCGTTTTTCCCCACAGGCGGTAACTGGAAAAAATCTCCCGCAACAATCACCTGAATCCCACCAAAGGCTTCATCACTTTCCTTAAAATATTTCAGTACCTGATTGACCAGATTCAGCTGCTTGGCATGCAGCATCGAAATTTCATCAATAATAAGCACTTGCGCATTTTCTAAATGTTCTTTGAGATATTTGCGCTCTTTCATATTTTTCAGGTCGGCATCGGACAAAAAGTCTTTAATGCCAATGCCTGCCCACGTGTGAATGGTCATGCCATTCATGTGCGTTGCAGCAATACCTGTAGATGCTGTAATCGCTACAGGTACTTTACGCGCTTTTAAATAATTGATGTATTGATTCAGGGTATAGGTTTTACCCGCACCAGCAGAGCCTGTTAAAAAGACATTTTCACCTGCTTTTAAAAGTTTAAGTGCAGTTTCCTGTTTCATAAGACCTATACCATTGCTGAACGGCTATAGCCTAACGAGTTTTTGCCCAAAAGTTAAGGCTCAAGTCTGCGAATACGACAACTGTTGTCTTATGCTTTAGCTGGCAATTGTGGATTCAGCCATGCAATAAACTGCTCTGCAATGGTCACCAGTAACTGTTCCGCTTTTTGATTATTCGGATATTCCAACTGATCAAATTCAAGCTGTCCTTGCCGAAAATGACAACCCAAGGTCAATTGCTGCGCATAATGTGGCGATGCCATGTGAAACGCCACATATTGCCCTTCACTCATTAGCTTGGCATAGCTAAGTGCCAAACAGTGTTTAAAGTTTTGTGATTCTTCAATAATACGGTCTAGATGAGTCATTTCTTCAAAGCACCAGCCTGAAAATTTTAGCGTCGTCATAGGGCTTTTGGCCTGCCATGCACTGCACAGAATTTCCTTTTTTAATTTGGCCATCAGCTCTGCTTTGTAGACCTGTTGATGCCAACGCACCGCCTGATGAAACAACCCCAACCAACTCAAACTTTTAGGAATATGCGTATGTGCTGCAAAATATTCCAGTAAATAGTCACGCACATAACTGTCAAACACTGAAACTCGCGTATGTTGCGCCCGTAAATAAAAACGCTGCCTAAAATTATCGGGTTGAAGCTGATAACGCTGCAATACCGTATAAAAGTCACGCTGCTGCTGACTCTCGGGCTGAATATAATCCAACAAAGCGGGTGGTAAATCCTGTGTGATTTGCTGCAAATAAGTCATATAACTTTGCATGACACGACTTAAACGCCTAAATACATGCTTCACCAAATGCTCATCTTGCTGCGCCACGGTTTTAAGCAAACTCATCCATTCATCCAAATACAAAATAGAAGGACTAATCGCAACTCGTGGATCATCTACAGATTGTTTTTCACCATGTGGCATTAGACTGACATTATGTGCATGCGCAAACCACGCCTGCTGTGTCGCATACACATTACAGCTTTGAATAAACATACGCGCCGCAGAATATTGAAAATATTGCAATGTCGCTAAAATAATACGTGGATGTACCTGACTACAATCGACAAAACTGAGCGCAGTCACTGCGACCCGCACACTGGTATGCTGCATATTTAAACTGAGCCAATCCAACACTGGTGCAGACTGTTTAAACAGCCAGTTCACCGCTCGTGGGTAATCAAATAACGGCAGTTTGGCAACCTTCTTTTGCCAAATTAAAGGACAGGATTTTAAGAAATGCGGTTTTGCCAATGCATCGGAACGCTGCCACACTTCTCGGTGCATTAAACGGGCAAAACCCAGTAAATGACCATGTTCTTCGGCATGCCGATACAACAACTGAATATCATCCTGATGGTCAATTAAATCTTGTAAATTAAAACGCTCAGGAAAGGACACCGCCAAAATACGATACATGGCTTTAGGCAAAAACTGTGCTGCACTAAAACAAAAATCATCATAACTGTGCATTAAGGCTTGCACAGGCAAAAAGGTATCACCCTCAATAAATTCTAAAGCACACAATGCAGATAAAGCAGTCAAAGTTTCCTCTGGAATGACCGCACCATGCTGTACAGCACCTGTAAAAACAGCGTGTTGGGCATAATCAGACTGAATCAAGGCTTGATCTAAAATCTGAGCCTGTACACCATCTAAATGCAGCAGCAACTGTTGAACACGTGCAGCACCATCCACCCACATATAGGCTTGTTGCATAATTAGATGTCTTAATTGCTGCGCCTGATTGCGTAAAAATAAGGAGTGTTGTGGCTTTAAATCGCCCGTATGAAACTGTAAATCATGCAGAAAAAAATCTTCAAACGCTTCTTGATACTGCCCCGCAAACTCAAACTGCGTCTGAATTAAACTAGAGTTAGATTTAGGCGGATAAATTTCAAGGCTAAATAGACCGTTTAGCAATTCAACCCGATGCTGCAAAGGATCAATACGGAACATATTTTGTGCAGTGAGATGCCCAACTAGCTGCATTTGATCTTGATATATTTCTGCGGCCACACTGGAAATACGTACCAATTGCTGTGCAACGGCATGCAATTGGCTATGCTGGCGACTTGGCTGCATACACACTCCTCATGCTTAAGTACGGTCTATCTAAGTTGCATCTTATTTTTATTTAATTGCAGCGACTAGATCCATCTGGTGATACATTCCTATTTTTTTATTTTCCATCATAAACAGTTGATGTTTTTTAATCTAGATTAAACCACTTATTAAATAAATTACATCTGAAGCATTTGTGAGCTGTATCCACACCTTAAAATGAGAGATACAAAAACACTATAAACAAGATTTGTGCTCTTGCCTATAGACTGCACACAACTCCAGATAAAAAACAAATTAAAACTCCATAATTTTCAATTAATTATTTTTCACTCTTTCATCAGCAAATAGGGTTGGTATTTGGTAGGTAGGATTTCACAACAAAGCATTGAATACTCAAATCACGGTTCAACACCGCGATAACAACACATTATTCCAATATCCAATGCAAGAAGGAATCTGAGCATGGCTTTTAAAAATATTGCAGACCAAACTAACGGTTTTTATATTCCTTGTGTGTCACTCTTTGGCCCTGGTTGTGCCAAAGAAATTGGCGTAAGAGCACAAAATTTAGGCGCTAAAAAAGCCCTAATTGTGACAGATGAAGGACTGTTTAAATTTGGCGTTGCCGATACCATCGCAGGCTACCTCACCGAAGCAGGCGTTGCCAGCCATATCTTTGCAGGTGCAGAGCCAAATCCAACCGACATTAACGTGCATAAAGGTGTCGATGCCTACAATGCCAATCATTGCGACTTTATTGTGTCTTTAGGTGGTGGTTCTTCACACGACTGTGCCAAAGGCATTGGCTTAGTGACCGCAGGTGGTGGGCATATTCGTGATTATGAAGGCATTGATAAAAGTACCGTGCCAATGACCCCGCTAATTGCTATTAACACCACTGCAGGTACAGCATCGGAAATGACCCGTTTCTGTATTATTACCAACACCGACACGCACGTTAAAATGGCAATTGTCGATTGGCGCTGCACACCACTCATCGCGATTGATGATCCAAAACTCATGATTGCCAAACCTGCAGGTTTAACCGCAGCAACAGGCATGGATGCCTTAACCCATGCTGTAGAAGCCTACGTTTCAACTGCAGCCAATCCTATTACCGATGCCTGTGCGGAAAAAGCTATTCGTATGATTAGCCAGTGGCTCAGCCCTGCCGTGGCAAATGGTGAAAACATTGAAGCGCGTGATGCCATGAGCTATGCACAATATTTAGCAGGTATGGCATTCAACAACGCCTCATTGGGTTATGTGCATGCCATGGCGCATCAACTCGGCGGTTTCTACAACTTGCCGCACGGTGTCTGTAATGCGATTTTATTACCGCATGTTTGCGAATTTAACCTGATTGCTTGCCCAGAGCGTTATGCAGACATTGCAAAATTGATGGGAGTCAATACTGACGGATTAACTACCACCGAAGCTGCCTATGCTGCGATTGATGCGATTCGTGAATTATCTAGCTCAATTGGCATTCCAACAGGTTTAGCAGAGTTAGGCGTTAAAGAAGATGACTTGGCGATTATGGCTGAAAATGCACAAAAAGATGCCTGCATGCTCACCAACCCACGTAAAGCCAATCATGCACAAGTGGTCGAAATTTTTAAAGCCGCGATGTAATTTGAATCTCCTGCTGAGTGAATCACGATTTGCTCAGCATCTCCCATCCTTATTTCAACTTTCCGCTGTTGCTATTTTTTTATCCTTCCCTTTGGCAGAACCATCTCAGATGCGTTCTGCTTTTTTTGTTGTTCAGAATAAAAATGAACTCACAGCATAAAACTAAACCGATTTAGATGCAGAGGGTTTGCATAATTCAATTTGACAAATGCGCACAGCTCATCAAGGATATAGACAAAATAAAATGGATGACGAGCACCTTATGCTGTTAAGCAAAAAACAAAAAACAACACCAAGCTATCAACCCGATATTTTGGGTGCAGATTACCAACAAATGACGCTAGATTTTCCATCCGATTATGAAGGCAAAGTCATTGCGACGTTGGTACGCAAAAAGGCTGAACAGGAAACCCGTAAAGCCGTACTTTATATTCATGGTTTTATTGACTATTTTTTTCAAACTG
This sequence comes from Acinetobacter sp. UBA801, assembly GCA_002296655.1. Classification (GTDB taxonomy): domain Bacteria; phylum Pseudomonadota; class Gammaproteobacteria; order Pseudomonadales; family Moraxellaceae; genus Acinetobacter. Next base: position 50,824 of record DBIN01000029.1, read on the forward strand.
AAATGGCACACCAGTTTAATCAGCACGGTTATGACTTTTATGCCTTAGATTTGCGTAAATATGGGCGTTCGCATTTGTCACATCAACATTGGTACAATGTGCGCAGCTTGTCTGAATATGATGCAGAAATTTCCGCTGCACTTGAGCAAATTGCCACAGAAGAACATGATTCTGTAATTTTGGCGGGACATTCAACAGGTGGATTAATCACCACGTTATATGTGGCACATCACCCCAATCATCCACTGATTCGTGGTTTATGGTGCAACAGCCCTTTTTATGATTTCAATATGAGCGAGATTGAGAAAAAATTCGGCATTCCTCGTTTAAGCCAATTGGGCAAATTGCTGCCAGAAATGAAATTTCCAAGCCGCCTTAATCCATTTTATGTACCAAGTCTACACAAACAATATTATGGTGAATGGTTATTTAATTTGGAATGGAAGAAACCGCGTTATCCAAAAGTACGATTAAGTTTTGTACGTGCAATTCATGAAGCGCAAAAAGAAATTCATGCCAGTGTGCATTTGGGTGTACCCACCTTAATTATGCATGCGAGTCAAAGTAGTTATCCACGCAAATGGAATGAGATTGCGCAACGCACTGACGTAATTTTAGATGTTGCAGATATGCAAAAATATGGGCATCACATGCATGGTGATATTCAGCTTTGCCAAATTGAAAATGGCGTGCATGATTTGGTACTTTCTGCGCCCGAAGTCCGTGCAGAAGTGTATCAGTCCTTGTTTGACTGGTTAAACCGCAAAGGGCTATAAAAACTAAAGGACAGTGAAATGAAAGCCTAAATGACTTGAGTCGTCCTTTAGGCTTTGTATTTTAATAAAATTTGATGTGCAGGATGATGCTTTGGCATCAATTCAATTAAACGTTCCACCGCGTCAATCGCTTCAGGGCTGCGTGCCAAATGTTTTAGCAATGCATCGGTATCTTGTGCATTAAAAATGGCTTCACTCAGGCGAGATTCTAAGCAATCTCGCCATGCACATAAAAATGGACTTTCAGTTTTCGCCAAAAATACCCCTGCACACGTTTGCAAGGCTGACTGCACATAACCTGCATCTAAAGCCTGCTCGGCTTGTAAAAAATCGGCTTCTATATGCGCCAAAACTCGGTAAGGACGCGAACCAAGCATCCCGCCTAGAATATCACGTAATTGTGACATTTCAGCTTTTAGCGTCCCCATACTAACTTTACGCTCACCATATAGGGCTTGGTGTAAAGTATCTAAACTCATGCCTTGTGGGCAAAGTGCCAAAATCACCAATATTTCAATTTGACGCGGTGTCATCAC
>DBIN01000029.1:52211-60307 GCA_002296655.1 Acinetobacter sp. UBA801
GTGCATTTTGAATCAAAGAAGCACAGCGTTCTGCTGCCAACAAACCCAAACTGTTATGGTTTTTCCAAGTAGTCGATAAATCAATTACGCCCAACACTTGTTTGGAATGAGGGTCTAAAATAGGCGCTGCATAACAAACCCAGTCATGTAAGGATGACATATAGTGTTCACTGGAAAACACACAGCTGGCTTGCTGAGTTTTGAGTGACAAAGCCAAAGCATTGGTACCCACCAACTCTTCACGCCACTGCCCACCCTCTACAAAATGCACCTGTTCCGCCACATTACGCATTTGCGCGCTCGCTGCAGTCCAAATAATCGTACTGCCCACATCGCCCACGGCTGCCACCATGTCGGACTGCTGCGCGATATGTCTTAAATCCTCTGCACAGTTTTGCACAGCACGTTGTAAAGCCGAACCGCCTTGCGGATGCGATAAACGAGAATTTAACGGGGCTGCCAGCCGATCAACAGGAATTTCCGCAATTTGAGAGCGTTGCCAAGAATTTAAAATACTCTGCTGAATTTGTTGCGCATGTAGCGGCGATAAACTACTGCTTTGTCTAAACTGTTCAATATGCTGTCTTTTTTCCAATAGGTCTTGTTTTTTCATCATGACTGATTCTCACAATCCTGTGGGCATTACATCCATTGTACCGCTTACTTTTGTAAGGATTTGTTCGTTGCTTGTAAATCTGCAACTTTCCAACCTTTTTCCAACCTTATATTGGTATGCTAAACAAATAACGTACCAAAGTACCTTATACCTTAGCCGTAAATTTAACCTGATTTTAGACACAGGATTGTGCTAAAAGGTAAAGATGACGGCAGATTATAAAAAACCATCAAAGGAAGAGAATTATGCGTTACGTAGATCCCAATCAACCCGGTTCAAAAGTTCAATTTAAAGCACAATACGAAAACTTTATTGGTGGCGAGTGGGTCGCCCCTGTAAAAGGCGAATACTTTGAAAATATCTCTCCTGTAGATGGCAAAGTATTTACCAAAGTCCCACGCTCATCGGCAGAAGACATTGAACTGGCTTTAGATGCAGCCCATAAAGCCAAAGCACAATGGAACAGCTCATCTCCTACAACACGTTCTAACATTTTGTTAAAAATTGCAGATCGTTTAGAACAAAATCTAGAATTATTGGCAGTTGCCGAAACTTGGGATAATGGTAAGCCTGTTCGTGAAACATTGGCTGCCGACATTCCATTGGCGATTGACCATTTCCGTTATTTTGCAGGCTGTATTCGTGCCCAAGAAGGCGGAATTTCTGAAATTGATGAAGATACCATTGCCTATCATTTCCATGAGCCATTGGGCGTTGTAGGGCAAATTATTCCATGGAACTTCCCTATTTTAATGGCAACATGGAAACTTGCACCTGCTTTGGCTGCGGGTAACTGTATTGTACTTAAACCTGCAGAACAAACCCCTGCCAGCATTTTAGTTTTAGTCGAACTCATTCAAGATTTATTGCCTGCAGGCGTACTAAACGTAGTCAATGGTTACGGCGTAGAAGTTGGTCGCCCATTGGCAACCAATCCACGTATTGCCAAAATTGCATTCACAGGTTCGACTCAGGTCGGTCAATTGATCATGCAATACGCCACTGAAAACATCATTCCAGTGACTTTGGAGCTTGGTGGTAAATCTCCAAATCTTTTCTTTGAAGATGTTATGGCGCAAGAAGACGACTACCTAGACAAAGCACTCGAAGGCTTTGCTATGTTCGCGCTGAATCAGGGTGAAATTTGTACTTGTCCATCGCGTGCGCTTGTGCAGGAAAGTATTGCTGACCGTTTCCTTGAAAAAGCCATTGAACGTGTTAAACGTATTAAAACAGGTCACCCGCTTGATACTGAAACGATGATTGGTGCGCAAGCATCGCAAGAACAACAGGACAAAATCTTGGGTTGTATTGCGACAGGTCGTGCCGAAGGTGCACAAGTGTTAACAGGTGGTGGTGAGCGTCATGAAGTTGGCAGCGGTTTCTATATTGAGCCGACAATTTTCAAAGGCACCAACGACATGAAAATTTTCCAAGAAGAGATTTTCGGCCCAGTGCTTTCTGTGACCACATTTAAAGACTTCGATGAAGCCATTAAAATTGCCAATGACACCATTTACGGTTTAGGTGCAGGTGTTTGGTCACGTTCTGCGCACACTTCTTACCGTGCAGGTCGTGCTATTCAGTCGGGTCGCGTTTGGACGAACTGTTATCACATTTACCCTGCGCATGCAGCTTTCGGTGGTTATAAAAAATCAGGTATTGGCCGTGAAAACCACAAGATGATGTTAGAACATTATCAACAAACCAAGAACTTGTTGGTTAGTTACTCAACCAAACCTGCTGGCTTCTTCTAAGTTGGGTTTTCAACCTCAACAAGATGAATTAAAAATGCGAACTTCGGTTCGCATTTTTTATATTTAGAATGTATAGCGGGACAAAAAGAAAAACAGAAAAATTCATTTATCCATATAGACTTACAAGTCATAGACCTAAAATTGCTGACATTTAAATCATAGATATAAAATCAAGAAAATAAAAAAGCACCATTTTAAAAATGATGCTTTTTGATCAAATCACGACTGCTTATTTTTTCGCAGCTACAGATGCTTCAGTAGTGATGTTTACAGTAATTTTATCACCCACGTTTGGTACATAGCTTGCAATACCAAATGCAGAACGGTTGAATGAAGTCGTTGCATTAAAACCAACAGTCGCTGCTTGAGTCATTGGGTGTGGGCCTTGTTTGTTCAATACCGCATCAAGAACAACTGGCTTAGTTACACCTTTAACGGTTAAATCACCTGTGATTTTAAAGTTTTTCTTGTCTTGAGTTTCAACTTTGGTACTTTTAAAAGTAATGGTTGGATATTTTGCTGCATCAAACCAATCTGCTGCCATTAAGTGCTCATCTAAAGCTTTTACGTTGGTGTTGATGCTGCTTAATGGAATCGTCACATTCACAGATGAGTTAGCTGGTTTTTTCTCATCAATGTTGATGGTACCTTGAATGTTTGAGAAGTTCCCTGATGGCGTAGAAAAACCGAAGTGATCCCAAGTAAACACAGTAGCAGTATGCGTTGGGTCAATTTGATAAGCCACTGGTTTAGCCATTGTCATTGTTGCTGCAGACGCGATAGCCAAACCTAAAGCAAGTGATTTCATGTTCATATTGTTCATCTCTAAAAGTGTTGATACGTTTTAATGAAGTTTAGTTTATAGATTTTTGCTGCAAATACAGGATTAAAGATAAAACGATATGTTGCATGACTGAAACGATAAATTTGTAAAATTATGCTTGCTCGTTTTACATAGCGACTGTAGGACTTCGATATTGAATAGAACCTGTTCTTTTTTGCGACACGATCATACAACTGTCGTGCCTGTAAATTATCTTCATGGGTCAGCCAATATAACCGATCAGATCACGCTGTTGCGCTGTTTGATTCACCTGCTGAATAGGTTGCTGAGAAATTCCTATTCCTCTGTACTCAGGGAAGGTATATAAAAAAAGAATTGGGATTCAACCCTAATTGAAACTTAATAAGCGATCAAAGGGAGGCAATTTTAAAATGCCGTTGACAATATTGTACTTAGGCTATTTTACACACTATTGTTCAGCAATAAAAAAAGCTTTACCCTACGCATAGAATAAAGCTGTTTTTGACGATACACCTTTTAATGCACCGTATTCATCGCAATAGATTAAAGCTTCTCAATCAAAATACGATCAACCTGCTTTAAACCTGATTGCTTTTCATGGTTCTTACGGCGAATTTTGATTTGCTGATCTTCAGCTAAATCCTGTAATAACAACTCTACCGCCACCATGGCTTCAAGTGGTAAGTCTTGTCCAATCCACTTTTGCTCACCCGCATCCATTAAAGTGACTTCATCATTAATTTGCTCATACAAACTCATTTCTCATCTCACTCAATTATACAGAGGTTCATTCACAAACCTAACTTACACTGACAAAATTTGCTGGATCATCGCATTGAACACCAAACAAATATGCAAAAATAAAAGACGTCCCTTTGCAGGAACGCCTTTAAAACATCAAATTATAAAATTAAGCTGTTAATTCTTTTACTGCAGCAACAACCGCGTCAGTGGTAATACCGAAGTATTGGTATAAGTCTTTCGCAGGTGCAGATTCACCATAAGTCGTCATACCAATCACTTTGCCGTCTAAACCTACAAACTTCCACCAGTAGTCTACATGTGCTGCTTCAACAGCAACACGTGCACGAATGTTGGATGGAAGAACCGCTTCACGGTATGCTGCATCTTGCTTCACAAATTCTTCCGCACATGGCATAGACACGACACGCACACCTTCAAGCTGTGCGTATGCTTCCATTGCCAAGCCCACTTCTGAACCTGTTGCAATAATAATTGCTTTTAATTCACCTTTTTCTTCAGCCAAAACGTAACCACCTTTCGCCACGTTCTCAATTTGCGCTTGAGTACGGGTTTGGAATGGCAAGTTTTGACGTGAGAAGATCAACGCAGTTGGACCTTCTGAGCGTACAAGTGCAGACTTCCAAGACACTGCAGCTTCAACCGTGTCACATGGACGCCATGTATTTAAGTTTGGCGTACCACGTAAAGATGCAATTTGTTCAACAGGTTGGTGTGTTGGACCATCTTCACCCAAACCAATTGAGTCGTGAGTATACACATGAATTACGCGTTGCTTCATCAATGCAGACATACGCACAGCATTACGCGCATATTCCATAAACATAAGGAATGTTGCAACATAAGGAATGAAACCGCCGTGAAGCGCAACACCGTTTGCAATTGCAGTCATACCAAACTCACGTACGCCGTAATGCACATAGTTGCCTGCTGCATTGTCCTGAACGCCTTGGCACCCTTTCCAAAGAGTTAGGTTTGAACCTGCCAAGTCTGCAGAACCACCCAACAATTCAGGCAATAATGGACCAAATGCCTGTAAAGTATTTTGGCTGGCTTTACGCGTAGCAATGGTTTCTGCTTTAGCATTGGTTTCTGCAATAAATGCATCTGCTTGCGCAACAAATTCTGCTGGCAATTCACCGCTTAAACGACGTTTAAGTTCAGCAGCTTCAGTTGGATATTTTGCTGCATAAGCCTCAAAAGTCGTATTCCATGCTGCTTCTGATTCTGCACCTTTAGCTTTCGCATCCCAAGCGGCATATACATCTTCAGGAATTACAAACGCTTCATCTGTCCAACCTAATGCTTCACGAGTCAATGCAATTTCGTCATGACCTAATGGCGCACCGTGACAGTCTTCTTTACCTTGTTTGTTTGGTGAACCTAAACCAATCACAGTTTTACAAATAATAATGGTTGGTTTTTGCGTTTCAGCTTTTGCTTCAACTGTAGCAGCACGAATTGCATCAGCATCATGACCATCAACTTTTAGAACTTGCCAGCCGTAAGATAAGAAACGCTGTTCGGTATCGTCAGAGAACCAGCCTTCTACTTCACCATCAATCGAAATGCCGTTGTCATCATAATAAACAACCAGCTTGCCTAAACCTAAAGTACCTGCCAATGAACATGCTTCGTGTGAAACACCTTCCATTAAGCAACCATCACCCAAGAAACAGTAAGTGAAATGGTCTACAACCTGAATATCTTCTTTATTAAATTGTGCAGCCAATGTTTTTTCTGCTAAAGCAAAACCAACAGCGTTTGCAATCCCCTGACCGAGTGGACCAGTAGTGGTTTCAATCCCTGGTGCATAACCCAATTCTGGGTGGCCAGGTGTTTTAGAATGTAACTGACGGAACGCTTTTAAATCTTCGATTGAAAGATCATAACCTGTTAAATGCAACAACGCATATTGCAACATTGAACCATGACCATTAGACAGTACAAAACGGTCGCGGTTTGCCCATTGTGGATTAGTTGGGTTGTGATTCAAGAATTCACGCCACACCACATCGGCAATATCTGCCATCCCCATCGGAGCACCTGGATGTCCTGAATTTGCTTTTTGCACAGCATCCATTGCCAATACACGAATTGCGTTTGCAATACGACGTTCGTTAAGCGGGGTCGTCATAGGTCAGAGTCCACAAAAAATCGTTAAACAGAAGAAGATGAATAGAATTCAAAACAGCCGCTATTCTCTCAAAAAAACGCCTGAGGGGTAAAGCCTATGCAACAATATTTCCGCATTAATTCCCATTCAGCGTACTTTTCGTGCAGATTCGGGGCAGTTTCAGCATTTGTTTTAAGAGAAATGAGGCCAACCATTCAACAAAGCAAGTTTTAAGCCGCAGCTTTACAGATTTTAAAACATAGATATTTCAGTTTATAGAATTTCGCATGAACGAAGAGCAAGTTTGATGCCCGACTCACACTTTAGATAAAATTCATCTCGTTTAACTCCATGCATTATCCAATTTTGACCTGACTAAATGCTGAAATAATAGACAAGTTTAACCCCACCCTGAATTTTATTCACTTTTCACACAATAAATTGAATCACAGCCATCCTTCAAAACTTTATAATAGCTTTTAAAAATGCAGAATCATGCAGATAAACTCAATTCAACGTCTTTAAAACATCAATATAAGATGTTGTTTTTAAATACAATTCAATGTTTAAAAATAAAATGTTTCTTAGTTTAAAATTATGACGGCATGCTTTAGCCAACATGAATATTTTTGAGTCAAAATATAGTCATACCGATACTTTATCTATTTTTTAGCAAAAGATATGCGATAAAAAGTCATTGAATTGAAATAAATTCAGCCATTTTAGTCGTAATGCGCTAGTCCTAAAGTCTAACTCGATGTAACATATTGCGTCTTTTGAATTTAACTGTGATAGGACTTATGCGCGAGTACGCTGTATTTACCTCGGAATCTGTAAGCGAAGGCCATCCAGATAAAATGGCTGACCAAATCAGTGATGCCATTTTGGATGCAATCTTAAAAGAAGACCCTTATGCGCGGGTTGCTTGTGAAACGCTTGTAAAAACGGGTGCGGTTGTACTGGCAGGAGAAATCACAACAACTGCAAATGTTGATTTTGAAGCCATTGTTCGTCAAACCGTAAACGGTATTGGTTATCATCATTCAGATCTTGGCTTTGATGGTTCTACCTGTGCGGTCATTAATATGATTGGTAAACAATCACCTGAAATTGCGCAAGGTGTAGACCGCCAAAAACCTGAAGATCAGGGTGCGGGTGACCAAGGTTTGATGTTTGGTTATGCCAGCCGTGAAACTGATGTATTAATGCCTGCCCCAATTTCTTACGCACACCGCTTAATGGAAAAGCAAGCTGAATTACGTCGCAGTGGTGCTTTACCTTGGTTACGCCCAGATGCAAAAAGTCAGGTAACTTTTGCGTATGAAAATGGTGTGCCTGTACGTTTGGACGCAGTAGTTTTATCTACTCAGCATGATCCTGAAATTTCTCAAATTCAGCTCAAAGAAGCTGTGATTGAAGAAATTGTGAAAAAAGTGATTCCTGCCGAAATGTTCCATGCAGACACTAAATTTCACATCAACCCAACGGGGATGTTTGTAATTGGTGGCCCTGTAGGTGACTGTGGTTTAACTGGCCGTAAAATTATTGTAGATACTTACGGTGGTATGGCGCGTCACGGTGGTGGTGCTTTCTCGGGTAAAGACCCATCTAAAGTTGACCGTTCAGCTGCTTATGCAGGTCGTTATGTTGCAAAAAATATTGTTGCAGCAGGCTTGGCAGACAAATGTGAAATTCAAGTGTCTTATGCAATTGGTGTTGCTGAACCAACTTCAATTTCAATTAACACTTTTAACACTGCAAAAGTAGCAGATGAATTGATTATTGCTTTGGTACGTGAACACTTTGACTTACGTCCATACGGGATCACTCGTATGCTTAACCTCATTCAACCGATGTATAAGCAAACTGCTGCTTATGGTCACTTCGGTCGTCAAGGTTCCGACACTGCATTTACATGGGAAAAAACTGACAAAGTTGAGGCCTTAAAAGCTTCTGCGGGTCTGTAATGTAAAACTTTTCAGTATTATCAAGCTCACTTCGGTGGGCTTTTTTTGGATAAAATTTAGCTACCAAACCACA
>DBIN01000054.1 GCA_002296655.1 Acinetobacter sp. UBA801
CATTAATGCAGTACGATCTTCAAAGTTAAGATGATGGTATGACAATTTTATATACTCCATAAACCCTTTAAATTAATTAGGTGGTTTATGTCGCACTTCAAGTTTTACTCTGCCGTTCTTCTAAATGCTGACTTGCCCAAAGTAAATCCTGATTCAGATAAACAGCCCCTGCACTATTTAAAAAATCCAGCGCGAAAACGATGGGTTGATTTAAACGATGTTCACGCTCACAAAACCATTCCCACTCTATTTTGTACCACGCCCCACCATTATAATTTTTCCAGCGCTCATCCCAAACATCAGGCAGTTGTACATTTTCCCAACCCATTTGAGGTTTTTTATTGTGTGAAGCTGTTTTGGCAGAGCTGATTGAAAGTACATGTACATTACAGTACTGATTAATTGGATATACCACTTGCTGCGCATAGCTTTGCCACGCACAGAGCAACAACAACACGCCCAAACCACACTGCCAAAGTCTTTGAATCATAAAAGACCTAAAGTTCTAGCTGTACTGACAGCCTTAGTGCGTTTAGTAACCGACAACTTCCGATAGATATGTTTGATATGGCTTTCAACGGTATAACGCGACACAAATAATTGCTCAGCAATTTCACGGTTACTTAAGCCCTGCGCCACCAAATTTAAAATTTCTAATTCACGATTGGTGAGCTGTTCATACTGTGAATTGAACGTTAGAGTATCTGCTCGACCTGCTAAATCCTCGGTCAACACAGGCACTTTTTGATGTGAAATTTGCGATAAAATTTCACGAGCAATAAATGGGTCTATCGGTGCGCCACCTCTTAAAATGCTGCGAATCGCAATAATTATTTCAGCATCATCACGTTCTTTAAGTACATAGCCTGTTGCACCTGCTTGAATTGCAGAAAATAAACTGTCTTGGGTGCTCCATGCAGAAATCACTAAAATTAATGCGCTCGGATCCTAAAATGTAATTGTTCAATCAGTTCTTTACCATTTCCATCAGGCAAGCCTAAATCGACCAAAGCCAAAGCAATCGGATGATCTTCTATACACGTCATTGCGGCTTTAAGATGGCTCACAAAAAATAGCATGTCATCTTGATAACCAATATCATGCAAAATTTTTCTAAGACGTGACTGAATAATAGGCTCATCTTCAACAATTAAAACCGGTACAGGTAATATCGCTTCCATTTCTGCCATCATTCATCCCCTTAATTATATTTGTAAATATATCAATCGTTTTGATGTAAACACTATCCCTAGAATTAAGGAGTTTTTCAAATTTAGCTTATTTTATAGACATGAGCATAGCACTGAAACATGAAACTCGAGCATGAAATAAAAAATAAATATGTATTATTATTCTAATTTGAATGGTGCTTCTCACTTTAATGAGCAGCGCAGCATAAATATGCTTTGATGTCGAGAACACCATCAAAGCAAATCTAGAGCCGTATTAAAAGATGCTCGATAAATTAATAATAAATTTTGGAGCTATGCGCATGCAAAAAAGCAGGAATCAGCCCTGTTAAAGCCGCACGAATATCTGCACGTTCATTGATTAATTGATGCGAGCCTTCTTCTAACATGAGTAAGGTTTGTAGACGGAATTTACGCCGAATAAACTCAATGTTATAGCGCCAATCAACGGTTTGATCTTGCGCTCCTTGTGCCAACCAAACAGGTATACGGCAAGCTGGACGTTCTTCCATCTCCAACATCCATTTAGACATGGCTAAAATCCAATCCATGCCCATCATTCTAGGTTGCAGCGGGTCTTTTAAACGCACAAAGCGTAAAAATTCAGGATTATGATTATTACGTCGGAAATGTCGAGGCACTTCACGCTTAATCCGTCGGATAATGCCCAAACCAACGGAGTTATGCCACCATGCCGATTTTGCAGGACGAATCAAAGGTGATAATAACAACACACGCTCTACAAATGGATTTTCACGACGCTGTGCAAACTCCAACAAATGATGCATCCAAATTGCACCGCCCGTACTTTGTCCAATGCCCAACCATGGTTTTGGCAATTGATCGGCATTTTTTACATATTGATAAACCGCATGTAATACTTGCTGATAATGATCAAAATTTTTGATGTTAGCTGGAGAACCATCACTCAAACCATGTCCAGGTAAATCATAAGTCAGAACACTAAAGCCCTGCTCTAATAATTCTTTGACGATAGGTTGATAAATCCCGCTATGTTCCAAATAACCATGTAGCAAAAATACCGTACCCTGTACTTGATCAAATTTGGTTTTGCTTAAATCGGGTTGAAAAATTTGCACATGCAATTTAAATAACGGCATTTGTACATAGCCTTGCCAATGTGCACAGTCCAACAAATGAAAACCATAAAGCTGTCGATAGGCTTGTAACTCAACACTCGGTTCAAAGGTGCGATTCAAATTTAAGGGTTGTAATATTTGTGGCGTGGTTTCCCGACTTGGTACAGGCAAATCTAATTGCTTTAACACACTTGGGTTTAAAAATGGAATATCAGGCATTATGGCACCTCGCGACATGCGCTAGAACCAATCAAGACATCCCGAATGGTGGCAAGCATTTCATAATTGGCTCGGCGGCTGTGATCATAGTTTTGTTCACTTGGACGCCATGCAGTCAGTTGGGTCGGCATGGGAGCTTCGAAAGGAATCGTTTCAATGCCATTTAAAGCAAATAATCGCCGAGTGCGTGGCATGTGATAACGGTCTGTAATCAAAATCACTGTCGGCGCTCCCCCCTTTTTTTGTAATAATAAAGAACTAAAGCGTGAATTTTCACAAGTATTCATGCTGCGATCTTCTAATAATTTTGCATCGACATCATATTTTTTTAACCAACGCTGCATATATGGTGCTTCGACACCACTCAGTACAATCGGTAATTGATATTGTTTTACCACCGCCAAGGTCGTTTCTAAACGTAAACGTGTGTAATCATTGACCACAATATCTTTGCCATTGTCATCTAAAGTTAAGCCACCACCTAAAACCACAATCGCATAAGGTTTAGAATTTGCGAGTGTTTTTGGCATATTTTGTTGCTGGATTGAGGCAATATCTTTGAAAATTTCTTCATCTACAGGCTCATTTTCGGTTTCGGCAATTTTATGAGTGCTTAAAAATGCCAAGTATTGTTCCATGATTGCCTGATTTTCATGGCTATCCAAATTGAGTAAGGCTTTTACATTTTCGGATGGATCTTCTACAACTGCTTCCGAAGCTACATTAGACACCAACAATGGCACTTGCCGCAACTCTTGTTCAGAGGCTAATTTTTTTTGCGTTTGTTCTTCTATAATAAGCGCTTGTAAGGCTTTATAACGTGCCTGAATTAAAGTTAAATTTTGCGAGTTTTCAGATTGAATCTCTTGCTCCATAAGCTTCAAATAAGCTTGTCGTGCAATCCATAAATCTGAACCAGGTTCCAAACTGTCTTGATCACTAAAAGCCGCCATTTGCTGACTTTTAGCTGCCACTTGATTCACTTCTACAGGCACCAAAGTGTTCAGCGTTTTGACCACCAAAGTAGAATAAAAAGGTGAATAAATAAAAATCATGAACGCTGCAAACAACACAAATAGCACGGCAGCAATTTGTACTAATCTGAGCATCCAATGATGATGTTTCATCTTCACTTAACCTACAGGTTGATGTGCACGAATCAAACCTGTTTCATCGAATAACACAGGTTCAGGTTCGAGTAAAATACCAAAACGGTTTAAAACATCCTGCTGCACAGCACGATAGGTTTGTTGCACATCTGCCAAAGTGGCATCGGCATAATTGACTAAAACTAATGCTTGCTTATGAAACATACCCACCGCACCCAGTTGTTTACCTTTCCAGCCAGCTTGATCAATCAACCAGCCTGCTGCAATTTTAACTTGTGCATTCGGCTGTGGGTAATGGGGTAAATGTGGAAATTGTGCTGCAATTTGTTCAAATTGCTGAGTAGAAATCACAGGATTTTTAAAGAAACTGCCCACGTTTGGATATTCTGCAGGATTCGGCAGTTTATTTTGACGAATTTGAATGACTTGTTGCTGCAAGTTTTCAGCAGTTTGCTCATCGCCTACAGCAGCTTTTAAATCACCATAATTTAATTTTAAAGCTGCCTGTTTCAACAATTTAAAGGTCACATGGGTAATGATGTAACGGTTAGGATGATCTTTAAAAACACTGTGTCGATAAGCAAACTGACAATCTGCTGCGGCAATTGAGCTGAATTGCTGGCGTGCACGATCATAAACCTGCACAGATTCAATAAACTCACCTACTTCAACGCCGTAGGCACCAATATTTTGTACAGGTGAAGCACCGACCAAACCTGGAATTAAAGCCAGATTTTGCAGACCATATAACTTTTGTTCCGTGCTCCATAACACAAAATCATGCCAGACTTGTCCTGCTCCAATTTTTAAGGTAACACTTGCATCATCTTCAGCACATTTTTCGATGCCCTGAATATCCATGTGCATGACCAAGGCATGAATATGCTCAGGCAATAACATATTGCTACCACCCGATAAAATCAGCACATTTAATTGTTCTGTATGCGCAAATGCCAAAGCATCCTGCACATCTTGAATATTTTTAACTTTTACATAATGCGATGCAGTTGCATTTAAGTTGAGCGTATTGAAAGGTTTGAGTTGCATGTTGTATTGAATGTGCATGACTTAAACCTTCAATTCAAATTGTTGTTGTAAAACTTTCACCCATGCGCGACTGCTCGACTCGCATTGATCCAGCACCCGCTCAAAACCATCGGCTTCGCCATAATAGGGATCGGGTAATTCTTGCTGTGTATAATGCGGATCGTGTTCGCTCATTAAGGCAATTTTGGCGCGCAAACTGCCAAATTCAGCTTCGGCACGGCGCATCAAGGCTTGAATGTTGTTTAAGTTTTCAAAATCCATTGCCAAAATCAAATCAAACTCGACAAAGTCTTGAATATTTAACTGACGGGCACGCAAAGTAGATAAATCATAACCACGCTTAAACGCATGTTTTTGACTGCGTAAATCTGGGGCTTTGCCCGGATGATAATTACTGGTTCCAGCAGAATCTACCCACACATTGAGTTGCTGTTCATCACAAAAATGTTGAAGTACAATTTCTGCCGTTGGAGAGCGGCAAATATTTCCCAAACAAACACATAACACCTTATATGGCGTTTTGGATGACATAAACAACCTCAAAGCTACTTTATTTTTAAGAGTCTTATGTTAAGTTATTTATGATATGAATCCTATATCGTGCCCTAACAATAATGTTGATTTAGGTATAAAAATTAGGAATAAAGACAATGCAGCATTTTCAATTTCAAACCGTTGGCAACATTATTTCAGGATTAGGTTCAATTTCTGAACTTAAAACAGTTTTAACTGAAAAAAATTATAAGCGTTTGTTATTGGTCACCGATGCTGGCATTCTACAGCAACAATTGCATCAAACTATTTTAGAAATTTTAGAGCAGCTACAACTGGACTATGCCATTTACTCGAATGTGCAAGCCGATCCCGCAGAACAGATTGTGTTAGAAGCCGTTGATTTTGCTAAACAGAAAAATATTGATGTTGTATTAGGTTTTGGTGGCGGTAGTGCAATGGATGTCGCCAAAATTATTGCCGTGCTGAGTCATCCTGAACAAAGTCAACAATTATCGGACTTGTATGGTGTCGGTAATGCGCAAGCCCCTCGTTTACCACTCATTTTAGTTCCCACTACGGCAGGCACAGGTTCAGAAGTCACACCAATTTCCATTATAACCACTGGTGCAACCAGTAAAACAGGCATTGTTTCTCCTATTTTATATGCAGATGTCGCCATTTTAGATGCCAATTTTACCCGTAATCTTCCAGCACAGATTACCGCAGCGACAAGTATAGATGCGATGGTACATGCTATTGAAGCCTATACTTCTAAAATCAAGAAAAATGCGTATTCAGATTTGCTGGCAAAACATGCTCTGCGTTTACTCGATCAGAACTTAAAATTGGTGCTTGAAGATAGTAACAATATGAAAGCACGGCAAAATATGCTGTTTGGTTCAATGCTTGCAGGACAAGCTTTTGCCAATGCTCCTGTGGCTGCAGTGCATGCACTTGCTTATCCATTAGGTGGGCATTTCCATATTTCACATGGGCATAGCAATGCATTGGTACTGACCGAAGTTTTAAAATTCAATGCACCTGCTGCCAAACAGTATTATGCAGAATTGATGTGTTGGTTAGACCCACGCAGTAAAGGCTGCACAGATGGATTATGTGATTTGTTTATTGATCATTTACAAAATCATTTAGATCAAAGTGGCTTGGTGTTAAAACTCAATGTACTAGGCATAGCAGAAAATATGCTGCCGCAACTGGCAGAAGATGCGATGCTGCAAAGTCGTTTATTACAAAATAACCCAAGAGCAATACAAATTCAGGATGCTTTACAGATTTACCAAGCTATTTATGCCTAACTTTTACGCTTAACTTTCTGCATTTAACTTTATAGAAGTACAGATTCAGCTTGTGCTTAGAAAAAATAAGGCTGGTTTGATCCAACCTAAAAGTTTCGCGAATAAAAGCTAAAAACAGGCTTATTTCAACTGAATGTTGTGTAATTCGCCATCAAAGTCTTGCAAAATATCTTTCACAATCGGTTCTTGATGCAGCAAATTTTCAGCACGTTGATAAGCGCGTTGTTTCCGCTGTTGCTGCAAAATATACGGCGTCGTCTCATCCACATTTTCATATTGCACTTTAAACAGAGTTTTACTCCACTGTTCTTTTAAAGCACTTTCTAAAGCATGTTGCAGTTGAGTCAATAACTGCTGATATTTCTCAGGAATATGAAAAACTGATTCAGCATTAATCTGCCCTGTCATCACACCATGCTGCGCTAATTCTTGCACGGCAGGCGACAACTCACTGTGTCTAAACCAATATTCCCACTTATCTAAAGTCCACTCACCTTCTAAAACTTGCGGTTGTAGACGCAGAATATCCTGCGGCATTAATTGATCATCAGCATTGGATACTACAGTTTGTCGCGGTTGTGCTGTCAGATTGGCAACATTCGGCTCAATTTCAGTGGCTTCTAAATCAAATAAAGCGCTTTCTGCATCACTTACATTTGATGTAATTGCCGGTGCAGCATCATTCAATTGTAACGCAGGTGCAACAGGCGATGTTTCTGCTGATTCAGCAAAATTATCTAACGGTGCAACTGCATCAAAACTTTCTAGTAAAAATTCATCATGACTTTGCACATCAGTTGCAGCACTTAGCGATGCAGTTTCTTCATCTAAACCAAACAATTGCGCTTCTGCATGAGGATCAAACACAATCGATTCAGATTGAATAGGCTCAACATGCATTGTTGTTTCTTCGCTTACTGCAGGTTCAGACACAGTTTCTGACAATACGGACGCTGTGGAATGAAGCGCTTGCGGATTCGTTGGTTGCTGAGTCGCATGTTGACCTTGATGTGTTAAAGCTTCAGGCTCATCCTCATCTAAAAAATCATCTGAGGAAGATTCTACAATAGGGGTCTGTGCCGTGGTGTGATCTGAGTAAACATCATCTTGATAGTCAAATCCATCAAGATCAGGCACATCTGTATGCTCAGATTGAAGATCAGGTGTTGCAACAGCATTAAATGCAGTCACATGCTGTTCTGTTTGCATTGTATTTGGAGTTGCCACAGCTTGTTGAGCTTGTTCCATCTGGGCAACGGGTTGCGTAGTCGCTGCTTGCTCAGTGTTTTGTGGTGCAGCAACCAACACTTCATTGGCTTGCAAAGGTCGAAATGCAAGTAAACGCAGTACGCACATTTCAAAGCCTTGTTCTTGGGTCACCGCAATTTGTAAATCAGCGCGTCCTTTACAGGCAATTTGATAATACAACTGTAAATCTTGTGCAGAGATTACACCTGCAAGCTGCTGAATTTTTTTATTAATTTCAGCACTGTATTTCAGATTTAAATCTGGCAAATATTGCATGATTGCCAATTCATGCAGTGTCGAAATCAACTGATCCAACACCAAAGATACATCTAAAGCTTGTTGTCTAAATTGTAATAAGAGTTGACTTACACGCTGCTGTTGGTTTTGATGGATCGCTAAAATCAAATCATAGATAATGGTGCGGTCAATTAGACCTAGCATGTCTTTCACATCTTGATGATGAATTTCGCCCTGACCATAAGCAATGGCTTGGTCTGTCAAAGACATCGCATCACGCAAAGAACCTTGCGCAGATTCAGCAATCTGCCAAATCGCATTTTGCTCTGCCACAATCTGTTCTTTGGCTAAAATATCCGTTAAATGACTAGTAATTTCATCGACCTGCAAGGGACGCAAAGTAAATTGCAAACAGCGAGAAATCACAGTAATAGGGAGTTTTTGTGGGTCTGTGGTCGCAAATAGAAACTTCACATGCTCGGGCGGTTCTTCCAAAGTTTTCAGCAAAGCATTGAATGAATGCGTAGACAGCATGTGCACTTCGTCAATCAGATAGACCTTAAAACGCCCCTGAGTTGGTGCATAAGGTACATTATCGAGTAACTCGCGTGTATCTTCAACTTTGGTACGCGACGCCGCATCAATTTCGATTAAATCAATAAAACGACCATCATTAACCGCGGTACAGGTCGGACACACTTCACACGGGGTAGATGTCACGCCTGTTTCACAGTTCAGGCATTTGGCCAAAATACGCGCAATGGTGGTTTTACCCACACCACGTGTTCCCGTAAAAAGATAAGCATGGTGCAAACGCCCACGTTCTAAAGCACTGCTCAATGCCCGTGATACATGGTTTTGTCCCACCAATTCATTAAAATTACGAGGACGATATTTACGCGCAAGTACCTGATACATGAATGCTCCTTTTTACAGGTCTAAGCATACTGTTTTTTTGGCAAAGAGTGAACGCACAATCACGCCTAAAACCAGCCTTTACGCCCTTGCAATTGCCGATCTGCACAGCGAATGGCTTCCTGACTCAGTCCCCAAAGTCGATAATCACCAATTAAAGAACCTGCAGCAAAATTATGGGTATAAGCAAAACTGAGTTGTCGGTCTGGATCACACCACGCGCCCGAGCCATTAAAACCCATATGGCCAAAACCTTGAGAGCGTTTACCCAAACTCAATACACGGTGATAGCCCAATCGCCAATGCATCGGGATAGGCATGACCCGATCACGCTGCACAAATTGCACTTGGCTTAATTGCTGAAAAACTTCAGGCTGAATCAATTGCCGACCTTGCCATGATCCACCCTGCGCTAACATTGCATAGATACATGCCAAACTTTGAGCAGTAAAAACACCATTGGCAGCAGGAATTACGGCTTGTAAACCTGTATCGCTAAAAAAACTAAAATTTTTCATGCCTTTGGGAATCATGCCATCCTGAAAGTCTTGTGGATTTTGCCCACTCCATGCAATAACTTTATCGACTATTGATACAGGTCGTGTGCGAGTTTTAGCTTGGTTTTGAATTTTAACTGTCTTTTTATTTGCGGGTGATGTATCTGCTGGTGCTGAAGTCACAACAATTTTAAATGGCCGCGCAACACGGGAAAGCTCAGATGCGGGCACACCAAAATACGCCCCATCCAAAGCCAAAGGTTCAACCAAGTATTGCTGCATCAGTTCAGCCAATGTTTGACCCGTCGCTTTTTCTAAAATCCCACCGACTAGCCAGCCAAAAGTTAAAGGTTGATATGCTGCCTCACTCGCTACATCAAAACGTGGCTTGGCTTGAACTAACACATTCAACATGTGCGACCAGTCTGCCATTTCAGTCGCATCGGCAATAATATTACGGATATCATATAAACCACTTTGATGACTCAATACATGCCTTAAGGTCATCAATGCTTTGCCATTTTGGGCAAATTCGGGCCAGTATAGATAAATTGGAGTATCGTAATCGATCAGTCCGTGACTGACTAAAATATGCGCCAGTGTCGCCAATACACCTTTGCCTGTGGAATAACATACAGATAACGTATCGGCTTGCCAGTCTTGATCTGGCGACTTTTTACCTGTGTAAATATCGACGACTTTCTCACCTTGAAAGTACACCGCTAAAGCCGCTCCACCCTGTTGGCTACGTGCATTTTGCAAACGACTAAATTGCATCGCTAAATCATGAAACTCAGGTGCAACCCATCCACGATAATTTTCAGTTTCAGCAAAAATATAATCCTTTAAATGTTGCATCATCCTGTTTATCTCGTTTTTATTGTTAATAAAGATGTAAGCATCCGGCTAACACAGCCTTACCAAGCGATCCTATAAGCCTTAATTTAGTTCCCACCTAAAAACAAGTGGGGACTTAATCCATGAACATGGATATATATTCAGCAACACCTCCTGTTGCTAAAAAACGCAGAACATACAGCAAAGAATTCAAACTCAGTATTGTCAATGCCTGTAAAAATCCTAATACCTCGATCGCTTCGGTCGCACTGCAACATAGTATTAATGCCAACCTTGTCAGTCCTTGGATCAGGATCTTCAGCCATCATGA
>DBIN01000057.1:0-10900 GCA_002296655.1 Acinetobacter sp. UBA801
CAATTCTACTCATCTGCCGCTTGGGTGAGTACGTTTGCCGCAGAAAGTGCCAATAGATCGCCTTCTTTGTATGCCGTAGCAGTTGTGACCTTGGCATTAACACGGCGTGTCTTACCTACATCCAAATTAAATGGACGTGATTCATGTGTAGCTGAAACAGTAGTCATGGATTACTTCCCCTTTTGCTGTGCCGCAAATGCTTTAGCACCTGCAGATAATTGGTGTTCTTGGTTACCCGATGGCTCCTGTCCACCTTGCAGATTGGCTTGGTGGCTGAATAAGTGTGCCAAGGTTGGATTTGCTAACGGCGCTTGCTGCTGTTGTTGACCAGCTGGTGGTTGCTGATTACCTGCAGAAAATTGGCGTAACTGCTTTGCTGTAAAGGCAAAGACCGAGTCATCCATATTTGTATATGCAGTTTTATCATCAGCACTGAATTGTGTTTTAAGTTCAGCTTCAAGCGCTGCAATATCTTCAGCACGCTTTTGTGCTTTGAATTGCTTAAGTTCAGCTAGGGCATCATCACGTTCACGCTCTGCCTGCTCTTTGGCCTGTTGTGCTTTTTCTAATTCGGTCACGTCGGTGTCCTCTTTGCTAGATTGTGTTGGGTTATGGCTCGCTGCCACGGCGTTTGTGTTGTCATCTGCACCCAAAGCACAGAAAGACACTTCACGAATACGACCACCACGAAATACCGTGATTGGTCCTTGGTGAACTTTTCCATTGACCGTGACAGATGCATCAGCCTGAATTTCTTCGACTGATGACGGCTCAATACGAACCGACATTTGCCACGGAAAACCATCGTCAGAGTCACGGGCAACTTCGGTGCCGAACTCGTTGCTCATTAAGTCGCCTGAAACGACTAAACCTTGTTGGTGATTAATGTTGTATTCATTAATGACACCTGCACGTTGGCGTGGTGAGTGGTCGAGTAGTGCAGGAATACGCCCTTTAATTTGCATAGAATCCAAATCAAAAATAATGCGGTCCCAATACCAATGGTCTGTAATCACTTCACCGCTATATGCCACGCCTGAGAATGTGCGTTTTTTCTTGCCTTCTTCAGCTTGATTGACGTTCAGATCACCAAGCCGAAAACAATACTTGTCCTGTGTTTCCTCTACTGGCATTTTTCATGCTCCATAAAAAAACCGCCCATTAAGGCGGTCATATTCATATTTATATCAATTCAGCAAAGGCTTGAGCGTATAGATCAGCTTGCCTTGACTCGTTTCAATCGCAACAACCTCAAATGACAAGCCAAATGGAATCAAAACTCCTTGCCCCGCATTTAGCTTTTCCAGATCAATACCTAAACCTTTGGCGTTTTGAATCTGAATTACAACGTCGCCTGAGGAATCAGCCATGAGCAACGGCGCATTAAATTGAACCGTTTGCCCAAGTTGATACCCTGCCACTTGCTGAATAGTCGCAGTCCCCACCACAGTTGAAGCCTTATTGCTTGCCACAGCCTGAATTGCTGCCATGTCAGTACTCAGCCACCGTTTCAGCACATCATCAGCCAGTGACGCTACAGATGCATTTAAATAGCTGGTCAAAGCAGTGTCATTGCCCTGCACATAATCAATAAACGTCCGAATTGCAGTAGGACGTATTTGCGGATCAAGTGGAATCACTGTATCCGCAATCGTATTGAACAAATCCCGACTCTTGTCATCCATCGGCGCAAACAGACTTGTCAGCTTTTTAGATGCAGTCCACTCAGCTTGAATAACTTGCTTTTGCTCAAGCAAGAACTCTTTATCCAGTGATGAATCAGCAATCTTTTTATCGACCAGTGATTCAAGCTCACCAAACTGCAAAGGATGCGAAGACCAGTCCAATGCCTCAGCAACATCAGGCAGTTTGTCATCTGCTGTGATGCCATATTTCAAGGCCTGTTTTTCGGTTAAGGCGATTACGGTGCATCTGCAACGGAAAGAAAGTGGCGGGTAGTGTGTCAGCCAAAATGGATGCTCAAACGGCAAAACAATCTTATCTAAAGCCAAGTGGCTTGGACGCACCCGACTGTCATTAATAGCCGAGTACATCAGATAAGGGCGTCTAGCCTTATTTCGGTTTTGCTGAATCCAGCGACCATGACCATACGCATTTTGAATGTTGGTACGAAATACGTTGTCTAGATAATGCTTTGGCAAAATGATGTCAGATTCTTTGATTAACTTCTGAAAATCCTTGAACGTACCACCATCTGCAATTGCTTTATTGGCTGCCTTAATGACTGTTTCGATCTGTTCAAGACTCGACAAAAAGCTAACCGTAGTTGCCATTTGCCGTGTTTTTAAATCCAACGAATAAAACTCATCGGGCAATAGAATCTTGCGCTGATGTGCATAGCGTAATGCTTCAAGGAACGTAACTGGCTGCAATGTTATTCTCCTTTACCCGCAGCCATATATCCCAAAATATCCGCAGCATACAAAGCCTGATCTAGCTTGGCTGTGAACTCGGTTTTAGTGGCTTTTGGAATAAGCTGCATAAGATTGAACGCCAATGCTTCAGGACTGTCTGACGTGCTTGCTAACTGCCGAATCTCGGCATTACTCAGCAGCGTTAAATCGTCCTGACCATCCGTCAATTCCTCAACTTCTTGTTGGGCATCTGTTAGCTTGTTTGCCGATGCCTTAAAGTTGAATGCTTGACGCGGTAATGCTGTGAATTGATTGAAACCTGTCTGAACTTGTTCAATCACATCGCCATCCTCTAGCCCGTATTCTCGCTTAAAGTATTGTGGTGTTAAGACTGCACCAGCATTTCTTAGCTTCACATCGCGTTCTGCCTTTTCAGGTTCAAGTGACTTTTCCTCGCCAAGAATAATCTGTCTGCGCTTCCAACCGTTCAGATCGCACAATGCATTAATAATTGCCTGCACTGTTGGGGTAATCATCCGAATGTCCGCACGGTATTTCGCATTTTGGACTTCCAAATGCACATCACCCAAAGCACGCGAGCCTGATCCATCAGTACCACTGGTGAGCGTCTGACCTAAAACCACCTTTTGAATACGGCGTTCCAAATTCTTGTCGAATGTTTCATACGCTTGCGAGCCATTACCTACAGCCGATGCACTATGCAGTTCTACAGAGTCCATACTTGAAATCGCTAGAACAGAAGTTGCATGCGCCTTTAGCAATGCATCCCGCATATCTTGATTGTGGCCAGTGGATGACTTGCCTACCAATAATGGCATACCGTACTTTTCCACAAATTTTGACCAGAACTTAAAGCCATTCGTTTTAAAGAACCAAACCCAGTACAAACGACTAAGCAATGCCTCTCCATAAGGATTTTCAAATGTAGATTTACAACGTGTTAAGAAATGCTTAAAACGCTGATCTACTTCCTGATCCTGATGTGTGTGGTTGTAGTTCTTTAAAAGAAGCAAACTTCCATTACTCTTTGGCTCATACCATTGCAGAGGCTTTTCACCAATCCATTCAAAGCCTATGAAAGGTGTAACAGTATCACCTTGAATATGAAGCTTTGGGTTTTCAGGTCTGGAGTAAATTCCCTCAAGCACAGAATATCCGTACCATCGCGCGTTTTGTGCACCTAAAATGATTTCAGACCACCATTCACGAAGATGTGCGTACAGAATTTCAGTTTCTATACCTTCTGCTGGCTCTAGCCGCCATGGAGCACTTTCCAGTTTATCCTGTCGCTTCTCAATAGCCTGATATACTTCATCGTCATACATCATGACTTTTAAGCGATGTCGGGTAATACCTGCTTTACGCAATACCTCGTCTACATCAGGCATTTTAGTCAAATAATTGAGTAGCGCCTGTTCAGCCTCATGCACACTTAAGTTACCCGACACAGGCTTTTGACTTTTGGGTTTGCGTTTTTTCTTAGCCATATTTAAAACCTTATGCCGCTGGTGGGCTGTAATTCAACATCACGACTGAATCTTCAATCGCATCAATTAAGGTATCGACTTGGTCGTCATGGTCATGGGTCATTTGGGCGTTAAATGCCTCACACTCATCTAGGAAGGATTGCTTCCAAGTTGCATTACGTGGAAGCATGACAAATCTATTCTGATTTTCTGGATAAACATCAAAGTTGTTTTCCAAGTGTGGTGCCACATCCATAAAGCGGGTCAATTTGTCTTTTTCACGTTGAACAGGAATAATTGGGATGCCGCCATATTTCTGCCATGACTGCACCAGTTGAGTTCCATGTGCCTTATCCTCAACTTTCATGTATCGAAGTGGCTTTGTTGTGAAGTCATACGCTTTATGCTTATCGATAAATGCTTTCGCTTTCTTATTCATCTCAGGCGCTTCCCATTTTCCACGCAACAGATCAATCAGATAAAGCTTGCCATCTACCCCCATGCCAACCAAAAGAAAGACAGTGAAGTCGTTTTCTTCTTTGACCTTTTGAGCGGTATCAACATACACAGCACGCCAAGCCAGTTCAGGCAATTCGTGATACTCACCAAACCACTCACCCTTGATCAGATCGCCACCCAATTTCTTAGGTCGCTGCATGTACTGACTGCTGAATGTGTAGCGTGATACCGTTGCACCATCCTTATCTTGGCCACCTTTCTCCAACTGCAGCAAAGACTGCAATGATTCTTTCAATGGCCAATAGCTTTGACGCCCTTTTTCGTCTCGCTCAACGTCTCGTGGTACCTTTTTTTGAATATGCTCAGGCAGTGACTGAATGTAATCATCATCAATCAATGCAGGGATTGAAATTTGATGCCATTCACCTGGTACGTTGCCAGTCATCACAAAGTTAGTCGGATCCTCAACGTGCAAACGTTGCATGATCAAAATAATCGGTGTGGATGACTTAGCTTTACGTGAGTTGACCGTGTTCAAAATCTTACGGTTTGCCTTATTACGTGCCGTCTTACTGAATGCATCCTCAGGCTTAAGTGGGTCATCAAGAATGATTGCCCCTGTAAATCCAACATCAGCTAAGGTACCAGCACGACGCCCTGTAACCTGACCACCCATCGAGGCGCTATACACATGTCCCGCTTCATAGCCATCTACAGTGGTTTTCCATGATGCTTTTGCATCGGTACTGGTTGAAATTTTGACTGGCCATAAGGCTTGAAAGTCTGGTGACTTCACGATATTTCGAGCTGTGGCCGAAACATCCTCAACCAAAGACTGTGAAAATGATAAATACAGAAAGCGTGAACGCTGGTTACGCCCAATCCCCCGTGCAATCAGGTTTGTAAGTAATTCAGTTTTACCACTGCCTGGTGGTACGTTAATCACTAGGTTAGGAATTTCACCACTAATGACTTTGTCGATCGCATCGGCAATATATTCATGGTGCCAATTCACCAAGAATTTAAACCCCATACGTGGCAGGAAAAATGCCCGAGTAAAAAACAAATGCTCATCTTCACACTTGATTCTTTTTGCTTTTAATTTGACGGGGTCAATATTCACTCTCGAGTTCATTTATCGCCTGCCTTACCTGCTCATCAGTGGCAGTAACAACTACTGTATTTTCGTTCTGAATCGGCCCACCACCTGCACCTGTGATTTCTTGTTTATTCGTAAACTGCCCACCGCAGTCTTTTGCCGCCTGTTCAAGAATCTTGAGTGACATCACTGTGTTCTTTGCATTGCGTTCTAGCTGCTTCTGATATTGCTTTAAGCGGTAATGTTTGTTGGCAATTGGAATGTCAATTAAGCCAGCATCAAAATCGGCGCGTGTCTTGTGGAATAAATCGACAAATTTCTTACTTAGATTTTTACCAGCCGCTTTGGTTGGATCGTAAAGTTGGCATTGCTTTCTATCAATCTTTACACCAAATTCTTGCAAGACCTGATCTGCCACCTCTTGAGGGGTATCACGGCATGCAAGAGCTTGAACTATAAATATTTTTACAGGCTCTTTTAGTGCTGCCATAAACACCCCTTTGTCTAGCTACGTCTAGCAAAACAGGCAAAAAAATTTAAGCCAACTTCAATAAACACGTACCACATGCATGAGCAATTTTTGCCTTGCCGATTGTAGGACCATCATTTACAAGCTCCACCATTTTCTGGACATCTGGTGATGCACCGTAACGCTGAACAACCCCGTGGAATTCTTCAACATCATGTGGTCTTAGGTAATACTTGTACTCACCAGTGGATTGACTCACCAAATAATTGCCATCCTCATCGCGCTTGGCACCAATGTGATAAAGCTCATGTTCGATCAACGCACAAAAATCAGTATCACTGGCTTTGTGTGCAAACCAAGCATCAATTGTGATGATGAAATTCGGCACACAACCAAACCAATCGATCATCTGTTTTTCTTGACGCAACTTTCGCCAGCCGCCCGCCATCGGTGCAAACTTTTCAGTCTGACCCAGAACAATTTTTTCAGACTTTTTAAATCCACTTGATGCCCATAGCACCATGAATAAATCATCATCCCATGGCGATATATGCATGTGATCAGGATTGTGTAACTCACCACCTTCATCAATGAATGTTTTTAAAATCCATTCTTTTAATTCAGGTGCTGCCTCAAACCCCACAGGGTCTTCAGGATCAAGATCAAGTAAGCTTTGAGGCGGCATCGGTCGTTTCACAGCAATACATTCCGTAAGTTTCTAATTCGCTCTTTCAATCGGCGCATGATGCCGTCTATCGCTAGCATCTCAACACGCGTCAATCCTGATCTACTGAGATTCTGATACTTAGACAGCTCAGCACTGCAAAATTCTAAGTCTTGTTTCGCTTGTACTTTGTCTGTCATGGG
Organism: Acinetobacter sp. UBA801; assembly: GCA_002296655.1. GTDB lineage: Bacteria > Pseudomonadota > Gammaproteobacteria > Pseudomonadales > Moraxellaceae > Acinetobacter. The sequence continues at coordinate 6,757 of DBIN01000057.1, forward strand.
TACCACCAATAAGAAAAGAAAAACCCCGCCAATAACCAGTATTCAGCGGGGTCTTATGTGCCGAAATCCGTCCGGCGATGGAGAAATTAATCAATCTCTTTTAAACATTCTCGACACACTTTGATTTCTTCATCATCAATCGTGTGGTCAATCTCGGCTGCACCATGGAAACCGAATAAACACATCAAGAATCGGAGCATCATCATCTCCTAAAATAATCTGGGTGGCGGCATTCAATTTAAACCACTACGAATAAAGAAAGCCGCCATAAAAAAAGCCCGCTCTAGGTGTAGTGCGGGCTATAAACTAAGGACCTTAAAAGATCATTCAGAAACTACAGCAAGTTTCTGCTCGCTATATTGAAGATTAACGGACCAATACTCATTGGCAAAATATATCAAAAAATAAAAATAAATTTAAATATAAACAAAATCTTAGCCTATTTAGATATGCTATTCCCTTGAGAAAGCCCCTCTAATGCTGTGATTTTTTCTTTAGAAGCGCTATGCACATAAAAGCACAATACACACACAAGCACAAATAACACTACACCTAAAATCACCACTCTTTTATTGTTCATTTGATTACTCTTATTTTAATGATATACCCCATTATTATATTTAAATACATAAAAAACAATAAGAAAAGCCCACGTTTCTGTGAGCTCTTACGGTAATTATCAGTCTTTCCTGATCGTCATTTGCTTTCACACAAATTAAGCTAGACAGCCATAATATGACCATCTTATAAAAACTATAGCTTAGATTCCGTTTAAATGGAATCTTTAAGTACGCAATTCTTTGTAAGTATTTTTTTTATACATTTCAATTGCCTTTGATGCCTCATCTATCGCTGATTCTATAGCGATTTCCATCATTGCTTCATACGGTTTCCAAGTTTTTCGATAGTTATCTACCGTCATCTGGTGGCAATTAATACCCGCGTAATACAAACGCCCCTGTGCAGTGAAATTAGCCTCAAGCTGAGGATCCAATGCAAAGTCTATGACCATACGCGCAATCAGGTACGCCATGTGATTTATTGTGATGTGTTCAGGTTCGCGCTTTTTATCTGCCATGGCGTTTTTAAGCATGATATTTACCAGATGCCCACGAACATATTCGTAATCACTCTCGCATTTACCATCAAATACAATCAAAGCCGTAACTGACTTGGCTAACTGTGTCTCCATAGATGCAATAGCACCCAAGCGATCTTCATAATTCAAAGGCTTCTCTCCAGTGCCACGCACATTTGGTTCAAAATTTGGCGACTTAGCAGTAATGCCATGAGTCAGCCATTCAAATTGTTCAAACTTTTCCGCCACTGCTGCATTCATCCCTTCACCAACCCTTCAATCTGTTTAATCGCAAATCGGCTTGTCACTTGCTCTGTGCTGAACCGTAAAACCTGATAACCCATCATTGTTGCTGCGTTGTATTTTTCCATGTCCCCTATGTAGCCCTTCCCCCGTGTATGCCTGCCACCTGACCAGATACCCCCTTCAACTTCGATCAGCAGCTTCGTATTCTTGATATGAAAATCTGCCCGCCATTTTCTTGTTGGGTGAAATTGAAACTCCTGCTCAAATTCAATTTTTAAAGTTTTAAGCTGTTGGATCAGTGCTGCCTCACCTACACTTTCCACCTTTACGCCTTTGACTTTGTTTTTACGCTTGGTGGCAGTCTTACGACCACCGCCATAAAGTTTTTTGTATTCAGCAAGTGAGATGCTAGTCACTGGCACCTCGCAATGCATACATCACACGACTTGGCACCCAGCCACAGTACCCACAAACCAAACCGCCTTTTAAGCGGCCACAGAATTTACACATGTTCACTTACCCGTTCTATGACTGTTTGAATGGCTTTCAATGTCATATCCTTATCAGTGGAATCACGTAAAAGATCAGCAATCATTAAAACTTTTCGCTTATATTTCTCAGCAACTTTTTCCGCAGCTTTCTGCTTACGATCCTGCACAGTGTTGAATGCGATTAGCTCATTGTGTTCTTGCTTGAGCTGGATATAGCACTGCTCCATGTTGTTAAGCTGGGCTTTTAGATTGTAATTTTCCTCTTTCAATGGTTTAGCTACATTTTCAAAGTAACTTCGGCACTCAATTGCCTGAAGCCACTCTTTGGTACGCTCTTCTAAAACACTGTTTAGTTGGTCGATGATGGATTGTTGTTCATCACGCACCGTAGCGACAGCACCAGTAAACGCAATCCATCCAGCATTAAATTCATTTAATTTAGTTGTGCACCGAAAGCTGTTTTTCTTAGCATTAAGATCAATAAATCCGTGTTCTTCTGCGATTTTGCAGTACACCTCGTACTGTTGCTCAACATCAGTAATAAAATCACTCATAAATCCCCCTGCACAATTGTCATTGGGCTAATGTGATTTCTAATATCAGTCACGTAGTCGGTGCAGTCGTGGTCTGCGATGGTTGCGCGCAGACCCCCAAGACAAACTAGAAGGTGCTTAAAACGCTCGGAATAGCTAGTAAATTTCCATTGATCCTCCTCCCAGTAATACAACTCAACTGCATTTCTTTTTTGGAAGTAGGTAACATGTAGAAAATCTGTCGCTCCCACAGGCGCACCAGCCACAATTTCCCGCATTTGCTCGATTGTTAAATTCATGCCTTCAACTCCCTTTCAACATTCATGATGTCTTTTGCGTACTGCGTTGCCTTGTAGTGACTACCTGAAACACGCTCCAAATATCGCCATTCAACAAAATTTTGCAGTTGGCTATAAACAGTTGCCCTGTGTGCATCAATAACGGCTTCTTGAATATCTTTCACAGTGAACAACTGAGTTGCATAGCATGCGAAAAGCAAAATATTTAACTGATCTTCAAATGTGAGCTTCCTTGTTTTATCAAACGCGCTTTCAACTTGTGTAATAACTCCGCCATTCTTTAAGAAATCTTCAACTGTTTTGCTCACACTGCACCCCCTACTCGCTGATCTGCCCAGTTGCATTCCACAACCTCCAACCCATCATGTTGAAAACGGGACCACAGTCGATCACCTAAATCTTTGCGCAATTCTTCTAACGTATAATTTGAAATGAGCATCGTTGGCTTGCCTTCGTCATAACGTGCGTACAGCACTTTGTGCACCAGCTGAAGTCTGTTCTCATGCCGATCATGCAAACCGTATTCATCCAAAATCAGTAAGTCATACTCAGTGAATCGATAAACGGCTTGTGCTTCGGTGTCATCGGGCTTAGTCCATGCATTGGCAATTTCTGCCGCCATGTCTTCAGACGTGATGTATCTTGCGAATTTGCCCTTGTCCAAAGCGTTTCGAGCCACGGCGCAAGACAGATGCGTTTTACCTGTGCCAGTACGCCCAACCATGATCAAATTGCGTGGACGACCTGCAATAAAATCCTTGGTGTATTTCACGCAAAGTGCTTTGGCATTTCGTTGGCCATCGTTGTGAGTGATGTACTCATTGAAACCGCTTTTTGCATGTCGGTTTGGGAGTCTAGCGCCTTCAAAGTGTTTTTTACGCACCATGGCATCAACTGCTTTTTGGTGTTCAAGGTTGCTTTGAATCACGTTTTCTTTGGCACAGGTTCCACAAATTAAACTACTCCCTGCTTTGATTTTGAGTTCACTGTGGATGGGACAAATGTCACTACTCACTTGGAAATTAAATCCTGATACAGCTGCAATTGAGTTCATACAAGGCCCCCCAAATCGATATCGTCAGTTGAGCAAGGCGCATACTGAGTTACATCGCCCCATGCGTCGTTGACGTTGCGTGAAGTGCTAACTTGGCTTTGTTTGTGTTGGTGGGTATTTGTATTGCGTGAAAACTTTCGCTTAATCCATTTCACAAAATTTGAATACATCTGAGTTTCTGTAATCAGCCCAGATTTAAACTTTTGCTCGTAATGCGCATTGACCTCCAGCAAAACCTGATTCACTTGATCTTGTGTCATTGGCAATTCACCTGATCGTTGCAACCAAGAATTCAAAGAATGCAAATCTGGTGTCCAGAGATTCAATACCTGATCTACTGGATTTTGCTGCGTATTTCTCTCTTTAAAGTTTTCTTTAAATGTTTCTTTAAGTGTTTCTTTAATAGTGCCCCGTTCAACGGTACTAGTCCCGTCCCGTTTGGT
>DBIN01000057.1:10939-48167 GCA_002296655.1 Acinetobacter sp. UBA801
CGTCCCGTTTGGTGGTACTAGTCCCATCACCTTTAAGGGTACTACCCTCATTTGGTACTAGTCCCTTTTCGCGGTACTGGTCAGGAGTGAATAAATATTCATTTAGACAGCCTGTTGTTCTCTCAACTTTGATCAAACCAAGTTCTTCCAGATCGCGAATACATGACATAACCGTGTCGCGTTTTTTAATCCCGCAATACTTTTGAAATTGAGTAATAGCAATTGGATGTGATGCGCGATCAAACCCTATAGTTTGGCGCATGACAAACATTAAACACTTAAATGCCTTATCGTTTAACTGAGCCATAATCTGACTATCAATTAACGTGTTAGGCATCTTGGTGTAGCGCTCTTCTTTATTCGACATCGCTTTGCGCTCATTTTTTGGGAAATGAACTACTTGCCCTTGAGGTAGCGGTGGTTCATGTGCTAAATTTGTGTTCATTCAATGCCCTCTAAGTTTTGAATACAAAAGCCTGATCTCAACCATCAGGCTTTTTCTTTGCCTTCAACACAAGCGTGTACCTTGGCATCCAGTTCAGCCAATATCTTGTGCAGTTTGTTTATGACTCGTGACATATCCACCGCTTCACCGCGCGTAATACGACCATCGAGCATCATTTCTTTAAAAACCGATTGAATGTCACCGCCACTGATTCCCATGTTCAACACCAATTCAGTCAGTGCTGTATCTCGGCATTCGGGAATTTTGGGTAAATCAATTGCAACCTTTCCGTGCTCTGCATTAAGTGCATGCAAAATACGGTAATCGTTTGTGATTCCCATTAGTTTTGAAGCTTCAGCAAGCGTAATGTGATGGGTATCCGTATTTGGATTCACTTTGCTATTCAGCACGGCTGGGCTTTTAATGCCGAGTCTAGGTGCTAGAGCATTTGCCCCACCTGGGTAGTCATGCACCGTGTGATATGCCGCATCGATGATGTTCATTTAGGCTTCCTTTGAACGTGTTTAAATAAAATCAATTGGTTGATAATTGATTTAAGCGGCCAAGTTCTTAGGGTTTGCCTTATCCATTAACCACTCCTTGGAAATTTGTCCATGACTGTTGTTGGCTAATGTTTGGGCATAATTAGTTTCACCTGTGTAGTCAGTCCGCGGGAGTGCGCCCTTTTCTTCCATCTTCCGAATAGCTACATAAGAAATCCCTAATAAATTTGCTGCTATGGTGCGACCACCAACTGCTGCAATTGCTTTTTGCATTGGATTCATTAATTAAACCTTTATTAAACCAGATAAACATAATTAATTAAACCATGAGTTAAAGTTTGTTGCAACCAATGGTTGATTCCATTTAGTGGTTTTTTATTGAATAATTTAACCAATGGTTAAAGGCGGGTATTTATGAACACTCTTGTTGAAAGATTGCAAAAAGCTTTAGATGATAAAAAATTGTCATGGTCAAAGGCTTCAACAATGATTGGGCTTTCACCGCAAGCACCTTCTAAATGGAAGAAAGGTCAAATCGGGAAAGAGACGCTAGAAAAGCTTGCTGAACTTCTAGAGGTTGATGTTGGTTGGTTGTTAACGGGTAAAGATGCAGGAGTATTTGAGCCTTTAGTTACAGTTGAAACTGTGGTTGCAACCGAAGACCACAAAGATGATTTTGTTTGGATCGATGTTGTTGAGGCTGTCTTTTCATGTGGTGCTGGCGAATCAATTGAATTTCACTTTGACACCATTAATGGAAAAATCCCATTTTCACCTTCATTTATGAAAGAGAAAGGCGTTACTGAAAAAACCATGAAAATCATTAAAGCCAAAGGCGAAAGCATGGCGGATTTCATTAAGGATGGTGACCTAGTTGGTATCAACTTAGCGCAAACGGACATTATTGATGGTGAAATTTACGCTGTGTATTTAGCTGGCGAAGGCATGTTGAAGCAAATATTCAAAGAAGCTGACGGCTCTTTGGTGCTTCATAGCTTGAATGAAAAGTTTCCAGACAGAATTGTAAGTGAAGAAAACGGAAGGAATTTTAAAGTAATAGGTCGCCAGTTTTGGCGGGCGGGATAAATTTAAAAATAGAGAATACTTATGCACCCAAAACAAATAATGAATCAAATCATTGAGCGTATTAACAATGCTGCAGCTGATAGCGAGTCACTAACACTTAACCCTGAAGAAGTTAAAATTCTTTCAGAAGAAATTGGCGACCTTCATTTCATCCCTGTGCTTAGTAATGAGCAAATTATTAAACTTTGCAATGAAGGAAAGTTAGGGCAAAAAATGGTTGAAGAAAAAAAGAAATAAAAGCCGCTATATGCGGCTTCAAGTCTTTAATTTCATTAGTTATATCTATATATAGCTAAGAATAATACACTTAAAAAATTAGTAACAAAGCGAAACTGGCGTATCCAGTGTAATTATTTAAGAAGGGGGTAAAAGTGGAATTAGGTGAACTGACAATTAATGAAAATGGTTCTGCTATTTTTTTTGCAGAATATAGAGCTAGATTCACGATTGATGAGCCAGTACCAGTCGATATTGCTATCAAAAGTTTAAAAAGCTTTGAGGCTTTATTGGAAAGGACAAGATTGTTGGTTTCTATGTCTATGGAAAATATAAATATCGAAAGTACTGAGGTATTTGTAAAGGAAGTAGGTGAAGGCAGTTTTATTGTTGATTTTTTGGTAAAATACGTTATAGGTGAAGAAAATCGACAAAAAGCCGAGGAAATTTACGAATCTACTGTAAGGAATAATGAAAAAGTGAGGACGGTAGTTGCTCTTGGAGTTGGTGCTGCACTGGTAGTAGGCGCTCAAGCCCTACACTCTAATTTTTTCCCTTCCGCCCCTCAACAACCAGCTATTGAGGCATACAATAGCGTTATCATAAATGCAGCAGGTGATGTAAATATCTCACCAGAACAAATCAAAGAATATCAGAACTCCTTAAGAGACTCCAAAAAACTCGCTCAAGAAACTGTTAATGCTTTAGCTCCTGCTCGTTTAACCCCAAACAGTACAATAGAAGTAGATGGATTACAGCACTTAAATGTAGAACCTCAATTTATTAATAACGTTCCAGAAACATACCAGCCTCCAACTCCTGATGAACGTGAAGAAGCTCACTCAAATGTAGATGTGTTGATTTTTGCAAGTGATAAAGATAGGTCAGAGACAGGCTGGGCAGGCAATATACCAAGTTTATTTACTAAAAGAGTAAAATTTATTCTTGGCGATGATGTCCAGCCAAGTGTATTGCACGGCACTGTCCAAGTTAAAGCTGATATATTAGTAAGAGAGCGGTTTAATAAGAACAAAAGAAAGTACGAGCCATATGAGGTTTTGATTTTAGCAATTAATTAAAGATTAAAATTTTTTTAACCCACCCTAGCGGTGGGTTTTCTTTTGTCTATTAAACCTTATAAGAAAAATAATTTAAACCTATTTTCACCTTTGGTTTAATTTTTAGTTGACACTTATTTATACCTTTGGTTTAATTACTTCCAAGGACAACAAAAAAGCACACCGACCGCTAAATCATGTGTGCTTTTCCAAACTGCGAGGTAATTATGAATACAACAACTCAATCTTTCAAGTATCCAATTGTAGCTATGGCTGCTGCAGTTGCCACAGTGGGCGCTTTGGCTGTCACCTACACACCAGAGCCAACGACTTACACACCCGCTTTCACAGCGAACACTGCGCCATCTCAGTACGAGCTTTTACAACTTCGTATGACTGACGCCAACAAAGGTCAGGCGGTAATTCGTTTAGATGGTTTCCGCATCACTACAACTTTTGAAGTTGAAGCATTTGAAGATAATTACGGCGTTCCAGGTTCTGAATTTACCGCTGTTGATGTCACCAGTCTTGATGACGTTCAGGTCTTTGATGCAACTGGCAAACGCTATAACGACTTTACCGATCACATCGATCACCGAAACATGAATGCGCTAATCAAAGCGCACATCGAAAAACACCGTTTAGTTACCGTGGGAGATGAATCATGAATTTTGCAACTCCAGAACAAGTGTTCACTGCCCTTGGTGATGGCAAGGACGTTTATTGGTCAGAGGATGGTTCAAGCGATTGGACTCCTTTAAACCAAAAGTCACAGCTTAACTTTTCAGACTTGTACTCAGGCTTTTTAAAGTTCCGAGTTGATGATCTTCCGAAAATAAGCATGCCGATTGAAGTTACCGACACACAGTACTTTTCAGCCTTTGTACGTCATGAGGGCAGCTTTGAAATTTACCGTGTGGGCACAACAAAAACCCGTTTTTATGCACTAAAGCTGAAACGTAATATGCGCTCTGAAAACTACTTTTCAAACATTGATGTATTTGCAGTTAATACTGACGGTAGTTTGAAAAAGGTGTTTAGAACAGTTGCTAATGACTGGGTATTTAGTGCTTTGGAAACAGCTCGCAAAGCGAATCGTAACCGCGAATATAACCAAATTCTGCAGGATACTGGCTTCTTTTCTAGCAAAGAATATGGCGACCACCGACGCAGAAGCCGCCGCATGGGAGGGATGTAATCATGGCATTACCGATTATTACAGCTGACCAGCCGCTAATTGTTCAGGCAATCATTACCTACATCTATGCGGATCCTGGTCTTGGTAAAACTTCTATGGGTTTTACAGGTGACAAAGCCATTTCTTTTGACTTTGACAAAGGTGCACACCGTACTGGTGAGCTACGTCGTGGTGCTGTGGTTCCTGTTCAGCAATGGTCTGATGTTGCAAATATCACCCTGCAGGATTTAGCACCGTATAACACTGTTGTGATTGATACCGTGGGCGCAATGCTTGAAAGCATTAAAACCCACCTGCTTGGCAACCGTGAAAACCGTCAAAAGGATGGTTCACTCAAGCTTAAGGCTCAGGGTTTGGCCAACAACATTTTCACTCAATACGTGAACAACTTGGTCAGTTCGGGTAAAGACGTTGTGTTCATTGCTCACGCATCAGAAGACAACTCAGGCGACCAAGTTATTTACCGTCCAGACTTAGGCGGTAAAAACCGAAATATGCTTTATCGCATTGCAGACATCATGGGTTATTTGACCACTGTCACTACCAGTGAAGGTAAAAGTGCACGTGTAATTAGCTTTAAGCCATCCCCTACTCACCACGCTAAAAACTCAGGTGCTTTAGGGGGTGAAACGGGCGAGGTTTGGGTGCCTGATCTGAAAGAGCACCCGCGCTTTTTGGCTGACTTAATTAATCAAGCCAAGGGCCATATCAACACACTAACCCCTGCACAGCTTGAAGAGCAAAAGGCTCAGCAAGACTTGGGTAACTGGGAGCAAAGCTGCAATGAAGCAAAGCATGCTGGCGATATTAACGAACTGACAGCTTCTTTGGTTAAAGAGCATCGTTATTACGACGTTATGCGCAAAACTCTACTTCACCATGCAAAGCGACTGGAATGCACATTCAACAAAGAATTGAACAAATGGATTGGGCCAAAAGAGTTTTTAGGCATCACGGATGAACAGCGCGATGAACTTCAAGAACTGCTTGCCCAAAACGATATTGATGTCATGACGTTCTGTGAAGAACAAGGAATTGACAGTCTTTTAGCAATCAATGCCGCTGACTTCCAGACAGTAAAAACACACATTTTAAACAGTAACAAAGAGGCTGCTATCGCATGAACGCAATCATTTTAGACACCGAAACTCATGACATGAACGGATATCCGATTGAGATTTCGTATTCGCCTTGCGACTTTATAGATGGCGCTTTGCACGTGGGGCATGAATTGAATTTTGATGAATACTTTTCATGCCCAGAACGCATCTCTTTTGGTGCGATGGCAGTGCATCACATTTTGGAATCCGACATTGCAGGCAAGCCAAGCTATGAAACATTCCGCTTGCCTACCACAGTCAAATACATGATCGGTCACAACATTGATTATGACGTTGCAGCAGTTAAAAAGTGCGACCCAAAAATTGAAGTGAAAGCAATTTGTACTATGGCACTTGCTCGGATGCTATGGCCTGAATCAGATAGTCATACGCTTGGCGCCTTGTATTACCAAATCAATGAAGACAAAGAAAAGGCTCGTAAGCATTTGCGCAATGCTCATAACGCGAAATATGACATTTACTTCACTGGTGTATTACTTGAGGTGTTGGTTGGCGAGCTGGGCATCAAAGATATGAACTCGCTTTACATGATGTCTGAAACAGCACGTATTCCGAAAACAATCACATTCGGCAAATACAAAGGTACTTACATTGATGACCTGCCGAGTGACTACAAAGCTTGGTTACTACGTCAGGATGACGTGGACCCGTACCTACGCAAAGCATTAAAGGGATAAGAACATGAAGAAAAATTATGTTTGGTCTTACAAGGCCAAAGTACAAGGCGGGCGTGGTTTTATCACTGGTCAGGTTGAAGCACCTACTTTCAGCCAAGCAGAAAAAATGGTTTTTGATGACAATTTATTAGTGGATTCGGTTGAGCTGAAATTATGCCGAAATGTGAAGCCAACACAGGAGTTTGCAGCATGAGTATTTTAACGGGTAATGAAGCTTTTGCGGCCATGGCTGCAGGTCAATCAATCGAATGCCGTCATAAAGACGCGACTGTATTTGATGCTATTGGAAACTTCCCTGCCACTGTATTTTTTGATACTGACCATGAATTCCGCATTGCGATCGTGTTTATGACTATTGGTGAAATACAGGTACCAGAAGCAGTCAAAGAAGTGCCTGCCAAGGGTATTCAATGCTTCACCCCATCAGTTCTAACTGAGGAATTGAGCAAGGGCTTTAAGTGGAAAAACAGCGCAAATGACTTGGTGCTTTTAAACCGTGGCTTGGTGCATTTAGTGCAAGAACATGCTGAAACGCATGCCAAAGCATTAATTGCTGTAAGCGGTGGAAGTCTTGAATCGCCTGCAGAAACAGTTGTGGCCAAACCTGAAATTAATGTTGCTGAGCCTGAGCCAGTAAATGAAATTGAGCAAGTTTTAGGGCCTATCGCAAACAAGCAAGATAATGATCTGTCTGTTGCTAACTTGCAGAAACTTCAACAAGAAGCCGAACTGTTATGCAACAAACCTGCAGAAGAATCAGCCGATGCAAAGTACCAGACATTACTTGATGACTTGATTAGTCGCGCTGCTGTTGCTGCCTCTCCTGCAGAAGTAAATGCTCTTGCAGGCTATACAAAAGAATGGACTGCAGAACAACGCAAACCACTGCTTACAGCTATTAGTAAGCGCTTAATGCAGTTGAGCCCGAAGCCTGAAATTGAGCAGCCACCTTCTTTAATGGTGCAAATCCAAAATGCACCCGACTTGACCACACTTGATGCACTTGAAATTGATGTGTCAGCTCGTGCACCTGAGATTCAACCAAAGCTGATGGACTATATAAAGAAACGTCGCTTTGAGTTGGAAAACGGCGTAAGTGCGGTGACTTCATGAGTTTTTCATATTCAACCATCACCCGAACACTGACAGTGTTCGGGACCAAGATGACACACATATTTAACAACGTGAGTTTAGGTGAAATTGACAGCCTAATTCTAGACGCAAAATTCAAAGAAGCGAACTGGAGAGAATAATGAATTCAGCTGCTGATATGAGACGCTTTCATGAGCAGACAGCTCTACAAAAAGCAAAAGACAGGGTAATTGATGCTTTAAAGAATGACCCGCTTGGCTTATCTGCAAACCAATTAATGACTGTTTGCCGCTTGAGTATCAAGACAGTGAAAAACATCCTAGCAACGATCGATGTGCAAGAAGAGCATGGCGTTTATTTCCTGTCAGGTGTAGCTAGAGCAGAAATTTCAACTGAACCACAGGCAGAACAAGTCACAACTGTAGTGCAGGTAAAGGCTCATGATGCAATTTTGCAGTATTTGCATGACTTCCCTGCTGGTTTAACAAAGCCTGAATTGATGGCTGCTTTACAACTGAATGACAAGCAATTCACCAATGGCATTTATAAGTTGAATAAGGATGGTGCAATTATCCGTACAGGTAAATTCGGCAGCTACAAATACCAATTAAAAACTAATGGCCAAGAAATGAATACTGAAGCTATTGCGGCACCAGTTGCTGAAGAAAATGTGATTAGTGTGCAGCCTGTTGTAGAAATATCTGCTCAGGATCCACAACTAAGTGAGCCTGATGCCATCGCTTTATTAAAAGATCAGGTTAAAACAGTGGTCACACGTAAAAGTGAATTGACTATAAAGCAAGACCAACTGAGTGAACTTTTATCAAGTGTATTCGGTTTAAACACAGTCAATTTTTGTGTTGAAGGTAGCCGTTTAGTAGGTGTGCATCTTTCTCAAGAAGAGGTGGCGTGATGGATATTCAGAAAGAAAAAATTGCTCATGAAAAACACCTACTTTCACAAGGTGTGGATTTCAAATATTTGCCGAACATTCAATATAACGAATTGGAAAATGTTTATGAGCTAATTGAATGGGATGAGGAGTATGGCGAAGCCCTGAATGAAATTAATTCAAGCTGGTGTACATGGCAAGCAGCCAAAGCCAACGCTATTCCAGATGGTTTTGTGGTTGTGCCTAGAAAATCAATAGAACACTGGTATTTAGATGAGGGTGAATCTCTTTGGATGGATGAGCCTGATAACTGGTTGTGTGATATGTATGTAGGTGATATTCAAGAAGTTAAGCATAAGGAATACATAGTCACAGAAAGCAACACCCTTTATGCAACTAAGATTTGGGACGATGAAAACCAAGATGTTAGTACTTGGGAGTTTTTCAACTCTAAAGATGATGCAGAAAAAGCGGCTGAATATTGTAAAGCCATGATCGAAGCACAGGAGCCAATCAATGACTGAGATTGATTTAAGACGTGGTGATTTTGAAGCCATGCACCCAAAAGCAAAACTGTTTGGCTTTGATGAAGATAAAAAGCTGTACATCGGAGATGATGTTGAGAGCATTAACTTCCAATGGACGACTTGGTGCGCATGTATTGGCATGTTGTGCTTGGAGATGGAGCCAGCCAATGACTGAAATTCAACAAACGAACGTCGGCGTGGCGAATTTCATTGCTGGTGAGTTGCACAAGGAGTTGCCCTTTGACTTGGTGTTAGATCCAGGTGAAACAGGCGCTCTTTATGAAATAGCGGTTGATATGCGTCATTTAAATTCTGATTTTGTTGAATGGGTTATCAAGGTCACAAAGAGTAGAAAGGTTGATGGTACTGGAATCATTATCCGTGTGCAAAAACACTTTGTGCATCCGCTCTACAACATGCTTGCTTTATATATTAATAAGCATGACCAGTATGGTGTGATTAAAGCTTTGGGAGAGGTGTCGTGATGGCATTAAAAAACTTGGACTCAGTTGCTGAATGTAAAAAACAGCAATTACTTGAAAGTTTTATAGCTGCTCCAAATGATCAAAATTTTGGTCAAGAAGTGGTGGCTCTATATTTGGGTTGCTCCCCTTGGACACTGGCACGAATGCGCTGCGATGGCTCTGAGTTACCCTATACGAAAATTGGACGACGCATCGCCTATAAAAAACGTGATGTGCTGGCCTACGAAAAAAGCCGCACAACAACGTGCACGGCTCAGTACGCATAAGGCAGGTCTATCCTGCCTTTATTTGTTTTAAGCGCTCATCCCAAACACTTTCATAATTAAAACAGTCAATTTTGCCCTGATAAACTGCTTCTACCATGTTCATTGAAGCCCTGAGCTCTTCCATAGGAATTTGCACATATCCACCAGTCACATCGACACGCGGTCTGGCAGTATGGTTGAGTAGCCGTTTGGTCACGTAAATATTAAATCGAAGTAAATTACAAATCGTAGCGAAAGTACGTCGGAAATCGTGCATTGAAACATAGAAATCCACCTGATCACCTATGACTCTTAGAATCCGATCAACACAGGTGGCATGGATGTTTGCTGACGTTGGTATTTTTGTCGCAGGGAAAACCCAATCGTTCTCACGCAATAAATAACGGTCTTTCAGGATTGATAATAGATGTTCACCTATTGGAAACCAATGGTCAGCGCCATTTTTTGTATCCCTAAACACAACAGTTCCATCTTTAAAATTGATGTCAGTCCATTTCAGCTTACAAACTTCCTGACGACGGCAACCCGTATACATTGTGAATAAAAGTATATCTCGATGTGTGTTAGATCGAGCAGTATTTTCTAAATTCAGTTCATCCTGATAATTCAGAACGGCATTGTAATATTTGTGAATAACATCTTTATCCAAGTGCCTTTCACGACGCTCAATTTTATTCCAGCCCTTGGTTACAGCAATAACATCAACAGGATTTGTGCGCAGGATTGGATCCTCATCACTTGAGTACAGCACATGCATATATTTCCACAACGTACCCAGTAGCGATACAGCACCATTGGCAGATGAAGGGCTCAACTTAGTTACTTCAATAAATTTATCCAGGACTTCACTTTTGGTGATTTCAAATAATTTTCTATTAGACCAGCGCAAATACAAATTGAAGTACTTATTATATTGTTTGACTGTTTTTGGCTTGAAGTCATTTTTGCTTAGATAAATATCCAATGCTTCTTGTACTGTAATATCAAGTGGATTATTAACAACTTGTTTTTTAGATGGCTTTACATACTCACCATTGGCAATTTTAGCCAAAATGGTTTGTGCTTTTGCACGAGCAGACAAGGTAGAAATCTCATTAGTTTTACCTAACACTACCCTGTACAGCTCCCCTGCATTTCGTCTTTCAATAATATAGGATTTTGATTTGGTGGTAGCACGGACAGCAAAGCCAATTAACTCACTATCCCGATAAATTTTTTGACCTGACGTCGTCAATGGAATAGCATCAACATTGGACTTGTTGAGTTTCATATTTAATACCAGATACCTTAGACAGTACTGATTTAAGCATGTTTCTCAACAGTCTACAAATAATCTACAAGCAAAAAAGTGACACAATAAAACCTGAAAAATATCAACACAACTATTTGTTTTTGTTATATTTATAAAAATACACATTCCACAATAGTTCTATAGAAAAAGTAGAATCCACCTAAGCGTGTCGATATATTCAAGGCTTGCATAAATGTATATTTCCTTGATTTTTCAAACACATAAACAAGTGCATTATCTGACCTGATCTAAAATTTTAAGACTCCGATATATTAACACTGTAGTAATTTAATTTTGAGTCAATGACTGATTAAAGCGGAAAATACCCTAAAAATCACATCAAATTTTCAGAGTAATATGGCTTTGTTGCATAAATATTTTTTAAAATACTGATTTTTAATGTTTTATGGAAATTTCAACAAAAATAAATTAAATAAAATCATAGTTTAAGGTGTTTGTGCAACAAAGCCGAGTAATATTGAGAAGTTTTGTTAAAATTGTTTAGCCGCAAGATGCTTGCAGAATAATTTTAGTTTTCGGATCGACCAGCACAGTGACGCGATTCATACGATTATCCATGGTGACAGGCTGCCCTGGTGCAACCATTCTCACAATTTCAGCTCGGGTCAGCGCTTTAATTTGTGTTTCAGACAAGCCTGTTATACCGACTAACTGCCCAGTAGATTCTGGGACACAATTTTGCATGGTCTGTGTCCCCTGAGTTTGTTCATTTACAGGTTGATTGCTACACGCAGCTAAAGTTGCCACGCTTAAAACAGTCAGAACACTATATAACTTTTTCATATTTATACTCGTTTTTGCTTTCTTCAAAGGGTAATCCCCCCCCTAAAAATAACATAACTGATTCAATGCATAGTAAATTTACAGTAAAAACTGCCATGCTAAATTTTTTATTGATCAAAATAGATTAGACGCAAGTTTGAATTAAGTTTAATTCTCAATCACCCTTAAGCTCATTTCAGCCAAAATAGCCTAGTTGACAAATGCTGATCTATAAAAATACCAGTAGAAATGTGTGATATTGTTATCTTTTGATCAATTCTTCAATTCTTCAATTTTTCCTCGTGTGAAAAATTAAAAAATTTGCATCCAATGGCTAAAAAGCACTAACTTCGATACGATCCACTAGTCTGCAGTTATATTGAGTCTCTGTCTAATTTAGATTGATATAACTTTAAATCACTAAAACTCTAACAATGATGGTTTGATATTCTTCATTTTCCTCAATCAGTTGTAAACGCTTTTGTTCTTTACTCACCACCTTAAAACGCAAGTTTTGATATTCAATAATGCTCGGAATTTGGTCAAAATATTGTGCATCGGCATCAAATTCATCTTCAAATAATGATGTGCCAAGTTGATAATCCATGCTTTTTAAAACGATATATTTCACCGTTGTTTTCATCACAGCATCCTTTTATTGCTTTTCGCTTTACTTTTATTTGTATCACCGTTCATTCCACGTTTAAACCCATAATTGTAAATTATGCTGTATTTATAGGCAGTTAAATCATGAACATTCTCTTTCAGTATTTTACTTTTTGATGTTTTTTCGCACAAGTCAGTAAAATTCAGTACACTTGAGCAGCTTATTCTATTCTCTTGTAGATTTATCATGCTCAAACAATGTTGTGCTTTACTTGAACAACGCCAACAGACTGTGGCTTTTATAGAAAGTGCCAGCTCAGGTTACTTATGTAGTCAGTTTTCTATTTATAAAAATAGCGGTGCGAATATTTTACTCGGTGGATTGGTCAGTTACGATCCAAGCATTAAACGTGAAATCCTGAAAGTCAGCGCAGAAATGATTGATACGTATACTGCAGAATCACCCGAAGTTACTCAAGCCATGGCAATTCAGGGGCAAAAGTTATTTAGCCGTGCTGACTTTGTTGTAGCATGCACAGGCTTACTCAAACCAGGTGGCAGTGCCACACCTGAAAAACCTGTCGGGACATTTTTTATCGCTATTCAATATCTGCAGCAGACTTATCATTACCAATATTGTTTAGGAGGTAATCCCTTACAGCGTCTAGAACAACTAACCAATTTGGTTGCCCAAAACCTGATTGATTTAATCCAGCAAGATTCTAATACGCCAACGACATCATGAAATAAACCTAAAGAATAAACTGCATAACTCACACACTTTATTCATGGTTCAGTCGTACACTCATTTTATGTATAAAGTGGATGATCTATGCCATGCGCTACAACGCTATTCTGTTCGTTACTGCCAGTTTATGGCTACCTAGTTTTGCTTTTGCAACTGTTGGTGGTCCGCAAAATATTGAAGTTTTAGGTTTAGATCAAGCAGATCAAAAAGTCTATTTGATGCGACATTATTTAGATGGTCGTGGTCGTTTACCGCAATTGTATTACTATCAACTCAATCGAAAGCAGTCGCCTGCGAAACTCATTGAAGTTAAATCGCTATATATCAATCCAAAAACCAAACGCATTGATTATGATCAGAACAGTCAAAAGTTTGATCGTGAAATTGCTAAAATTAGAAAACGGTTGAAACCTTTGACGCCAATCCGTGCCAGTTCTGCCAAAATTCAAATCCTTTCAAAAAAGACAGCTTACGTCGCATCGTGGTTTGATCCTGAAATTAAAGTTCCCCAATTCAACTACACCTACCGCCTACGTTATGGCAATTTAAAAAGTCCGATTCAACAGGCGGTAGATTATAAAACAGGATTAAGTATTTCTCAGCGCTACCAAATCCCACAGCAGAATAAAGTGTTGATTACGGTAAAATATTTAGGTATCCCTTTTGAAACAGGTTATAGCATTGAAGATCCTGTTCTACTTTCACGCTAATCTTAGCAATGATCCCTCAAAAAAATAAGGTTGCATTGCTCAACAATGAAACCTTATTTTTAGTCTAAATGCAGCATCACTAAACCAAAATTCTAGCTATGCAACTTTTGAGACAACCAATTAAGCTGCTGAACGCTCTGCAATTGGTACAACTTTGCGTAATTCAGGACCAGTATACTCTGCACTTGGACGGATAATACGGTTATCTGCACGCTGTTCCATCACGTGTGCGGCCCAACCTGTTACACGGCTCATCACAAAGATTGGTGTAAATAGTTTGGTCGCAATGCCCATAAAGTGATACGCAGACGCATGGAAGAAGTCAGCATTACAGAACAACTTCTTCTCACGCCACATCACTTCTTCACAACGTACCGATACAGGATAAAGTACGGTATCGCCTACCTCTTGCGCTAAACGCTCAGACCAGATTTTGATGATGCCGTTACGTGGATCATTGTCTTTATAAATTGCGTGACCAAAGCCCATGATTTTTTCTTTACGTTCCAGCTTGCCTAGCATTTCACGCTCAGCTTCTTCTGGCGAGGTCCAGTTTTCAATCATTTCCATCGCAGCTTCATTCGCGCCACCATGCAATGGACCACGTAATGAACCAATCGCACCTGTAATACATGAATGCATGTCAGATAAAGTGGATGCGCAAACACGTGCCGTAAAGGTCGATGCGTTGAACTCATGCTCTGCGTATAAAATTAATGATACGTTCATGACTTGTTCATGCAATTCATTTGGTTTTTCACCGCGTAATAAATGCAAGAATTGTGCACCGATTGAGTCATCATCCGTATTTTCTTCAATACGCACACCATCATGGCTATAACGATACCAATAGCAGATAATGGCTGGCAAAGTTGCCAAAATACGGTCTGCAACATCTTGTTGCTGTTCAAATGACTGTTCGGTTTCTAGGTTACCTAGCATTGAAACGCCTGTGCGCATCACATCCATAGGGTGTGAATCTGCAGGAATACGCTCAAGCACTTCTTTCAATGCTTGTGGCAATGCACGTAAAGATTTCAATTTTGCTTTATAGGCAGCCAATTGCTCTGAAGTCGGCAATTCACCAAAGAAAATCAGGTAAGCAACTTCTTCGAACTGACAGTTTTCTGCCAAATCCTGCACATCATAACCACGGTAAGTTAAGCCTGCGCCACTTTTACCTACAGTTGAGAGTGAAGTTTTACCTGCCACTTGTCCGCGCAATCCTGCGCCTGTGAGTACTTTTCCTTCAGCCATTTTTTTAATTCTCCTGTTTGAACAGCTTGTCTAATGTGTTTTCAAAAGTGTGATAATCAAGGAATTCGTATAATTCTTTACGTTGCTGCATTTTGTCTAAGACATTAACTTGAGTGCCATCTTTACGAATAGATTGCATCACTTCTAAGGCAGCTTTTTGCATGGCACGTGTTGGTGAAAGTGGATACAACACCATACGAATACCCTGCTCCGCCAATTCTTCTGTGGTGTAGTATGGGGTATCACCAAATTCAGTAATGTTTGCAAGTACTGGTACACCAACTGCATCACATACTGTTTTATACATGGTAATGTCTGTCATCGCTTCAGCAAAAATTGCATCTGCACCCGCTTCCACACATGCACAAGCACGGTCAATCACCGCCTGCAAACCTTCTTTTTGCAAGGCATCTGTACGTGCCATGACAACAAAGTTTGAATCAGTTTTTGCATCAACCGCAGCTTTAATTCGATCGACCATTTCTTGCTGAGTTACAATTTCTTTGTTTGGACGGTGTCCGCAACGCTTTTGTGCAACCTGATCTTCAATGTGTACTGCAGCAGCACCTGCAGCAATCATTTGCTTAATACTGCGGGCAATATTAAATGCACCACCCCAACCTGTATCAATATCCACCAATAATGGAGTATCTACACGCTCAGTAATACGACGTACATCTTCCAAGACGTTGTCTAAACTAGTCATGCCCAAGTCAGGTAAACCGTAAGAGTAATTGGCGACACCTGCGCCAGATAAATAAATGGCTTTATAGCCAACCTGCTTTGCCATCATTGCAGCATAAGCATTTACCGTGCCGATAATTTGTAATGGCTTTTCCACTTCTAAAGCTTGTCTGAATCTAAAGCCCGCAGATGTTTGTTCTGTCATCTTCCTTTCCGCTTTTTTACTATATTTTTCGAGATTTGAGTATATCGAGAATGAGAGATTGCGCCATGGCTTTTTAGAATCTATACTCTAAAACTTTAGTCAAATAATTTTAAAATTTATTGCACAATAAATTTTCGTGATATTGGTTATTCTTTATTTTTGATAAACACAGATTTTTAGTATACTTAAAAAGCAAAATTAAGCTATTTTCTTAAATAATGACTATTTCAGCTCCAATTATGTCATGTCCAAGTACACTTCTACACAGCACCTTGTACATATATTTGCTATAATAACAATCTTCTTTCTATTTAAATGCTGACTTTTTATTCAATATGCATGAACTCGCTCACTTCGCTCCTTTAGCTAAAGATATACCACCAACTAAGCGTGGTCATGAGCGATGTGTGGCATTATTAGTCAGTGCAACCGAGTTATTTTTAGAGCGTGGTTACGATGCCGTATCTTTAGATGATATTGTGCAACACGCAGGTGGTTCTAAAGCGTCGATCTATAAATACTTTGGCAATAAAGAAGGGTTATTCAAGGCCATTTGTGATTATCGCCGTGATAAGTTTTTTCAGGATATTCACATCCCTTTTGAACAAATTGACTCAAATTTACGTGGTTATCTAATTCAGACCTTATTGAATTTTTATCATCATATTCTAGAACCAGAAAATGCAGCCTTTATGCGTCTGGTATTAGAACAAAGCCAGCGCAATCCTGACATTGCCTTACACATACATGAGCGTGGTCCTTTGCATGTACAACTTTGTATTGCCAAAGTATTAGAACATGCCTGTCAGCAGGGTTTAATTTCTTGCGAACAGCCTATTTATTCTGCACAACTTTATTTTGGTATTTTAAGAAATTTTGAGTGGCGCATCATTATGGGTATTCCCAAACAAGAAACGGAACAAGAAACAACCAATTATGTAAGTTATTGTGTAGATCGCTTTTTAGAGGCACATCAAAAACTTAGAATTTTTGCAATTTCTGCATCCTATAGTATATTAGCCGATTCCCTTTTTCACTTAACCAACCAACAACTAATTGTTGTTTTTCCCATTCAACAATTATTGTGGAGTAACGAATGGCTCTACGTCACTTTCTAACATTACGCGATTTATCGACTTTAGAACTGAATCAAATTTTGCAACGCGCCATTGAGCTCA
This sequence comes from Acinetobacter sp. UBA801, assembly GCA_002296655.1. GTDB lineage: Bacteria > Pseudomonadota > Gammaproteobacteria > Pseudomonadales > Moraxellaceae > Acinetobacter. Next base: position 27,968 of record DBIN01000057.1, read on the forward strand.
AGCGTAAACAGCATAACAATGAAGTTTTCCAGCCTTTTCTAGGCAAAGTCATGGGTATGATTTTTGAAAAATCCAGCACCCGAACCCGTGTATCGTTTGAAGCTGGCATGAGTCAGTTTGGTGGTAGCGCAATTTTCTTATCATCACGTGACACGCAATTAGGTCGTGGTGAACCAATTGAAGATTCTGCACGTGTCATTTCAAGCATGCTTGATATTGTGATGATTCGTACCTTTGGTCACGACATTGTAGAACGCTTTGCTTCTTACTCTAAAGTTCCTGTTATCAATGCTTTAACTGACGATCATCACCCTTGTCAACTCCTTGCAGACATGCAAACCTATGTTGAACACCGTGGTTCAATTGAAGGTAAAACTGTGGCATGGATTGGCGATGGCAACAATATGTGTAATTCATATATTGAAGCAGCACACATGTGGGGCTTTAATTTAAAAATTGCTACACCGAAAGGTTACGAGCCAGAGCAGCGTTTCCTTTCCGAATTTGCACACTGCGTAGAATTGGTAGATTCTGCAGAAGATGCAGCAGTTAATGCAGATCTTATTGTGACCGATGTTTGGGCAAGTATGGGCCAAGAACAAGAACAAAAAATCCGTGAAAAAGCATTTGCAGACTATCAAGTAAATGAAGGTTTGATGGATTTGGCACATCCTGATTGTTTATTTATGCACTGCTTGCCTGCGCACCGTGGTGAAGAAATTTCTGAAAATATGCTCGACCATAAAAATGCAGTGGTATGGGATGAGGCAGAAAATCGCTTACATGCACAAAAAGCATTGGTTGAGTTTTTAATCAATGAAAATACCAAGAAAGATTAATTAATTTTTCCAACGAAAAGCACCCAAGGGTGCTTTTTTATACCGCAAAAGCTATAATCGGAACATAATTTTTATAAGCGACACTTTCCATGCATTTCAAAAAAACTGCCCTGTGCCTTGCTACAATTCTAAGCTCTACTTTTATTCAGGTTCAAGCCTCAGAATTTGATGACTATTTACAGTCCAAACAAATTATTGATCAAAATTTTAAAATTCAACAACCAGAAAAATTGAATGAAATATTAACGGTATTAACTGCAGAAGACTCTCGAACTCTCCCAATTGAAATTGATAACAACACCATCATTGAACAATTTAATCTATATGCAGACCGTACCGAGCTTAAAGGCTTGATCATTACCCCTGATTTTGTACAGTTTGAACAGGATTTGGGTGTAAAAGAAATTCAAAAAGTGATTAAAAAGAATGTTGTACAAAACTGCAATATTTTCTTCGAGCATCAATATCAACGCCACAACCCCTACATTGTAAAATTACAGCTCAGCTCTGAGAAAAATAGCTACGATTTAGAACTCAAGCAAAAAGATTGTGGTATCAGATAGTACCTTTTTAGCGATTGGTTCTCTACTTTAGCGAACCAATCCTTGTGGTTGTAAGATAATCATGGCCGCACCAATTAATACCACTGCCCCACCCATTATGTCCCAACGGGTCAAATATACTTGATCGACATAACGTAACCATAGCAATGCGGTAAAAATATAAATTCCGCCATAAGCGGCATAAATACGTCCCGAAGCAGCTGGATGTAAAGTCAACAACCACACAAAAGCACCTAACGCTAAAGCTGTAGGAATCCACAACCAATGGCTTCTTCCCTGATTTAAAATCAAATAAGGGAAATAACAACCTAATATTTCCATCACAGCGGTTACCAAAAACAGTACAAATGTACTTAAAACTTTCGTCAATTGAATATCCATGCAACCTACTATTATTACTTCTAACTGTTAAATACTTTCTTCAATAAAAAACCCGTGCGAACACGGGTTTTTTATTATGTAGCAATCTTTAAGCAGGTTCAGCCGTTTGATCTTCAAACACTTCAAGTTTCAAACCGACGGCCTTACCGTTCTCTTTCTTCACAGAAACAGCCACATTACCGCCCTGTTCTGCAAGTTCACCAAACAGAATCATTTCAGCCAATGGTTTTTTCAAATGCTCTTGAATTAAACGTTGCATTGGCCGTGCGCCCATCAGGCGATCATATCCATGCTCAGCCATCCATTCACGCGCATCTTGATCAACCTCAAGAATGACTTTTTTATCATCCAACTGTGCCTGCAATTCAGTCAAGAATTTATCCACTACATTTTCAATTACAGTAGTAGGTAAAGCTTTAAATTGAATTACTCCATCCAGACGGTTACGGAACTCAGGCGAGAAGGCTTTTTTCATCGCTTCTTGGTTGTCATTACTGTTGTCTTGATCCATAAAACCAATACTCACGCGTGAAAGACTTTCCGCACCGATATTGGTGGTTAGAACCAAAATCACATTACGGAAGTCTGATTTACGACCATTATTATCGGTCAATGAACCATGATCCATAATTTGTAGCAATAGGTTAAATACATCCGGATGCGCTTTCTCAATTTCATCCAATAACAACACACAATGCGGATTTTTATGAATCGCATCAGTGAGTAAGCCACCCTGATCAAAACCTACATAGCCTGGAGGTGCACCAATTAAACGTGAAACCGCATGGCGCTCCATGTACTCAGACATATCAAAGCGAACCAACTCCACACCCAACAGTTTTGCCAACTGTTTAGTAACTTCGGTTTTACCGACGCCTGTTGGGCCAGCAAATACAAAACTACCGACTGGTTTGTCTGGTGTTTTTAAACCAGCACGTGACAGTTTAATCGCTGATGCTAATGCTTCGATAGCTTCATCTTGACCAAAGACCACACGTTTTAAATCACGTTCAAGATTTTCAAGAACGGTCTTGTCATCTTTTGACACAGTTTTTGGTGGAATACGTGCAATTTTAGAGACGATATCTTCAATGTTTTCCACTGTGATTAAAGTATCATCCTGCTCAGCTCTTAAACGACGCTGCGCACCTGCTTCATCAATTACATCAATGGCTTTGTCTGGCAAGAAACGGTCATTAATAAATTTAGCCGATAGCTCTACAGCAGATACCAATGCTTTATCATCATATTTAACATGGTGAAATTCTTCAAATTTCGATTTTAATCCACGTAAAATATCAATCGTTTCTGAAATTGAAGGCTCATTGACATCAATCTTTTGGAAACGGCGTGAAAGTGCATGGTCTTTTTCAAATACCTGACGATACTCTTGAAAAGTGGTCGAGCCAATGCAGCGCAAAGTACCATTTGCCAATGCAGGTTTAATTAAATTCGATGCATCCATAGTGCTGCCCATGCTTGAGCCTGCACCAATAATCATGTGTATTTCATCGATAAATAAAATTGCATCAGGTTTCTTTTTTAAGGCATTTAATAGTTGTTTTAAACGCTTTTCAAAGTCACCACGGTATTTCGTACCCGCGACCAATGCACCGATATCCAAACTATATACTTCGGCATTTTCAAGGGGTTTTGGCGCTTTACCATTCACAATCAACCATGCCAAACCTTCGGCAATAGAAGTTTTACCCACCCCAGGATCGCCCACCAACAATGGGTTATTCTTACGACGACGGCATAGAATTTGTGCAGCACGCTCAATTTCTTTTTCACGCCCAATTAATGGATCAGTTTTACCCTTTTGCGCCTCAGTATTCAAATTTAGCGTGTAAAGCTCTAGCGGGCCTGCATTGGCAGAACTTGAACTTTCGCTATCTAGCTCTTCAGCCTCTTCTTCAGCCTGTGTTTCATCTTTACGCGTACCGTGCGACAAATACTGAGTCAAAGTTAAACGGTTGATTTGATGGCGTTTAAGTAAATAGACCGCAAAAGAATCACGTTCTGAGTACATCGCCACTAAAATATCAGCACCTTCTACAGTGCGGTCACCACCGCTCGATTGCACATGGAAAATGCCACGTTGTAAAATACGGTCAAAACTTTCTGTTGGATGTGGGGCTTGATCGTTATTTTCAGCTAGTTTAGGGGTATGCTGTTCTACATATTCTTCTAGTTCTTTACGCAATACAACTACATCTGCACCACATGCTTTCAACGCATTAACAGCAGAATCATTGTCTAATAAAGCCAATAATAAATGTTCAACCGTTAAGAACTCATGTCTCTTCTGACGAGCCATGCTAACAGCCAAACGTAATGATACTTCTAATTGACGACTGAGCATGTAACCCCCTTAATCTTTAGGCTCAATCTGACAAAGCAATGGATGACCTTGTGATCGAGCGTAATTATTGACTTGGTTCGCTTTGGTTTCCGCAATATCCCGCGGATAGACCCCAGCGGCACCTTTTCCTTCATAATGTACAGTTAGCATTACTTGAGTCGCCTGGTCAAGATTCATTGCAAAGTATTGTTGTAAAATTTCAATTACAAAGTCCATTGGGGTGTAATCATCGTTCATTAAAACGACAACATACAAAGGTGGACGCTTTAATTGAGGCGGTGCTGTTTGTAACGCAATGTCGCCATCCTCTGCATGCCCCGCATCATCTACACTTAAACGTGGACTCACATGCCAATCGACATAGCCAGATTGGTGAAACGTATTTTTTATTTCGTTTAAACAAATTGATCGATTTTGACTTCGCATAAGGTTTACATATCACACATTATTGAGCACTGGCTTCAGCTTGTGGAATTTCAGAAATAAATGCTGAATCGGCTTCCACGGCTTTACCTTTGCTCCAACTGAAACGTTTAATCACAGGAGTTGCACCATTTAAACGGACTTCAATAAAGTCTGGATTAAATCCTTTAGGCATGCTCCAACGCCCCGTTAAACGCTCATAATTATCAAAATTAAAATTGCTGTCTTCCATCGGAACAACCAGCACTTCTGTACCTTGAATTAAACGCAACTCTACCGTACCGCTTGCACGTCGTTTGTTTGGACTCACTTGCAGCAAATCGATCTGATATTCATAAGCATTGTCTGGTAATGGTTTTACCCCAACATTTTGCACAGTCAAACTTAAACCACCACGTTGACGCAAGACTTCACGATAAATCGCGCTCATACCTTCAGTACGCTGCTTATCTTCAGTCGCTTGAGTGAAAGCTTGATACAAGTCATTAGAATTACTGACCGCAACATCACGCTCTTGAACCGCAGCATTTAAGCTCTTATTCAGACTTTCCAAACGCGTTTTTTGTTCTTGCACCACTTCAACCAGTTGCTCTGCATCGGCATCGTAACCAACCACAGTTAAGCCCTGACGATGCCCGACTGAATAGCCCAAAAAACCACTGCCTAAAATTAAAATGGCAGCGCCAATTGCTAAAGGCGCATTGCTTTCAAGAAATGGCTTTTTTTCTGGCGGTGTAGATGAGGGTGTCATGCTTGAATTTGACTGTGACGTGGTTTCTGTATCGGTGTTATGCATCGTCATCTCTTGTTTTGATTCATTCAAAACACACATTTAAATCGAAATCTAAATGTGTGTGAAGTTGAAAAACGTGTTCTTATGGTAATAAACCAATCACCTCAAGTCCTGCATGTTCTGCAAAACCAAACATCAGGTTCATATTTTGTACTGCTTGCCCTGCTGCACCTTTCACCAAATTATCTTGAGCAACCAAAAGTACTAATTTTTTCGGTTGTGGCTTATACAGTGCAATACGCAACTGGTTAGCGCCACGTACCGAGCGCGTTTCTGGTGAACTATTGGCAGGCATAACATCTACAAACTGTTCATTGGCATAAAACTGCTCATACAGGCTTTGTAAATTTGCTGTATCACCTGCATCGGTTAAATCTACATAAATGGTGCTAAGCATACCGCGAATCATAGGCACCAAATGCGGTACAAATACGATGTGATCGAACACATCTTTTTGACCCGAAATATTTTCCAATGCTTCTACAATTTCTGGGTGATGGCGATGTCCTGCAACACCATAAGCCTTGAAGTTGTCTGCATTTTCAGAATAAATCATGCCTAGACTGGCTTTACGACCTGCACCAGATACACCTGATTTTGCATCAATAATAATGCTTTCAGGTTTCACTAAAGCTTCAGCTTGTTTAAATAATGGCGCTAAACCAAGTTGCACAGTAGTCGGATAACAACCCGGGTTACCAATCACTTGTGCTTGTTTAATTTGCTCACGGTTGAGTTCAGACAAACCATAAACTGAATCTTTTAAAATCTCAGGGCAAGCATGTTGCATACCATACCACTTTTCAAACTGTGATAAGTCTTGCAAACGGAAGTCTGCTGCTAAATCGACCACCTTGGTATTGGCTGCTACAAGCTCTGCAGCATGTTGCATTGCAACACCGTGGGGTGTAGCAAAGAAAACCACATCACACTGCTTTAATTCTTCGATGTTTAAATCAGAGTAACACAGATCTGTGTGTCCACGCAGACTTGGGAACATATCATCTACACGGCGACCCGCTTCTGTACGTGAAGTCAATACATTTACTTTTACATTTGGGTGTCGTAGCAAAAGACGCAATAATTCAACGCCTGTATAACCTGTACCACCGACAATACCAACTGAAATCACGTGCATTACCTCAATTCAAAAGCATGTTTAAGCTAACGCTATAGTATGACAGGAAGTTTTAGTTTTCTAAACTGTTTTGCTTGGGTTTTGAGGCTTTTATTCAGCATTTTGACTACAATCATAAATATACTATTTTTTTATGTAATACGCCAAACACCTCTTCATTACAGTCCTCTGATGTAAGTGTTGGCTTTTCTTACCAGAATTTTTCTTTATCCCAGTCAATATAACAACCCATTTGCTGAATATTAACCAATCTGCTTTCTTGTTTTGAAATTCTAAAAATTACTGAACCAAACGACTTCCCTATAATGAGTTTGGGCAAATCACGATGATCAGTAATGACTAATCCTGTTTCCAATATAGAAAGTTACGCTTAAAAAGATTTCCATTCTTTTATTGTTTTAGCTATTTCTGTATTCATACCACCACCAAGGCAAAAGCGTCGTTTTTAACTGTTTGCGATGCTGCAAATAGTGCACATCATGCCGCTGCACTTCAGCCCAAAATGCAGGACTATGATCAAAATGTCGGGTATGTACCAACTCATGCACAGCGACATATCGCACAATCTGTTCGGAAAACAACACCAAAGCGCTATTGAGCATAATATGATGTTGAGCACTACAACTGCCCCAACGGGTTTTCGGTTGACGAATTGCACAGTGTTTAAATGGCAAATCAATTTCACGGCTAACTGTTTGCAAATATATTGGCAACATTTGTTTGGCATAAGCAATAACAAAGGCTTTTAAATATGCTGCAGGTTGACGGTCACTGACCCAAAGGCAATGCTTTTTTAAATCTAAAATAAAACTGTGTTTTTGTGTTTGATAGTAGATATTTAAAGGCTCATCTAAATTAAAAAGTGCCAACTGATTTGGTAATTCACGCTGTACAAATCCTTGCTGTGCCTGCTGTTTATGCCAAGTTTCGATCATCCACTGCTCAGATTGCTGCAAAAAATCCAGAATTTGTCGTTGAGTACAATATTTCGGCACAGTTAAGCGAATTTGATGCGGCTCGACACGTAATCTTAAACGGGTTGCTTTTGCATGTGCTGTGATTTGAATTTCAGGAAGGTCGGATAGCATCATTATTGTTCTTTTTAGAGAATCCGCACCACCCCTTTAATAAAAAAGAAAGATAAAGTCCTTCTTTTTTTAAAGAGGGGTTTGGGGGAGATTAACTCTTAAAGGAGTGGAGTTTAAATTGCAATTCGTTCTTCAATGCCATTATTGGTTGCTACAATTGCAATATCAGCTTTATTGATGGCAAAAATGCCGTTGGTCACAACACCTGGAATATCATTCAAGGTTTTTTCTAATTCCAACGCATTTAAAATATTTAAATTATAAACATCTAAAATCACGTTGCCATTATCAGTTACCACACCTTCACGGTAAGCAGGATCGCCACCTAAAGCCACAATTTTACGTGCTACCGCTGAACGAGCCATTGGAATCACTTCAATTGGCAATGGAAACTCACGTCCTAACTGCTCTACCCATTTTGAATCATCGACAATACAAATAAACTTACGCGCAATAGAAGCCACGATTTTTTCACGGGTCAGCGCTGCACCACCGCCTTTAATCATGTGCATGTGACGGTCAATTTCATCGGCACCATCAACATAAGCATCTAAACTGCCTACAGAGTTCATATCGACTACTTCAATACCAAGCTTCTTCAAACGCTCCGCAGTCGCTTCAGAACTTGCCACAGCTGCTTCTAATTGTAATTCAGGCAATAAATCAATCAGGAAATTCACAGTACTGCCCGTACCTACCCCCAAAATCCCGCCTTTAGGCAAATGTTTTAATGCTGCTTTGGCAGCCGCTTGCTTCTTTTCATCTTGGGTAGCGTACAGACTCATGACTTCACTCAACTATTTTGACATTTGTTGCCGATTTTACAGCGCAAATGTGCAGGGGTTTGTTACAATAACCCCTATTTTAAACTGTTAGATGGAAGATTAACATGCTGTCTCGTTTGGTTCGACAAATTTTACAAGCAACGGTCTACGATGTTGCAATCGAAACCCCACTCGACGCAGCGCCACGAATTAGTGAAAAACTGAACAATAACATTCGCTTTAAACGTGAAGACTTACAACCTGTATTCTCTTTTAAATTGCGTGGTGCGTATAACCGTATTAGCCAGTTACCCCAAGACCAACTTGAACGTGGTGTAATTACTGCCTCTGCAGGTAATCACGCCCAAGGTGTAGCACTGTCTGGGCAAAAACTGGGAATTCGTGCCATTATCGTTATGCCTAAAACCACGCCAGATATTAAAGTCCAAGCGGTAAAACGCTTAGGTGGCGAAGTGGTACTACATGGTGACTCATTCGATGTTGCCAACAAATATGCCATTCAACGTGCCCAAGATGAAGGCATGACGTTTATTCCACCGTATGACGATGAATTAGTCATGGCAGGTCAAGGTACAATTGCCAACGAAATTTTGCGTCAATGGCGCGATGTCGAATACGTTTTCGTTGCTGTTGGTGGTGGCGGTTTAATTGCAGGTGTTGCAGCTTACTTGGGCGATGTCGCACCGCATGTCAAAGTCATTCCTGTAGAATATGATGAATCGGCTTGTTTAAAAGCGGCTTTTGAAGCCAATGAGCGAGTCATTTTGCCGCAAGTTGGTTTATTTGCCGATGGTACTGCTGTCGCACAAATTGGTGAGAAGCCGTTTGAAGTCTTACAACTACAAAAATCAGATCAATCAGGCCCAATTGTTGAACGTGATGTGGTTTTGGTGAATACCGATGAAATTTGTGCGGCAATTAAAGACACATTTGATGAAAACCGCAGCATTGTTGAACCTTCAGGTGCTATGGCTTTGGCTGGTATCAAAAAATATGTCGAGCAACACCAACTGCAAAATAAAAACATGGTGTCAATTGTTTGTGGCGCAAACATGAATTTTGACCGTTTACGCTATATCGCGGAACGTACTGAACTCGGTGAACATAAAGAAGCAATTTTTGCCGTGACCATTCCAGAAGAAAAAGGGGCGTTCCTTAACTTCTGCCGTGCGCTGCAAGGTCGCAATATCACTGAGTTCAACTACCGAGCCAGTGATGCCACTGCCGCGCAAGTCTTTGTTGGCATCAGCCTAAAATCTGGTGAAAGAGAGCGCCACGACATTTATGAGTTACTCAAAACCCGATACGATGTTGATGACTTGTCAGATGATGAAGTAGCAAAACTACACATTCGTTATTTGGTCGGCGGTCATGCCGATATTGAAAATGAACGTCTATTCCGTGTGGAGTTTCCTGAACGTCCGGGTGCATTACTCACCTTCTTGGAACGCTTAGGCCCAACCCATAACATTACTCTGTTCCATTACCGTAACCACGGTGCAGCGGAAGGTCGTGTATTGGTGGGTTTAGAAGCTTCGGATGCTAAACAGAACCCAGATGGTTTAATCGAAACTTTGGAAAAGATCACTTATCCATACCAAGAAATTACCAACAACTTGGGTTATCAGCGTTTCTTAAAATAACCGATCACACATCTCAATAAGTGCAAAAAACCGCTGATTCCAGCGGTTTTTAGTCATTTCGCTACAGTATAAATCCATAAAATATTTTAGTATATTGCAAGAATAATATAATTTTTTCAGGATGATGCTATGGCGCAATTTGCTGTCATTGGTTTAGGTAGTTTTGGTGCAACTGTGGCGACACAATTGGTCAAACTCAACCATGATGTCATTGGGATTGATAGCAATAAAAAGTTTGTAGAAAACATTGCCGATCAAATTACCCATGCGGTGATTGCCGATGCAACCGATGAACACGTTTTGGAAGAACTGAATATTCAAAATTGTGATGCAGTGGTGGTCGCCATTGGTGAAGATATTGAAGCCAGTATTTTGTGTGTCTTAAATTTAAAGAATTTAGGTATTTCTAAAATTTACGTTAAAGCCAAAAGCAAAGCGCACACCATGATTTTAACCCATTTGGGCGTAAGTAAAATTATTCACCCTGAAGAAGATATGGGCGTTCGCATCGCGCAATCGCTAAGTTATCCTATGGTGAGTCGTTATATGAGCCTAAACGACAACCACTATATTGTAAAAGTAAAAATTAAAGACAACTTGCATGGCACGCGCATTCATAGTCTGATATCACATGCATCCGAAGTTAAACTTTTACTGTTTAAACGTGCCGAAACGATTTTCTATACGCTTGAATCCAATTTAATGCTACAAACAGATGATATTTTGGTGGTTGAAGGACAACTTGAACCATTAAAACGCTTATCTAAACAATTTAAGTCAGAATGAAAAAAACAGCGAAACAACCAATCAAAACTGTCAATTTAAGCCCACCCAGTCTTTTGGCACTGGGCTTTTTAAGCTTTATTAGCATTGGCACAATCTTGCTGAAACTGCCCATTTCCCATCATGGTGAGATGAGCTGGATCAATGCCTTATTCACTGCTACATCCGCAGTGACCATTACTGGATTGTCAGTGGTGAATATAGGCGATGCTTATACCGTATTTGGACAATTGGTCATTATGTTGTTATTACAATGTGGTGGCTTGGGTTTCATGACCTTTGCTATTTTAGCGGTTTTGAGCTTTTCATCCAAAATTGGTTTAAAACAACAAATTATGGCACAAGACACCATTGGGCAAACCAACCTATCTAAAGTGTCGATGACCATTAAAGGCGTATTGCTCTACTCATTGTTTTTTGAAGGGATAGGCACAATTATTTTAACCTTGGCATGGATGCAGGATTATCCATTAAGCGATGCGTTTTTTTATGCGGCTTTCTATAGTGTTTCAGCCTTTAACAATGGTGGATTTTCATTATTTCCAAATAGCTTAATGAGCTTTGCAGATCAATACCTGATTACCTTAACTATTAGTATGCTGTATATCATTGGCGGTATTGGTTTTGTGGTGCTCATGGATATTAAGCGCGCCAAACGCTGGAAAAAACTCTCACCCAACAGCAAACTCATTTTGTCGACCATTGCCAGTTTAAACTTTGTGGCTTTTCTGCTGATTTGGGCGATTGAAGCCAATAATCCACACACCCTTGCAGCCATGAGTATTGGCGATCAAGCCCTCAATGCGTGGTTTCACGCTACCGTTCCTCGCTCTTCAGGTTTTAATAGCCTAGATGTCGCAAGTATGCAAAATAGCTCAACCTTGCTCACCATGCTTCTGATGTTTATTGGTGGTGGCTCGCTCAGTACCGCAGGCGGTATTAAAGTTGGTACATTTGTTATTGTCGTTTTAAGCGTGATCAGTTTTTTAAGACGTTCAGATGAGGTGCGTGTGTTTAATCATGCCATATCTGAACGTACCACCTTTAAAGCTTTGGCGGTGATCAGCATTACAGGCATGTTAATTTGCATCGGTTTATTTAGCTTGCTTGCCCTTGAACCGAAACTAAATTTCTTAGACCTGTTGTTTGAGGCTGTATCTGCAGCGTGTACAGTGGGTTTATCACGTGGTGTTACGGGTGAATTACAACCTGGTAGTTTAATTATTTTAATGTTGTTGATGTTTGCAGGTCGTTTAGGGCCGCTGACTTTGGCTTATTTAATCGCCACACCACAAAAAAGCCGAATTAAACATCCAACCGCAGATATTCAAATTGGATAAAAGCTAGATACGATCTGACTTCAAAAACAAACGCCAATCATCAAGATTGGCGTTTTATATTCAGCTAGCAAGGGTAAGAAATCAATCTCAATACGCCTAGAACCAATTCATTAAAGACACACCTAAACCAACATAGGTGGCGCGGTGGTTATAATCAATCAGACTTTCACCATAACCATCAAATAGTTGAAAATGACCGCGTAATTTGCCACTGATTGGGAAAACCCAGTCAAACTGCGCTGCGCCGTGTGAGTCATCACCACCTTTTAAACTATGACGAAGCATCAAAGAAAAGTCATGCTCTTTCCAGCGATAAAATGCCAACATATCGCCACGCCCGATATAATTTTTAATTTCAGGGTTATTGTCATCACTGCGGTCTTCTTCAATGCGATACCACGGACGTAACATCAAGGCAAAATTGTCTTTTTCAAAACCTAAATTAAAAATCACCCGATTCCAACTGCGTGATAACGGATCAGAACGACCATTGGATTGATGGTTCAGCGTCACACCTAATAAACGACCATACAGCCCCAAAAGTGTATAGTTGGTACGGAACATCAAACTGGCTTCAGGCTCATAATTGGTTTCACGAAATGGACGTGATTCATCACCATTATAAACCTGCCAACGTGATGACTGGGTATAACCTAACCACACATCACCATTATCCCCCAACAGATTTTCTACTGCTTTGGTTTTTAAAGACAGTTGAAATTTGGTTTCCGTTGAGGTCAGATTTTGTTCCTTACCCACTTGAACAGTATTTTGCTCATTCAAGCTTTGTGGACGTTCATTTTTATCGGACGTCCAAAAAGCAGGCATCAAATACACAGGTTGATAAGCACGTAAATTCCATGTACCTAATTTACTATCGGATGAAAGCTCCCAGCGTTTATCCAATATAGATACATTCGGATCGAGCTTTGGTACATCAAATGAAAATAAATTACTCACACCTACCGCAATTTTTTCTTTCAGGGTTTCAGGTGCAGGAGCAAGTGCCTGAGCGGCTTGGCGTTCGCTAATTAGTGGTGTTTTTTCTGCTTCAGGAATTTTAAACAATGCATCATAGCACGCCAAACGATCAGCATTTGCCTCTAAAGCCACACAGGCTTCAGGTGTTGCAGGTGCAACTAAGCTAGCTGGGTCTTGTGCATAAATTTTCGACACAAACACAGTGCTGAGTGCAGCAACACTCAGCGACAGTCCTCTGTATTCAAAAAGTTTGAACGCGCTCATAAATCACCCCAAGTTTTAGTTTTTATTTCACGTATCAATTCACTTGTTTAATTTCAAACCCAAGTTCGAGCAATGCTTGACGTTTTGACACAGGTGCGACTACAGCTTTAGATGCTTGCTGCTGACGCAAATATTGCTCTGCAACACGTTTTAAATCATCTAAAGTCACTGCCAATAACCGCTCACGTAATAATGTACGGAATGCAGGTGTACGTGCGTGCAATAATGCATAACATGCAGTAATCGCTTCACCTGCAGGTGAACCTGGTTTATCCATGCTGGCAATTAAACCTAAAATCGCCTCTTCAAGTTGATGCGGCAATTGCTCTGCATTAAATAACCAATCAATACTCGCTTCAAAGTCTGCAAAAGTTTCTGCCAAGCGTGGATCACGGTAACTATAAAAACGGAATGAACATGCATTGCCATCGTAACTTGCACCGCCACCGTAAGCACCGCCCTTTTCACGGATTGCACTGTGTAAGAAACCATTGCGTAAATATGCAGCTAAAACCATTAAAGGTGCAGCATCTGAGTGTGACACTTCCACCGCAGGATATGCTGCCGCACAGAATTGTACATTGGATTGAATCAACCATGCCTGATCTTGCTCTGAATGATCTACAGGAACTTGGGTTAAAGCTGCAGCATTTTCTGCGACAGTGAGTTTATCCCAAACCTCTTGAACTTCTTCGACCAAACGATCAGATTGATGTTCTTCACATACCAACAAAAATTGCTTAGGCGCTTGTAGTAATTTATGGTGAATCAATTGCAATTCTGCAATCAGTTTCTCATATTCCGCTGTATCTTTTTCAATTTTATCAACCAAGTCTGCCAACCAATTTAATGCGCCCAAACCTGTATTGTTGTAATCACGCAGCGCCAAGGCACTGTGATGACGCCCTGCAATTTGCATAGCATAACTGTGACCAGAGCCCGATAAACGTGACTGCCAACGGGTTTTACGCTGTTGTAACAACTCTATAATGCGATCTTTTTCATCAAAACGTAATTGCTCAAATGCCAATTTCAGCAAGCGGATGGCTTCAAAATTATTCACCAAAGACTTGGTAGTTAAGGTGAGCCATGCACTGATCTGATTTTTGTCATCAATTTTAGAACGTAAAGATGCTCCCATACCCAAACCACCACTCACTGCGGTTTGTAGCTGTTGCAATTCTAAATAGCTGTATTCACCCGCACCCACTTCGCCCATTAAAATAGACAGTAAATTAAAGTATGGTGATTGTACAATTTCATCAGGAATTTGAATCAACACTTGCTGATAGTAAATTCCATTGGTACCTGCATGATATAAATTTAAAGGATAATCAATGCGGTTGCAGATAATTTCACGCAACTCACCCTGCACAATATGCAAGGCTGCAGGCACATCTTCAAGACCAACTTTTGGCAATAAATTCAAATCATCTGGCGTATCTTGACGGACTTTTAAAGCTTCTGTTTGCGCGATGATTTCTGCTTTTTGCGCATCTGTGAGTTGTGCGCCTATCTCAGCCAGGCGTGCTTTTTCAAGTGCGGCATCTTTGGCCGATTTTTCTGCATCTGGCACCAAAGTCATTTGCACACGGTGCGGGTTATCAATTAAATGTGTCTGAATTAATTGCGATAACCACATTGGGTCTTTAAGTTCTTCTTTGACTTGTTCAATTGCAGTATCCACATCCCACACCTGAATTGGGTCATTGTGGTGAATGGCACTGCTTAAACCATTTAAAATCAAGCTCAAACCGTATGGCATACCATCGCCATTAATTTCACGCTGATGTAATTCAATTTGATGCAAAATTGCATCGACCAAAGCCGTATCCACAGGCTGCGAAGCCACGTCTTGTAAAATTTTTAGAACGCCCGCCTGAAATTCAGCTGCATGTTCTGGGTTTGAACCTTGCACACCACAGAAGAATGTCATTTCAAAGTTGGAGTCATCCACACCCATCAACGGGCCTGTCGATTGTGCATGCGCCCAAGTTTCCAAATAATGACGTAGTGGTGATGCAGAGTTTTCGAGTAAAACACCTTCAACCAAACGCATACCTAAACGTAATTTAATATCGCTCGCTTCAGGCAATAACCACGCCAAAACATGATACGTTTTATCTTTAAGCTCTTCTGCATCGACTGCATAACTTTCAGTCACTGTCACTGGCGCAGTTAAACGACGTTCAGGCTTAGAATACAGCGTTTCGCCCTGCTCAAATTTCGCCAAAGCTAATTTTTCAAACTGTTCTTGTAAATCGTATGCAGGCGTATTACCAAAAGTCATAAATACCGCATTACTTGGGTGATAATGTGACTTATAAAAATCCACCAATTCTTGATAGGTCAAATCTGGAATATCTTTCGGGTCGCCGCCTGAATTGTAGTGGTAGGTCGTTTCAGGGAATAAATGATAAGCCAATTGGTGATAAAGCTGATCGGTTGGCGAGCTCATTGCACCTTTCATTTCATTAAATACCACACCTTTATAAACAGGCTCACCATTTTCCAACTCAATCCGAATGCCTTCCTGAGCAAAATCCAGAGGATTTAAATTGGCTGCGAAAGCCGCATCCATATACACCGCAAGCAGGTTTTGGAAATCTTTTTTGTTTTGTGTCGCAAATGGATAAGCCGTCCAATCCGCCGCAGTAAATGCGTTCATAAAAGTATTCAATGAACGACGAATCATTAAAAAGAACGGGTCACGTACAGGGAATTTTTCAGAACCACACAACACAGTATGTTCTAAAATATGCGCCTCACCTTTGGAATCCATCGGCTGAGTGCGAAATGCGACTAAAAATACATTTTCGTCATGATCTGTCGCCAAGTGATAATGCACCGCACCTGTAACTTTATGTTTATATTCAGACACTAAAATGTCTAAGGCTTCAACATGGTGTTGACGTACCAACTGAAACGCAGGATGTACAGTCTGGGAAATGGTTTCAGTGACATCTACAGTCATGTGATCTCCTAAAAATAAGCAAATAAAAAACTAAAGCCATTATAGCTTTAGTTCTTTAAATTTTTCACGTGGAAAACCCGACTAAATTGATTGAAATTTGCAAAGTAGCAACAAAATGCTGCGCTGTAATGCTTGCAGCATAAGCCAAACTAGATCAGGTATTTAAAATAACTATAGTTTGGATGATTCTCAACATATACATAATTTTGTTTTTGATAGAAATGTGCTGCAGATTTAGTATCTGTATTCAGGCACAGTGCAGAGAAATTGGCACGTGCTTTTTTCTCTAAATGTTGCAATAACTGTTTACCCACACCATGTTTACGGTAATTTGGTAAAACATAGAAACGACGAACCCGCCCGATGCGACTTTCAATGTCTTGCTCATTCCACTGTTGGTTTAAGCCACCGCAAGCAACCAATTGTTCGCCATCATAAACAAACAGTAAGAATTCACCAGGCTGATCAAAGCGGTTTTTGCCACTTTCCCATTCTTCAATTAAACGATGGACAAAATCAAAGCCTTCCTGAGCAGCATGTTTTGCCAAAGTCTGTATTTGCGCTGGTAATTCCTGTGCTTCTTTAATTTCGATGTTCATCTAACCTTCCTGATAACTCTGCTAAACCCCTATTTTCCATCAATATCATTCATTCAACTGAATTTTATTCATGAAACTACAGCAATCCTGAGCATTGGTGTAAACTTAGCGTTTTTAATTTTGACTGTGATTTAAAGACATGGCAACTGTTGACCTTTTTGCAATTGGTAATGCATTAATTGACCAAGAATTTCAAGTCTCGGATGACTTCCTCATTCAACATAGCTTGCAAAAAGGTACTATGCAATTAACCGATGGTGAAACACAAGCAAATTTATACAACAACTTAATTAAAACGCAAAGACATAAAGGCCAAGCTTCGGGCGGTTCTGCAGCAAATACAACAGTCGCATTCAGTGCTTTAGGCGGTCAAGCCTTCTATGCCTGCCGTGTTGGTAACGATGATTTGGGTGATATTTACCTCAAAGGTTTAAATGAAGCAGGTATTTACACCACAACCAAATCAGTCAGTGAAGGTGTTACAGGGACTTGTATGGTACTAGTGAGTGATGACTCTGAACGTACCATGCACACTTACTTGGGCATTACTGCAGAACTTTCTGCCACACAAATTGATTTTGACCCACTTAAAACAGCAAAATGGCTTTATATCGAAGGTTATTTATCTACCAGTGATACTGCACGCGCTGCAGTAAAACAGGCGCGTGAAATAGCCAAAGCCAATCAAGTAAAAATTGCACTGACTTTATCTGATCCTGCCATGGTGCAATATGCGCGTGAAGGTTTGGATGAGTTATTAGACGATGGTGTGGATTTGATCTTCTGTAACCAACAAGAAGCGATGATGTACACAGGTACAGAAACGGCTGAAGCTGCTTTAGAACAGTTAAAACAAAAAAGCAAATACATTGTCATTACATTGAGTGCACAAGGTGCTTTAATTTATGATGGCAACAACACATTTTCTGTACCAGGCCGTCCAGTCACTGCTGTTGATGCCAACGGTGCCGGTGATGCCTTTGCCGGTTCATTCCTGTATGCACTCAATGCAGGTTTAGGTTTCCAAACTGCAGCTCAACTTGCCATTCTCGTTTCAAGTGAAGTGGTTGCTCAATTCGGCCCTCGTCTTGCGGTAAAAGATTACGCTAAACTTTTGCATAACATTCAAAAGGAATCTGCATAATGAATAAAATTTGTATGATGGAAGACATTCCTGAGCGAGAAGCACGTGCTTACGAAACGCCAAATGGTGATACGATTTTCATTACCCAACGCGATGGCATGTATTACGCTTATCAAAACGTCTGCCCACACTTACAAGTGGAATTAGAATTTTTAGAAAACCAGTTCTTAGACCGCGACCAAGAATATATTGAATGCTCAACACATGGCGCGTTGTTTATGGTTGAAACGGGCGAATGTATTTCTGGTCCGTGTTTAGGTCAGTCACTCGAGAAAGTCGAGATCAGCATTCATTCAGATGGTGGAATTTACTTAATTAACGACTAATTTTTACGCGGCTTTCACCAACCTGAAGAAAAGAGCTAAAAGTTCCAAATCTTAGCTCTATACAAAACCAGATCATTTATCTATGCTCTCTAAGCAGAGTTAGATCAATGATCTGCATCTAATAACATCACCTATAAATATTTCAACACGCGAGTTTAGCGCATGCATGAGTTTTTATCTGATTTGAACTTAATGCCCTTTCATCTCAGCCTGGTTGTTTTATTGCTACTCAGCACTGCCGAAACGATTGGTTATTACTTTAATTTTCGTCCAAGTCAGTTGCTCAAACATGCATTTTCACAACGGATTACAGAATCGCCGCTTTTAGATGTTAAATTTTCTAAAGTACTGATTTTTGTTTTTTTACTGATGAATTTCAGTGTTGCAGGATATTTTTTACAGTTCTTAATTTACTCACAAAAACAGCATTTCGTTCCTGCTTATTACATTATTATTCCAGCGTTTATTATTGCTATCTTTTTTACAGTCTTCATGATTCATTGTCTAGACCAAGTCATCAAACCCAAATACAGCGTGCGCCAAGTCGATTTGCTCGGACGTTTAGCCACAATTTCCAGTGGTAATGCCCGTCCTGGTTTTTCTGCACAAGCACGTGTGCGTGATGAGTTTGGACAACTGCATTATGTGCAGGTTGAACCTGAATTTGGTGAACTTGAATTTCAAGCTCAAGTTATTATTGTTCGCAAAAAACGATCTCACTATCTTGCCAAAAAAATTTCAGCTTCAAACAACTTGTTTAGCAATCAATAATTCATTTTTTAATATTTAAAACCAATCATGCTGACCTAAGAAAGTTAAAATTTTCCACTTAACTCAACACAATCTGTTGATTTTTAAATGATACATTTCATGTTATCCGTATAGAGTCTGTCAACAATTTTGTCTATGTTTACACTAGACTAAGCCAAAGATAAAACAACACTACACTATACCTCTTGCGCAAGTAAAAATTGTTTATATTAGCCCCACGAAATGTGAAAACTTAACTCGATTTAACGATGGGGAATTTAAACGACTCGTTGGTGTGCCTCATCCATTATTCTTAAAAATGGTATCAGTATTACAACACGCTGAACTTACCAAAGAAAATCTGGAAGACTTCATTCACTGTGTTTAGAGTATCAATTGTTATTAACTTTTAAATACTTACGCTGTGATAGAACTCAAATTGATTTGTCCCTGACTATAACATAGCTGAAAGTAATGTGAATCAAACTATTCCGAATAGTTGAAAATGCTCTGATTCAGTCAAGAATTTTCGCGTTGCCTAAAAGGAATCAAAAGTTTAGCAAGGGAGATTATGTGATTGTTGATGTGACTGAGTCACAGATTCAGCGTCCCAAAAAATAAGAAAACTCTATAGCGGTAAAGAGAAGAAACATACGCTAAAACAGGTCATTTTATTCCTCGACTAAAGCAAATTGTAAGCATACAGATCGAAAGTGGCAGAAAATATAATCTGACGATTGCGCGTAAATATTTGAAGAAGAAGATTATCCATCTTTGTATTATGGCAGATTTAGCCTATAAAGGATTTCATCAGATTAAGAATAAATTACTCATTCAAATCAATAAAGCTAAGAATTTATCATTACCTCAAATAGCAAAATAGCTCAACCAAGAAATCAATCGGAGTAGGATCACAATAGAACATATCAAAGGTAAACTTAAGTATTTTCGGATATTCACGGAACGCTTTAGAAATAGATGCAAATGATTTGATCTAAGAATAGACCTTGTATCTTGGAGG
>DBIN01000023.1 GCA_002296655.1 Acinetobacter sp. UBA801
GCCTTACCACTTGGCGATACCCCTATTGTACTGTGAAATGTCGTAATGGAGATTCATTTAAGCTATTCACAACGTACGCAGTACATGGTGAGTGGGCCAAAATGTCGTCTACATTCATTTCTGCAGTCACTTCAGTAAAGACACAAGCACCTGTACCTGTAAGCTTTGCTTGACCAAACTGGTCTAAATAACGCATTGCTTCATCCACTTCGCAGTATAAACTTCGCGCCACAGGCTCAAAATTATTTCCAAAGTCAGATGGCTTTATCTGATAGCCGCAGAATTTAGTGGGCTTCGTGTTTCTTGTCAATATTTTTTGTGAAAAAAGTAGTTGAGTGCTGATAAAACAGTCAGGTTTTAACACAATATATTGTTTTGGGGCTAAGTCTATGAATGTTAACTGTTCACCAATCCCTTCCGCCCATGCATTGCGACCATGCACAAAGATCGGTACATCTGATCCGAGCTGTAAACCCAGTTCTGCCAGTTTTTGAGTATCGAGGCTACATTGCCACAGTTGATTGACCACAATTAAGGTGGTTGCGGCATTGGATGAACCTCCACCAAGCCCCGCACCCATGGGAATGTGCTTCTCAATTGCTATATTTAAACCTGTAGTTTGTTTCGCGTAAGGCTTTAAAATTTGCGTGGCTTTGTAAATCAGGTTTTGCTCTAAATCGACACTATTTAAACCGTGAATTTGAATGCTTTGAGTATCATTGACTTCAAATTCTAACCAGTCATATAAATCAATCAGTTGAAAAATAGTCTGCAATTCATGGTAGCCGTTGTCACGACGCCCAGTAATGTGCAAAAACAGATTTAATTTGGCAGGTGAGGGTACACGAATCATGGCTAAACTTGGCAAGTGATTAACGATTTTGGATGAGCATTGTAATACGGTTTTCTTGCCCTGATTCAAGTCCCTGTTTCAAAATCAGGCGGTTTGGCAAACTGGCACTGTCGTTATAGCTCAAGTCGACTGTCCAGCCGTCTTCAATAAATTGCGTAGGGCGCTGTTGCGGGTCTTTTTGAATTTGAGCATCTATGGTTGCAGGGCGGGCTTGTACCCAGTCGATTAAATGGGTAATAGGCGCTTGCCAGCCTGTGGCACGTTCCAATAATTCTTCAGGACTTTCTGCATAAATCAAACCTGTTTTGGCGCTGTTCAGAGTAACTTGCCCAGGTTGTCCGCTAATTTGGGTTTTACCGACACCTAAAATGCCACTCAGTTCAATGTCAAACTGCTGTTGCTGCTGTACCCACGTAAAAAAGGCACTGCCAGACTGCTGCGGGGTGCGCACGCCAATTTTGCCTTGCAGGTTAAATTGATTTTCTGCTTCAACTTGCTGTGAAGCATTGACTGGTTTTTGTACGAAAGGCTGACAACCTGTCATCACAAGGCTACTGGTGGCAAAAAGGGTTAATCCTAACTTTGAAAATAAACGCATAAATCATTTAACTCTTTTTAACTGGCTGCGGTAACAATAGCGAATTTAATTGTTGCAATTGCGGATCATTCGGATGATTTTGTTGTAATTGTTGTAACACTTGACTGAATTTTTGAATATCACCTTGCATATACAACGATTTTGCATAGCGTGAACCAATCGCGGCACTATGACTCAGTGCGTAGGCTTTTTCCAACGCTTGTGCCGAAGCGGTATAGTCATTTTGTAAATAGCTGACGTAACCTAAGGTATCTAAAATAGAGGCCTGTTCAGGGGCAAACTCAAGTGCTTGTTCCACATAGCGACGCGCTTCGTCTAAACGGCGATTTTGCAGCGCAAGGGTATAGGCGTAAGCATTTAAATAGGTTGGGCTGTTCGGCTCAATTTCCAGTAACTTATTGAGCAGTTGATCTAGTTTATCTTTTTCTTGATGTGCATCGAGTAGTAAGACTTCCGAATAGATCAGCTCAGGATCATCGGGTAGGTTTTTGATGGCTTCATCTAGCAAACGCAGCGCTGCTTTTTTATTATCCATACGTTTTAAAATATCGGCCTGTGCCTGATATAAAAAACTGGCATGCTGAGGATAATTGACCCGTTCCTGCGTTAAAAAGCGTAGTGCATCGTTCAGTTTATCTTGCTGGGCAAAAATACTGATCATATTGCGACGTGAAACCGTATAAAGGCTACCATCTACCAAACGATAATAGGCTTTGGCTGTTTCATAGTGCTGTTTACGTTCTGCATTGACTGCTAAATAATAATAAGCTTCATTTTGATATTGCGCAGAATAGCGTAGCTCGACCAAGTATTTTTCAGCTTTTTCGTATTGCTTTAAGTCAATACTGGTTAAACCCGCAAGAAACAAAGCTTCGTCTTCATCTGGCCATTTTTTTAAAATCGCTTCGAGTTTGCTTAGCGCCTGTGTCGCTTCATTCTTTTTGACTAGATATTTGGCTTCGGCTAAACGGACTTCAAAATTATTTTTGTGTTTACGGCTAGATTTGGCATACCAAGCTGCCGTTTCTTCTTCGTTGCCGAGTGCCCTCAACAAATTGGCTTTCATTAAAATATAGCCAGTGACTTTCGGGCGTTTGCGTAATGCTTGGTTAATGGTATCGAGCGCGGCTTGGTATTGTTCATTTTGCGCTTTTAAACCTGCAATCAATACCAAAATCGATGGATTGTCTTTGGCTTTGCTTGTGCGCAGGGCTTGAATTAGAAACTCTCGGTCTTCTACAGATTCAGGAGAAATTCCCGCCAAAATTTGTTCCAAGTCGGCTGTGGCATCAATATTTAGAATTTTATCTAAGGTTTCTGCGGCTAAGTCGTATTCATGTGCTTTTAGCGCAATGTGCGCTAAATAAAACAGCGCAGGCACATCGGACGGTTCTTGTACCACCCAATGTGTTGCAATATCTAGTGCGGCATGTAGGTCGTTTTGTTCAATGGCAATATTCAGGGCGCGTTGCTTGATAGAGGTCGAGTTGTTCTTAATTGCCAAGACCGTGTAGTTGTGTAATGCCGTTGGAATATCACCATAAGCCAAGGCAAACTCGGCCACCATGGTTTGTGTTACCGCATTATAATTTGAATTTGCATGATAAATTTCTTCAGATGCTCTAAGATGAGCAACTGAAGCCATGCTACCGACCAGTAAGAATGTGGTAGAATATTGCTTAATTGTCGCGCCGTATGGTCGGCTATTTGTTTGACGCAATTTTTCTTGATCCAAGTAATGCTTTTTATGACACCGTTATTGCACAATAGCATAAATTTAGCGAAATGATGATCTGATATGTCTTTCTTTGCATTGGGTGTCAACCATCAAACCGCCTCTGTAGAGTTGCGTGAGCAAATTGCATTTAACCCAGAAAAGTTAAGTGCCTTACTTGCTGAGCAAAGCCAACATCCCGAACTGAATGATTTGGTGGTGGTGTCTACCTGTAACCGTACCGAAGTCTACGCCATGTCTGAACATCCAGAACAAGTGTTGGATTGGCTTGCACACGTCAATGGTATCGATGTACAGCAATTGAGTCGTCATGTATATCGTTATGAGAATGCACAGGCGGTGTCGCATTTAATGCGTGTAGCCAGTGGGCTAGATTCTCTCATGTTGGGTGAGCCGCAAATTTTAGGTCAGGTCAAAACTGCGTTGGCGTTAGCTAAGGACTCACATACAGTTTCGCAACAACTGAACCGAATTTTTGAATATGCTTTTTATGCTGCCAAACGGGTACGTTCAGAAACTGCCGTAGGTAGCCATGCCGTGTCGATGGGTTATGCTGTCGCGCAACTTGCGTTACAAGTATTTAGCCACCCTGAAAAACTGACGGTGATGGTGGTGGCTGCAGGTGAAATGAATAGCCTTGTGGCAAAGCATTTAGCAGAAATGGGCGTCGCTAAAATTATAATTTGTAACCGTACTCGTGCCCGTGCCGAAACATTGGCGCAGGAAATTGCGCATCGGGTAGAAGTAGAAATTATTGAATTTGATCAGCTTGCGGCTAATTTACACCGTGCCGATGTGATTTCAAGTTGTACGGGAAGTTTGCATCAGGTGATTACTTATCCTGAGGTGAAAGCTGCTTTAAAAAAGCGCCGATATCAGCAAATGTTATTGGTCGATTTGGCCGTACCACGTGATATAGATCCTAAAATAGAAAACTTGGATGGCGTGTATTTGTACGGGGTCGATGACCTGCAAAGTGTGATTGATGAAAACTTGGCACAGCGTCGTCAAGCGGCTGTGGAAGCAGAAGTCATGGTCAATCAGCTTGTGACTGAGTTGGTAACCCATCAAAAAGTTCAGCAAGCGGGTGCAACCATTCATGCTTACCGTGAACATGGCGAAAGCTTGCGTCAGGAAGAGTTAAATTTGGCGATGGCGCGTATTGCTAAAGGTGAAGATGCTGTACAGGTTATGCAGGAATTTTCTTATCGTTTAACCCAAAAATTGCTACATCCAACTTCTATTTTATTGCGTGAAGCAGCCAAAGGTGATGAGCCTGAATGTTTTGAGTTTATGCAGGAAAATCTGGCAGCGACAATCAAAAGTCGTCGTAAATAAGCAAAATCATCGTCATTCACAAAAATTGATCGAGTTTGGTCGATATAAAACTCACTCAATAAGACCAAATTGTTTATTCCTCTAGCAAAGTTAGCGATCTTTTTTTATCAATTTCATAAATTTGATGTTTCAAACGCTTCATTTCTTCAATGCTGCTGAATTTTCTGGAACGAATTTTTTGTTGTAAACAGTCGTATTGCAATTTAGTTGAAAAATCTTGAGCCAATTTATCAACATGCTCGGGAGATGTTGTGTAATCACTGACATTGGCTTGTTGTAATATACGCTGTAATTCATAGTGATATGCCGAGCATGCACCTAAAATATAATATTTAGCTTGTTCAGGATCATCGGGTAGATCATCAAAAATAGTATTTAAAATATTTAAGATTTGATGCAATAGGTGATCACTTGGAATCAGTGCACGTAACGGTTCAAAGTGAATATACAAATATGGATGATTGATTAGAATCGCAATCACATATTCCTCAGCATCGATTTTGGTGCTAAAACTCAAAGAGGCATCGTTATTGGTTTGTGCCTGCCATTTACGGTTAAAGCCTAATTTTTCGCGGAAAAACTGTTGCAGCAAATAGCGATAAGAACCCGTTTTGGGCAAAAATTCGGTCAATTGCCGCAGTTCGCCCATGACCTGACTTTTTCCTTCAGGGGTACTGATATTATGGTTTTGGGTGAGATGTGCAAAAACAAAATCTGACAGCAAAGGCGCTTGATCTAATAAACGTCGGAAATTTTCGATGCCTTCACGACGAATAAGGGAGTCAGGGTCGTGTTCATTGGGCAAAACAAAGAATTTCAGTTCACGTCCATCATTGAGTAAAGGCAATGCAATCTCAAGTGTGCGACGTGCGGCTTTTTGACCTGCGGTATCGCCATCAAAAGCGATGGTAATGCGGTTATTTTGGCGGAATAGAATATTTAAATGGTCGGTATTGCTTGCTGTACCGAGTGTCGCTACAGCACCATAAATGCCGTATTGCTGCAAGGCAATCACATCCATATAGCCTTCAACCATTAAATAGTCTTGGGCTTTCAGTTTGCGTCCTTCATATAAACCATAGAGCAGTTGGTTTTTATGAAACACTTCCGAGTCGGGCGAGTTGATGTATTTGGGTTTGATTTCATCATTGAGTGCACGGCCACCAAAGCCAACCACACGACCTTTGCTGTCACGGATTGGAAAAATCACCCGATCACGCAATAAATCGAAGTCACGTCCTTTGTCACTGGTACGAATCAAGCCCAGAAGTTTTAAACCTGCAATATCTTGTGGGAAGGCTTTTTCTAAATGCTGCCAATCTTCAGGTGCATAGCCCAAACGCCAGAATTGCAGGGTCTGTGCGGTTAAGCCACGTTTTTGAAAATATTGTTGTGCGGCAGGGTTGTGCGGCAATTGCTGCTCATAATATTGTGCTACATTTTCCAACAAGTCGTATAAGTTGCCTTCCTGTGCAGGTGTTTCTTGCGTGGTGCCCCATTGTTCAAAACTCGCAAACGGGTCGGCACTGTTTTGAAATTCCAAGTTCTGAAATTCCGAATTTGCGTATTCTACACTTTGAAATTCGACAAAAGGATCAAAGTCGATGCCTGTAGCATCCAAAGCCTGCTCGTTTGTTGCAGCTTGAGTCGCAGAAGTTTCGTTTTGGTCTTTTGTTGTTGGTTTAGGCAGAGCTATCGGTGTTGGCTTTTTGGCTTCACGTTTGTAAGAAAGTTTTTTATTGTCTTGCTGATCTTTCGGGAGTTCGATGCCTGTTTGACTGGCCAAGTCTTTCATGACATCTATAAAATTGCGGTTATCAATATCCATTAAAAAACGGATGGCGTTACCGTTTGCCTGGCAGCCAAAGCAATGATAATACTGCTTGTCACGATAGACGTGAAAAGATGGGGATTTTTCCTGATGGAACGGGCAGCAGCCCGAATAGGTACGACCAGTTTTTTTTAATTTCACGCGCTGACCAATCAGATCGACAATATCGGTGCGATCTAAAATTTGATCAATCGTGTGCTGTGGAATGGCCATACGGTTTTGTCTTTTCTCTCTAGAGTTGGTTGAAATGCGCTTTCGTGAAACAGAATCTAGTTCTTTTGTAGCTGTTTCTGCTGTTTGAAACAAGCCCTAGTAAAACAAAAGGCAAGTATCATAACTTGCCTTTGGTATTTTTCAAGATTGTTCAATCAGCTTGAGCTTATTTTATTCAGCACTGTCGTTTTCAGACTTAGGACGATCTAACAAACCAAAACTTAAACGGTTGGTTAAGCTGCGTGATGGTGCTGCTTGTGTGTTGGCCTCAGATTGTTGTGCTTCGGTGCTGTTTTTCGCTTCACGTCCGAAAATACCTAAAGTTGCACGATTAATCCAGCTGGCATCATGGCGGGCAGCACGTAAATTCACGCTACCATCTGCTTTGACCAAGTTTGGATAGTTCAGCTTCAACACATCAATATATTGCTGAGCCGTAGCTTGATCGCCCAATTTGCCATAACCGTAGGCCACGGTTGCCAATGCTTCAGGAATTTGCGGCGTTTGTGGATAGTGTTCAATTACCCACAATGAACGCTCAACTGCAGCGACCCATGCTTTACGTTTAATGTTATAACGTGCCGCATTCATTTCGGCTTCAGCCAGTTCCTGACCAATAAACTGCATACGCTGTGCAGCATCTACCGCATAAGTGCTCGATGGATAGCGACGAATAAAATCAACAAAGTTTTGATAAGCCACTTTTAAATAGCTGACATCACGGTGCGATTGCTTGAGTGAGGTATAGCGCAACAAACCATCATAGTTTTGTTCCATATTCGCCACGCCACGCACATAGTAGGCATAATCGGCTTTAGGATGCTGCGGGTTCATGCGGATAAAACGATCTGCAACTGCAATTGCACCTTCATAATCTTTTTGCTGGAATTTTGCATACAATAATTCAAGCTGCGCCTGCTGCGCATAATCGCCTGTTGGGTAATATGTTTCTAAAGCTTCCAGATGCTTCACCGCATCGGTATATTGACCACGATCCAGTGCTTTTTCTGCTTTTTCAATATAAACCTGTTCGCTAGACTGCGGACCAGTATCGACCACTTCTTTTTTTGGATTGCTGCTACAGCCCACAATTGCAGACGCAACGCCGAGTGAAAGAGCAAGCATTGTTATTTTATAACGTGGTAGCGACATAAAAATTCCTCTGTTAATACGGGCAATGAGCTACAATTGCGCTATTAAACCACTTTTGTCTGAATGAGCAAATGAGTCAAGCACAATCTACCCATTCCAATTTACCTGAAACTGAGTTCAATTTACTTGAAGATGCTGAGGATGCAGATAACCATACTTCAGACTCAACTGCAACACGTTTATCGTTGCAATTTCAATTGGATGACAGCCATCTAGGACTACGCATCGACCAAGTAGCAGCCATCATTTGGAGTGAATTTTCACGTGAAAAGCTAAAACAGTGGCTCAAAGACGGTCATTTGTTGGTAAATGGTAACACGGTTAAACCCAAATATAAGTGTGAAGGTGATGAGCTTCTCACATTAGAAGTCGAGCTTGAAGCGCAAACCCGCAGTCTGCCTGAAGATATTCCACTGAATATTATTTATGAAGATGATGACATCATTGTGATTAATAAACCTGTGGGCATGGTGGTGCATCCAGGGGCGGGCAATAGCTCTGGGACTTTGGTGAATGCCTTGCTACATCATTATCCAAAATCTGCTGAGTTGACTCGTGCAGGTTTGGTGCATCGTATTGATAAAGATACGTCGGGTTTATTGGTCGTTGCCAAAAATCTGGAAGCACAGTTTGCCCTGACCAAGCAACTGGCAAAAAAGTCAGTCTATCGTTTATACGACTTGGTGGTGTACGGCAACATGATTGCAGGCGGCACAGTAGATGAACCGATTAAACGCCATCCTGTAGATCGGGTGAAAATGGCTGTCTTGCCGGGCGGCAAAGACGCAGTCACACATTACAATGTTAAAGAGCGCTTTCAGCATTTTACACGTGTTCAGGCGCGTTTGGAAACTGGGCGAACTCATCAAATTCGTGTGCATCTAAGTTATATTGGTTATGGTTTGGTCGGAGATCCTGTTTATTCGCCACGTGTACGTGTGCCTGCAGGTGCATCGGTATTATTGAACGATACGTTGCGTAACTTTAAACGTCAGGCCTTGCATGCGGTCAAACTAGGCTTGGTGCATCCACGTACTCAAGAAGAAATGATGTTTGAAGCGCCGTGGCCTGAAGACTTTAAACAATTGGTAGATGTGTTACGCAGTGAAAATGCTGCCTATTAATTGTTGTATGGATAGCATCAACAAGATCAACTCAGATACAGCAACGCCAGAAAACGACTAAGGATAGATGTATGCAATTCGTTCAAGGATTACCTAGAGGTGTGTATGTTGGGCAAACCCGCATACAACATGCACAGGCTTTACAAACAGACTGTGCAGATCTATCTGGTTTTAATCTGGCACTGCATGTGCAGGACGATGCGTGGCGTGTGCAGCAGCATCGTATGAGTTTGCTGGAGGAGTTTGCTAAATATGGGGTCGATAAAATGACGTGGATGACACAAACACATAGCGTGTTGTGTCAGACCATTAACGCACAAATCACCTTTGAAGCCTTAGAGGGCGATGGTTTGGTCACTCAGCGTAAAGCACATGCTTTAATGATGATGACTGCAGATTGTTTGCCTGTGGTTTTGGGTAATGCTGAAGGCACTGAAGTTGCTAACCTGCATGCAGGTTGGCGTGGGCTTGCCAATGGTATTATCGAAAATACCATTGCCGAAATGCAAAGCGCTCCAACATGGGCGTGGTTGGGTGCCGCTATCACTCAGCCGTGCTTTGAAGTTGGGGAAGAGGTGAAACAGGCGTTTTGCGATAAATATCCTGAATTAGACACAGCTTTTATTGCAGGGCAGCAACAAGGTAAATACTTTGCCGACTTGTATGCAATCGCGCGTTTTATTTTGCAGCAGTATGCTGTTACAACCGTCTTGGGTGGTGATCAGTGCTCCTATCAACAAGCCGATGATTACTATTCTTACCGTCGTCAAGCACATACAGGGCGTATGGCAACATTCGTGTTTATGCAGGCTTAGTGTTAAACTTGACTTAATTATTTGGTTTTAAACATTCTTATGTCAGTGACTCATTTAACATCTTCTTGCGCTGCTATTCGTGTGGCGGTGGTTTATCACAGTCCTTATGGTCACACTGCTAAGGTGGCACAGCATATTGCGCAAGGTGCTGCGCAGATGGATGCTCAGGTGACTTTGATGGATGTGGCTGAAATTGAATGGGATAGCCTAGATCAAGCCGATATTATTGTTATGGGCTGTCCAACTTATATGGGCAGTATTACCTCGGCTTTAAAACAGTTTATGGAGCAATCGTCTAAGCGTTGGTTGGCTAGAACTTGGCAGGGCAAACTGGCGGCAGGATTTACCAATGGCGGTGGTTTAAGCGGCGATAAACTGGCAGTGCTGCAACAAATTAATTTATTTGCGATGCAGCATGGCATGTTGTGGTCAGGCTTACCGTTTATGCCTACAGGGCGTAGTTCACACGATATTAACCGCATGTCGAGCTTTTTGGGTTTAATGACGCAGTCTGATAATGCCAGTGTTGAGGTTACACCCCCTGAGGGTGACTTGGAAACTGCGGTCAAATTTGGTAAATATTTGGTGGAATTAAAACTTAAATTCTAAGCTTTTGTAGTTTTGTAACTTCCATAAAAAATGCTCGACATTAACAGCGAGCATTTTTTTATGGGCGGAATGTGCAAAATTATTTATGCATCAAACGTGCTTTATCACGCTGCCAATCACGGTCTTTTTCAGAAGCGCGTTTATCGTGCAATTGTTTACCTTTTACCAGAGCAATTTCAAGCTTCGCCAAAGGACCTTTCCAATAACATGCTAAAGGTACACAAGAGTAACCTTTTTGATTGACAGCACCCATCAACTTTTCAATTTCACGTCGTGACAGTAATAGTTTGCGGGTGCGGGTTGCTTCAGGCACTACATGCGTTGAAGCCGACAAAAGGGGTTGAATTTGTGCGCCAAATAAAAAAGCTTCATTATCACGAAACAGGATATAACTTTCAGTAATGGTCATACGTCCTGCGCGCAAAGATTTGACTTCCCAACCTTGCAAAGAAAGTCCTGCTTCAAATTTTTCTTCAATAAAATAATCGTGGCGTGCACGTTTATTCTGTGCAATTGTTCCGCCCGTATTTTTTTTAACTACAGTTAGCTTCGCCATAATCAATTACTTCCAAACTTATGACTATTGTGCCTCAAACCAAGGCTTGCTGACAAATCAAAATCATCACAACTGCTGGCTAAACTGCTTTGATATTTCAAATTTGGTAGACTTTATTCACTAAAATATTTTCTATTTGTTAAACTAACTTTGACAAAACCAACTAGAGCATAATGGATGTCTAAATCTCGCGTAATTTATCCGGGCACCTTTGACCCGATTACCAATGGTCATATTGACTTGGTGACACGTGCTGCAAAAATGTTTGATGAAGTCGTGGTCGCAATTGCCATTGGACATCATAAAAATCCAATTTTTACTTTGGAAGAACGTGTGGAATTGGCACAGGCATCTTTAAAGCATTTGCCTAATGTTGAATTTGTCGGCTTTGATGGTTTATTGGTTAATTTTTTCCGTGAGCAAAATGCGACTGCAGTTTTGCGTGGTTTACGCGCTGTTTCAGATTTTGAGTATGAATTTCAGTTGGCAAATATGAACCGTCAGCTGGATAGCAATTTTGAAGCAGTATTTTTGACTCCTTCAGAGCAATATTCATTTATTTCTTCTACATTGGTTCGTGAAATTGCGCGTTTAAAGGGAGATGTGACCAAGTTTGTTCCGCAAACCGTCGTCGAAGCCTTTGAAGGCAAACATCAACAAGGTTGGTAGCGTGTCTTTATATATTACCGATGAATGCATTAACTGCGATGTCTGTGAACCTGTGTGCCCGAATGAGGCCATTTTCATGGGCGAGCTGATTTATGAAATCAATCCGGCGCTGTGTACCGAATGTGTCGGGCATCATGATAAACCGCAGTGTCAGTTATTCTGTCCGGTAGACTGTATTCCGAAAGATCCCAACCATGTTGAAACACAGGAGCAATTGCTAGAAAAGTATCAAAAACTAATTGATCAAAAAAGCACGAGCAATTAGTGCATTTATTTGTTAAGATGCGCCCTCGAAGTGAACTAGACGATCGCTGCTGTGGAGGTCTCCGTGACTGAAGCAGGGGAGGAAAGTCCGGGCTTCATAGGGCAGGGTGCCAGGTAACGCCTGGGCGGCGTGAGCCGACGGAAAGTGCAGCAGAGAGTAGACCGCCTTCGTGTGGTTTCTTTTTCGGAAGAAATTGAAGGTAAGGGTGAAAGGGTGCGGTAAGAGCGCACCGCATGGCTGGTAACAGTTCATGGCATGGTAAACCCCACCAGAAGCAAGACCAAATAGGAATCCTGAGGTACGGCCCGTACTGGATTCGGGTAGGTCGCTTGAGCGTATGAGTGATTGTACGCCTAGAGGAATGATCGTTCTCGACAGAACCCGGCTTATCGGTTCACTTCACCAAATTTTAGGCATTTGATGTGTGATAAGGCTTGACGTTGCCTAGTTTACAGCAGATAATGCGCGCACAGTTTTTGGCTATGTAGCTCAGTTGGTTAGAGCACCGCACTCATAATGCGGGGGTCACAGGTTCAAGTCCCGTCATAGCCACCATTTTCAGACCACGTTCACTAACGTGGTCTTTTTTTTGTGTGTGATTTAATTTGAATTTTGTAGAAAATAGACCTTGTATCTTGGAGGTTGTAGTGATTAGCTTCCACTATATGCAAATTGTAGAGTTTGTAATAGACCTAAGACTTTTAGTCTGTGCAAGAGATAAAACCTACAATTTACCCTAACCACTTGCACAACTCTGGACGGTAACTAAGCACTTTGATGCTGCATTCACAAGAA
>DBIN01000060.1 GCA_002296655.1 Acinetobacter sp. UBA801
CCATTAAACTGATTGCAGAAAGTGGTGGTGGCTTTGTGTATAGCGAAAAGGGTAGCAATACACTTTCAATCAAGCCTCTTTATAAAAAGACCTTTTGGGATGCGTTCACAGTAGATGATTATGACCGCTTGATACCTGATTCATTGGTCACCAGTCAGTCCACAGATTATGAGCTTTATCCTGATTACAACGGCATCACGCTAACAAATGACAGAACAGGCAAGCAAGGGCAAGTCAAACGCACAGGCACGGCAGCAGACGTGCTATTACCACCTGAAAATAATCCTTTGTTTGATGTGGTCAGCATGGGCGCATTCGGTAAAGCCAAACTAGCCAAAGCAGGCATGGTGGAAACACACACATTGACCATGCCAATTTCTACAGAAGTTGGCGAATGTGCACCAGGCGAAGTCTTTGCATTTAACGCAGAGTGGTGGGGCATTGTTGAAAGTGTCAGCGTGTCATTCAGCCATGCCAAAGTGAATCAAACTGTCAAAGTGGAGCGTGTGAATCGTGAGTAATGCACTGCAAAGATTGATTGATTTAATGCCCAAAGCGCCTGAATTCGTGGGCGAAATCACGCATGAAAATCATCCGAATTATAAAGTTTTAGTTGTAGATGGGTCTGGGCTAGTGATGTGTACCAGCACGACTCGCTACAACGTCGGCGCAACGGTTTTTATATCAGATGGGGAGATAAAACGCTTGGCGGCAAGCGGTGATGTAGTGCAAATCGAAGTGTGAATTTTTAAATTAAAGCAAGCGTCCGAAAGGGCGTTTTTTTATGTCTGGAGAAAAGACAATGCAAGAAAACGCATTACCGTGGTTTATTAAATTAGTTCCAGCAGTTGTGGGGGCAATCCTTGCTTTAGTGCTAAGCGGGGATATTGATAAAGAAGGGAAAATACAAGTCACGTTAGGCGTGATTGGCAAGTTCCTATTCAGTGTGTCAGTCAGCTTATATGGCGGTGCTGCATTCATTGAATACTACGAATTAAACCAATATTCACACATGGCGCAAGGCTTTGTGATGTTGATTTTCGCTGTATTTGGATTACTTACGATTGGTATCGTCTATCAATCAATTGCACTGATGCAGGGTAAATCAATTGCAGAAGTCATTGCGGAAGTGAAAGCTGCTTTCGTTGCTATTATCGGGGGTGGCAACAAGTGAAATTAATTAATGACTGGAAACAAGCTTGGAAACTCAAGTCAGTACAAGTTGGCGCCTTATGGGCGTTTTTTTACGTCTTGATGTACGCGGCTTTTGAATTGTTGTGGCTATTTGGCTCTAACTTTCCACAATTTTGGGCAGCAGTACCACAGGAAGTTAAAGAGCTATTGCCACATTCATGGGTGCTATGGCTTGGCTTCTTAAACAATGTGCTAAGTGTATTTTCCCGCTTGAAATATCAGCCTGAATTGCATGGAGATAATGATGAGCAAAAAACTAACTGAAGCACAGATTCATACACAAGCCTCAAAACTCGGCATCGAAGCCGCTGCATTAAAAGCTGTGATCGAAGTTGAGTGCAAGGGCAGTGGGTTTAATGCTGACGGTACACCGGTGATTCTATTTGAGCGTCATGTATTTCGGCAAAGACTGATTGCTAACGGTAAAGCAGCAATAGCGGACAAAGCTATGCGTGAGCGTCCTGATCTGTGTAATAAAACCATGGGCAACTATGGTTTATATTCAGCACAGCACGGACGATTGAATGCGGCCGCTCAATATCATCGTGAATCGGCTTTAGAGTCGGCAAGTTGGGGAATTGGTCAAGTAATGGGTTATCACTGGAAATCACTAGGCTATTCGACTCTGCAAAATTTCATCAATGCCATGTACCGTGATGAAGCATCACAGCTTGAAGCAATGTGCCGCTATATTGTGACAAACAAGCTGATTAATGCACTCAAAAATAAGGATTGGCGAGCATTTGCACGTGGCTATAATGGCCCTGCGTATGCAAAGAACTCTTATGATGTGAAGCTAGGTAATGCGTATAAAAAAGCCCGCTAAATGCGGGCTATTCTCTAAAGGTATTAGCTATTTATCACTTCATATTTAGCATTTTCAAATTCACCTTTAATTGAAAGTGTAAACTCCAAACGCTTAAAAAATTTAAAATATTCTTGGATAGATATATTCTTCTGGTATTCGTTAACGCTTACTGCCTCGCCACTCTTTAACTTTTCCAATTGATTCATGTCGCTGAGCACATGAATCGTTACGGTAAAGTTCTCAATATCATTAGAACGTCCATGATAATTAGCAGTTGTTTTTATACCAATAATCACTTCATCTTTATCGATATCAAAATATTTTTTTAACGACGAGCGTAGCGTAGATGTGTCTGCATCATCAGCAGCCACACTACCCACATAATCTTTATATTGAGTGTTTGCATTAAAATTCTGAATCATTATTTATTACCTTTAAAATTAATATTTTTAAAACACAAAGTTAAATCATTGTTGATGAATAAATGGAATACGGCACCCCCAAGCAAATGACATTTAGAGTTTAATCTCAAGCAGCTCATCCCATTTAAAAGGATTCCTGCTCAATTTATCACGGCTCATTGACCAGTTCCGATCTGGTAGAAAGCAGCTACCTGCAGCTATTTTCTTTTTGCCGAATTTCTTCTGAACACCTTCAAGCGCCTGCATCAAACTTTCTTTTTTCTGCACTTCTTCCATGTCAGTGAGCAAGTCATAAATATGTGATGACTTTGGCTCAAGACACGTCAAAATAACCCCGCATTTTTTAAACTTCACATCTTTTCTGTATAACAGATTCATCATCTGTACGGCTCTATCAACTAGATCAAGCACACAGTCGGTCGGCTGTGCAAAGGTTGAAGTGAGCGATTTATTGTAGAACGGTACATTTGGATCAAACGGATTTGAGTGTGCGAAAGCGGTAATAGAGCCACACAACAAGTTTTCACTTCTCAGCCGTGAGCATGCATCTTGCGCATACATTGACATGGCTTCTCTTAAGTCATTTATGTCTGTGACTTTTGTGCCGAATGAGCGGCTGGCCACTATCTGTTTCTTACTCGGTGGGGTATGCTCAATTTCAATGCATGATATGCCTTGCAGCTCTGCCACTGTTCTAGCCATAACAATTGAAAATAGTTTTTTAATGTTGCGCGGGTCAGTGGACGCAAGGTCATACACTGTATTGATACTCATATCATTCAGTCTTTTCGCGTGTTTACGCCCAACACCCCAAACTTCTGACACATCGATTGTGCCAAAAAGCTGCTCCTTATTTATTGGATCCATGCTCACCAAATCGCATACACCTCTGAATTGGGCATTTTTTTTGGCAATATGGTTTGCAATTTTGGCTTCGGTCTTTGTTCTGCCAATACCAACGCAGACAGGCAATCCTAGCCATTTCCAAATGCGCTCACGCATCTGCTGCGCATAGTCACTTAGGTCAAACTTATTAGTGTATGCAGTCAACTCAAGAAAGCTTTCATCTATAGAATATATTTCTTGTTCACCCGGCCCCACAAATTCAGACAGTATCGAATGAAAGCGACGGGACATTTCAGCATATAAAGCATAGTTGCTAGACAATACTTGGACATTATTGTGGTGAATAATGTCTTTGATCTCAAACACAGGCACACCCATTTTGATGCCTAAGTCTTTGGCTTCTTGACTACGTGCCACCGCGCAACCATCATTGTTTGATAGAACAATAACAGGCTTGTTGTTTAGTGATGGATCGAATACACGCTCACAGCTGACGTAACAGTTATTCACGTCAATGAGCGCAAATACACGATTTGCGTTTCTCATGATTTATTCTTCTTATTGTTTTAGACAGACAGGTTTTTTAAGTTCCAAGTCACAACAGCGACAACTTCAAATGTTTGACCATCTTTTAAATAAATACTGTCATAGTCAGGGCTTTCTGCCTTAAGCCAAGCTTCGGGTAAGGTTGCAGGGTCGTAGTCTTCACCAAAATGCTCTACCAATTCACTTTTAGACATTTTGTCTGTAATCATTAAGCGTTTAATGGTCAGGTCTTTTTGGTCGATTAATGCAACCACAATGCTGCGGTGTTTGGCTTCTTTGCTACGGTCAACAATGACTACATCGCCATATTCAAGCCCAGCATTGACCATTGATGTCGTACGTATCGTATTTAAAAACGTAGCATTGGCATTTGAAATAAGGTGCTCGTTTAGGTCGATGCTTTTATCAATGTAGTCTTGGGCGGGGGATGGGAAACCTGCAGGAATGGATTCAGAAGCAATGGGAATGCTTACGTGTGTACGTGGTGACACTTGCGTAAAACCATGGCGATCGAGCAGCGTGATTTGTTCAAGAATTGCATTGATTGTAGGGCTAGGTTTGCCCTCAGGACCCATAATTTGTTGAAGTGATGACCAGGCGTCATCCGAGAAATAAATCGGCAGTTTTTTTGACATTATGTGCTCCTACGCTACATGGCGTGTTTGAAGTTTGCACACATAGAATAGCTATAAATAGATCAGGCTTTCAAGTGGTGTTTGTCTGAATTATTTTGAGCAAATGAAAGTTAAGTGATAAATTCTTGAAAGCAATAATAATAAAATCGGAAAATTACAATGAGTCTCAGTCACTTGGTTTTAGCCATTCTTGCTTTGCTTATCGCTGGCACTTTACTCACACTTAAAGCAGAAGAGACCCGAAGAATAGACCCTGAATGCGGGCATGAATACCGCACCGAGCTATGCAACGGGTATCTGTATGCCAAGTACAACGACTTACCCTCAGCAGATAGGTGCGACGATGAAAAAGACGACCCTGAAATAAATTTTAACGAAGAGTTCCACAAAGGCTGTTTAAGTTTTTTTGATAGGCTTTTGGCTGTCAGGTAGTAGACACATGGTGCAAACCCAAACATTCCAAGGGGTGTCCGAATAAAAATAATGTAGTGTTAAGTTTGACCATAATGTGGTCTGTGAAACAATATGTATGTTCCACAGTATTGCATATTTGCGGTATATGTTATTAAATAGAGTGAAGGGCAGTATAGTGAACAATAAGTTCCGATCTGTCTTTTTTTGACTATAAAATATTGATTTTGGAAATATTATGAACACCTTCACTGAATTCCGACAATGTTAATCCTTAGATTTTTCGATCTGGGTCTTGTTGATTTAAGTGTTAATTTTGGAGGTGAATATGGGTAATAAATATACAGCAATGGATGTTGCTAACTATATTATTTGGTACGTCAATAATAAAGAATCAAAGCCTCTAGGCTCTCTTACCCCGTTAAAGCTTCAAAAAATTCTATATTATGTGACAACTAGCTATTTAAAAAAGACTGAAAAATTAATTATCAATGACAGTTTTGAAAAATGGCAATATGGTCCTGTTGTAACGGATGTATATCACTGCTTCAAAAACCATGGCATAAGCCATTTAAAGGATACTGCACCAAAAATAATTGAAGATGATGAATCATTTTTAGGTTTTAAAAAGATTCCTTTTAAACAAAGTATTTTTGATGAAGACCAGGAATTTAAAGAAGTAGCTAATAAAGTAATAGAGACTCTTATTAATTTTAGGGCGTTTGATCTTGTGGAAATGACACATGATGAATATGCTTGGAAAAAATATGAACCATTAATTCAAAAAGGCACTAAGGAATTAAAATATTCCAAAGAAGACTTGTTAAATGCTAAAGATGTTTGTGGTATTTAATGACTGATAAATCTAAAGCTATTTTAGAAGAGCTAATAAAAGGCCATATTGATCCAAAAGGGTTTAATGACGAGGAGGTTGTTAAAAAAGCAGCCTCCTTGTTTCTGTTTTTAAGTGATGGTTTTATTAAAAGAGCTTCACACGAAACATTTTATTTATTGCCTTATAAAGATATTTTTATATATTTATTTGCTAATGATTTTGAATTTAAGTCAGAAACTTATTCTAGTTTTATATCAACAGTTTTTGAAGAAATGCAAAAACAACCTGAGTATGATGAATCACCTTATTCTGAGTATTTAGAGGAATGCTATAATAAATTCACTCAACACATATCATTAGCACAAGTCCAAAAACATTATATTGTGGAAGTGACAAAGAGATCGAAAGAAGCTGCAGACGAAGCAATTAGTGCTGCTGAACACGCAAAAGAAATGCAAAAAGATATGATGGTAAACTACATTACTATCTTAGGCATATTTGCTTCCATCATTATTACAATTTTTGGAGGCATGCAAATTATTAGTGCGACAAGCAAACTATTACAAACATCTATTAAATTGCCAACACTGGTAATGGTATTAACATTATTAGCATTATTGATTGTTATTATTCTTGGCGTTTTACTATCATGGGTAAATAGTATTAGGCATAATGAAAAAGACGTACCCGCTTTAAGTTATGCAATAATCTTTCTTGCTTCTGTACTTGCGTTATCTGGAACGTATATTTATATAAATAATGGTTTTTCTGAGGGGAATAGCCAAGTGCTGATATCAGAGAAAGAAGAAAAGTAACCTTATCATAGGACTGCCGATAAAGGTTTTAATTAAATCGGGATAACTCACCAGCGGTCCACCATGCCACGCCAATCTCGCATTATTTTCTCTTAGGGCAGTTCTTTCCATTGCCACCTGGCAAGCAATCACATGCTCGCCCATCCTTGTCACGATCCAAGCTTTTCCAACCTGTTTGTCCTGAATTTTTACGCTGCTCATACCAAGCTTGAGCTTCTTTTTGTGTACTGAAGTTTGCGCATTTCTTTGCATAGGATTGAATTGAAATAAGAGAAAAGGCGATAAGTAGTATAAATTTCATTAGGTAGTGTTCTTAATTTAGCAAGGCGTGCTTTTCATTACATTTAATCATAAAATTAAGAACATCTGTGTCTTATGCTGCGGTCTACAAAAAATTAGGAAAATTATTTTTTTAAAGTTTGTAGACTGATTTGTAGACAGTTGAACTGCAATTAAGGACAAACTAATGCAATGCTATGCAACCTTAGAATATTTTAAGTTATTGAAAATGCAAGGATATGCAAGCTAATGCAACCTATTCCAATTCGACACAAACTAAGTGGATTCTACTTTTTCTACTATGCAATTGTTGGGACATTTTTGCCTTTTTGGAGTCTGTATTTAGAAGATCAAGGCTTTAATTATCAAGAAATTGGTGTTTTATCTTCTATTGCTATTTTAACGCGCTTTTTTGCTCCCTTTATTTGGGGGTGGATTGCTGATAAATCAGGCAAACGGATGCTTTTGGTGCGTATCGCAACTTGGATGGAAGCTAGCATTTGGTTGCTGATTTTTATTATTCCGAATAGCTTTCAGTCTGTTGCATTACTCATGCTGATTTTTAGCTTTTTCCAAAACGCAATTTTGGCACAATTTGAAGGCGTGACTTTGTTTTGGTTGGGCGAGCAGCGTGCAGAACTTTATGGCAAAGTGCGTAAATGGGGTTCTATTGGCTTCATTGTCGGGGTTTTTGGTATTGGTGCTATTTTGGAAATTATACCAATTTCCATGTTACCGATGTTGCTCCTCAGCATTTCTTTACTGGCATTTCTATGGTCGTTCAGTATTCAAGAACCAAGCGCGGCACCCATTGCACAAAAACAACTTGAACCTTTATTGCCTATTTTAAAGCGCCCAGTGGTCTATTCATTTTTTATTATTGAATTGATTTTACTGTTTTCGCATGCACCATTTTATAGTTTCTATAGTAATTTTATAAGTCAGGCAGGCTTTAGCACAAGCCAGATTGGCTTATTGTGGTCTGTCGGGGTGATTGCTGAAATTATAATGTTTGCCTACGCAAGTTTGTTTTTAAAGCGTTGGTCTTGGCGTTCACTGGTTACCGTATGTTTAATTTTAACAGGTTTACGTTGGGTGATTGTCGGTTTATTTCCCTCAGTATTTTTTGCTCAATTTTTTGCACAAAGCATTCATGCCTTTAGCTTTGGCTTATTTCATATGATTGCCATGCGGGTGATTTTTCAAAACTTTTCAGCAGGGCAACAAGGTCGCGGGCAAGCACTTTACAGTACCATGTGGGGTTTAGGTGTCGCAGCAGGGAGTATTTTGGCAGGCTATTATTGGGATATTGTTTCAGGTGAATGGATTTTTATTTTTGCAGGATTATCTACACTCATTGGTCTGTGTTTTATTTGGGGATTGCCAAAACAGTTAGAGTCGTAGTCAATGTCGAACGATACCAAACCTTAGTTAGTTGATACCGTTCTTTTATTCAGAAATAGAAGCAAGCAATGTTGGATCGGTATAGTTTGCTTGCATCATGCATATTGTCAAATCAAATACGGATTTTAGCGTATTGATTCCACCACGGTTGAGCCGCTTCTAGTTGTGCAGCCAGTTGTAAAAGTAGATCTTCACGTGCAAAAGGCGCGACAAACTGTGAACCCAATGGTAAATTATCTTTATTCCAATATAACGGAACAGACATTGCAGGCAGCCCTGTAATATTGGCAAGTTGAGTAAATGGCACCCATTTTAGGTTTTCTCTAACAATGCGATCGACCAATTTACCTTGCGCTAACCAATGTGCTTTACCCGCATGTATTAGTGTTTTTAAAATTGGTTTTTGCCATGCAGGAGTTTTCACTTCGCCATTTTTCGGTGCAACTGAAGCGGTTGCAGGGATGAGGTATAAATCATAACGCTCAAAGAATTGATTCATTTGCGCGACGTATACCCCCCAATTATTCAAATTGCGAATGTACTCTACTGACGTGGTTTTTCCCCCAAAGGCAGCCAAAGCCAAAGAATCTAGCTCAAAATTATCGGAATGATTTGGTAGGCGAGTTTGAATTTCATTAATTAAATAAGCAAATTGGCTAAACCATGTGGTAATAAAATCTTTGGCCAATTGCATGCCATCAATAGAAGGTCGGTCTTCAACAACTTCATGCCCTAAAGACTCTAAAAGCTGTACTGTTTTTTGAATGGCGTTGATAGCATCTTGTGAAACAGCTGTACCAATCGGAGATTGGGTAGAATACGCGATTCTTAATTTTTTTGGCGCTTGCTGAATTGCATCTAAATAACTGCGTTCAGGAGCTTGAATTTTAAACAGTGAATGACCATCCGCGCCATGCGTTGCATCTAGCATTGCTGCGCTGTCACGTACACTTTTACTTAAGATATGTTGCATCGCTGCACCATGCATGGCTTCACTGAGTTGTGGCCCCCACGGGGTGCGTCCACGACTTGGTTTTAAACCAAACAAACCACAGTAAGATGCAGGAATCCGAATTGAACCACCGCCATCACTTGCTCCTGCAATAGGCACAATACCTGCTGCAACTGCAGACGCAGAACCACCTGAAGAACCACCGCTATTATGTTTCAGATTCCAAGGGTTTTTACAGGCGCCCCAAGCATCAGGTTCGGTAATCCCTTTAATCCCAAATTCAGGCGTATTGGTACGCCCAAAAGTAACAATTCCGCTATTTTCCCAACGATTTACAATTTCTGCATTTTGTTCTGCCAAATGATGCGCACGTTTTAAACCCAGACAGCCAAATGAAGTCGGATAGCCTGCATATTGTTGAAATAAATCTTTGACTAAAAAGGGCACACCTGCAAATGGACCTGTTAATACTGTTTGTGTGCGCTGCCGTGCATGTTCATGCATCGGAATAATAATGGCATTTAATTGTGGATTCGTTTGTTTGGCACGTTGTAATGCAATATCTAATAATTCTGAAGCCTGAACATCCTTTTTGGCAACCAGCTCTGCCAAGCCTAAAGCATCATATTGAAGGTATTCTGCAAGTTTCATTTCAATCCTGAAAATCTTTATTGTCAAATTGATGTTGTATGCTATTTTTGTTTAAGAAGCAAGAATGACTCGATTACGGCCTTGCATTTTTGCCTGATATAGCGCCTGATCTGCCTGAATAATTAAATCTTGTAAAGGGAGAGTGGTTGGCAAGTGAATATGTAACACACCTATGCTTACTGTAAATCCAATAGGTTCACAGTTTTCTAAATGTAAAGGCTGATGTTCAATACACAAGCGAATACGTTCCGCAATGCGTTGAGTTTCATTTAAGTTATTATTGTTTAGTAAAATAATGAATTCCTCACCGCCATTGCGACAAAATAAATCATGATTACGTAAATTGCTTTTAACTATATTAGAGAGATGTTGCAAAGCACGATCACCCACATAATGCCCATATTGATCATTCAATTTTTTAAAATCATCGATATCTAACATAATTAAAGATAGTGAATGATTGTTTTTATGATTTAAAGCTTTTTCACTGAACTGGGTAAAACTACGACGGTTCAGTGTTTCGGTTAAACTGTCATGATTTGCCAGATACAATACTTCTCTATACAACTTATTACGGTTTTGGCTAATCACACATAAAATTAACGTGGCAAGACCTAAAATAATTAAACCCACACGAATAGAAATAATGGTGGTTAAATAACTCGAATTGACTTGATCTATAAACAAGCCTGTGACGCTGTGATACAGAGTTAAACAGACCAAGCTATTAATCAGTGCCAAATTGAAAAGTTGATAGCTGGCAGCTGCCCAAATTAACGCAGCCAATGGATATAATAGTGCGCCTGGCCCATAGA
Source organism: Acinetobacter sp. UBA801 (assembly GCA_002296655.1). Taxonomy (GTDB): domain Bacteria; phylum Pseudomonadota; class Gammaproteobacteria; order Pseudomonadales; family Moraxellaceae; genus Acinetobacter. Next base: position 10,614 of record DBIN01000060.1, read on the forward strand.
AAATATGGGTGCAGGCGATTGAGATCAACAATGCAAAAAAAGGTAAGGCATCCCGAATTTGAATTTCTTTAACATATTGATTGTTTATAAGTTCTTTGACTTCAGACCAACGTGGGGCAGCCAAAATCAAAGGTAAGACAATCACCGCATTTAAAATTTCACCAGACCACCAAGTAAAAAAATCAATCCAGCGATTTTCTGCCAACATAAAGCTATGTGGTAAATTCGGCAGCAGAAGAATGGCAAATAAAGCGCCGAAGAAGCAGCCTAAAGTCACAGCAATAATATGTGGATACAGCTCTGACACATTATTATTGCTCGCTGGAAGTTTAGCGCGGGTATAATTAAAGAAAAACAACCCACTAAAAACAGCAACAAAGTTTGAAAGGGTTAAACCCAGCGTTATTAGCAAAGTGTTGTTTGTGACTAAATCGGCGCCCATATAACCGATAAACGCACCCAAAATTCCACCAAAACTTTTTAAAGATGGAAAGCGAATGAGTAGACCTAACAAGAGGGCGTTGGTTGGCCAAAAAAACGAAAAGTAGCTAAGCGGGCGAGTAAAAATACCCAATAAACAAGCAAAAAATACCACAACGGCAAGCAGCCCAAAGGCAAATATTTGCTTTTGAGTCGAAGATATAGTTTGCGGTATGCTTAAGTTTTGCAAGTACTAAACTCACTTTTGCAATGGGTTGATAATTAAGAAAAAAACTTGAATGAGTGTGACACTCACAACAGAAACGCGATCATATCAAATAACCATTACCTACAAAGTCGATTAAATGTAAACTGAGTCACACTTTTGTTAAATAAAATTGTTGTGTTATGTTTTTGCTTGCAGATTTGGATTAAAAATATGCTAAGTTGTCTAAACGGTTTATATCTTTAAATAAATGTATGAAAAAAATATATCTAACCACAGTTTTAAGCTTATGTTCTGTGTCCGCGATTGCAAATGAAAATAAAATAATAGATTCAGCCAAGTTAGCGCCAGTAGCATCAGAAACCATCAATAAATTTCGTGTGACCACCCGCCCAGAAATTGTGGGACTGTGGGTCATGCAAATCCCAAATAATCGTAAATGTATCGAATATTATAACTTTAAAAGCAATAGCGATGTAGTGATTAAAAGTGGTCAAGAATGGTCTGCGGGTGCGTATGATTATCAACCTTCGCAAGACCCTGTAAATTCCTTACCTGCTTTGATTTTGCAAGTTAAATATGACAACAATGAAGTGGATTGTTCTGGTTATCAGGAAGACCAAACAGGCGATATTTCACAATATTTTGTAAAATGGAAAAATGCGCATACTATTAATTTCTGTAGTAATGAAAAAGCAGAACAATGTTTTGCGACGTTGTACCGTGTATTGCCTTAAACTTTTCACTATGTCGTGTATCAGCTCTTTTTTATAAATTCGCACCCCTCACCCTCTAGCGGGATGTATTGTTCATCCTGAACGATATAGCGAAAGAGAAGGGAATTCCAATATTAATTTGACTTATTACTTATGATTATTTTTTGACTTATGAAAGAAGTTTATTGTTATGCTAAATAAACTCACTTTTTATAAAAAAATAAAAAACTCTTTTAAATCAAGAGTTTTTAAAGTAGACTGATAACAAAGAACTCAAATTGTATGATTCATAGAGATCGCTAAATTGAAACAATCTCTATGTATAGAGGTGGACCAGGAAATTTGAACAACTCCTATAAGTGATATTTTGCTCCCCCAATGATGTTATAAACATCAATATATGGAGTATTTTATGGCGCGTAGACCAAGAAGAAATCATTCAAGCGACTTTAAGGCTAAGGGAGCACTTGCTGCGATCAAAGCAGAAAAACACTTGCTGAATTGAGTTCTGAGTTTGATGTTCATCAAAACTGTTAGCGGCAATGTAAAAATGACCCCTAATGGCATTTAAAAACTGCCCCCCTTGGTTAATATTAATATACCAATCGTTTAGAAGCAGCAAATTTACGAGCATCAGTCGGTATGACTGGTGATTCATACGATAATGCTCTGGCTGAAACGGTGAATGGCTTATACAAAACAGAGGTGATTGAATATTTAAAAGCAGATTGGCAAGGTTTAGCGGATGTACAACTTGCGACATTAAATTGGGTAGATTGGTTCAATAAAGAGCGTGTACATAGTGCACTAGGTTATGTGCCACCTTTTGATTTTGAAGCAATGTACTATGATAAGATTAACCCGTTAGATCAGGTGGCCTAACTTAAATAAAAAGTCTCCGACAAACCCGGTACGGTTCATATAACATCAATTGAGCATAAATTACCCTAATCGGTTGCATCCGTTTTAGTGAAGCCTTTAAACTCTGCAGCATTCACGTTTTTACGCCAATACATAGGTTCAGAATGTTTAGCAAACTCACAGGGCTATTTAAAAATAAAGCCAATCTCGAAGAAATTGCCTATTTAGAAGCACATAAAATTCAATGGGATGCAGAACAAGGCTATATTGTCGATGGTATTGTTCTTAACAATGTTTTGGCAGAGCGTTTAAATTATTTATCCAATCGCCGTATGCAGCAGTTTGATGATTTAGCGCAATTGTATTCTATTGCCATGATTATCAATGAAAAAATTGATCTGGAAATTGCGCAACAGCGTTTTAACACAATGCTTGGCAATACCGAAGATAACCTACTGGAATTTAAATCGATTGTGAAAAAATTGAATGATTAGACCTCTTGCGAAAGTATAGTTTTATCTAATTTTTGAATTGGCTAAAACCTTATAAATATAGCTTTTGACTGCTTAAAATTTGACTAACGCAAGAAGTCTATTATTATCGACAGTTTTTACGTGATCAAAAGTAAAGAGGAGCGTGTATGAAACTTTAAAGCACGCTGTTTTATATAATTTTGTAATTAAAACGCTGTGATGCAGGATGAAAAAAATTACGCAAAACCGTCAATTCATCGTGCTAGTATAAGCCCCATGTTGTTTAGACCCTAAAGCTATATACATGTTCCAACACGAAATTTCCCAACTCAATTTAGCTCAACTGAAAGCTGGCGAAAAGCGCTGGATTGGTAATCTACAAGGTTCTGCCGCAGCATTATTATTTAAAGAAATTGGTCAGCAGAATCCGCATTTATTTGTGATTGTTGCGCGCAATCAACAACATTTGGCTCAGTTGGAAAGTGAATTAGAGTTTTACGGGTTAAAACCGACCATTTTCCCCGATTGGGAAATTTTGCCTTATGACCGCTTATCACCACATCAAGATATTGTGTCGGAGCGTCTGGCGATTTTATCCAATATGCCGCAGCAAGGCGTGTTGCTGGTTTCGGCAACCACTTTGGCACAACGTGTTGCACCAACCTCATGGGTGTTAGGTGAACATTTCGATATTCGTGTTGGGCAAAAGTTTGATTTGGAACAACAAAAACAGCGTTTGGTACAAGCAGGCTATCATCTGGTCGATACAGTCTATGATCATGGTGAGTTCGCTGTGCGTGGCAGTATTATGGATATTTATGCTTCGGGACAAGAAGCACCCATCCGTATTGATTTATTTGATGATGAAGTTGAAACCTTAAAGTTTTTTGATCCAGAAACGCAGCGCACTACCGAAAGCTTGCAGAATTTTACGGTTCTACCTGCCAAAGAATTTCCATTAAAAGAAGGTCGTGTGATTTTCCGTGACCGCTATGCAGAAAGTTTCCCAACAGCAAATCCGAAGAAGAACCCTGTGTATCAGGATGTGCTAGATGGCATTGCATCGCCAGGTTTAGAGTTTTATTTTCCGTTATTTTTCACTCAAGCACAGCTTGAAGGCCAAAATACACTACTTTCATACTTACCTAAGCATTGCATTGTCATTACAGATAAGGCGGTCGATGACGATTTAACACTATTTTGGAAAGATGTACTATATCGTTATGAAGACCGACGTCATAATATCGACCAACCAATTTTACCGCCTGAACAATTATTCCTACAACCGAATCAATTATTAGAACAACTCAATCAATTTGGACGGATGATTGCATCGACTGAAGCTTTTGATCAAAAAGCAGGTGTGGTGAATTTAAGCACCTTAGCTCCACCACGTTTAGCGGTTGATCCAAAACAAGAACAACCCTTTCATGCCGTTAAGCAATATATTGATGCCGCCAATCATCCTGTTTTATTGGTGGCAGAAAGTGCAGGCCGCCGTGAAACGTTAAAAGATGCGTTACGTGCAGTTTTAGGTGAAATTCCACAAGTTGAGAGTTTTGAGGCCTTTCAGCAGTCTTTACAAGCCATTGCGATTACCAATGCGCCTTTAGACCGCGGCTTGGTCATTCAGCATCAATTGAGTGTGATCTCAGAAAATCAGCTGTATGAACATCGCGTGGTGCAGCGCCGTCGTAAACGTCAGCAGGAAGTTTCAGAAGAGTTTTTAATTCGTAGTTTGACCGAGTTAAGCATTGGCGCACCTGTGGTACATATTGATTATGGTGTAGGTCGTTATGCAGGTTTAATTACTTTAAACATTGATGAGCAAGAACATGAGTTTTTACAACTCGATTACGCCGATGCTGCAAAAGTGTTTGTGCCTGTTACCAATTTGCATTTAATTAGCCGTTATAGCGGTGGTGACCCAGACCTTGCGCCTTTGCATAAATTAGGCACAGATGCGTGGAATAAAGCCAAACGCAAAGCTTTGGAACAAATTCACGATGTCGCAGCAGAATTACTGCATATTCAAGCACGCCGTCAATCTAAACCAGGTTTTGCTTTTGAATTGGATCATAGCCTTTATATGCAATTTGCCAGTGGCTTTGCTTATGAAGAAACCTTAGACCAAGCCAATGCAATTGAAGCGACCTTACATGACATGCAATTGGCAAAACCAATGGATCGTTTGGTCTGTGGTGATGTCGGTTTTGGTAAAACTGAAGTCGCCATGCGGGCGGCATTTGTCGCGGTACAGAACAATAAACAAGTCGCGGTATTGGTTCCGACAACATTGTTGGCACAACAGCATTATGAATCTTTTAAAGACCGTTTTGCCGATTGGCCTGTGCGTATTGAAGTCTTGTCGCGTTTTGGTTCAAGCAAATCTCATCAGAAAACCATTGAAGATTTAGCAGAAGGCAAAGTCGATATTGTGATTGGAACGCACAAAATTCTACAAGAAAATATTCAGTTCAAGCAATTAGGCTTGATGATTGTCGATGAAGAACATCGTTTTGGCGTACGTGACAAAGAACGTATTAAAGCGTTACGTGCCGATGTTGATATGCTGACTTTAACCGCAACACCAATTCCACGTACCTTAAATATGGCATTTAGCGGTATGCGTGATTTATCCATTATTGCCACACCGCCTGCACGCCGTTTAGCGGTGAAAACCTTTGTGCAGGAACATACCGGTGATACTGTAAAAGAAGCCATTTTACGTGAATTGTTACGTGGTGGTCAGGTGTATTTCCTGCACAATGAAGTGGAAACCATTGAGCGCAGTGCTGAAACCATTCGTGAATTGGTGCCAGAAGCACGTGTTGCAGTCGCACATGGGCAAATGCGAGAGCGCGAATTAGAGCAAGTTATGCAGCAGTTTTATCATAAGGAATACAATGTCTTGGTTTGCTCGACCATTATTGAAACAGGGATTGATGTACCTAATGCCAATACCATTTTAATTGAACGTGCAGATAAACTCGGATTGGCGCAGTTGCACCAACTACGTGGTCGTGTCGGACGCTCGCATCACCAAGCTTATGCGTATTTACTTGTACCATCTATTAAAGGCTTAAAAGGTGATGCTGAAAAACGCCTAGATGCCATTCAGCGTGCCTCAACTTTAGGCGCAGGTTTTATGCTAGCAACCGAAGACTTGGAAATTCGTGGTGCGGGAGAATTACTGGGTGAGCAACAAAGTGGGTCTATGCAAGCCATTGGTTATAGCTTGTATATGGAAATGCTAGAAAAAGCCACCAAAGCCATACAAAAGGGTAAAACCCCTAACTTTGATGCACCGTTGTCTTTAACTGCAGAAATCAACCTACACATGCCTGCTTTAATTCCAGATGATTATTTAGGAGATGTGCATCAGCGTTTATTGTTCTACAAACGCATCAGTAATACCGATACTCAAGAAAAGCTTGATCATATCCGCATGGAATTGATTGACCGCTTTGGTATTCCGCCACAAGCGGTGAAACAACTGTTTGCTGTGCATCAATTGCGATTAAAAGCAGAGCAGTTGGGCATCACTAAAATTGATATTGGTACAAATGGCGGTCATATCGAATTTTCTCCAGATACGCCTGTGCAAGCCATGAGCATCATTCAAATGATGCAAAAACATCCGACCTATTTTCGTATGGATGGTGGGCAGCGTTTGAAAGTTATGGTGATGTTGCAAGATGCTGAAAAGCGGATTCAATTTATTGCCGAACTATTAAACAGCCTGCTAAAAACTTTGCACAGCTGAGATTAAAATGCAAATTGACCTAAATATCACATCGGTAAATTTATGAATATTTTCTAAGAAACCTCTGATTCTATGGTGAAAATTATTTATGATGAATTTGGTTAAAATTGCACTTTATTTACATCGAAACATGATGGGAATGATACTCAGTGTACTGGGGATGTGATAGTATTACTCATCATTACAATTTGCGTCATTTATAAAGATATGTTTAGTTTGCATCCACAACTTGCTCAAGATACTTTTTTTGTAGGCGACTTTCCTCTGTCAACATGTCGTTTAATGAATGATATGCAATTTCCTTGGTTAATTCTAATTCCACGTGTGCCAGGGGTTACAGAACTATACGAATTAAGTCAGGCAGACCAAGAACAATTTTTACGTGAATCTAGTTGGTTATCTAGCCAATTAGCACGTGTATTCCGTGCCGATAAAATGAATGTGGCGGCTTTAGGTAATATGGTTCCACAATTGCATTTTCATCACGTCGTGCGTTATCAAAATGATGTAGCTTGGCCTAAACCTGTTTGGGGTACGCCAGCTGTACCATACAGTAATGAAGTTTTGTCTCACATGCGTCAAACCTTGATGCTTGCTCTGCGTGGTCAAGGCGATATGCCATTTGACTGGCGAATGGATTAATTGAAATGAATTGCCACGCAGCAAGCGTGGCTTTTTAATCCTAGATTGGAGTAGGCCGCGGTTTTCATGTACAATTGGATGGAAAGAGATCCTCAACAATTCGAATTTCTGCATCGATTAGTCGGGTATGCAAGTTTATCCCTGATTATGGTGGTCTATCACTACACCTATGCCGATACCAATTATCAAATTTATCTTCCATTTTTTCTCACTTTTTTATTACTGATTATTCCTAAATTTTCACGCTGGCTGCAATATAAATATAGTCATCAAGCTAAGCGTAATATCCTGTTTATTATTGATATTATTGTAGTAGCAGCATGTTTGTCTGCGGTACATCTGAATTTGGTACTTACTTTTGCCGCTTTATTTGCGCTGCTATATACCGCGATTTATATTAAAGTTTCTTTTTTTTTAGTTGCATTGGCATCCTTATTGGCGGTCACAGTTTTTTATATTTGTAATATTTTTATTTTTGGTTTTAACGAGTATTTTGAACAAAGCAGTACCGAACTTACGATTTTAGCTTTTTTATGTATGATCTTTTATTTTGGGATGGGCAGTGCGTATCAAGCGCGTCGTATTCGCTATACCATGGCAAAAAAAGATCATTACTATATGCAAATGAATCGATATATGGAATTTGCCAATCAGCTGAGTCGCTATGCACCTTTGCAGTTGTGGCAATCTATTATGAAAGGTGAGTCGGAAGCGAAAATCGAATATAAACGTAAAAAAATGACAATTTTCTTTTCAGATATTCAAGGCTTTACCGAACTTTCTGAAACACTGATTCCAGATGATTTAGCATTCTTACTCAATGATTATTTAAGTCACATGACCGAAATTGCCAAGCAATATGAAGCAACGGTAGATAAGTTCATGGGGGATGCGATTTTAATTTTCTTTGGCGATCCAAATACACAAGGCGTTGAGCAAGATGCTAAAACTTGTGTAGACATGGCAATCGCAATGCGTCAGCAAATGAAATTGTTGCGCGAGCGTTGGGTCAAAATGGGTTATCCACCTTTACATATTCGTATGGGTATCAGTACAGGATACTGCCACGTTGGAAACTACGGTGCAGCACACCGTATGGCATATACCATTGTTGGACGTGATGCTAACTTGGCCGCGCGTTTGCAAAGTGCCGCAGAAGTCGATGAAATTTTACTTTCAGATGAAACGTATAAACTGATTAAAAATGATTATTTGTGTGCACCAAAAGCACCGATCTTTTTAAAGGGGATTCAAGGCCCTGTAAAAACTTGGCAAGTGATGGAAAAATATGCGGCTAGCAAGTCGGATTATCAGCGTTGGTTTGACTACGAATACAAGGGCTTCCATTTGTTGCTGAATTTGGATGAAGTGCAGAATTTTGAATACCCTGAACTGATTGCCGTATTAGAAAAAATGATTAAAAGAATTCAAACACAGCAAAAACTGACCAACTCACAGGGTATTGTAAAACTCAATCTTGAAGATGAAGTGATTGAACATCCACCTGTTGAAGAAATTGCCAAAACTCATATTCCTGAAAGTCACTAAACTTTCTTATCACACGGTTCTCGTTTAACCTTTAAATCCTCAAGTTTTTTAAATCCGAAGTTATGAAAAAACTGCGCCGTAGCGCAGTATTTTAGATTTAGTATCATTTTCTGATTAATGATTTTCTGAAGCATGGTTAATGGTGTACTTTGGAATTTCAACTTCTAAGTCTTCATTGACCACTTTAACCTGACAAGATAAGCGTGAATCGGGCTCTAAGCCCCAAGCACGGTCTAATAAGTCGGCTTCCACGTCATCCATTTCTTCTAGGCTGTCAAAGCCTTTACGAACCACAACGTGACAGGTCGTACATGCACAAGACATATCGCAAGCATGTTCAATTTTAATGCCATTTTCAAGTAAGCTTTCGCATAAGTTGGCATTTTGTTCGACTTCAAACTCAGCACCTTCTGGGCAGAATTGCGCATGTGGAAGTACTTTAATACGTGGCATAATCTTTACCTTAAATTAGTTTGAGTTCGACCAGTCATCGAGTTTAGTGCCTTTAAGTGCTGCATCAATATGTTGATTCATACGAAGCGCAGCAAAAGCATCACTGTGTATTTTAAGCTGTTCAACAGCCTGTTCAATGGCTTTAATGTCTTGCCCAGTCAATTCGGCTTCTAACTGCGCTTTGGCAGTATTCAAAGCTTGCAACTGTTCTGAGCTTAAAAGTTGAGCATCTACCTTTAAAGCTTGTTGTAAAGCTTCAAGTTCACGTTGCGCTTCAACTTTTGTTTCATGCAAATGACGCAATTGCTTGTCTTCTTCTGCATATTTAAAACCATCTAGCAGCAAACGCTCGGTATCTGCTTCAGATAAACCATAAGATGGTTTGATGTCGATATTTGCAGTCACACCAGAAGTGGTTTCTTTGGCTGAAACACTAAGTAGGCCATCGGCATCGACTTGGAAGGTTACTTCGATACGCGCCTGACCCGCAGTCATTGGTGGAATACCATACAGTACAAAACGACCTAGGCTACGGCAATGTTCTACCAAATCACGTTCACCTTGTACCACATGAATGAGCATGGCAGTTTGACCATCTTGATAAGTGGTAAATTCTTGGCGACGTGCCACAGGAATTGCAGTATTGCGTGAAATTAAACGTTCCACCAAACCGCCCATGGTTTCTAAACCTAAAGACAGTGGGGTAACATCTAAGAGCAATGAGCCATCTTTACTATTACCAATCAGTTGATTAGCGGTAATTGACGCACCAATTGCAACCACTTCGTCTGGGTTAATTGTGCATAATGGTTCTTGATGAAATACTTCACGGACAGCTTTTTGTACAGCATAAGAGCGTGTTGAACCACCGACTAAAACCACATTTTGGATATCATCTAGGTCAAGTTTGGCATCACGTAATACACGTTTGCACACACTAATAGTTTTATCTAATGCAACCTGAATAATACTTTCAAAATTTGTGCGGTCTAAATGCAGCGTATGTTCTAAAAGTTTTAATTCAACACTTTCTGCATTGCTGAGCGCTTCTTTGGCTTTACGTGCAGACACGATAAAGTGTGCATATTCTGCATCATCCAAGCTTTTAATATTCAGCTGTTTTTTTGCCCATTTTACAATCAGGCGATCTAAGTCATCACCACCTAAAGCAGTGTGACCGCCTGTAGCTAAAACTTCAAAAACACCTTGAGAGAAACGTAAAATAGAAACGTCAAAAGTACCACCGCCCAAGTCGTAAATCACATAGTTACGGTCTTGTGCTAAGTTGGTGTCTTGATCTAAACCGTAAGCTACAGCTGCCGCAGTCGGTTCGTTTAATAAACGCAATACGTTTAAACCTGCAAGCTCGGCAGCATCACGTGTAGCTTGACGTTGCGCCTCATCAAAATATGCAGGTACAGTAATCACTGCACCATTTACAGGGTTTTGTAGGCTGGCTTCAGCGCGGTCTTTAAGTTGTTTAAGTAATTCTGCAGAAATTTCAACAGGTGTTTTGCGACCTTGAGCTGTCTCAAACGCAGGCATTTGATTGTCTTCACCCACCAAAGTGTATGGATGTTGAAACTTGATGTCCGCTTTAGAGCGACCCATAAAACGCTTGACTGAAACAATCGTGTTTTTAGGGTCTGTAGTGATAAATGGCGCAGCTGCATTGCCATAATGTGTATTTTGCGCTGCATAATGGACGATAGACGGCAGTAGCACGCGACCTTGCTCATCATGCAAGACTTTGGCTTTACCAGAAAGAACTGTGGCAACCAATGAATGCGTGGTGCCTAAGTCGATGCCAATCGCAATGCGATGTTCATGCGGTGCACTTGATTGACCTGGTTCTGCAATTTGCAAGAGCGCCATTATGTAAAATCCTTTGCCCGTTAAATATTAAAATACAAACTAAAATTAAAAATCATCGTCTAAATCAAAACTGTCATCATCTAGGAAACGATCTTCAGCTTTGTCTATGTCAGCCATGATTTTTGTGAAAAAGCGCAATTTACGCACAGTGTCACGTGCTTCTGCCCAATCTTCTTCGGCATAGTCAATTTTAAATTCACGGACTAAACCATCAACCCATTGTTGTACTTCAACTTTCAAAGACTGTAAGTCATCGGCACAACTGGCATCATCCAATTGCTCACGAATTTCCAAGGCGTCTTGTAAAAATTCAAAATCATGAATGGATTGATCGAGATGATAATCTTGCTTTTTCAATGAGAGTAAATATGCAGCACGACTATCTACCGCAGAAAGTTGTTTAAATGCCTGATTAATTTGACTAGATTTAATCAATGCCTGATCTTTGTCTTCGGCTTTGTCGGGGTGATATTGCTGCTGTAGCTTTAAAAATTCAGCTTTTAAAGTAGCAAAATCAATATCGAGTTCAACAGGAAGATTAAACAACTCAAAATGATTCATGGGAGATGGAATCCGCGATTAGTGTGCAAAATTGGCTGAATAAATACAATTAAAACAGTGTATTGTACACTGTTTTAAACTAAAAAGAGGGAAGCGGCTGTTATACCGTGAACGATTCACCGCAGCCACATTCACCTTTTTTATTGGGGTTGTTAAACTCGAAACCTTCGTTTAAACCATTTTTGACATAGTCCATTTCCATGCCATCAAGGTAAACCAGGCTTTTCGGATCAACGAAAACTTTAACACCAAACTGTTCAAACATTTGATCATGCGTATCGACTTCATCTACAAATTCGAGTACATAAGCCAAACCAGAACAGCCTGAAGTTTTCACACCAACGCGAATACCTTGACCCTTACCGCGATTCTTTAAGTAATTGCTGATATGAGTTGCAGCATTTTCAGTTAAATTGATCATGAAAACTCCGTTTATTTTTCCACAAAACTTAGTAAATTAAGCTTTGGTCTTTTTGCTGCGATAGTCTTCTACAGCAGCTTTAATAGCATCTTCTGCCAATACAGAACAGTGTACTTTCACAGGTGGAAGTGCAAGTTCGGTTGCAATATCAATGTTTTTGATGGCTTGTGCTTCATCTAAAGTTTTACCTTTAAGCCATTCAGTAACCAAAGAACTTGAGGCAATGGCCGAACCACAACCATAAGTTTTGAAACGTGCTTCTTCAATCACGCCTTCGTCATTGACTTGAATTTGCAGACGCATTACATCTCCACATGCAGGTGCGCCCACCATACCTGTACCAACGTTTTCAGCATTTTTGTCTAAAACGCCAACATTACGAGGGTTTTCGTAATGATCAATTACTTTATCGCTATAAGCCATGTCGCTTCTCCAAACCTCGGGGTCAGCCTTAATATAAATATGGGGGTGAAATTACCTTTATCAATCTAATGGCTTCCTGTCAAAGCCATTAGATTTGGGATGAATTAGTGTTCAGTCCATTCGACTTTAGAAAGGTCAATCCCTTCTTTATACATATCCCAAAGCGGTGAAAGTTCACGTAACTTTTCAACTGCGGCTTTAGTCACAGTTAGGACATGATCAATATCTTCTTCAGTGGTGTATTTACCAAAACTAAAACGAATTGAGCTGTGTGCAAGTTCGTCTGAAAGCCCTAATGCACGTAATACATAAGATGGCTCTAAGGTTGCTGAAGTACATGCAGAACCTGAAGATACCGCAGCATCTTTAAGAGACATCATTAAGGATTCACCTTCAACAAAGTTGAAGCTGACATTTAAGTAGTTAGCAACGTTTAGCGTTGGATGACCATTCAGGAATACTTGTTCCATGCTGTTCAAGCCATTCCAAAGTTTGTCACGTAATACACGTAAACGGGCTTGCTCAGAAGCCAAGTTTTTGCCTGCAAGTTCAAATGCTTCACCCATACCTACAATTTGGTGGGTTGCTAGTGTGCCTGAACGCATGCCACGCTCATGACCACCACCATGCATTTGCGCTTTTAAACGTACACGTGGACTACGACGTACAAATAGTGCACCAATACCTTTAGGACCGTAGATTTTGTGTGCAGAGAAGCTCATTAAATCTACTTTTAAGGTGGATAAATCAATTTCTACTTTACCAGCAGCTTGGGCAGCATCGACATGGAAGAAGATTTTTTTAGCACGGGTGATTTCACCAATTGCAGCAACATCGGTAATCGTACCAATTTCGTTATTTACCATCATCAACGACACTAAAATGGTGTCTGGACGAATTGCCGCTTCGACCATTTCAGGTGTAATTAAACCTGTTTGTGGTTGTGGGTCTAAGTAGGTGATTTCAAAACCTTCAGATTCAAGCTCACGGCACGTATCTAAAATGGCTTTGTGCTCAATTTTAGAGGTGATAATGTGTTTACCTTTAGACGCATAGAATTGTGCTACGCCTTTCAGTGCAAGGTTATCCGATTCTGTTGCACCAGAAGTCCATACGATTTCACGTGGGTCTGCTTTGATTAAGTTTGCAACTTGCTCACGAGCATATTCAACTTTTTCTTCTGCTTGCCAGCCATAAGCGTGCGAACGAGAAGCGGCATTACCGAAAGTCCCATCAAAAGTCAGGCACTCCATCATGCGTTCTGCAACTTGAGGATCTACAGGAGTGGTTGCTGCGTAGTCAAGATAAATTGGACGTTTCATGTCAAATACCTGTAACCGATAAAAGAGCTGAATCAAACGGTGCTGTGTTCTGACGGATGGCAACAGTTTGTACGTTGTCACGCGCAACTAAGTCAGCAAGTGAGATTTTAGCGAGATAGTCGGCAATATGATGGGAGAGTTCCTGCCATAAGTCGTGAGTCAAGCACATTGCACCATTTTGACAGTTGCCTTTATGGTCGCAACGCGTTGCATCAACAGTTTCGTTTACGGCTTCAATGATTTCTAGCACAGTGATTTCATTTGCACTACGTGCTAAATGGTAGCCACCGTTAGCACCGCGAACACTAGACACTAAGCCGTGGCGCTTAAGTTTTGCGAATAACTGCTCAAGATAAGCAACAGAAATAGTTTGACGGGCTGCAATTTCAGCAAGCGTGATCGTTTGTTCAGTTGGCTGCAAAGCTAAATCAAGTAGAGCAGTCACTGCGTAGCGACCGCGAGTTGTTAAGCGCATGATTCGATACACATGATTAGACTAGATATGGGTATTCTATGAATCCCGACTAAAATAGTCAAGTATTTTATTGTGATATTGTGCGCGAGGATTTACGCTGTTTTTATTTGATATTTCAATGCGTTTAAATGACCCATAAATTATACACTAATAACGTAATTAATAATATCGTTATTACACCAAAGGCGATGTTAATGCGCTTTTGACGGCGTTCAATCCGACGTATGCGGTTTTTATGTTGTTTCAGCTCAACTTGTAAGGTGTTGATTTTAGAGCGTTGTTCATCAATTTTGTCTAAAAGTGGGGCAATGCGCTTTTTAGAAGCGATCACTTCTTGTTCTTGAGGTGCTTCTTTCAGCCATTCTTTCCAGTCGGCTAAAACTTTGGGGGCACTAAAATGCAAAATCAGATCACGAAATTCATCTTTCAGGGTAATGTCACCATCTATACGCATGTGTTTAATACTGCGGCGATTACCTAAAATAAAGATTTTGAATAAATCTATGAGGCTGGTACGTACATCTAAATCGACAGCTTGTTCGGGTGCTTTGGTGTCAAAGAGGATGCCATTTGGATTGAATTCCACGTAAATATCGAAATAAGGAATATAGCTATTAATTTTAATAGTGACTTTCTGGTTAACAAATTTTTTAGCCTGCAAAGCGACCACACGATCATGTTTCAGAATAAAGCTAAAAATTGTTTCTAACACAATCATGAGCATGGTCAGCAACAAATGCGGATTACTTTGTCTTTGTTGCGAATCACTCATAAAATCAAGTCCCTAAATCTAAAGTTGAATTCCTTGTTTTGCACTTCATAGCGAATAAGTCTTATAGAAGCACAGCGAATAATCATGCTTTGTAGAACAGTTTAGCAAAACGATCAAGTATTTAATTTGCTATTATGAAAGCATTTTGTAGGTTTATTACATTTATGTGCGCATAAAATATGCAGGAGAGGTTCATGGAAAAAATGACGGATAGCGTAGAAGAGCATTTGGTTGAGCAAGAAACCACATTGAAAAATAAAGATAAATTACGTTCAGGACGTAAATCATCACTCGACTTTCGTAAATATACCAAGCAAATTTGGTTGGCGGGTTTAGGTGCATTTTCACGTGCAGAAGAAGAAGGCAATAAATTGTTTGACTCTCTGGTCAAGGTGGGAGAGGAATTAGAATTTAAAACCACAGAAATTGCCGATCAAACAGTTGAAAAGGTGTCTGAAAAAGCCAAAGAGTCGGTTATTGACACTAAAGATAAAGTTGAGCGTTTAATTGACCATAGCGTGAATCATTCTTTAAATAGAATTGGCTTAGTGACAGCAAAAGACCTGCAACATTTGGAGCAATTGGTACTCCAATTGCATGCCAAAGTTGATGCTTTGATTGAAGAAAATAAACAATTAAAAGAAGCTGTTGCGAAAAATTAATTCCCCACAAAGCGTACTTAAAAGATGCTGCTTTATTATACATCAGGTATTTTAGGGCAAAACGCAACACTTTCTAATGGTTCCATCGTTTTTACCATTTATTTTGCATAAAAGCATGTATGGAGTATTGCTTTTACCCTCAAAGCATTGCTATAAAGGCGTTACGGTAATTTAAATTAAATCTCTGGACCCTAATTAAACGATATTAAGAGGACGTAATTTTCATGAATAAATCAGAATTAATCGATGCAATTGCAGAGAAAGGGGGATTGTCTAAGACTGATGCTGGTAAGGCTTTAGACGCTACAATTGCTTCTATTACTGAAGCGCTTAAAGCGGGTGATACTGTAACCCTCGTTGGTTTTGGTACATTTAATGTGAAAGAGCGCGCTGCTCGCACGGGTCGTAATCCACAAACAGGTGCTGCGCTTGAAATTAAAGCAAGCAAAGTACCAAGCTTTAAAGCGGGTAAAGGTTTAAAAGATTCAGTAGCATAATCTTTTAAAATGCCAAGAAAGCGCGCCAATTGGCGCGTTTTTTATTAATAATGTCAATAAACGGCTTCAACGCATTCATTCGTTGAGGGTTTTCAGTTAAAATCTCGCACAAATAAAATATTGGAATACTTATGGAATCTTTTCGTAAAGTTATTAAGGGTTGGTTGGGCAAAGTTTTGCTCGTCTTGTTTTTGACCCCTTTAGCACTTGTAGGTATTGAAGGATATTTTAGTGGAGGTCAGTCTGAGGACACTGTACAAACGGTCAATGGTCAGCAAATTTCAAAACGAGAACTAGATAATCTGACCAATTCCTTGAAAGAACAATACTTGGCCTATACCAATGGTGATGAAACACTATTGAATCAAAATTATATTCAAAACAAAGCCAAAGATACTTTGGTTGCACGCACCTTGTTATTACAACAAGCTGAGAAATTAGGGATTTCTTTGAGCGATGCACAAATCGAACAAATGATTGCGCAGCAACCAAACTTCCAACAGGATGGCAAGTTTTCTGAAAGCTTGTATGCAAACTATTTGCAATCTGTAGGCATGACCAATCAGGCGCTTGTAGCAAACTTACGTCAAGACCATGCATTAAAAATGTTGAGTGCTATCTTTACCGATTATGCTTTAGTTAGTCCATCTGATATTCAGCAAATTGCCAACTTGCAAACCCAGCAACGTACTTTGCATTTATCTAGTATTAAGTTAGATGATTACAAGAAAAATATCACCACAAATGCGCAAGAAATTGCGGCGTATTATGAACAGCACGCTAATGCCTTTAAACGGGTTGCCAGCGTTGATGTTGATTACATTGTGGTAACTCCAGCCAATATTGCACCTGCAAATACGGCTGTCACTGAAGCAGAGTTACAACAAGCGTATCAAAAGTTTGTCGAAACTCAAAAAGGTGCTGCTGTACCGACAGTGAAACATATTTTAATCACTACCGATGCGCGTGATGATGCCGCAGCTAAAAAACTTGCAGAGCAAGCCGCTGCTGAAATTAAGCAAGGTAAAAGTTTTGCTGCAGTTGCGCAAAAGTATTCGGATGATCCTGAGTCTAAAGCCAAAGGCGGTGAGGTTGCAGGTTATGAAGCAGGCGTATTTGGCGATACTTTTGACAAAGCCGTGGGTAGCTTAAAATCTGGTGAAGTATCACAGCCTATTAAAACTCAATATGGTTATCATGTGATTCAAACAGAAGGTGCTACGGTTCAAATTCCTACGTTTGAAACTCAAAAAGCACGTTTAACGGCAGAATTGCAAAAAGCCAAAATTGAAAATGCCTATACCGATACTATCAACAGCTTAAATGAATTGGTGGTGAGCAGTGATACTTTAGATGTGGTGGCAGAAGAAGTGAAAACGGCCAAAGTTGAATCTGTTAATGGTTTAACTTTAGCGGCGCAGCATCCTGTTTTAAGCCAGCCTCCTGTCAAAGTTAAATTGTTTAATGATGATGTGAAAAATGGCGATCGCAACGCATCGAGTAACATTACTTTAGCCAATGGCGATGTGGTATGGGTTAAAGTGCGTAATTACCATGCTGCAGGTGTGCAAACTTTAGAAGAAGCAACACCACGCGTAAAAGCTAAACTGATTGAGAAAAAAGCCTTTGATGCAGCGAAAAAAGATATACAAGCCGCATTGGATGCATTTAAAACTCAACCTGCAGCGACCGTTTTGGCGAAAAACCAAATTCGTTTTGAAAATGCAGGCACATTCACCCGTGCAGATGGTTTGTTAAAGCGTGAAATTGAACGTGCTGCATTTAGTGTACCTGCACCTAAGCAAGGCATGTGGTCAGTGACAACAGCATCTTTACCAAATGAATTGGTTGTTGTGGCTGTCTCAAATGTAAACGATACTACATCGAATGCTTTAACGCCTGAGCAACTGAAAGAGTTGGCGCAGTTGTATCAACAATTGCGTGCTCAACAAGAGTTGGATGACTATACGCAATATTTGAAATCCAAAGCGAAAATCAAATAATTGATTGTGTATCTACAAAAAAACCAGCAAATTTGCTGGTTTTTTTTGGTGCATATAAAAGATTAGGCAAGAAGATTTAAGATTTATTCTGCGCGAATTTTTAGCTCATAACCTGTGTATTTGCGGATGTTAATCACGCCTGTATCCAATATGAGATATTGTCCTTTAATACCTTGTAACTTACCGCGAATAATTGGGGTTTTATCTAAATTATGTGATTTAATTTTCTCAGGATACCGCTCTACAGGGTAAACAAACTCACGTGGTGGCTCTTTATCTAACAATTCAACGGATTCATTGAATTCTAAGTTTTGACTAAATTCATCGCGAATGGTCTGAATTTTAGGTGCAAACTCTTCAATTAGCTGCTCCCGAACTTCAATCAGGTTTAGATGTTCTGCTTTGCCTTTGAGTAGTTTACGCCAGTCCGTTTTATCTGCCACTTGTGAACCAAACATGACTTCTAATTGCCCAGATAAACGGCGTGAGCCAACTTTCATAATTGGCAAGGCTTGAGTTGCACCCTGATCTAACCAACGTGTTGGCATTTGACCTAAACGGGTGATTCCCACTTTTAAGGCACTTGAATTGGCTAAATATACGATGTGCGGTTGAAAGCAAACTTCTTGAGCAAAACTATCTTCACGACAGGTACCTAAATGATAGTGACAAGTTTCAGGCTTCATAATGCACATATCACAAGATGCTTTGGTTTTAAAACACTTAAAGCAATGTCCTTGCGAATAGGATTTTGGGGTTTTTACGCCACAAGAAACACAATAAATATTGCCCGCCCACTCCATTTCAAGCTCTTGCCCAAGCTGAAAAGGTAGATCAATTTCTGAACGGTCTAGAATAAATTTATATTCAACATTTGCCTTGTGTACCTGTTCATCAGTTACACTATGGTCCTTAAGACCTGCGTGCATTTTATGGCAAATGCCTTGTAGTTCCATAAGAAAATACTCTCTCAAAAATGAAGGAATGCAGTGATGGCTGAAATGCGTTTAATTCAAGCATTAATTGATGACTTATCTCTACAACAGCCAATTTCTACTGCATTGTGTATAGGGCAAAATATTGAAGCAAGTCCGAAGCATAACAATCAAGCGCCTGATCAGCCCAGCATCCAATGGCAGTATTTTAGCGCATTGGCATTTTTAAATCTGCCTTTTACCCAACGTTTTGATTTAGCTGTTGTATTTTTAGATGCTGCTGATTTTGCCTCACAGACGCAACAACACACCTCACAAATTTTGGTGAAGCTACGTGATTTATTGGCAAAGCGTATTGTGGTGATTGCTGCGCGTGAAGATGAGCAATTACTTAGAGCGCTTGGTTTTACACAATTGATTGAACATCGCTTTGAGCAGCATCATTTATGCTTATGGCAATTTAATATTTTGACTTATAAGCACGTGCCAGATTGGTTTAATTCTAAGTTTTGGGCAAACCCTGAAAATTGGGATAAATTCCGTTGGTAAGTGCTGCATTAAACTAACAAAAACCTAATCATGATGAATACTTAACAAAAATTTAGAATATTGCAAAATTTAACAATTTCAATCGCGTAATTCAGTCAAAACTTCGTATGCTGTCTTAGGGCATGAGGAGGCAAATAAAATGACCAATTTAAGCAATATTGTTGAAATATTGGCAAAGCAAGCATTGGGTGCCAATCAGCAATCTAATCAATCTCAAGGTGGTTTGGGCGGTATTTTAGGTTCAGTTTTAGGGCAACTTGGTGGCAATAACCAACAATCTGCACAAGGCGGTTTGGGCGGAATTCTTAGTTCGGTACTTGGTCAGTTGGGTGGGCAACAACAGCGTACTGCTGCGGGTGCTTCAGGTACACAAAGTTT
Organism: Acinetobacter sp. UBA801; assembly: GCA_002296655.1. GTDB lineage: Bacteria > Pseudomonadota > Gammaproteobacteria > Pseudomonadales > Moraxellaceae > Acinetobacter. The sequence goes on from DBIN01000060.1 coordinate 30,592, forward strand.
ATTGATTGCAGTTTTGCCTTTGGTGTTGGCATGGATCCAAAAACAGGGGGGCTTGCAAGGTGCTTTAGATAAACTTAAAGGACAGGGCTTAACCAGTCAGGTGGATGATTGGGTGTCTACAGGGCCAGGTGAAAATGCACATGTAGGTGCTGAACAAGTACAAAGTTTATTTGATGATGCTGATGTAGAGCAGGTTGCGCAGCAAACTCAAGTGCCGAAGCAAGATATTTATAGTGCGATTTCTACAGTCTTACCACAAATTATTGATTCATTGACACCACAAGGTGAGCAAACCAGTAAACAAGAAGCCAATGATGATATTCAGCAAGTGATGAATTTAGTGTCAGGGTTTTTAAAGCGTTAAATTTAAGAAAAAATAAAAGGGCATAAGCCCTTTTATTTGTAGAATTCACTTTAATCTTAAGATTAGAAGTTATATTCCATACCAAGACCGAATACAGTCATTGTGTCATCTTTACCAACGCCTGTTTCCCAGTCACGTTCTTGTGATGCTACTACGCCATACATACGCGCTTGTTTGTTGAAGTGATAGTCTACACCAAGACCATACTGGTCGATTGTACGGTCTTTTACACCAGTCGCTGTTGTTTCAGCAGTGATATATTCAGCTTTAACAGTCCATGGAGTGTCTGCAAATTTGTAAGCTGCAGTAATACCCATTGCTTGTTCTTCTAGAGAAGCTGCTTCACGTTTTAAGTTCTTAGTTGGATTTGAGCCTTTTTCTACTGTAGCTGCTAGAACTGTAGCTGACGGAGAGTCAGAAAGTTCAGCTTGTTGCCATAAAGCACCTAAAGTTAAACCTGATAGACCAGCTGCTTTAAAGTTATAAGAACCAGTTACACGCACCGCATCTGATTCTACATCTTTTAGGCCGTAAGCAGCATAATCACCTTGTACACCCATGTTAGCTGCAACTGCTAGAGCAAGACCAAGGTCTTTATTGTCATAGCTTAAAGAAGTTGAAACTGCATCACCAAATCCATCACGCACTTCTGTTGTATATTGAGAAGCAGTGTTTTCACCTTGTTGTGCCATAATGCTGAATTGAACACCACCAAGTAATTTCTTGTCAGTTTCAAAACCAATCACGTTTTTAGGACGTTCTTCACCGTGCAATACTTTAGTCATGTCAAGACGAGTATGGTCGTTGAAAATGTCTTGTGCATTACCTGCAGAAGTTTTGAAGTAAGAGTCATATTGACCAGCTTTCAAAGTACCAATACCAGCCCATTTAAGACCTAAGAAGCGGTTACGTAGGCTCCAGTCCGTATCTGAACCAGCACCATCTGTAGAAACAGCCCATTCAACTTGATACACCGCAGATAAGTTGTCAGTTAATTTTTCTTCGCCTTTAACGCCAATGCGTGAAGAATGAGAGCTTAACTCGGTAACATCATTACCTTTAAAGTCATGGTTATCTACTTGATCTAAAGATACATTCAGTTTGCCGTACAAAGTTGGTGCTGCTTGTGCTGCGCTTACACCCATTGCTGCAACAGTAGCTGCTAGAAGCAATTTTTTCATCAAGATTTCTCCAAAACACTTTTAAAAATGGCATTCGCCTTGCTTTCTTATTTAGTTAGCTTGTGTACAAAAAGTTACACAAGCTCATCAACTTGCTAAGCAGTATCTGTAAACTTTGTGACATTGAAGTGAAGAAAAAATTACAATTTGATGACGGGTAATAAAATGTAATAAATAGACTTCTTGCGTTAGTGACATTTTAATCACCCGAAAGCTATATTTTATGAGCTTTTAGCCAATTCAAAAAATTAGATAAAACCATACTTTCGCGAGAGGTCTAATAATTGTGACTTATTTTTAAGTATTTGAATTGTATTTAAATAAAAAATGGAGCAGCTGCTCCATTCATTTTGTATGACACTTTTGAAATTTTTAAAGCGCTGCTTTAATTTTTTCTGCTTGGGCTTTAATTTTTTCTTGATTGCCCATTTGTGCAGCATGTTTTCCAAGTTGATGAACCGAGGTTGGAATTAAGTGAAAATGTACGTGGGGGACAGTTTGACCTGCACTTGTACCTGACAATTGCATTAATACAATACCATCTACACCCAAAGCTTGCTGCATAGCTTTCGCAATTTTTTGAACAATTTGAATAGTATAAGCTGCTGCATCTGCAGGTAAATCCAATAAGGTTACTGCAGGTGTCTTAGGAATCACGAGAGTGTGACCATCGGCTTGTGGCATGATGTCCATAAACGCAAGAACTTGGTCATCTTCATACACTTTAATTGCAGGAAGCTCGTCACGTAGAATTCTTGCAAAAATATTTTGATCATCGTAAGCCATTATGATTCCTTAAATTCAGCCTATGCTATTTTAGAACGGTTATTTACAGTTCAGTTCTTTTTGACGTGCTTTGATTGCGTCAAGACGTTGTTGTTCTTTTTCAGAGAACTTTGGCTTGGTTGTATAACAGTTGTCATTGCCAAAACGTGCTTTAGCTTCAGGATCTTTAAAGCAGAAGCCTTTTGATGCATAAATCACATCGTGGTCATTTTTAAGTTTTTGACATTCTTGTTCAGATGCAAAAGCAGTTGAACTTGCCCCGATTAAAGTTGCAAGGCTTGCAAATATCGCAATGCTAAACTTGTTCATAAGAGTTTCCTCTATTTAATGATGGTGTGACTAGCCACTTAATACACATTATTGGGTTTATAGATGTATATTCAATGGCGAGTTCTTACTCTAGGGTAATATTACTCCATAATTCATACATTTTCACTGCAGTGGAAAAATCACTGTTTTTTTCTGCACTTAAATTTGCTGCTTGAATCAGGCTTTGGGTTAAAGCTAGTACAGGTGCAGGCAACGCTGCTTCACGGACTAAATCTAATGCGATGCCTGTATCTTTAGCCAGTAAAGGTAAAGCAAAAGTATTTGGAAAAGCACGGTTCAGTACTCGCTGCGGCAAAATTATTTCCGTTACTGCACTTTTACCGCTCGAAGCATTAATACATTGCAAGGCCTGATTTAAGTTTACGCCATGTGCTTTTAAGGCGGTAAAACCTTCAGCTGCTGCACATAAACTCACAGCCATTAGCATATTATTGACTGCTTTTACTGCAAAGCCTGCGCCAGGTTCACCTACATGTTGAATTACTTTACCAAAAGCCTGAATTGCAGGTAGGGCTTTTTCAAAAGCAGCAGCTTTACCACCAATCATGACTGTTAATGTCGCATTTTCTGCACCAATCGTTTGCCCACTTACAGGTGCATCTAAAAAGTCGACCTGATGTACTTCAAGTCGTTGTACTAATTTTTTAGCACTCTCAGGTACGCCACTGGTGCAATCGACCCATACTGAGCCTGCTTTCAGCTGAATTTGTGCAATTAGGTTTTCAACTTCAGTACTGGTGGGTAAGCAAGAAAAAATAATATCTGCTTGAACCGCTTGAGCCAATTCAACCGCTTGTGTGCCATATTCAGCAGCATGTTGCTCGGCTTTGGCAAAGTTACGATTCCAAACATAGACCGTGTCAAAATGTTTAGGTAAATGTGCTGCCATGCGGTAGCCCATTGCGCCTAAGCCAATAAATGCAACAGATTGAATCATGTTCTTGCTCTCTTTATCCGATTTTGCTGGATCGTTGTTCTAACCATGTGGTCAGTTTAGGCCAAAACGCATTGGCACTTTTTTGACTGGACATTAAACCTAAATGTCCACCTGGAATAAGAGTAAACGTGACATCGCTACTACTTGTCAATTCACATAAAGGGTGAGCAGCTTCGGCTGTGACAATTTGATCGCTATCACCCGCACCGACCAAAAGTGAACAATCAATATTTTTAAGTTCAATGGTATGTTGATTCAGTTGAATAGCGCCTTGTTTGAGTGGGTTTTGCAGCCATACATTCAATACCATGTCCTGATTAATCCCACCTGGATAATCAATCATATTATTTAAAAAATTGGCTAAGGTCGCGTTTTCATGCAAGGTTTGTAAGTCGTGCAGATTCGATAGCATCTGTTTATTGCTTTCTAGCCATGCTCTAGGATCTAAAATTTTAAAACCAATCGCATTGATTAAACCTGGTGTATGAATTAAATGCTTGGGAATTTTTCCTGAATAAAAGGCATGTTGTAATTTAGGGTATTTAGAAATCAGCTGATTGGTCAGTTGAAAGAGTTTACCAAGTCGCCCCGAAGCATAACTATCTACAGGGCTGCCTAAAACCATAAGGTTTTTAATATGTGCGGGTTGTTGATCTGCCACATACAACATGGCAAATACCCCCGCCATACTCCAACCATGCAGTGAAATTTGTTCGACTTTGGCGTGTTGTAAAATGAGCTGAATGCAATTGGGGATTGCATCTTGAATAAAAGCCATAAAATTTAAATGACAATGTTGATAGGTCAATTGTCCCCAATCAACCAAATACACATCAAAACCGCTATGCTGAAAATGTTTCACCAAAGAGCGATAGGGATATAGGTCATAAATCGACATAGTAATTGCTAAAGGTGCAACAAAAACCAGCGGTTCTTTATATTGCTTATCTGGCGAAGCGTAATAGCGAATCTGCGCAAATTTATAACGTCCCACGATGTCGTATGGCGTGGTTTGTGAGAGCACCAAATCACGACTTTTAAACAGACGAATACTCAGGTTTTTTAGCTTTTTTCTGTATGGATTAAATTTGCGTTGTAGCTGATTCATAAAGTGTTCTATCACACACGGCGCCGATTTGAATGAAGTCTAAACGATATTTATATATTTTACCTTGACCTTAAATGCGCTTGGCGCTCAAAATGTTGGCAATTATTAACAAACAGGTCTTAGGACTAAGTTTAGGGCTGAGCAGTAAAGATGAGTCAACACGACGACATTGAATATCAATTAGATACTTTGGCAATTCGTACCGGACACAACCGTACAATTGAAGGCGAACACAGTGAGCCGATTTTTCTGACTTCATCATTTGTTTGTGAAAATGCTGCCGATGCAGCTGCAAAATTCTCAGGTGAAATTGAAGGCAACACCTACTCACGTTATACCAACCCAACCGTACAGGCTTTTGAAAAACGCTTGGCAGTATTAGATGGTGCGGAACGTGCGGTTGCGACCAGTTCGGGTATGGCGGCTGTTCATGCGATTACTTTGGCTTATCTTAAAGCGGGTGATCATGTGGTCTGTTCACGTGCGGTATTTGGCTCGATCATTTCACTGTTTGAAAAATACGTGATGAAGTTTGGTATTGATGTCACTTTTGTTGATTTAGAAGATTTAGACAGCTGGAAACAAGCTATTCGTCCAAATACGCGTCTTTTATTTATTGAAACGCCATCGAATCCATTGGCACAAGTAGGCGATTTACAAGCCATTGCCGATATTGCACATGCAAATAATGCTTTATTTGCAGTTGATAACACCTTCTGTACCCCAGTTTTACAACAACCAATTAAATTTGGTGCTGACCTAATTATCTACTCATCGACCAAATATATTGATGGGCAGGGACGTGCTTTAGGCGGCGCTGTGGTGGGCAAAGATAAACTGGTTGAAGAAATCAACGGTGTGATTCGTACTTTGGGTAACTCATTAAGTCCATTTAACGCATGGATTTTCTTAAAAGGTTTAGAAACTTTAAGCCTGCGGATGAAAGCACATTGCGCCAGTGCACAAAAACTTGCCGAGTGGCTAGATGCACATCCAAAAGTTGAAAAAGTGTATTATGCAGGTCTGCCGCATCATGCGGGGCATGAGTTGGCGAAAAAACAACAGTCTGGCTTTGGTGGTGTTGTATCTTTTGTGGTGAAAGGCGAGCGTGAAGGCGCGTGGACTGTGATTGACAACACACGCTTCCTATCTATCACCAGTAATTTGGGCGATGTAAAATCAACCATTACCCATCCTGCAACAACATCGCATGGCAGAATGACCGCAGAAGCCAAACAAGCAGCAGGTATCAGCGAAGGTTTAATTCGTGTTTCTGTTGGCTTGGAAGATATTGATGATATTATTCGCGACATCGAGCGCGGTTTAGACCTCATTTAAAACTAAATAGATCATTTGTTCGGAGATTTTTATGAACATTAATATGTTGATGCAGCAAGCGCAGCGCATGCAAAAAGAAGTGGAAAACAACATTAAAAAAGCCAAAGAAGAACTTGCACAAACTGAAGTGCATGCAGAAGCGGGTGGTGGTTTAGTGAAAGTGACCATGACTTGCCGTAATGTGGTAAAACGCATTGAAATTAATCCTGAATTATTGCAAGACGATGCAGACATGATTGAAGATTTGATTGCCGCTGCAATGAATGATGCAGCCCGTCAAGCCGAAGCAATTTCTGAAGAAAAAATGAAGTCTGCAAATTCAGGCATGGGTTTGCCACCAGGTTTGGCAGGTTTATTCTAAGGAACGGCGTATGTTTAGTGATCGTTTTGATCAACTGGTACAAGCGCTACGCATTTTGCCAAGTGTTGGGCCAAAGTCGGCTCAACGCATGGCATTGCACCTGATTATGAAAAATAGAGAAGGTGCAGTCGGTTTGGCTCATGCTTTGAACGAAGCCACAAGCTATATTCATGAATGTTCAATTTGTCACTCATTAACGGAAGATGAGGTCTGCGATATTTGCGCCTCACATGATCGTGACGCACACTTACTTTGCGTGGTGGAATCTCCAGCCGATGTCATGGCGATTGAGCAAAGTGGAAGTTTCCGTGGCAAATACCATGTTTTAGGTGGGCACTTATCACCTTTAGATGGAATTGGGCCTGACGAAATTGGTATTCCGTACTTGGTTCAGCGTTTAAGCAATGGCAACATTAGCGAAGTCATTTTGGCGACCAATGCAACTGTAGAAGGTCAGGCGACAGCACACTATTTAGTCGAAGCGACTAAACATTTGCCTGTGCAGATGACTCGTATTGCGCAAGGTGTGCCGCAAGGTGGCGAGCTTGAATATGTCGATAGTCATACGTTAAGTCAGGCGGTGCATAATCGGATGCGAATGAAATAAGCATTTAGATGCTTATTTCATATGATTTATGTGAGCTTTATTTGAATGGTCATCTGATCAATCATTCACTAAAAGGATTACTTGCATTCAAAGGCAATAAAAAATCAAATTAAGATAAAAAACGATAAAAAATTTAATATTTCACGGTATTGACTTGGAAATTAGATAAACATTGAAAATACTGGACATATTTTTATAGCTAAATACTATTTAATGTTTAAAATGAAGCCCTAGAGAATCCTGTTTTACCTGCTCGCTATGTTCCAATTTATTCATCAACAAAAAGACTTTGAAAATGTCTTGGCATTAATGAGCCAAAACAGCACTTATGGTTTAGACACCGAATTTATTAAAGTTGATACTTTATGGCCAAAATTGGGCGTATTCCAGATTAATGTCAATGATCAGATTTATTTGTTAGATGGGACTTCGTTAAATTTAAGTGCATTTTGGGAAAAATTGTTTAAAGCGCAGCAAAATATTTTTCATGCCTGCGGCGAAGATATTGATTTAATTTATCATTATGCGCAGAAAAAAAACTTGAATAACGTGTTTGATACCCAAGTAGGGATGTCATTTTTAGGGCATGGTTTACAAGTCAGCTATCAAAATGCTTTAAAAACCATGCTCAATGTCGATATTGATAAAGGGCAAACCCGCTCAGACTGGCTTGCACGTCCGTTGTCCGATGAACAGTTAAATTATGCTGCCAATGACGTGCTGTATTTAATGCAATTGGCAGATAAGGTACAAACAGACTTAAAACAACATTATTTACTGGATTTTGCACATGAAGATTGCCGCAATTTAACTCAGGAAATTGGTGAAGAAACACCGTTAGAGTTGTTGTATCAGGATGTGGGCAATTATCGTCATTCACGCCGTCAACTCATGCAATTACAACAGTTAGCTGTTTGGCGTGAGCAAATGGTGAAAGCCTTAAACCAACCACGCAGTTTTATTTTGCGCAACTCTACCATGTTGGATTTAGTCGAAAAAAATCCTAAAAATCAGTTCCAGCTCAGCAACATTAAAGATTTACGCCCGCATATTGTGCGTGAACATGGCAAAACCATTTTAGATTTAATTAAATATCTGCCTGATCAATCACAATGGCCATTGCGTATGGCGCGCCCAATTCGCCATTCTTCAAAAGAAGTGGGTGAAAATGTAGAACAGGTCATTCAGCGCGCAGTACAGGAAACTCAAATTCCAAAAGAAGTTTTATTGCGAAAAAAATGGCTGAATGCACTTTATCAACATGTGGTTTTTCATAACGATGAGCAAGATTTACCCAACTATTTGTTAGGTTGGCGTTATGAATTATTAACCCGTCCTTTAATTGAAGTTTTGCATGCTGATCAGTCTTATTTGTCAGGTCAGATGAGAGTTGCTGAATAACCCAGACTGATCTTCGTTTAAATACAGCAGTTTTTACATCAAAATGGATGAATTTTCACGTCATTCTTTGTTTGAGAATAAACATAGACCAATGCGTTAATAATGGTTAATGTATCTCGGTTTTTTTTGTTGTATCCTTTGCCTGAGTTTTTAGAGTTTTGTTGTTTATGCACTGTTCAATTTATAAGTCGAGCAAAAAAGATGAGATGTATTTATACATCGCCCGTCCTGAGCAAACTGAAGATCAAGCAGAAGCGTTTGACCCGCTTGAAGTATTACCTGAGCCAATGCGAGTTGCATTTGGTCGTGCGACATTTGTAATGGATTTGGAATTATCTGAAAGCCGCAAGTTGGCACGTGTGAATGTTTTGCACGTTATGGATTCTATTCAAACACGTGGTTTCTTTATTCAAGTACCGCCAGAAGGTTTAATTAATCCAAACGCTGTGGAACCAGAAGGCTTACGCGGTGCATAACCTTTGTTCAGGAGTTGAGAAATGAATAGCGTGATGACTGGATTGGATTCAATTCCTGAAACTGCAATTGCTGTTTCTATTTACTTATTGGGAAGTGCCATTATTTTGTGGTGTTGGTATGAAATTGCCAAACGCTTGCCAAACCCATTAGGTGGTATCACTTGGATTGTGCTGTTTGCAATTTTACTTACCCCCACAGTATCTGAAGGCAGCAATGCAGCACTTGCCCCAGCCATCTTTGGACTTCTTTTTGGTGTTTTAACCAAAGAAATGCCATTGGTTTGGTCTAATTTATCTGCCATTTTATTTGTGATCGGTCTTGGTTTGTTGGTCGGCTATTTCTGGTCAAGATACCGTCTTAAACAAACGACTTATACAGCCAACAAAAACACCTCACCACTGTAACTAAAACAATTAAGGTAAAATCATGTCTGTTGATACGCAACAATTTTCAGGTACAGATCAGTACATTGCGACTGATAGTTTAAAACTTGCTGTTAAAGCCGCACGTGCTTTGCAAAAACCACTTTTGGTGAAAGGTGAGCCGGGTACAGGTAAAACCTTATTGGCTGAGCAGGTGGCTCAAAGTTTAGGTTTGAAACTGATTACATGGCACATTAAATCGACCACTAAAGCGCAGCAAGGTTTATACGAATATGATGCAGTGTCGCGTTTGCGTGACAGCCAATTGGGCGATGACCGTGTATATGACATTAAAAACTATATTAAACCTGGAAAATTGTGGGAAGCATTTACTAGCTCAGAGCGCTGTGTGTTGTTGATTGATGAGATTGACAAGGCAGATATTGAATTCCCAAATGACCTGCTGCATGAACTTGATAAAATGTCGTTTTATGTTTATGAAACAGGCGAAACCATTACCGCAACACAACGTCCAATCGTGATCATCACTTCTAATAATGAAAAAGAACTGCCAGACGCTTTTTTACGTCGCTGTTTCTTCCATTATATTGATTTCCCAGATGAAGCGACCATGCGCGATATTATCGATGTGCATTTCCCTAATATTTCAAGCAGCTTGGTTTCAGAAGCTTTACAAGTTTTCTTTAAATTACGCCAAGTTCCCGGCTTAAAAAAACCACCATCTACGTCTGAACTCATTGATTGGTTAAGCCTATTGATGGCAGATGACATGCCTGAAGATATTTTGCGTCATAGTGATAAAAGCAAAGCCATTCCGCCTTTATACGGCGCATTAATCAAAAATGAACAAGATGTGCAATTGCTTGAGCGTTTAGCCTTTATGTCGCGCCGTTAAGGGAGGACAACGCCATGTTTGTGCGCTTGTTTTATACCTTGCGACGCTACGGTGTACCTGTCACCACACGTGAATTGATCGACTTAAATCAGGCAGTGGCATCGGGTTTGGTTTTTGCAGACCAAGATGAATTCTATCAACTTGTTAAAACTGTCATGGTTAAAGATGAGCGTTTTTTTGACAAGTTTGACCGTGCCATGAAAGACTATTTTGATGGCATTTCCAATTTCGATTTAGATGATTTACTCCAGCAAGTTCATCAATTGCCCAAAGATTGGTTTGACTTAGAACTGCTAGAAAAAAATCTAACGCCAGAACAACGCGAAGAGCTGAAAAAAGCAGGTTCTTTAGAAGAATTGATGAAAATGCTGGAAGAGCGTTTACGCGAACAGCATAAAAAACATCAGGGCGGCAACCGTATGATAGGTACGGGTGGCACATCACCCTTTGGTGCTTTTGGAGATCATCCCGAAGGGGTACGCATTGGTGGGCCTGGACGTAAGCGTTCTGCTGTTAAAGTCTGGGAGCAGCGTCAGTATCGAAATTTAGACGATGAACAGATTTTAGGTACGCGACAAATGCAATTGGCACTGCGCCGTTTGCGTAAATTTGCCCGTCAAGGCGCAGCTGAAGAACTAGATGTTGATGGCACTATCCGCGAAACTGCCAAACAGGGCATTTTAGATGTGCAATTGATGCCAGAACGTCGTAATCGCGTCAAAGTGTTGATGTTGTTTGATGTGGGGGGCTCGATGGATGCGCACATCGCCCAATGTGAAAAACTGTTTAGTGCGGCTAAAACTGAATTTAAAACCCTCGAATATTTTTATTTCCACAACTGTTTATACGACTATGTTTGGAAAGACAATGTACGCCGTAGCAGTACCCGTATGAATACATGGGATTTATTTAATACCTATGGACGCGACTATCGGGTAATTGTGGTCGGTGATGCGAGTATGGCTCCTTATGAGCTGAATTCGATTGGGGGTTCGGTGGAATATATGAATGATGAAGCAGGACAAGTGTGGCTACAACGTCTGCGTCAGCATTTTGAAAAAACCGCATGGCTGAATCCTGAACAGGAAGGTTATTGGCATTACACACATACCATCGGTTTAATTCGACAAATTTTTGAAAATCATATGTACCCAATGACTTTAAAAGGCATTGAAGATATGACGAAATATTTGGCGCGATAAGCGCCAATTTTTTCATTAACTATTATCAATTTCAGTCAAAATATTGCGTGTGTATTGATGAAATACCAATACGATAAGCAACGTGAATTTCAATTTAAGGGGGATTGAGATGGAACATCAAATCAATGGCATCGCATTACCGAACGAAGAAGTTTTTTTCGGGCAATATGGCGGGCAGTTTATTCCACCGCATTTAAAAGTAGCCATGGATGAAATTAAGCTTGCTTATGAGGAAATTCGTAAAACGGCAGAATTTCAAAATGAATTAAAAGATTTATTTGCCAATTATGTAGGTCGCCCAAGTCCTTTGTTTCATGCAAAGCGTTTATCTGAGCAGTTGGGTGGTGCGCAAATTTATTTAAAACGTGAAGATTTAAATCATACGGGTGCACATAAAATCAATCACTGTTTAGGTGAAGCATTGCTAGCCAAATATATGGGTAAAACCAAAGTTATTGCAGAAACAGGTGCGGGACAACATGGTGTAGCATTGGCAACAGCATGTGCCCTTGTGGGTATTCCGTGTGAAATTAACATGGGACAGGTCGATATTGAAAAAGAACATCCAAACGTCGTGAAAATGAAAATTTTAGGTGCCAACCTGATATCAGTCACACGTGGTACAGCGACTTTAAAAGATGCTGTAGACAGTGCTTTTGAAGAATACTTAAAAGACCCGAAAAACTATATTTATGCAATTGGTTCAGTGGTTGGCCCACATCCATTTCCAAAAATGGTACGTGATTTCCAGGCAATTATTGGTGATGAAATTAAAATGCAAAGCCAAGAACGTTTTGGGGTAAGTCCAGATTACATCGTGGCATGTGTGGGCGGTGGTTCAAACGCAGTGGGTGCATTTACTGCTTTCTTAAATGATCCTGAAGTTAAGCTTGTGGGTGTAGAACCTGCAGGGCATGGTTTAGATACAGATCAGCATTCAGCAACCTTAACTTTGGGTAAACCTGGTCAGTTACACGGCATGGCGTGTTATGTGCTTGAAGATGAACAGGGTGAGCCATTGCCAGTCCATTCAATTGCTTCGGGTTTGGATTATCCTGGTGTAGGGCCACAACATAGCTTTTTAAAAGATATTGGTCGCGTGGAATATTCAACAGCAACAGACCAAGAATGTTTAGATGCCTTTATGACCTTGTCACGTGTAGAGGGGATTGTACCTGCTTTGGAAAGTTCACATGCGGTAGCGTGGGCCTTGCGTGAAGCACCAAAAATGGCAAGAGACGTGAAAATTGTAGTTAATCTTTCAGGTCGTGGTGATAAAGACTCAGACTATGTAGCAGAAAAATTAGGTTTGAACTAATTTTACTGAATATGAAAAAACGCCTAAATGTGTAAGTTTAGGCGGTTTTTATTTATCTTTATTTATATTTTTCAGGTTGAAAATACAGTTACTTAGCTTGCAATATATTGTTGTAATTGTTCGATCAGTTTGCGTTGATCATCCATAGTCGCTTTCACTAAGTCACCAATCGACACCAAACCTACCAACTGTTCATCTTCAAGTACAGGCAAGTGACGTAAATGATGGTCAGTAATTAAGTTCAAGCATTCTTTAACACTGGTGTTTTTGGTCACGGTCAGTACTTTAGCAGTCATAATTTCACTGACTGTCGTGCTTTTAGAGGTTCGTTCCATCAAAATAACTTTACGGGTGTAGTCACGCTCAGACAGAATACCAACCACATGATTGTTTTGATCGGTAACCACCAACGCACCAATGCCTTTGTCAGCCATTAAACTAATAGCTTCTAAAACCGTTGCTTCTGGGCGAATTGTGTAAATTTCGTGATGTGCTTTATCTTGTAAAACATGAATTACCTTGGTCATATTCTGTGTCCTGATTGTTGTTTATTGTTTGACTTTTAAAGTAACGTGAATTGTAAAAATTGCAAATACTTTAGCGTCACGATTGTATTTTTACGTCAATTCTATTCCGGTTCTATTTATGCAATATTTAACGCAGGTTCATTAAAAAAGAAATGCTTCATTTGTGAAGTGGTCAGTTTAATTTTTTGACTTGACGAACCATACAAGGTTGGTATGACATTTAAACGAGTGAGCGTTGGTAATAAAGAAGTCTCGAAATCCTGCGCGGAAATTTTACGAGGACTGTATTGTGGCCAGTGTTTTGCCGCATATTTATGCGCTTGTACAGCATTTAACCAAAAAGGGAAAATATAATCATCGTGATCTGAACTCATTGCCCACCCTTGATGATATAAACCCCAAAGTACACCGCAGTACATCATTGATTTTAATAGTGTAACTTTAAGCAGGAAATCCCTTGGTAAAGGGTGGAGTTGGTTAATCTGATTCATAATCAAGCAAGGTTGTAAAATTTGGCTATATTGTAAAAAGAATAGATGAATATACCGTTTAAGCTTTGCTTAAAATCGTAAGTAAATATGTATTTATGGTTTAAATATCTAAATTAAGGGTCAAAAAAAACGCCACCTAAGTGACGTTTTATTATGCTTGCATGGTGGCCATGTTTTGCCAGTATTGCGCTTTCAATGAATCACGTTCAACACGGAAACCTTGATAATACAGTTCTGCCAAGAACATTGCTGCTTTACCATGTCCTGCACGTGCAGCTTCTTCGAGTTGTTTTACCGCATCTTGGAAGTTCATTTGTGAATGAATTGTGTTTACCGCATTTGCATAAACATGCTCTAAGTCATGGTGAGAGATCGTTTGAATCATATTAAACTCCTTATTGTAATTATGATTACTAATTTAAGCCTACCTTTTAGGCTTCATATCAATTTAACGCTTTATTGTTAAACTAATATTACAATTTGATTGAATTGTCAAATAATTATCGGGGTTGATTAGCATATTTCAAGTTTACATGATTAAACATTGAACAAGTTTAATTTTGATTAAACTAAAGCTCTAAGCATGATAAAAAAGGAGAATAACATGACAAGATCCGTAGACGGATGTGCTTTTGATGTACCTCCATTGACTTCTCAAATTATTGAGTTGGCACATCATCACCGAAAAAAACTAGATGAGGCAATTTTCCGTCGTGATATTCATTTAGGTGAATACTGCTTGGCGCAACGTAAACGTGTGGCTGATTTTGCAAAGACTTTAGAGCGAAGCGATCGTATAGAATTTTATCGTAATTATGATGGTGAATTACTCCGTATCGCAGATGAAGATGAACTGCATCCTGCCGAAGCAGAGGGCGGTGTCAGTATATTTGCTATTTTCTTGGTGCTTGCAGTCATTGCATTGGTTTTATACTTTGCTGTCATTCGTGGCACCATTGGCTAAAGCTGAATGCTTTGTAGAATTTGTAGAAAAAGGCTCAATTTTTACCGTGACGATACAGTAAAAATTGAGCTGTTTAACTTGTACAACTCACACGGGCATCCTACACTAAGGCGATTAGAGGTAGGTCATGCACAACGCAATTCAAAAAACGATTCAATTTATTTCTCAACTGAAACTCGAGCAAATTTATAATATTGTTGTGCTGAGTATCATTTTTATTATTTTAACTTTATCAAGTGTTGCGCTTTATCGCCCAGTTGGGGTGCAACAATTTCAAAATGTTGAGCGTTTGTCGCAACAATCTATGTATGCCAATACCCAAGACATGGCAGTGCGTTTACTCAATCAACGTCCAATTCGTTATGTGCATTATTTAAAATTGATGCAGGCACATCAGATGGAGCAAGATCGGGCTCAACAACTTCCTGCCTTGGTGCAAGAATAATTTTATCTATTGGCGTCGTTTTCATATTGCGCGGTGTCGGAGTTAAAGATATTGGCGCAAGTAAATTGTCCTGTAGCATTTTTTCCAATGCCGCTTTATCTAAATGTTCGCTCACAATCACCAAAGTTAAACGATCTGGGTGTAAATGTTTGCGAATCGCACGTTGCACATCCTTAGCGGTAATTTTCTCCACGCGTTCTGCATAATCACTTAAATAATTTGCAGGAAGCAGATAAAAACCGATGTGTCCAAGCTGGGCATTAATACTGGCATTGCTGCTGTATTGATTCGGAAAAGCACGAATTAAACCTGCTTTGGTTTCTTTTAATTGCTCCAAATTGATGGGCTGTTGCACAAATTGAATTAAGCTTTGGTGAGCGACCTGAATACTATCGAGTAACTGATCTTGGCGCGTAGAATAGCCTAAGCTAAATAAACCCGCTGCTTGGGTAAAACGAAACGAACTGCTTACACCGTAAGTGTAGCCACGTTTTACTCGTAATTCTTTCATCAAAATAGAATTGAAACTGCTGCCACCCAGCATTTTATTGGCAATTTCCAAAGCCAAATAATCAGGATCATCGCGTGTGGTCGCAAGTTGCGCAATACTGACATGCGCTTGGTGTGAGCGATAGGGAATATGCTGGATGTTGAAATGTGTTGCAGGTGTAGGCTGTTGCAAAGCTGTTGCTGCAACACCTTGGGCAATATGTGCGCTGATGGTATTGGCAAGTTTTTCTGCTTCTTTTAAGGTCAATTTTCCTGTAATGGCAATATTCATATTTTGCGCGACCAAAAACTGATCTCTAAATTGTTGTAAGTGCGCTGGTTGAATCCGTTTGATGCTGGCATTGGTTCCCGTAATAGGTTCCGCATAGACATGTTGTCCGTAAATTGCACGATATAAGCGAATATTCATTAAGCGACTTGGGTTTTCTTGCAGCTGCTTTTGTCCGATTTGTGTATTGCTTTGCACACGCTGGATATTGGAACGCTCAAAAGTCGAGTTTTTCAATATTTCCAGCATCATTTTGACTGCAGATTGCATTTTCTGCGGCTCAGACAGTGTTCTTAGCCGTACCACAAACATATCGCGGTACGCAGTGGCACTAAAACGTGCGCCTGTGGTTTCAAAAGCTGCGGCAATTTCTTCAGCCTTATAACGTTTAGTACCTTCATCCATGAGTTGAGCTGCCATATTAGCAACGCCAAATAAACCTTTTTCAATTTCTGCATCGCGGGCAGAACCTGCATTAAAAGTCAGTTGAATATCAACCATTGGTAAAGCAGGATTTTCGACAAATAAAGTGCGTACGTGTTGATGGTTTTTTAATTCATGCACTTGTGGAGCGCGAACATCGACCAATTCATTTACAGTATTTAAACTTTGTAGCAAGCTCAAAGATTGCAAAGGCGTACTTACATCTGTTTCAGCAAAATTATGGGCTGCTGTGGTGACAGTTTCCATTGTGAAGCCAGGAGAAGATAGGCCAAAACTCGTGCTTAAAATAAGCGTGCTGAATAGATGTTTTTTCATGGAAATCACAGTTTAAGGTGTTGTGCTTTGAGGTAATAAATACAAGGTGCTAAGTCTGTCTTTGTTAAAGTAACTTTGCGCAACACGTTGAAGGTCTTGGGAGGTAATGGCTTGCAGGTGTTGTGGTAAAACATCGATTAAACGGTGACTGAATCCATTGACTTCCAAATTGCCAATGGTTCGGGCTTGTTCTGCCAAATCATCCTGACTATAAATCCAATTGGCAACAAATTGAGTCACCACGCGTTCAATATCACTTGCATTGATCAAATCCTGTTTCAGCATATCCACTTCGTTTTGAATTGCGGCCTGTGCTTCGCTTAATGCTACACCAGCTGCAGGCAATGCCGAAATACTAAACAAACTGTCCCCACGTTGATAGGGATCATAACTGACACTGACTGAGCTAAGAATCTTATTGTTTCTGACCAGACGTTGTTCTAAACGTGAAGTAATTCCACTGTCTAACAGATGTTTGATGATGGTGAGTGCAAAGGCATCTTGAGGATTTTTAGCTGTTGCCAATGAACCGACATTCCAAGCCATATATAAATTAGGAACTTGCACAGCAGCAGACAATTCCATGTGCCGATAGCCTAAGTGTTCAAATTCCAACACATCATTACGCGGTGGTGTGGGTGCTTTAGGAATATCTCCAAAATACTTTTGGATTTGCAACAATGCGCCTTGATGATCTACATTACCCACAATCACTAAAATAGCATTATTCGGTCGATACCATTTTTTGTACCATGTCTGTACATCTTGCAGCTGAATACTTTGCAGGTTTTTCATGTGCCCAATAATGGGTTGTCGATAATGGCTGCTTGGGTAGGCAATCCATTTAAAGCGTTCAAAAGCCAAAGCCCGCGGATTATCATCGGTACGTTGCCGCCGTTCTTCCATCACCACCTTAATTTCAGGCTCAAAGTCTTGTTGACGAAGCAACAAATTACTCATTCTGTCTGCTTCTAATTCTAAAGCCAGCGGCAAATAAGTTTTGGGGTAAAGCTGATAATAATTGGTGTAATTGGTAAAGGTCGCTGCATTGATACTGCCACCATAAATACGACTTAAACGGGTAAACTCATCATTCGGCACTTTGGCTGTGCCTTTGAACATCATGTGTTCAAGTACGTGTGAAATGCCAAGAGTATTTCCCGACTCATCGCTACTGCCTACTTTGTACCAAATTTGTGTCATCACCATTGGAGAACGATGGTCTTCACGAATAATGACTTTTAAACCATTGCTGAGCGTGGTTTCATAGGTGTTATTCATAGCTATAACTTCTGCATAGCTAATCGAAGCCGTTAAACTTAAACACAACGCATAAACAGAATTCATTGAAATTTGGAACATAAGCAAGTGGATATCAATCGTTATCGGCTTATCTTTTAGAAATTAAAACGGAAAGGCAAGGATTGCTGTGGGTATTTTTTGTATGCGGCTATGTAGTTGGAAGACGAGGTAAAAGTAATTGGTTTATGTTAGAATCCGATTTTTTAACGCAATGCTTTTCAAGGATTCGGCATGCAACAGCAATCTAATGGGCAAAATAAATTTTTGATTGATGCTGATATCGGAGATGATGATGTCACATTACCGAATTTACCAGCGGTAAATGTTCCGATTGTTGAAACAACACCTTTACAACAAGCAGAAATGTCTGAACCTGCTGCTGAAACATCATCAAACACAGACGCAGCTGCGAAAGGTGGTTTCTTTAGTCGCATGAAAGAAGGGTTAACCAAAACCCGTAAAAACTTTGCCGATGGCATGGTGAATATTCTGATTGGCGGTAAAGAAATTGATGATGAATTATTAGAAGAAGTCGAAGAACAACTTTTGGTTGCAGATATTGGTGTAGATGCAACGAAAACTATTATTGCCAATTTGACTGAGCGTACTGCGCGTGGTGACTTAATTTATTCGCATTCTTTATATAAGGCTTTGCAAGAAGAATTAGTGGCTTTGCTTGTGCCACGCGTAAAACCTTTACATATTGATGCCAATAAAACTCCTTATGTGATTTTAGTCGTGGGTGTGAATGGTGTAGGTAAAACCACAACCATTGGCAAGTTAGCAAAACGCTTACAGGGTGAAGGTAAAAAAGTCATGCTGGCAGCAGGAGATACTTTCCGTGCTGCAGCGACAGAACAATTGCAAATCTGGGGCGAGCGTAACGATGTTGCTGTTGTAGCACAAGGTCACGGTGCAGACAGTGCTTCTGTTATTTTTGATGCGTTTGAAAGTGCGCGTGCCAAAGGCATTGATGTGCTAATTGCAGATACAGCAGGACGTTTGCATAACAAAAGCAACCTAATGCAAGAGTTGACTAAAGTTAAGCGTGTAATGCAAAAAATTGATGCAACCGCACCGCATGAAGTGATGTTAGTGGTGGATGCAGGCACAGGTCAAAATGCGATTAACCAAGTTGAAATGTTTGATGAGGCTGTTGGTTTGACAGGAATCACTATCACTAAATTAGACGGTACTGCAAAAGGTGGCGTCTTATTTAACATTGCAAGTCGTACCCACGTGCCAATTCGCTTTATTGGTGTGGGTGAAAAAATTGATGATTTACGTCCATTCTCGGCAAAGGCTTTTGTTGCAGCACTGTTTGAAACTGAAAAATGATTTTTTAACTAAGAATATAAAATGCTGTAAGTTTCACACAAACTCCGCAAAATGCGGAGTTTGTTGTTTTTAGTGGGTTTGAGTGTTGTAAAAAGCAACAGCTAAAAATACAAATGCGAATAAAACCATATCTGTTTATATAGAATAAGAAAAATATTAAATTGATTTCGATTGATTTTTAGGGCAAGTCAAAATGTCAATTTTAAATAAAATTAATCATATGCTTACAGCAGATATCACGAAAGACTTTAAGCTTAAGAAAAAGTCTAACCATGATGCAAATGAACTGACTTTCATCGATCAATTAAAAAAGCGCCGTAGTGTTTATGCTTTAGGAAAACGCACTCATTTTAGCCAAACGTATAAGACAGAGCTTATTCAGGAAGCTGTGCGTAGCTGTCCATCAGCACATCATTCAGAAAGTACGCGCGTGGTTATTTTATTTTCTGAACCACATAAAAAATTTTGGAATTTAGTACTGGAAGTACAACGCCAGTTTGTACCAGATCAGGTTTTTGCAGGTACGAAAATAAAAATTGAACAATGTGCAGCAGCTTTTGGCACGGTATTGTTCTATGAAGATCAACAAGTGATTCGTCAATTGCAAAAGAAAATTCCATTTAATGCTGCAGAATTTCCAATTTGGTCGGAGCAAACTTCAGGCATGGCGCAATTTGCGGTGTGGACAGCATTGGCAGATTCAGGCGTGGGTGCATCTTTACAACATTATAATCCAAGCATAGATCGTGCTGTGGCGGAGCATTTTGATATTCCAGATACATGGCTATTACGCTCACAACTTGTTTTTGGATCAATTGAAGAAGAAGTAACCGAACGGAGTCATACACACTATCAAAATCAATTTAAAGTTTATGGCTAAATAAAAGCGTTAAAAGATTAGACAAACAGGTTTCTAATTACGCGCTACAAAAAGTGAATCGCGGTATGTTTGTATTGCAAAAGACTTTATCCGTAGAATAAAAGTATATAGATGCAGTCACATACATTTGTCACCTTATGAAACTATAATCGTTCTATACATAAAACACACTGTCGTGTTTTTTGTAATGTTTATGCTGAATAAAAGGCGTAAAATCGCTGTATAAATCGATTTCTAAAAATTCTGCAGAGGAATTAAAAAATGTCATTTTTGAATCAATTAGAAAAACGCCGTTCAATCTATGCGCTTGGTAAAAATGTTCCTGTAGATCAGGCAACTATTGAAAGCACGATCAAACAAGCAGTTCGTTTAAGCCCATCTTCATTTAACTCGCAAACTTCGCGTGTTGTGACTTTATACGGTGCATCGCATACACAATTCTGGAACATCGTTTTAGAAACTTTACGTAAAATGGTTCCTGCAGACGCATTCGCAAACACAGAAGCAAAAATTAACAGCTTTAGTGCAGGTTTTGGTACAGCATTATTTTTTGAAGATCAGGATGTTGTAAAAGGTTTACAAGAACAATTCCCGCTCTATGCAGACAACTTCCCAGTATGGTCAGAGCATTCAACAGGGATTGCACAATTCGCAGCGTGGACAGCGTTATCTGAAATCAATGTAGGAGCATCATTACAGCACTATAACCCAATCGTAGATGAAGAAGTTGCTCAAACTTATGACATTCCAGCAAACTGGAAACTACGTGCGCAATTGGTGTTTGGTTCAATTGAAGCACCTGCTGGTGAAAAAACATTTATGGATGATGCAGAACGTTTCAAAAGCTTTAACTAAGCTTCAGCAATACATGCTGTACAGACAAAAAAGTAGGATGATGATTCATCCTACTTTTTTGTTGTTAGGGGGGTAATGATGTGTCTTACGGCTTTCTTATTTATGTGAAAATTCTTAAACCTATAAACTGTCATAAAACTGTCATTTATACATTGCATAGTGCAATCAAACTTTAATAAATGATACAGAGTGAAATATGGCATTTAAATTAGGCGTAGCAGCTATTGCATTAATGGCTAGCAGTTCAGCATTTTCAGCAGTAACCATTTCAGTGCCAGAAGAAATTAAATTGCTCGCTGTAAATGATCAAGAAATTCGTTCTGGTTTATTCAGTTCTGCACAGCAAGTGAAAGTTAATGCGGGTGAAAATGTCATTAACTTGCGCTATCAACAATATTTTGAACATCATAATGGTGCTCACGATATTTTAAAATCGGGCGTAATTACACTCAAAACCCCGATTCTTCAAGATGGCGAAAACTATCGACTCGCTTTGGTAAATCCACCTAAAGATTTCGATGCTGCAAAAGAATTTAAAGATCAACCTAGCATTGGCTTATATAATCAAAAGAATCAATTGCTAGTACAACAAACAGGTGCCAAAGCAAGTTCAACTGGTTGGTTAATCGGTAGCTTACGCAATAAAACAGTAGATACAACTCAAAACAGTGCAACAGTAAATCAGCCAGCGGCAGTTTATACGGCGGCGGCAGTGTTGCCATCTGAGAAAACTACTTCAGTAACATTGCATACTCAAAAGCAAACACAGGGCAAAGAGCAACAATTGATTCAATTGTGGCAACAAGCCAGTAAAGCAGAACGACAAAAATTTATGTCTTGGCTTGCAGAACAAGTCAACTAATCTAGATTTGCAACCTGCTCAATTGAGCTGGTTGTTTTTTTTTGTTTAAAAAGGATTTATTCAAAAAACCAATCTGATAAAGTGTAAAAAAAGACGAATTATAAGAAAAATATGAAATACGCTTAAAACTTAGGCGGATGATACTTTTTTTGAAAAAAAACTAAAAATACATATTGCGTCTATTCAAAAACTGTATAGAATACCCAACACACCAACGCAGTGTTGATTGAGTTGGTGCTGTTATTGATGAAATAACAGAAAATCATTAAGAGATTATGAAGAACAACTTGTGTGGATTTTTACTGGTTGATTGATCGAAATTATTTTCATTAATTGATTGGTTTAAATTACTCGAAGTTTATTTGAGCGAAATTTAAGTCAGAAAATTGATGAGCCAGATTTGGTCACTTCGAATAAAGTGACAAAATGATTTTAACTGAAGAGTTTGATCATGGCTCAGATTGAACGCTGGCGGCAGGCTTAACACATGCAAGTCGAGCGGGCGAGGTTGCTTCGGTAACTGAGCTAGCGGCGGACGGGTGAGTAAAGCTTAGGAATCTGCCTATTAGTGGGGGACAACATTTCGAAAGGGATGCTAATACCGCATACGTCCTACGGGAGAAAGCAGGGGACCTTCGGGCCTTGCGCTAATAGATGAGCCTAAGTCGGATTAGCTAGTTGGTGGGGTAAAGGCCTACCAAGGCGACGATCTGTAGCGGGTCTGAGAGGATGATCCGCCACACTGGGACTGAGACACGGCCCAGACTCCTACGGGAGGCAGCAGTGGGGAATATTGGACAATGGGGGGAACCCTGATCCAGCCATGCCGCGTGTGTGAAGAAGGCCTTTTGGTTGTAAAGCACTTTAAGTGGGGAGGAGGCTCTCTTGGTTAATACCTAAGAAGAGTGGACGTTACCCACAGAATAAGCACCGGCTAACTCTGTGCCAGCAGCCGCGGTAATACAGAGGGTGCGAGCGTTAATCGGATTTACTGGGCGTAAAGCGCGCGTAGGTGGTTAATTAAGTCAAATGTGAAATCCCCGAGCTTAACTTGGGAATTGCATTCGATACTGGTTAGCTAGAGTATGGGAGAGGATGGTAGAATTCCAGGTGTAGCGGTGAAATGCGTAGAGATCTGGAGGAATACCGATGGCGAAGGCAGCCATCTGGCCTAATACTGACACTGAGGTGCGAAAGCATGGGGAGCAAACAGGATTAGATACCCTGGTAGTCCATGCCGTAAACGATGTCTACTAGCCGTTGGGGGATTTGATCCTTTAGTGGCGCAGCTAACGCGATAAGTAGACCGCCTGGGGAGTACGGTCGCAAGACTAAAACTCAAATGAATTGACGGGGGCCCGCACAAGCGGTGGAGCATGTGGTTTAATTCGATGCAACGCGAAGAACCTTACCTGGCCTTGACATAGTAGAGACTTTCCAGAGATGGATTGGTGCCTTCGGGAATCTACATACAGGTGCTGCATGGCTGTCGTCAGCTCGTGTCGTGAGATGTTGGGTTAAGTCCCGCAACGAGCGCAACCCTTTTCCTTACTTGCCAGCATTTCGGATGGGAACTTTAAGGATACTGCCAGTGACAAACTGGAGGAAGGCGGGGACGACGTCAAGTCATCATGGCCCTTACGGCCAGGGCTACACACGTGCTACAATGGTCGGTACAAAGGGTTGCTACACAGCGATGTGATGCTAATCTCAAAAAGCCGATCGTAGTCCGGATCGCAGTCTGCAACTCGACTGCGTGAAGTCGGAATCGCTAGTAATCGCGGATCAGAATGCCGCGGTGAATACGTTCCCGGGCCTTGTACACACCGCCCGTCACACCATGGGAGTTTGTTGCACCAGAAGTAGGTAGTCTAACCGCAAGGAGGACGCTTACCACGGTGTGGCCGATGACTGGGGTGAAGTCGTAACAAGGTAGCCGTAGGGGAACCTGCGGCTGGATCACCTCCTTAACGAAAGATTGACGATTGGTAAGAATCCACAACAAGTTGTTCTT
>DBIN01000021.1 GCA_002296655.1 Acinetobacter sp. UBA801
TGAAAGTGGTTAGGGTAAATTGTAGGTTTTATCTCTTGCACAGACTAAAAGTCTTAGGTCTATTACAAACTCTACAATTTGCATATAGTGGAAGCTAATCACTACAACCTCCAAGATACAAGGTCTATTGTTTTAAATGAATTAAATTTCAATCAGCTTGATTCAGTTCTAAGGCTTTAGGTGCGTTTTGACTGCAAAACCTGCTGATATAAATCTAAGGTTTGATGGCACATATCTGCCAAACTGAATACCTCTACAGGTGCTACGCTTTGCTTTTGCTGTATGTGTAATTCTACAGTTTTCAATAAAGCAGACTGATCATCGACCTCTATTAGCCCTTGCGGATACAATTGCGATAAAATTTCTGCTACGCCACCACGCTTCCAGCCAATTACAGGTGTTCCTACCGATAAAGCCTCAAGCGCAGTGCGCCCAAAAGTTTCCGCTTGATTGGAAAGTGAAAGTACAATATCACTAAACGCAAGCCACTCGCGCATGTCAGAACGGTGCCCAACAAAGGTTATCGCTTCGGTCAGATGTTTATCCTGAATATTGCGTTTCAGTTCCTGTAAATACGCCGCTTTTTTAACATCTGCACCACCTACTACAACAGCATGAACCTGGGGATATTGGGTTTTTAATTTCGCAATCAGATCAATCAATGTTTCATGACCTTTTAAGCGTGTAATACGTCCCGGCAAACAAATCAAAAACTTATGTTCAAGTTCTGGGAAATCTTGATAGGTTTGTTGAATCCATTGTGCCGAAGGTTGATACCCATGCGGAAATGCAGCAGGGTCAATCCCACGATAAATGCGGACAATATCTTCTGGTGGGCAGTTTTGATAATGATCCCGAATGTATTTGACCACACTGTCAGAAACTGCAATCACTTTTTCCGCTTGAGTCATAATTTGGCTGTAACGGTTAATGGAATAAAAACCATGTACCGTTGAAATTAAGTGTGGACGCTTTTCGGCTGGAATACCTTTTAGGGCAAAATGAGTCAGCCATGCAGGTACGCGGGAACGTACATGCACAATATCAGGTTGATGTTGCACAATCAGTTGGCGTAAAGGACGGATTTGCCACAAGCTTGATAATGATTTTTTGTGGATAGCTAACTTTAAATGTGTGGAACCTTCAGCTTCGAGTTGGTTGACCATCCGTCCGCCATTCGACACCACCAATGACGTATGCCCTTGGGCGACAAGGGCTCGGGCAATTTCGAGCGTACCGCGTTCTACACCGCCACTGTTTAATTCGGGTAATAACTGCATGATTTTCATGAGTCTTTCCTTCTGCCGTACAGATTAGTAAATATTGTCATAACCTTCGGGGCGGCTTTTAAACCGACGATGAAACCACATATATTGGGTAGGAGCGATCCGTAATTGCTGCTCAATAACGAAATTGGTGCGCGTTGCATCAGCAACTTCATCTGCGCTTGGAAAATCTAGTAGTTCAGGTTCAATCAAGACTTTATATTGCGGGTTGGAAAGCTCGCCTGTACGGTAAAAATATAACGGTATTGCTGCAGCTTTGGTCATTTTAAGCAAACGACGATGTGCTGTAACTGTCGCTGCTGGTACGCCAAAAAACGGCGCCATAACACCTTGTTTTAAACCAAAGTCCTGATCTGGGCTATACCAAATGGCACGACCATTTTTTAAGTGGCGGATTAAACCACGCATGTCATCGTGATCAATTTGATGACCGTAAATGGTGGCCCGGCAACGGTAAATCAGCATGTCCAATAAAGGATTATTTTGTGGGCGATAGACCACATCAGGCTCAAAATATTGTGCACAGACATAGCCGCCTGCATCTAGCAGAGTGGAATGTGTGCCTAACAATAAAACCCCACGTCCAGCTGCTTGCGCTTGCTGAATATGTTCTAAACCTTCAACCTGAGTGCGTCCTTTAAACCACTGTGGACAGTACCATGCATTTAGGGTTTCAAATACGCCCAGTATCTGATCAACAAAGACTTGACGAGCATTCTCGTGTACTTCAGCCTCACTCCACTCAGGAAAACACACTTCCAAATTGCGTAACGTAGTTACACGACGTGACTTCATGCTGTTAAAGGCAAGATTGCCTAAAAACTGCGCCAAACGATACTGAATGGACCATGGTAAAATGGCTAAAATCATCAGGCAGACAATGCCAATCCAAATACCCCAATATTTTGGCAACAGGAAAGACCATTGAAATTCGCCTGGTTGATATTCAGTGTGTTGACTCATAATGACCGTATAAAGTGTTGTATCGTTACAGTTTAGCACGAACCGATTTTAAAATTTAAAAGCATCCGTCCAATGGGAAAGATGCTTAAAACGGTTTTGCAAAGCCTTTTAGACTAGCGTAGACGAAGTATCAACAGACCCTAGTTACCATTCGCCAAGTTTTCCAGTTCATCCCAACGCTGCAGTTTTTCCAGTAATTCTTCATCAATTTCTGCCAAACGCTGTGAGGCTCTGGTTGCTGCATCGGCATCTGTTACAAACCAAGAACCATCGGCCAGTTTTTCAGCCAATTTAGTTTGTTCCTGTTCCAGTGCTTCAATTTCACCAGGCAGCTGTTCTAATGCACGTTGATCTTTATAGCTCAGTTTTAATTTTTTGGCTGGTGGCGCTGCTGCAGCCGCTTCGGCTTTGGCAACGGCTTTTTTAACATCACTTTTTTGATCAACCACAGTTTGGTCGGGGCGTTGCTGCAAATAGTCCTGATAACCGCCAATATATTCATCAATATTGCCTTTGCCATCAAATACCCAAGTCGAAGTCACCACGTTGTCCATAAAGGCACGGTCGTGTGAAATCAGCAATAAGGTACCTTTATAGTCGCTGAGCATTTCCTCAAGCAATTCTAAAGTGACCATATCCAAGTCGTTGGTCGGCTCATCCATTACAATCAGGTTAGATGGTTTGAGTAATAATTTGGCCAGTAAAATACGGTTGCGTTCACCGCCAGATAAGGCTTTAACCGGCGTGCGCGCACGTTCTGGTGAGAATAAAAAGTCTTGCAAATAACTATAAATATGACGACGTTGTCCGTTCACATCAACAAAGTCTGAACCTTCAGACACGTTATCTTTGACTGACTTTTCCAAATCTAAGACGTTACGCAATTGGTCAAAATAGGCAATTTCCAGTTGTGTGCCTGTTTTGACAGAGCCACCATGCTCAATTTCACCTAAAATGGCTTTAATCAGGGTGGTTTTACCGACACCGTTATCGCCCACTAAACCAATACGGTCGCCACGCAATACCAGTGTAGAAAAGTCTTTAATAATTGGAGCTTGATTGCCAAAGGCCACTTGTAAATGTTCAATATCAAAGACCAGTTTGCCTGAGCGATTGGCTTCCTGCGCTGCCATATTGACTTTGCCTTGCTGGAAGCGCCGTGCTTTAGATTCTTCACGTAAAGCTTTTAAGGCGCGCACTCGTCCTTCGTTACGGGTACGACGTGCTTTAATGCCTTGACGAATCCATGCTTCTTCTTCGGCCAGTTTTTTATCAAACAGCGCATTTTGTTTTTCTTCGGCTTCTAGTTGCTGCGCTTTTAAATCTAAATAACGTGAATAGTTACCTTCGTAGCTGCGTAATACCCCACGATCTAACTCGACAATGCGGGTGGCGATACTATCGACAAAAGCACGGTCATGCGAAATAAACAGCAGGGTTAAATTATTTTGATCGAGTAGGAATTTTTCTAGCCATTCAATACTTTCCACATCTAAGTGGTTGGTCGGCTCATCCAGCAACAATACGTCAGGTTGTGTGAGCAGGGCGCGTGCCAACAACACGCGACGCTTACGTCCACCCGATAAATCGGCCAAGTCTGCATTTGGATCTAGTCCCATTTTGCTTAAAATGGCATTGACCTTATTTTCCAGTGCCCAGCCATCTAGCTGATCTAACTTGTGTTGCAGGTTCCCCATACGGTCACAGGCATCCATATCTCCCAATACACAAGCATCACTGGCTTCGTGATAGGCTTTTAATACTGTAGCAGCTTCACCTGCACCATCGGCCACAATATCGGCGACTTTGCCTGAATCCATGGGTACATCCTGAGCCAACATGGCAATGGTGATGCCATTTTGAATGGACACTTCACCTGCATCGGGTAGTAAACTTCCTTCAATCAGTTTAAGTAGAGTAGACTTACCTTCTCCGTTACGGCCAATCAAACACACTCGTTCGCCACGTTCTAGGTTAAAATTCGCGCCGTCGAGCAAGGCAGGTCCACCAAATGCAAGTTGGACATCCCTTAAAGTAATATAGGCCATAGTGTTTCCTAAAAAATCTCAAATGAGGATTTGAAATGACTAAACAAAGTATAAATGATCAGGCGTCATTTTCCGCACCCATTGAAGATTTGCAAGTGCGAATTGCATTTTTGGACGATTTAGTTGAGCAATTGAATGAACAAGTGGTTCATCAAAGTCTGGAAATTGCCGATTTAAAGAAACAAATGCAGTTGTTATATCAGCGGGTAGATTCGGCAGATTTGTCGGATGGGATTGCACCGTTTGACCCAGTGACCAATCGCCCGCCACACTATTAATCAACAACACTTAATCAACGGTATTGGTTTTAGTGCTGATTTTAATTTGACCTTTGCTGTACTTCCCACTGTAATGCTCGGCTGCTGTGCCTAAATCTTTTAAACCCTATTGTGTCTACTAAAATTTATGTCCTCTAAAGTTGTATTACTTGACCTTGAAAACAACCTGCCTACCGCGACTTTGTTGCGAGAAATTATTGAGCATCATCCGAGTGTGTATCTGTTTAATTGTGCAGGAAAATTTGAATATAACTTGCAGGATTTAACTGAGCTGGCTGGCTGGATCAGTACAGGTCAGCTTATGATTTTAGACAGTCCGCGCGCAGAGTTTAAAGAGTTTGAGTATGCGGTGGTGGTGGGGCAACTGATGGCATTGCTAGACCCAGAAACTCACGTTGAAGTGATTTCTGCGGTTGATAGTATTCAGATTTTAATTGAAATGTTGCAAGCTTCTGAAATTGCCTGTCACCTGATTCATATTCAGCCTGAAGCGCAGTCTGGGAAAATTAAACATCGTTTACCAAGCCCAATGGCAATTCGCAGTAAGCCTGAATTGCTGTTGGTGAAAAAGTACTGTGATGCGTTGGCAAAAATGTCAGGTAAACCGACGACTCAAGACGCTTTAAAAAACTCGATTGCCAATATTTTGCAACTTGAGGTTGATAAAGTGCAGCATGTGGTTGGCATGTTGATAAGTCTGAAAATTGTAAAGCGGGTGGATGAGCAAATTAGCTTTCGTAAAAAAGTGCTGAAACAATGGGTTCAACTTGACCTAAATGCCGCGGTAGAACCTGTACAAGAGACGACAGTCACTTCTACAAGCGTTGCGCAGACTGAAGCTGAAGATTTGCATCCTCAGCATGCGTTATTTAAAAACTTTAGCCAAATTGACCCTGTGCAATGGGAAGTCGCCAAAAAGTTACGTGAGCTAAAAGGTGAAAAACCAAAAGATATTTATGAGTTGCGTGATTTGCTGGAACGATTATTTCCAAAGTCTGATATTCGTTTATTACTCAAAGAACTGATTGAAAAAGGCTATATTTATTGGAATGGACATGAAGTGCTTTATAGTCATGAAATGTTTTTAAGCTAAGTTTTAGAATTTTTTCGATTAATGGCATGAGTCGATTTAAAACCCATCTGCAAGATATTTTTTTCGATACGACTGATTTAAGTCATCATTTATCAACCATTTAAAGTTTTGAAAATGATGCCTTTTCACGTAAGACGATTTTAAGCTGTTTGTAGGCAGATAGACTAAAACACTTGAAATAAATAAATCACAGCTTATTTTAATCTTGCGTTTTATATTGTGCTTATGCAACTCTAATATAAGAATAGAAAGGTTGTACTATGGAAAATACTGGAATTTGGGTTGCCGTTGCCATCATTATATTTGTGATGGGCTCTATTTTTGGTCTGCGTGTCAGCCCAAGAGAAAAAGCTTTAGGATTGATGCGTGAAAAAGCCCGAAAAATGGGACTACACCCTCGTTTGGTGGTTGCGCCTGACTGGACAAAAATCCCGAAAGCCACGGAATCACGTGCCAGTATGGTGGCGTATTACAGTGTACTCATTGCCGATGCACGTTTACCGTTAATGCGTGCTTTAGTGACAGACCAAAAGCTAGAACTGTTGCATGGCGATGAGAAATTCCAAGGCTTACCCATTGCATTAAAGGGTATTTATGCTATTGATATGCAGGCAAACTGTGTAGGAATCTATTGGGATGAAGAAGCCGATCTTCGCGCAACTCAATTAGATGAGATGAAAGCCTTTTTACATAGCTTGGCTGAACGTTAATTTTAAACCATTAAATAGGAAATACGGTTACTTATGGCGAACGCTCCTCGGTCCACATCCAAAAGCACTGCAGCCAAATCTGAAGCTGGTCACAAACGTGCCTTAGTGATTGTGGAGTCGCCTGCAAAAGCGAAAACAATCAATAAATATCTTGGTTCGGACTACATTGTGAAGTCTTCGGTTGGTCACGTGCGTGATTTACCAACCAGTGGCGGCGCAAAAACCACAGAAAAGAAAACCACCACCCGAACCAAACTGACCGAGGCTCAGAAAGCTGAAAAAGCTCAACAAGCATTAGTCAACCGTATGGGAGTTGATCCTGAACATGACTGGAAAGCACATTATGAAGTGCTGCCAGGCAAAGAAAATGTTGTCGCGGAATTAAAAAAACTGGCATCGCAGGTCGATGAAGTCTATCTCGCAACGGACTTGGACCGTGAAGGTGAGGCGATTGCGTGGCATTTAAAAGAAGTCATTGGTGGAGATGAATCACGTTATCAGCGTGTCGTGTTTAACGAAATTACCAAAAATGCTATTCAAGAAGCCTTTAAGCATCCTGCGCGTTTAGATACCAACAAAGTCAATGCCCAACAGGCGCGTCGTTTCTTAGACCGTGTGGTGGGTTTTATGATTTCGCCACTGCTTTGGGAAAAAATCGCCCGTGGTTTATCGGCAGGACGGGTGCAGTCAGTTGCAGTTAAGCTAGTAGTAGAACGTGAACGTGAAATTCGCGCCTTTGTACCTGAAGAATACTGGCAAGTCTTTGCTGATACTAAAGCAGCAAAAGACAATATTCGTCTAGAAGCAGTTAAGCAAGCGGGTAAAACCCTCAAGTTACGCAACAAAGCCGAAACTGATGCTTTACTGAACTTGATTAAAGATGCGCAATACACCGTATCTGCACGTGAAGATAAGCCGACCAAGGTCAACCCAAGTGCGCCGTATATCACGTCAACACTTCAACAGGCAGCGAGTACTCGTCTTGGTTTTTCAGTCAAAAAAACCATGATGTTGGCGCAGCGTTTGTATGAAGCGGGTTTTATCACCTATATGCGTACTGACTCGACCTTTCTGAGTGATGACGCGGTCAATATGGTGCGTACGCATATTGAAGTGGAGTTTGGTCAAAAATATCTGCCTGCTAAACCAAATCGTTATGGCAATAAAGCAGGCGCACAAGAAGCGCACGAAGCGATTCGTCCATCTAATGTTGCGCTTAAAGGCGACAGTTTAGTGGGTGTAGAACGCGATGCACAGCGTTTGTATGATTTGATTTGGCGTCAGTTCGTGGCTTGCCAAATGACACCAGCCGAATATTTATCATCGACCATTTTAGTGGATGCCAACGGTGTCGAGTTAAAAGCCAAAGGTCGTACGCTGGTTTTTGATGGTTTCACCAAAGTGCGTGGGCAAAACAAATCGGATGATGATGTGTTACTGCCTGCAGTTAAAGTCGGTGAAATTCTTAAATTAGAAAAGCTTGTTCCATCGCAACACTTTACCAAACCACCTGCGCGTTTTACTGAAGCTTCTTTAGTTAAAGAGCTTGAGAAAAAAGGCATTGGACGTCCATCGACCTATGCTGCGATTATTTCGACCATTCAAGACCGTGGTTATGTCAAACTAGAAAACCGTCGTCTTTTTGCCGAAAAAATGGGTGAGATTGTTACAGACCGTTTAGATGAAAGTTTTAATAACCTGATGAACTACGACTTTACAGCAGACTTGGAAGGTCAGCTAGATAAGGTTGCAGATGGTGAACGTGACTGGAAAGATTTGCTCAACAGTTTTTACGGTGACTTCAAACAGCGTTTGACCAATGCTCAGGGTGAACAAGGCATGCGCCGTAATTTACCTGTAGAAGTTGATGCAGTACATTGTAAAGAATGTTCACGCCCAATGCAGATTCGTACAGGTACAACTGGGGTATTTTTGGGATGTTCAGGCTATAACTTGCCACCGAAAGAACGTTGCAAGGGAACACTGAACCTGACACCTGTAGAATCGCTTGCAGCATTGTCGGATGATGATGCCGCTGAAACTGCGGATTTGATGTCTAAAAAGCGCTGCCCAATTTGCGAAACGGCCATGGACAGTTATGTGATTGATGGTGGTCGTAAACTGCACATTTGCGGGAATAACCCAGACTGTGCAGGTTTTGAGCTAGAAGAAGGCGAGTTCAAAATTAAAGGTTATGATGGACCAACCATTCCGTGTGACAAGTGTGATGGCGAAATGCAGCTGAAAACAGGTCGTTTTGGCCCTTATTTTGCCTGCACCAGTTGTGAAAACACACGTAAAGTACTCAAGAATGGTCAGCCTGCGCCACCGCGTGTTGATCCAATTAAAATGGAACATTTACGCTCGACGAAGCATGATGATTTCTTTGTGCTGCGCGATGGTGCTGCGGGTTTATTCTTGGCAGCTAGCAAATTCCCGAAAGTACGTGAAACCCGTGCTCCGAAAGTGGCAGAGTTGCGTACGGTGGCAGATCAGCTTGATCCGAAATATCAGTTTATTTTGCAAGCACCTGATGCAGACCCAGAGGGTAATCCAACATTGGTGAAATTCAGCCGTAAGAATCAAGCGCAATATATTGGTTCAGAAACGCCTGAAGGCAAACAAACCAAATGGTCATTGGTTTACCAAAATGGTAAATGGGTTGAGGCTTAATTATCCAAAATAGAAAATGCTGGCTTCGGTCAGCATTTTTTTAAATCATATAATTTGAAATGTGAAAAATAAAAAACAGAGAGGTTTTGTGAATCTTAATCCAAAGAAAATAGCAGTATTAATTGATGCTGATAATACATCCATGGTGAATGTTGAGGTTGTATTAGAAGAGATAGCTAAATCAGGTATAGCAAGTGTCAAACGAGTTTATGGTGATTGGAGCAATCCAACACTAAAGGGCTGGTACGAAATATCACTTAAATGTGGCATGACACCTGTACAACAATATGCTTACACGGTTTCAAAAAATGCGACTGATATTGCAATGGTTATTGACGCTATGGAGCTATTGTATTCGGGAATATTTGATGGTTTCTGTTTAGTTTCTAGTGATAGTGACTTCACGCCCCTTGCTTTGAAAATTAGAGAAAAAGGGCTTTTTGTTCATGGTTTTGGTAAGGGTACAACACCAATATCTTTTGTAAACGCTTGTGATCGTTTTATTGATGTGAAAAACCTCACCAATGGTGAAACTGTAGATTTAAAAGAAAATACAAATGAGCAGGTGACACAAGGTCAAATTACAATCGATAAAGATGTACTTGCACTAATTTTAAAAACAATACGTGATAAAGCTGATGATCATGGTTGGGCAAATCTCTTGGTTGTTCATCAATATATTAATGTTGTTAAGCCTGATTTTGATTCGAGAAACTATAAAAGAGCTAAATTTTCAGGCTTAATTAAATCGTTAGAATTATTTGAGATTAAAGAAGTTAGAAGTCAATTGTTGGTAAGAAAAAGAACTTTTAAGACCATTATCAAATTGACGCAAGAAGCTTTGAAACAGGTATCACATGCAAATAACTGGGTAAGTATAGCTTCAGTGGCAGATGCCATCAAGCGCTTAGACCCAGAGCTTGATATTGTTCCTTACGGATTCTCTTCTCTTGAGGAAGCAGTTTTAGCAATTGCGGGTGGCTGGGTCGAGTTTAAAGATAATAAGATTAAACTCGGTAAAGTGATTGCCTAAAGATATTTAACATATGTGGAAAAAAATCCGAATTTTAAGCTTATTGCTGGTTTTACTGGTCGTTGCAGTCAATGCTTGGCGTGATCAGAACCAAGACTGGAATAAGCCCATTATCGTATTGTTACATCCAATTAATGCCGATGGACGATCAAATACCCAAAACTATATCAATACATTAAATATCAACAATTTAAGTTCTGCTCAGGACTATTTGAAACAAGCTTCTTTACAGTATCGTGGGCAACCTATTGCGCTCTATTTCAAACAGGGGCGAGAATTAAAGCAGTTGCCACCGAAAGTGCCTGAGCAAGCATCGCTACTGAGCACCGTACTTTGGAGTTTAAAGTTTCGTTTTTACGCTTGGCAGCAACGACAAAGTAGTGATGGTCCTGCAACAGTGACGCTATACCTAAATTATTATGATCCGAGTCAAACTCAAATTTTGAAGCATTCCACCGCTTTACAAAAAGGCAAAATTGGCTCGGTGAATTTATTTGCTTCTGCTGCGCACAGTGAGCGCAATATGGTGGTGATGGTGCATGAATTACTGCATACCTTTGGTGCCAC
Organism: Acinetobacter sp. UBA801; assembly: GCA_002296655.1. Taxonomy (GTDB): domain Bacteria; phylum Pseudomonadota; class Gammaproteobacteria; order Pseudomonadales; family Moraxellaceae; genus Acinetobacter. Next base: position 10,652 of record DBIN01000021.1, read on the forward strand.
AGATAAATATGATTTAAGCACAGGTCAGCCGATTTATCCGATTGGTTATGCAGACCCCAATCAGCAACCGTTATATCCACAACGAGAGGCTGAACTAATGGCGGGTTATGTGCCACTTTCACAAAGCAAAACTACAATGCCTGAATCGCTTCAACAGACACGTATTAACGAAATCACCGCCATAGAGTTGGGCTGGAAATAATGTGGATAAGCATGTACTTATCCACATCTCTACAATAAAGCTTGTGTAAAAGTATGTGTTTAGGCATGAACCGAGCTATTTATATTCATGGGTTTATTCCTAAACCGATCTGTTAAACTATTCATCCACCCTGTACGATGAGTCACTATGAGTTTAGCCAGCCTAATTGATGAATTGAATCCTCAGCAAAAACAAGCAGCCACGACAGCACATCAACATAGTCTGGTCTTGGCTGGTGCAGGCTGTGGCAAAACTAAAACCATTGTGGCACGTGCAGCGTACTTGATAGATCAAGGGATTTCAGCCAATCAAATTCAAATTTTGACCTTTACCCGTCGTGCGGCGAGTGAAATTGTCGCACGAGTGGAGTTGGCTTTGGGTGAGCAAGCCAAAGGCTTACGCGCTTCGACCTTTCATACTTTTTGTATGTACTTGTTACGACGTATTCCTAAAGCTTTTGGCTTAGAGCAGTTTTCAATTATTGATCGTGATGATCAGTTGATGATGTTCCGCCTCATTCGCGGAAAAGATGATAAGAAAAATCCAAGTCAGTTGCCCAAGCCTCAAGAATTATGTGATTTATATTCTTTTGCGCGGAATACACGTCAAAAACTGAGTGTGGCTTTAGAAAAACAACAGCCTGAATATTTGGCGTTTAAAGATCAAATTGCTGAAATTATGCAGGAATATGAAAGCCGCAAACGTGCACGTGGCTTTCTCGATTATGACGATATTTTGGCTGTGGTGGCATCGGCATTGGCGCAGTCTGAAGGACTAGTCGATTATGTCGCGTCAATATGTCAGCATCTTTTGGTCGATGAAATGCAGGACACCAATCCTTTGCAATGGGCTTTGCTTGAACCATTAAAAGATCGGGTCAGTCTGTTTTGTGTGGGTGATGATGCACAATCGATTTATGGTTTTCGCGGTGCAGATTTTGAAAATATTCATCATTTTACTGAACGTGTACCCAATGCTCAAATTTTTAAATTAGAGCAAAATTACCGATCTACGCAGGAAATTTTAGACCTATCAAACTGGCTGCTAGGTCAAAGTGAAATTCGCTATAACAAGCATTTGCAGGCGTATCGTGGCGATGGCATCAAGCCCAAAATGCATATTTTCCCGAATGAGTTTGACGAAGCCAAATGGATTGCCATTGATATTAAAGAGCGACATTTCTTGCAAGGTGCGCCGTGGTCAGATCACATGGTGTTGGTACGCTCGAGTTTTGCCGCACGGCATATTGAAGCGGCATGTATTGCGGCAAGTGTGCCGTATCGTTTTATTGGCGGCATGAAGTTATTGGAAACCGCGCATGTCAAAGACTTACTCAGTTTATTGCGGGTCATTGCCAATCCTTTAGATGATATTGCCTGGATGCGTTTTTTAACTTTATGGAATGGTGTGGGTGATGTCGGTGCGAGTAAGTTGGCGCAGCAATTGTTACTTGAACCTACAATGGATAAGGTGATTGAAAAGCTGGAAAAATTTGGACGCTTGCCAGAAAAAATGTTATTAATTATGAAACAAATGGATGTGTTACGACATGAAGTTGCGGCTTGTGTCGGTTTAGGCATAGAAGCGATTCAGGAACAATTGGCAGAGAACTATAAAAAAGATTGGAACCGTCGTCAGAGTGATTTTCAGTTGGTGCAACAATTGGCGGGCAAGCATGCACAGTTAAGTGAGTTTTTAGAAGAATACGTGCTCGATCCTGTGTCTATTTCTGAAATAGAACGTCAGTCTGATACAGATGTGGTCACTTTGATCACCATCCATTCTGCCAAAGGGACTGAGCAAAAAGTCTGTTATGTGGCGAATGTGACCGCAGGACAGTATCCACATGCGCGGGCGCAGGGCAGTTTTGATGATATTGAAGAAGAACGTCGAGTGTTGTATGTGGCTTTAACCCGTGCCCAAAATGAACTGATTTTAACCAAGCAAAATTTTAATTTATGGGCGCGTGATACGGTAGATGAACAAGGACGCAAACTGGACAGCTATTTTTTGAATGATCTGACACGACAATTGTGTACGATGGAAACTCATCACCATACCCGACAGCAAACTGTGAAAAGTGCCTTGGTAGAACGCCAAGCGATTAATTTAGATTTTGGAATTGATCTCGATTAAACTATGCCACATGGTTTCCTGCAAAAAGTAGAGTAGGCGAGTGCTTTTTGATGTTTTTTGCCTATTTTAAGGTTGTAAGATGAAAATTTTAGTTCGTAGTCTAGAGCGTACGGTCACTGAAGAAGAATTGTTAAAACTTTTTCAGGAATACGGCACAGTAGAGTCTTGTAATTTGGTGTTGGATGCTGCAACAGGAAAATCCAAAGGTTTTGCATTTGTAGAAATGCCACATGCACGTGAGGCAGTAAAAGCCATTAAAGCGCTAAACACTTTGCGTCTGCATGGACATGGAATACGTGTTAAAGCAGCAGAAGATAAACCTGCATCAAAATAGTTCAAAGGGAGCAAAAATTGCTCCTTTTTTATGCGTGATCTTTAGTAGAAAATGACGGGTGGGCACCGCTTTGGTGCGCAATTTTATCGCAGTAAAAATAGTGTATTTTTTATTGGGCGTTGTAGGAAAATCGGTTTAATCTAAGCTTCTTAGAACGCTAAATTGAGGAAATACTCATGTCCCGTGTTGCTCGTTTTCATGCGGATCGTACCAATCAGAAATTATATTTCGCCCGTCTTTCATGTCAGCAGGCAGAGCAAACCGAGCATGTACAGCAAGCGCAGGCACATCGTGAAGCTGCGGTGTTTCATTTAAATGGTGCCGTGCTGGCTTTTTTGCAGGAATTAGTACGGTATTATCGTTTAAATGACAATAATCCAACCCTTAAATCAATTGAAGAATTGATGGCAGCCAAAGGACAGATTTCCCCTGAAGTAGCTATTTTGCAGCAACTGAGCAAATCGGGCTTTATTGCAGAGTTAAAACGCGCGTATCGTTTATGTCAGTACACGCCTGAGCCGAGTGCGCCAGAGCCTGAACAGGAAACGTCATCTAATTTAATTATTAAAGTCACACAATCTCCGCAAGCATGGCTACCAGACACGAAAATTTTGCGCGAATGGCATCGTGATTTAACCCAGTTGATTGATGGTTTTCGTAATGAAATGGTGGAGTTTTAAGCCGACCAAACGCCCTTGAAAAAAATCTGATCAGCCCGATATAGATATTCTGAACGATGCAAAGAGCAAGCGCCTTTGCCACCATGTCGAGCATGGAGGATATATGTCTATAGAGCAATTGAAAGAATTATTTGGTAATCATGAAGCAATTTTAGAGCTGGTTCAGCTTGAAGGTGGTGAGTTGGCATTGCGTAATGCAGGCTCTGAGAAAGAGCCATTGGTCAAAATCCAGTTCAATGACGAAGTCAAAGCCATATTGGGTGATCAGACAGCGGTTGTCGCACAGCACATGATTCAGGCGGCATTATTTGGCTTATTGGAAAAACAGGTCAATCAATGGCATGCCGAAATTGTAGATGAACAGCCACAATTTATGAGTTAATCCGAGATAGTCTTTTAGTGATGGACTCATCTTTGATGAACAGGTTATCTATCTGCTTTGGGTAAAATCACAGACAATATAGGTGGTTTCTCATGAATGCAGTGAAAGCCAATCTATACATCAACAAAAAAGCGCAGCTTAAACAGTGCGCTTTTTGTGATTTTGTCTATGGGTTTTAGATGAATTGCCTTCAATGCGTCGGTGGTTGATGATGGGCAATTTCAATTTGATTTAAAATATAATTGCTCATATTTTTCGCCATTTCTTCTTTGGCGAAATACACTTCACCAATATTGTCTTTACGAATTGCTTCCGCTTCGGCTTTGCTTTCTGCACATACCAAAACCTGAATTTCAGGGTTTAGGGTTTTGGCAATATCCACAATTTTATGAATATCCAGAATGTCCATAGGAGAAAGAACGAGCAGTCGAGCATGTTGAATATGTGCCTGAATCAGTACACCTGCTTCTGTAGCAATCCCGCTGACCGCAGCAATGCCTTTTTCACGTAGGTCTTCGACAATTTCACGGTTTTCTTCTGCAATCACAACTTTAATATTTTCAGCCATGAGATTTTGGGTAATACGACGTCCGACTTCACCATGTCCAACAATCACCACCTGATCTCGTAAATAATCTTGAGAAACTTCATCGGGCAACATCGCCAGCGGATCGCTACTACGTTCAAGTAAGCGTGCCAAATAAGAGCGTTCCCGGATCCAGTTTTGCACAGGCTCAATTGCAGAAAAAACAAACGAATTGAGAGTAATTGAAATGAGTGCACCTGCTAAAATCAGATTTTGACCTTCTAGTGACAGCAGTTGTAAAGATACGCCTAGTGTTGCCAAAATGAAGGAAAACTCACCTATTTGTGCCAAGCTTGCACCTACGGTCAAGGCTGTATTGAGTGGATAGCGGAAGAACAAGACCAATGCCATGGCTGCAATGGTTTTACCCACCATGATGATGCCGACGACCGCTAAAACGTGCAGTGGTTCTTCAATTAGAATCCGAGGGTCAAACAGCATGCCTACAGCAACGAAAAACAGGATGGAAAAAATTTCACGTAAGGGTAGAGTTTCTTCTTCGGCACGATGACTGAAGTCGGATTCTTTGACCACCATCCCCGCAAAGAAGGCTCCGAGTGCCATCGACACGCCAAAGATTTTATAAGCACCGAAGGCAATTGATACCGCAGCAGCGACTACTGTTAGAGTAAACAGTTCCCGCGAGCCTAAGCGTGCCACAATTTGCATAATGAAGGGCACAAGGCGCTTACCAACAATCAGCATAAAGGCAATAAAGCCTGAAACCTTCAGTAAAGTCAGTCCGAGTGTTAGCCAAATATTTTCATCATTGGTACTTTCTAAGGCTTGCCCCCCCAGTAACACGGCAGTAGCAGGCAAAAGCACCAATGCCAAGACCATCACCAAGTCTTCAACCAACAACCAGCCTACGGCAATTTTACCGTTAACGGAGTCGAGCAGACCACGATCCCCCAATGCTTTTAAAAGCACAACGGTACTGGCACAAGATAAACTCAAGCCAAAAATTAAGGCAGAACCAAAACTCCAGCCCCACATCATCGACACACCTACACCCAGCAAGGTGGCCACGGCAATTTGCAAAACTGCACCAGGCAAAGCAATGCGTCGTACCTGCATTAAATCATTTAGCGAGAAATGCATGCCGACTCCGAACATGAGGAACATGACTCCAAGTTCTGCTAATTGGTTGGCAAGATGAATATCTGCCACAATGCCCGGTGTGTTGGGACTAATGATGACACCTGCAATCAGGTAGCCCATAAGCGGTGGAAGACGTAAGCGCGCAGCAATATAGCCAAATACCAGTGCTAAGCTAAAACCAACGGCAAGTAAGATGATGAGTTCTACATCATGAGGCACGAGAAACTCCTAAGCCATGGTGAGGGTGCGGTCATAAGACTGAAGTAAGCAAGCACAAACAGTGCCAAAAAGAAAACGAGGAAATTTTAACAAGTGAGGCAAAAAAAGTGCAAAAAAAACGACCTAAATAAGGTCGTTTTTTAAAAAAGCTAAAATTATTTGATTTTAGCTTCTTTGAAAACTACGTGTTGACGGATTTTTGGATCAAATTTTTTGATTTCCATTTTTTCCGGCATAGTACGTTTGTTTTTAGTCGTGGTATAGAAATAACCTGTACCAGCTGTAGAAACTAAGCGAATCTTATCACGCATTGTCCTGACTCCTTACTTAGATCTTTTGACCTTGAGCACGTAGGTCAGCAACAACCTTTTCAATGCCCAATTTGTCGATAATACGCATACCTTTAGTGGTTAAACGAAGACGTACGAAACGTTTTTCGCTTTCTAACCAGAAGCGGTGGTGGTGCAGGTTCGGCTCGAACCGGCGCTTAGTTTTGTTGTTGGCGTGTGAGACGTTGTTACCAACGACTGGACGCTTGCCGGTAACTTGGCAAACCTTAGACATGGTGTAACTCCATTGATTTAGCCAACAGCAAATCTGTATGGCCAGTCAAAAATAAACGGATGAATTCATTCAAGGGGCGTTTTATATCAAAAATACGCTTAAAAGACAAGCGATTTTCTTCAAAAACAGCATGAGCCTGTTTGATAGCTCATGCCTTGATCAGTTAACGAAGAAGCGTCTTCGAAATCAATCGATGAATCGGCTTATCAAATGGGGGGAGAATGAACTTTAAGCTGTATAGCTTTGGATTAGACATTACCGACCGTTCATGTGACAAGCTGAAAAAACCTTCTGGACCATGATATTTCCCCATACCTGATGCACCAACACCACCAAACGGTAAGTCATCTTGTGCAACGTGGGTCAATACAGTGTTGAGTCCGAAATGCCCTGAATGGGTTCGCTGTGCGACATAGTCGGCACGCGCCTGATCAAAGTCGAAATAGTATAAAGCAAGAGGGCGCGGACGGCTATTAATAAACTCGATTACATCATCAATTTGTTCATACTCTAAGATTGGCAGGACTGGCCCAAAGATCTCATTTTGCATAATTTGCATGTCTGGACTGACATTAGTCAGTACCGTTGGTGCCATTTTGCGAGTTGCAGCCACATTTTCACTTTGTGGATTAATTTCAATAATATTTGCACCGCGCTCACGTGCATCTTCTAAATAGCCCTGTAAGCGACGATATTGTTTGTCATTAATGATAGAAGTGTAGTCTTGGTTATCACGGATATGTGGATACATTTCCGTCACAAATTGCTCAAAATGTTCCATGAATTCGGTAGTTTTGCCTTTAGGCAAGAACATATAGTCGGGTGCAACACAGGTTTGTCCTGCATTCCAAAGTTTACCTACCGCAATACGCTGTGCAACATCGACCATATCGCTAGATGGATGCACCAAAACAGGGGATTTTCCACCTAATTCTAAAATGACAGGCACGAGGTTTTGTGATGCAGCGGCCATCACGGTTTTGCCGACTTGGGTAGAGCCTGTGAAAATAATTTTGTCAAAAGGCAAATGACAGAACGCATCTGAAATAATGCCACCGCCATTGATTACCGCTACCAATTCTTGCGGAAACGCTTCACTCATGGCATTTTCCAGTACCTTGCCAAAATGCGCAGAAGCACTGGAAATTTTGATCATGGCATGGTTGCCCGCAGCCAAAGCACAGATCAGAGGGCCTAAAGACAACAGTAGAGGGTAGTTCCACGGTGCAATAATGCCAATCACCCCTAAAGGTTGATACTGTACCCAAGCTTTTGCAGGTTGGTGAATGATTCCAACCTGACGTTTAGAGGGTTTCATCCAGTCGGTCAGGTTTTTGCTGTAATATTTGATATGTTCCAAGCAGGTAAGTACTTCGCCAATTTGGGTTTCGGCAATGGCACGGTTGCCATAGTCACGGTTAATGGCTTCAGCAAATTGATCCTGATATTTTACAATCACACGTTTTAAGCGAGCTAAGCGTTCAATGCGTTCTTTGGCACTAGGTACAGGATTGCGCTGATAGGCATATTTCTGCAATGCCAAAATATCATCCAGACGTTGTAAATCGGGTGAATGTAGGGTCATTGAAGTTGTTTTTGTTTGACTGTTCATGACATGTTACCATTCAATAAAAGCAATATAAGTTAGTTTTTAGAGTATTTACTCTAATCAGTCAAGTGACTTTATGTTTACATGCCCCTCAAATTTTAAAGAATGGTTGTTTTTAGGATGTCTCAAACCAAAACCTTGAAAACCAAAGAACGTATTTTGCAATTGAGTTTGCAATTGTTTAACGAGCGTGGTGAGCGTTCAGTTACAACCAATCATATTGCGGCTGAATTGGGTATGAGCCCAGGAAATTTGTATTACCATTTTCGCAATAAGAACGAAATCATTAAAGAGTTGATGGAACAATATCAGCAGGAAACCTTGGAAATGCTGGCCCTACCTGAAAGCCGTGCTTTGGATGCTAATGATAAAATTCGTTATTTTCAGGTGCTCAGCAGTCAGTTATGGGCCTATCGGTTTTTGCATCGTGATGTCTATCATTTGGTCGAAACCAATGAAGATTTCCGCAAAATGTATCCTCGTTTTGCAGGACAAGTTATGCAGCAGGGACAGAAAATTTATCAGGCTTTTGTGGATGCGGGTCTGATGCAAATGACTGAGTCCGAAATTGAAGCCTTGATTATCAATATTTGGATTGTGCTGACCAACTGGACTAACTTCTTATATATGTCGGGACACATTACCGATTCAAACCATTTGGAAGAAAAATGGATTTGGCAAGCTTTGCGTCAAATGTTGTTCCTTGAAGGGGCGTATTTACGTGGTGAAAGTCGTGCAACTTATGAGCGTTTACTAGAAACGTTAGGTACATCTGAACTGTTTGAGAGTTTATCATCCAGTAAAAATACTCAAGCCGACTAAGCGACTGAGAATAGCTATTTAGAATGTCTGAGAAACGCGCTAGAATACTCGGCTTGTTTTTCAATTTAACCAAGTAGTGACTAAAAACAACATGAATATGACGACTGCGAATACTGCACGTTTGCTGATTACCTGTGAAGATAAGCCTGGTATTGTGCAGGCTGTATCGAGCTTTTTGTATCATCAAGGAGCCAACATTACCGCGCTTGATCAATATGCAACAGAAGCTCAGGGCGGGCGTTATTTCATGCGGGTTGAGTTTGAACTGGATCACTTGCAAAGTCGTAAAGAAAGCTTATTGCAAACCTTTGCTTCCAACGTGGCAGAGCGTTACGAAATGCAATGGCGTTTGGCTTTGGTCAGCGATGTGAAAAAAGTTGGCATTTTGGTGTCTAAAGTTGATCATGCTTTGCTTGAGCTGTTATGGCGTCATGCACGTGGTGGTTTACCATGCGAAATTACCAAAGTAGTGTCCAATCATGACACCTTGCGTGAAGCGGTAGAAAACTTTGGTATTCCGTTTGAAGTAGTGCCTGTAAATAAAGAGAATAAACGTGAAGCTTACGCTAAAATTGATGAATTGATGCAAGGCAATGATTTATTGGTACTGGCGCGTTATATGCAAATTCTAGATGAAGAGTTTGTATCTAAATGGGAAATGAAAGTGATCAATATTCACCATTCATTCCTGCCTGCTTTCGTGGGCGCAAACCCATATAAACAAGCTTATGAAAAAGGCGTAAAACTGATTGGTGCAACTGCGCACTATGTAACGGCAGACCTAGATCAGGGTCCGATTATTGAACAAGATGTTGAACGTGTAAACCACGACTTTACAGTAGATCAACTGCGTGAATTAGGGCAGGATGTGGAACGTAATGTACTGGCACGTGCAGTTAAATGGCATTTGGAAGACCGTATAATTGTAGATGGCAATAAAACTGTTGTATTTCAATAATTTAAAAGATATGTAAAACTAAAACATGCCGTCAGGGCATGTTTTTTTATGCTATAATTGTAATGTTATAACATTTATTTTAACTGTTTCTTAATCGTAAATTTAATGGATGATTCACGGTTGTCATTAAAAAAGTAGTTGCAAATGAAAACACTTCTCATTTATTATTGCGTTACTTTAATTGTTCTAACCGATCAGTTTGATCGTATAAGCTGTGATGGTTTGGCAATTGCTTTCCACGGTCGCTGACTTTAATGAACCAATCTCCCAACGCTATGATGCATATGTCCCACACTATGAAAAAGAATGTTGTAACAGCTTTAGCCGTGGTTGCATTGGGACACGTGGGTATATTGTGGGCATTGGGGCAGATGCAAACCCCAAGCTTAAAGCCAATAGAAAAAGAACCTTTAAAAGTCCGCTTTGTAAAAATTCAAGAACAGCCTAAACCGTTACCGCCACAGCCAAAAGCTGAACCACAACCTGAAAAACCCAAGCCTCAGCCTGTAAAAGAAGTGCCTGTGGTAGAAAAACCGTTGCCACCGCCACCGAAAAAAGTAGAAAAAGTACAGCAAGTTAAAAAAGCAGAAGCCCCTAAACCCGTGGCGAAGCCCGTAGAAAAACCAGTCGAACGTGAGGTGCAACCTGCACCTGTAGCAACGGTGACTGAATCTAAAGTGGTACAGCCTGCACCGAAACCGACAGTTACACCTGTTGCACCTGCTCCTGTCGCACCTTCTGCTCCAAAAACAGTGTCGATTGGCGGCTCAGGCGTGCAATGGAGTCGTTCACCAAAACCAACTTATAGTAACCGTGATTTACAGGGAGAAACCCGTAACGTGGTGGTTCGGATTGAGGCCAATGAAAAAGGCGTAATTACCGATGCACAAATTACGCGTTCTAGTGGTATACCTGCTTTAGATCAAAAGATTTTACGCGCAGTGCGTAGTGCAAAATTCAAACCGTACAAAGAAAATGGCGTGGCTTATCCAATTCGTGCTGAGCAGCCTTTTGAATTGACATTGAACCCTAACGGCTAACCTTCAACAGGAGTTCGAGTATGAACTTTTCCGTCTATTGGCAACATGCAGATGCAGTCAGCAAAACGCTGTATTTCGTGTTATTGGCGATGTCGATTGCGACATGGACCATCTTTGCATTACGTTTGATGGGCACGCATCAATTGAAGCAACAAGCTTATGCTCAACTGTCTCAGGCATTAAATCAGCTGAAAGCAAAACTGGCACCCCTAAGTTTTGAACAGCGCAAAGCGGTTGCGGAACAAGCCTTATTGCGTCAAATTTCTGTAGAAAAAGCATCGGCAGAAAAAGGGGTGTCGGTATTGGGTACGATTGCCTCACTTGCACCGTTTGTCGGTTTATTCGGTACGGTTTGGGGTATTTTCCATGCATTGGTTGCCGTGGGTAAAAGTGGGCAGGCAGGACTGGCACAAGTCGCAACCCCAGTGGGTGAAGCGTTGATTATGACAGGCTTTGGTTTGGCAGTCGCAATTCCAGCGGTGATTGCCTACAACATTTGCTCGCGCGTGAACCGTACCTTATCGAACAATCTGCAAGATCATGCACACAGCTTGTTGATTGATACCATGTTGCAGCAAGATTCATCTGTGCAAAAAACAGAAGTGAAAGCAACACAACAAAGTTTGGTGGGAGGTCAGGTTTAATGGCTTTTCAATTGGGTGAAGACAACGACTCAGGCATGAATGAGATGAACCTCATACCCCTGATCGACATTATGTTGGTATTGATGATCATCTTTTTGGTGACAGCGACCGTTGCCAACCCATCTATACCATTAACCTTACCGCAAACCAGCGCAGAGATTGTCGATTTACCCCCTGAGCAAATTCAGGTCAGTATCAATGCCAATGGTGAAGTGGCGTGGGATGATCAAATTATTAGCTTAGATGAGTTGCAAACCCGCTTTAACAGCGCCAGTCAGCAAGCACAGCAACCCACTGTGGTATTAAGAGCCGATAAAGAAGCGCGTTATGATACTGTAGCGCAAGTAATGTCACGTGCGAGTGAAGCCGGACTCAGTGATATTGCTTTTGCAACAGACGATTAAGCCCATATCTTATTTAAAATTAGCGATCTTTTAAGGTCGCTTTTTTTATGCAAACTCACGCATAATACCAAAATATTTCACCTACTCAAGCGTATTTAATCAACCAAGCTATTTGGGTTGAGTTAGCAGCTTATTTGAAAGTCTGTTTTTTGTAGCTTTTTAGCGCTGCGCTGGAAACTCCCTGCAGAGCGTTTATCTCGCTTGCAATGGGGCGGGATTCTGTTGTCTTTTGCTGGTATAGCAGTGACTTTTTTATGGCGTGATACTGTACAACACGAAACTCACCAAAACTTTAGCCACATGCTTTTTGGCGATTTACTCGCGCAGAGTGCAGGCATACTTTGGGCAGCCACAACGGTCGCGGTACGTTTAAGTCCTTTATCAGAAGCGCCTACAACACAATCTTTGTTTTATCAATCAAGCACAAACCATCTTCAAGCGACTGAGCGGATTGCATACCTAAACTAGAAGATGGTTTGTGCCAAAAATTGAAATGCTCTGGATGAACAGTTACTTCGCTTCAAAAATCTTAGAAAGCGGAATCGACAACTTGGCAGCTAAATAGTCATCGGTTTCATTGAGTATGGGGCCGAGTCTTTGCATCCATTCATCATCAGAATAAACATTGGTCAAGTCCTGACGACGTGGCAATGAATACGGTAAATGTGTATAAAAGCTCCAAAAATCTACCTGAGAAAGATTACGCACCAATACAAATTCATCATTTTCAGTACGTTTAATTAAGTTTTGTTGTTCTAGCATTCGCACATAAGACGGCCAACGGCCAATTTCATTACGTCCTAATACATCCAGTGCTTCAGCTTCAGTGACACTTTCTCCACGCATTTGTTTTTTATAAAACAATTCCAGCAAGTCCAGTAACATGAGCAGCGGGTGGCATTTTTTCGCTCGGCTGGCTTCAAAAGCGGTCAGGGCAAAACTAATTTCAACACCCAAGAGCACAATATTCCAAGACAGAAAAATCCACAGTAAGAAAATAGGTACGGCAGCAAATGCACCATAAATAATTTCATAACTGGTGAAGTTGGACATAATAAAACCAAACAGGTTTTTCAAACATTCGAATACAACAGCACTGAATACCCCCGCAATTAATGCGGCTTTAATGGGTACACTGCGGTTGGGAATGGTCCAGTTCAGAATAAAAAAACCCAAAATGGTCAGGGCAAATGAAATCAGCCATAAAATAAATGCGCCATTGAGCTCATAACCTGCAAAGTTATTACTCAGCACATTCATAGAGGCCAAAGTTGAGGAAATGACAAAAGCACTGCCCAATAAAATAGGGCCTAATGAAATGATGGTCCAGTAACGCATAAAACCCACAATGCCGCCACGGGTTTCCTTCACCCGCCATATTCGGTTAAACACAGTTTCAATACTGGTCAGCATCATTACTGTGGTCACGAATAAAAACAAAACCCCGATGACGGTTAAGTTGCTGGATTTTTCGGTAAAGGCATTTAAGGCTTTATCAAAGGCAATAGTGGTTTTAGGTAAAAAGTTGCTGTAAATCAGTTGTTGTAATTGTTGCCGTGCGGGTTCGAGAGCCTTAATAGATGAGATGATCACCAAAAATACGGTAAGCATCGGCACAACAGCAAAAAGGGTAGTGTAGGTTAAAGAGCCCGCTTGTTCACGGCAGCGATCTGCTTCAAAGCGACGCAGCACAAATAAAACAAATTGAAACCATTGTTTGTCATAAAAAGGTAGTTTCTTTAAATATTCAACGATCATACAGTGGCTGTCTCAACTTTTTAATCATCATTATCTGTTTTCATGGTTAAGCTTAACCAAAAAAGTAGCAAAATACCGTATAGTTTTCATTTGAGTCTGATTTCTTAGCATGATGCAAGCATATATTCTGGTTTTGTACTTTAGTAAATATGGTTCTACCAAAGAAATGGCACATTTAATTGCCAATGGGGTAGAAGCCAGTGGCATGCCCGTTAAAATTAGAACTGTGCCCAATATCTCTACAGTGGTGCAACAAGCCGAGCCAAGTATTCCTGCCGAAGGTGATATTTATTGCACTTTAGATGACTTAGCCAATTGTGCAGGTTTGGCTTTGGGTTCTCCTACACGCTTTGGCAATATGGCATCTGAAATGAAATATTTCTGGGATCAAACCACCAGTCTCTGGCTGAATGGCGCATTGCACAATAAACCTGCCTGTGTTTTTACCTCATCGGGTTCGATGCATGGTGGACAGGAAAGTACCTTATTGACCATGTTGCCGCCATTGTTTCACCACGGGATGATGATTATGGGACTGCATAATGCGCATCCTGCTCTATCGAATACCAAAACGGGCGGCACACCGTATGGTGCAACGCATGTGAGCGGTCCACGCCACGATCAGGCTTTGAGCCAGGATGAAAAAATCCTTTGTGAAGTACAAGGACAACGTTTAGGCGAAATGGTAAAAAAATTACAGGGGATGTGAACTCTTTCTTCAATCAAGATGAAGCGTAAAATGGAGATATCATTTTACGCTTTCATTTTTTTACTTGAATTCGATTTTGAGTTAAAAATAAGTGCACTTTTCACCTAAAATCACCATTTGCAGTGATATTCAGTTTTTCTTTTTTCAAGTCTAATCACCGCTTTAAAAGCAGAGTTTTCTGTCACGGTTCACGCAGCATTTTTTTGTGCAGACTAGGGTCTGTTGACATTTCATAAATGGCTTGCGCTGTAGGCTAAAACTGAGCAGATCAGGCATGAAACGCAAGGAATAGCGAGATTATTGCTAAGTTTCATAACGCAATCTGAGAAAGTTTTAGTCACAGCCTTTCAGGGCGAGCATATTTTTTGCTGCTATTGCGTTATGTGCCAGTCATTTAGAATGACTAAATTTCCTGTCCCATGCCTTATATCAGCTAAAAAATATGCGTTGCCGCAAACATAGACGAATTGTCAACAGACCCTGATGTATTGAGCACAATGGACTGCTGTAAAAATGAGAGATTGAGGAAAAGTGAAAATGAATAAGTGGATGCTGATTGGGTTAAGTCTATTGAGCTTGGGGTGTTCATGGTCAAGTATTGCAGCGACTGAAATTGTGCATAGTCTGAGCTTTGCAGAACCAAAGCAGATTGAGAAACAACCTGCGGAAGCCGAATATTTAGCGGTACAAGAGCCTGTGATGACTTCTGCAAGCAGCATTGCAAAATAAAAAGATGTAATCAAAAAAGTGCTGCTATGTGCAGCATTTTTTTTGAAATTGATTTAGGGTTACTTAGAGTTGTTTGGTTCTTTCGACTTTTTCTTTAAAGCGGTGTTTGCATTTGAGGCATTGAAAATCTAGAAAAATATTCTGATCGACAATTACACCTGCTTTTTTACCAAAGCGATGCCCAAGAAAACCGCCTGTGATTCCCACACTAATTGCCCCGACAAACGTGCCAATCGTGCCGCCCATAATTACGCCCAATGGCCCTGCGGCTGTACCAATTGCTGCACCAATAGAAGCTCCTGAAGCTGCACCGCCCACTGTACCTGCTGCTGTACCTGCAGAGCCTAATAACACGCCACCAATTTTTTGCAAGTTTTGTTCATGGTTGCGTTTTTCAACTTGAGTTGAACCACATTTCGGACAGACGATACTGTGTTCCATCAACGGATTGTCTTGTGTCATGACTGTAAAATGCCTTGTGCTCATGCCGCATGCATTAATGCACGCAGACGATCTAAAAAGTGCTGTGTAGAGCTGCAATCTGAAAAACCAGACTGCTTAAACACTGTTATTTGAAGTGCAGCATGGCGTAGCGCAACTATTTTGTAAATTAAATATATGTAAATGAGCCGTTTAAGTTTGAAAATAAGAATAAAAAAAGAGCGCCTAAGCACTCTTTGATCACAGGGCTAAATGATGAAACAACATCAGTTTTAATCGACCTTAATCTCGTACAAATTCAACAGTACCGTTTGCCAAAGATTTTACTCGTGCCAATGATTCAACACGATAACCTCTTTCAAGCAATAATTCACGACCTGGTTGGAATGATTTCTCAATCACAATTCCAATACCCACGACTTCTGCATTGGCTTGATGGATTAAATCTGCTAAACCGAGTGCAGCTTGACCATTTGCCAAAAAGTCATCAATCACCAAGACTTTGTCGCTAGCGCTGATATGTTTGTTTGAAATGGCAATCGTACTTTCAGTTTGCTTGGTAAATGAAAATACTTTAGAGCGGTATAAATCATCTTTTAAGGTTAAAGATTGATATTTACGTGCAAAAATGACAGGAACGCCAAGTTCTAAACCTGCCATCACAGCTGGTGCAATGCCAGAAGCTTCAATGGTAATAATTTTGGTGATGCCTGCATCTTTAAACAAACGCGCAAATTCTTGACCAATTTGCTGCATCATCATAGGGTCAATTTGATGGTTTAAGAAAGAGTCGACTTTTAGAACCGCTTCAGATAAAACGATACCTTCAGCTAAAATTTTCTGTTCTAGTGCATGCACGGGAGAATCCTCAAGAGCAGGTGCTTTTCAAAGCAAAAGCGTATTTTAAAAAGCACCTGAAAAAATGCAAGAACAATTTACCAAATGGTGAATAGCTGCTGAGTTTGCTCAGCAGCTATGATTGGAATTAGTTGGTTGGGCCTTTATAACCTGTGAGTAATAAGCCATAAGACTTGTCTTTGTCTTGGTGGGTGACTTTTACAGGCAAGTAGTCAAGTTTTGGTGCCAACCAGAAAATCGTATCACGGTTCGGTTTGCTATGTTTTAGCACCACTTTAATAGTGTCGAAGGTACCGTAATTGGTTTTGATCTTTTCTGCACCTTGTTTAATAAAGCGACGTGATTCAACCTCGTTGTGGTCGGCAATATAGTAGCTCGATTTTAAACCGCCACTTTTTAAATCTTCACGGATTTGCAGCTCTGCATTCAACTCATCCAACACGCCCGCTTTCCAGGCAAAAGAACGGGTTTCGCTGTCCTTTTTAGTGTTAATGGTTTTCGCCGAAGGATTGAAGTTAATACTCATGGTGTTGTTATGCACTAAAATCTTACTGCTGCGGCTGAAGCTAGATGAGCCAATTTTGCCATCATTAAAAGTAAAACGGCTAGTTTCTGTGGCAGAGGCGATTACGCCAGCTTTAGCCGAAAACACATAACTCCATTGGTTACCTGTTTTGCTTAAAGTTCGTGTTGCAGAACCTAAGTTCTTACCATTGTAGTTAAACTGATAACTGGCTTGAAAAGGACTCATGGCAAATATTTGGCTAGAGAAACCAGCCAAGAACAGTGCTGTTGAAACACTGGCTGCCATACCGATTTTTTTCACTACATAATTTGCCATTGCTGAGATATTTCCTTTTTAGGTAGGGAGATGCAATTTACTTGCTTATCGCCATTATAGGCGTTGAATATGAAGAGAAAATTAGGAATTATGCGGCTTGTGTCGTTTTCCTGTACGAATTCTCTTGCAAAGTTTAGCCTAGCCTTGTTTTTGTTTCAGTGGTGTGACTTGAGTATCTGCAAGAAAGTCTTCCGCATTATCCAGTTTTTCTTCAGACATTTTACGGAACAATGCGGTCAAATTGACGTTGCCAGTGAGTACCAATTCCGCTTCGCGTAATACCGCATGATTCACATGAACTTTACTGAGTGTATCAATGATAGAGCGGCTTTTACCTAACCAGCGATTTAAGTCTAAATGCAGCAAATCATCTTTGACTTTAATGACTTTGAGTTTTTCTAAAATCATGCCCAAAGGGTCATCATTGCGTATTTTTTGATAGTAAAATAAAGCACACTTAACCGCGATTTTATGTAAAAAGCTTGGATAACTCGCCTCAATGACCTGTGTGTCACTAATTTGTTCAAACACAATGAGCTGAGTATCTTTATTCAATTCCATCTGCACCAATTTTAAATCGACAGATAGAGTAATGTTCAAGCCGTTGTAATCTAGGGTTGCATAAAGACGTAACCAGTCGTCGTGTAAGTCTGCATGCAGATCTTGCAACATTTTCACATTATCGGTCACAAAGCGCTGAAAAGTCGCATTTAAAAAGACCTGAGATAATGGAAATTCACGTTCATCCTCAATAAATCCTTCGGCTTTTTGGTACACTTGACGGATACGTTGAGAGATATTGGTGATCAGGGTTTGCATACGGCCGTCCAAGTCGTTCATTCATTCTTTACAGATACAAATATTTTGTCGAATTGTATTAAAAATACAGGCATAGAAGCTTGCAGTTTAGCAAAATAAGTTGCACCATTTTAAGCTTTTAAGGCTCACTAGTCAGCTTTTTGATGAAATTCGCAGTTTTGCAGAAAAGTAAAAACTGAGCAAAGTAATATACTCTTTAGTTTATACCGCATTTTGCGGTTTGGGGAATCAGACGTTTTGTCGGATTAATGTGATGCTAAAAAAAATTCAATTAATGCCTTCTACCCAAGATTGGTGGAAAGATCCTATTTTTGCTGCTGCTTTGCTGGTGGCTGCTGTGTTGCACGCATTAATTTTGGAAGTGCAGTTTGCTGCACCGCAACAAAGTGATGTTGCGGTCAAGGAAATTGCGATATCGGTTCGCATGAGCGATACAAAAGTTGAAGATGCAGATTTCTTAGCCCAAGTCGATCAGCAAGGTTCAGGGACATTCCGTGAACAACATCGCATGTCGAGTGACATGCCTGCACCCATGACTGAACAAAGTGCGGGGGAGCAAGAACTGGAAAGTTTAGAACGTATGCAGCAACAGCGCGAATTAAACTTTGAAGAAAAAGTGTTGATGACCACGCTCAGTTGGCAGAAACAGGCGGCAGAAAATCAGCGCAAAAAAGCCATGCAGGAGTTGAATAGTCAATTTCAAGCTAAGGCGGCCATGGTTGCCAGTATTGAAGCGCAATATTTACAACGCCAACAAAACTTTAGCCGTCAGCAAAAAATTAAAACCATTGATGGAATTCAGGCCAAGCAAGACAACACTGCGGGCTATATGGAGAAATTCCGTCAAAAAGTCGAGTTTTATGGCAACCGCTATTACCCAGAACAGGCCAAAGCACAGAATTTAGCGGGTGAGGTGCGTTTAATGGTAATTTTAAACAGCAATGGCGGGATTCGTGCCATTCGTTTAATTGAAAGTTCAGGTCATGCTATGTTGGATGAAGCAGCCAAAGCTTCGGTACGTAAAGCTGCACCTTTTGGCGCATTTGATGCGAAAATGAAGGATATTTCGGAATTGCGGATTGTGCGAACGTGGCGTTTTGACCCTGCCGAAGCTGAGTTTGAGGTGCGCTAGTTTTTTCCTCTCTGTAACTCTCTCCCAAAGGGAGAGAAGATTTTGTGTAGCGTCTAACCATTATAGATTCTAGCTTATGTTCTCCTTTCCACTGGGTATTACAGGAAGAACTTACAAAAGCCTAGAAAACCAATATCTTATCTTTATTTACGCAGCAATATCCTTCTACTAATGTAAGCATCCGGCTAACACAGCCTTACCAAGCGATCCTATAAGCCTTAATTTAGTTCCCACCTAAAAACAAGTGGGGACTTAATCCATGAACATGGATATATATTCAGCAACACCTCCTGTTGCTAAAAAACGCAGAACATACAGCAAAGAATTCAAACTCAGTATTGTCAATGCCTGTAAAAATCCTAATACCTCGATCGCTTCGGTCGCACTGCAACATAGTATTAATGCCAACCTTGTCAGTCGTTGGATCAGGATCTTCAGCC
>DBIN01000053.1 GCA_002296655.1 Acinetobacter sp. UBA801
ATGATAGTGCGTAAGTCCTAGAATATTAAAAATAAAGAACACCAAAAAATAAAACCATCAGAAAATGGTTTTATTGGGGCATAGATAGAAGATTTATTTAAGCGAATAATTGTGTAACGGAACACCATAGAATTGCCAAAATTGCAATTGCAACGATAGGTTCTAGTACTTTAGACCAAGTGGGTACAATTGCTTCTGCAGGCTCAATATTTTGATGATCATCGTGGGTATGTTGTTGAACCATTTGATTAAACTCCTTCATTGATGCCTCTAATGATAGCTCTTCTTGAGGAATTGGTTTAGAACCTTTTAACTCTATTAGATCGTTTGTTGACCAAACCCAATCATCTGCCTGACCAGATAAATGTTCAATTTGACCTAGCAATAATTCACCTAAACCTTTATTACCAAAATTACCCGTTTGATCTAACTGTTTGAGTTCAGTAAGTTGTAAGGCTAAAACTTCGCTAATATTCTGTTCAAGCTCAGTTTTGGAGAGAGGCGACTGATTGTGTGGAGATGTGGTGAGTCGACGTGCAATTTCCTGAATATATAATTCATCTTGATGATCAATTTCTTGATAAAGTTTTTGGTTGTCTTCTCGCCACAAACTGACCAGTTTACCTAAGCTCAGCGCATTGATTTCTTGAATATATTGGTCGCGATCAACAGCATTATATCGTTTCAAAAGCGAGGGCCTTTGAAGTTTAATCTGCGCTGCAAAATATTGTACTAAATCAAAAGCCATTCACTACTCCATTGTTTTAATCTAATAATCTAAGGCTTGGTTTTTTCTTAGTTTGTTCGGTTTTATCTTCAGTCTTTGATTCTAAAGTATCTTGATCATTTTGGATATGTGCATACTCACTTGGATCAAAGAATAAGCCTTGTCCATTCTCTCTTGCATAGATACCCAAAACGGCATTCATAGGTACATATAAGTCGCGTGATACGCCACCAAAGCGTGCAGAGAAGGTGATAGCATCATTGCTCATGTGTAAGGCATGTACTGCATGTGGAACGATATTTAGGACAATTTGACCATCTTGAATAAATTGTTCAGGAACAAGCGTATTCGGCTGTGTGGCATCGACCAATAAATGTGGTGTGAGTTGGTTATCACAAATCCATTCATAAATTGCGCGGGCTAAATAAGGACGGGTTGGACTTAAATTGATTTCAGATTCAGACATAATATGCTCTTTAGGTATGAATTAAAAATTCTTGATAGTGATTTTTTTCTTGTAAAGTCATTGCTTGTGTAAAAGTGGGGCGTGAAAAAACCCGCTGACAATACAGGAAAAACGGACGACAGTGTTGTTTGGGTAATTCTATACCCATGGCTTTTAGCCGTATAAATAAGGGTGCCAGCATGCAATCTAAAATGCTGAAATTTTCCGACATGAAATAAGGATAATGCTGAAATAATGGCGTTAGTGAAATGAGTGTATCACGTAATTTTTTTTGTGCTGCGCGCTGTGCTGTATGATCTAAGCTGTCAGGATGACGTAGCATCTGATCGGCAAGTTTGAACCAGTCTTGCTCAAAACGCCAAATATATTGACGTTGTTCTGCTCGTGGCATAGGTGCGTCGGCATAGAGTTTATTTTGTCGATAACGATCATCCAGATATTCTGAAATAATCGCAGTATTAAAGAGTTTTAAATCATTTTCTAGCAGCATTGGAAGTTGATTATACGGATTTAGGCTTGCAAAGTCTTCATCTTCATAATCGACTAAAATCAGTTGATATTTGATTTGTTTTTCGGCAAGAACGTAACGAATCCAATGAGAGCGAAAGTCGTCCGCATGACTATAGAGGGTAATGCCTTGTAAGGGTGCGTTCTCGACTGACATAATCCGAAATAAAACCAAATGAATAGAATAGGATACTAAACTTAGTCACTAAAATCACCCAGCAAAGCTGATAAAAGTGTATGAGATATTTGTTGATCGATTTTTCAGTTTTTGTGCTGTAATTAATTTCGGTTTTGGGATGTGTGAATCTGAATTGTCTATGAGGCTTAAAATGCTCAGCTAGTCGATTTGCATAAAAAAGCCTTGGAAAATCCAAGGCTTTTTGTGTCCGATTCGGTAAACGAATTAACGTTTAGAGAATTGTGGACGTTTACGAGCTTTACGTAAACCAAGTTTCTTACGTTCAACTTCACGAGCGTCACGAGTAACGAAACCAGCTTGACGAAGAGCAGGTTTTAAAGTGTCGTCAGATGCGATCAATGCACGAGTAATACCGTGACGGATTGCACCAGCTTGACCACCAATACCACCACCAGCAACAGTGATGTAAAGGTCATATTTTTCAGTAGCTTCAAGAAGCTCTAATGGTTGACGTACGATCATACGAGCAGTTTCACGGCCGAAATATTGCTCAAGAGTACGGTTGTTAATTACGAGTTTACCTGTACCAGCTGATAAGAAAACACGTGCAGTTGCGGTCTTACGGCGACCTGTACCATAGTTAGTAGCCATGTGCTGTATCCCTTAGATGTCCAAAACTTGTGGCTGTTGAGCTGTGTGAGGATGCTCAGCACCAGCGTACACTTTCATTTTCTTGATCATAGCATAACCAAGAGGACCTTTTGGCAACATGCCTTTTACTGCACGTTGGAAGATTTCTTCTGGTTTGTGAGCAACTAATTTCTCAAAATTAGTTTCACGGATACCACCAGGGAAACCAGTGTGGCGATAGTATTTCTTGTCAAGTGATTTGTTACCCGTCACTTGAACTTGCTCAGCATTGATGACAACGATGTAGTCGCCAGTGTCAACGTGAGGAGTATAAGAAGTCTTGTGCTTACCGCGTAAACGACGTGCGATTTCTGTCGCAAGGCGACCTAGAGTTTTGCCAGAAGCATCAACAACGTACCAGTCGTGTTGAACTTCAGCTGGCTTAGCGCTGAGAGTTTTCATTAAACCACTACCTATTATAGTTGGTTTGGACTATGGAAGCTGTCCAAACAAAAAGGAGTCCGAATTCTACCTGAGAATGGGTGGAACTACAATGGAGAATTCACATTTTAAGCGCTATATTTTACCAATCTTGGCTGTAAAAGAAAAGTTGAATTAATTTTGCAGATTCAAGATTAAAAAGCCCAGATTTATGCGGTTTTAAATCACCTTGTACAGGCTTCAAACTAAAATTTCTAGCATTCAATATTAAAACAAGAATGGGAGAAAGGATGTCACCAGATTCGCACTCAGAAATACATCAATGAGTTGATTTAACTATTTCTAAACGCATTAAAATTATTGCGGGATGTTTTATTGCATTGCTCAGTGTCTACACGTTGATTTTGCTACGATTAGGTGCTGTATATGGTGTGGATGTGTTTAGCATACAATAGCTGTATTCAATGTCATCCATTTAACATTCTTCCCATTTTTATGTTATAGCGGAGACGGAATCATATTGTTGTGCTTAGCAGACACCCAATATCGGATGGTGTTAATAATCACAAAAAAATTGATGATGGGTTGCTATTCGCTGTTGCTGTGATCGCTATTTCTGAATGGGCGTATGTGCAAGGGATTTCACTCTCGATTTATCTTGGACTGGAATAAAACAATCATCTAAGTTGGCGTTATACTTTAAGCATCCTTAGATAAATTTGGATTGAGCATTTTATGCGACCTTTATATGTCACCAGTGGTGAACCTGCAGGTATTGGACCTGATATTTGCCTTAGTCTGGCAGATCGACAAGATGAACGTCCAATTGTGGTATTGGCTGATCATCAATTATTAGAACAACGTGCCGAAATTCTAAACCAAAAAGTCGAATTGATTGAATATTCAGGTCAGCAACAGCCTGCAGCGCTTGGACAGTTATATGTTGAGCATGTACCTTTGGCTGTAGATGTTGAATTAGGGCATTTAAATGCACAAAATGCATCTTATGTGTTAGAGCAATTACATCGTTCTGCATCGTATGCCATGACGGGTAAAAGTTTCGGTGTTGCGACAGCGCCAGTGCAAAAATCGATTATTAATGAAGCGGGCATTTCGTTTAGTGGACATACTGAATATTATCAGGAGTTTGCAGGTGTAGAACGTGTGGTGATGATGTTGGCGACTAAAACGCTACGTGTTGCCCTCGTAACAACGCATTTACCGTTACGTGCAGTCGCAGATGCGATTAGCAAAACCCGTTTGCAGCAGGTGATTGATATTTTGCTGTACGATCTCAAAAGCAAATTTAAAATTGAACATCCTAAAGTATTGGTCTGTGGTTTGAACCCGCATGCGGGCGAAGATGGTTATTTAGGCATGGAAGAAATTGAGGTGATTAATCCTGTGCTGCAAAATTACCGTAATCGCGGTGAAAATATTAGTTTAAGTTTGCCTGCAGATACGTTGTTTACCCCAGAAAATTTAAAAGATGCCGATGCAGTTTTAGCGATGTATCACGATCAGGGTTTACCTGTGTTAAAATCTCAGGGCTTTGGTGAAGCAATTAATATTACTTTAGGCTTACCGTTTATTCGCACTTCAGTCGATCACGGCACAGCGCTCTCCCTCGCAGGTACAGGACTTGCGAAAAGTTCTAGCTTGCATGTTGCTGTCGATTTAGCGCTGGATTTAGCACGTTCATAATTTCAGCTTGGAAATCTTTATGTATCAAATTAATGCCCTAAACCCAAAGGAAGAAGGGCATCAGGCTCGTAAACGCTTTGGTCAAAACTTTTTGCATGATCAAGGTGTGATTGCCAAAATTGTTCGCTCAGTGAACCCGCGTCCAGGCGATAATATTGTCGAGATTGGACCTGGTTTAGCGGCATTGACCTCGCCTTTAATTGGTGAGTGTGATGCTTTGACTGTGGTGGAGTTAGACCGTGATTTGGCTGCAGGTTTACCAGGACGTGTGCCACATCCTGAGCGTTTAACCATTGTAGAAAGTGATGCGCTGAAATACGATTTTAGTGAATTATTTGCTGAAGGCCGTCCTTTACGTGTGGTTGGAAACTTGCCGTATAACATTTCGACGCCGCTTTTGTTTCATCTCTTAGAGTTTGGTGACAAAGTTAAAGACATGCACTTTATGCTGCAAAAAGAAGTGGTAGATCGCATCACAGCTGAACCCAATACCAAAGAATATGGGCGTTTATCGGTGATGATGCAATATTACTGTAAGCCAACTTTCTTGTTTGAAGTGCCACCTGGTGCATTTAACCCACCGCCTAAAGTGACTTCTGCGGTATTTCGCTTAGAACCCTATGCAACCAAACCAATTATTGCCAAAGATGAAAAAGCATTGGCACGTTTGGTGTCGCATGTCTTTACCCAGCGTCGTAAAACATTGCGCAATAGCTTAAAAGGCATGTTGGCTGAAGATGCATTTGAACGTGCAGGGGTAGACCCAATGGCTCGTCCTGAAACTTTAAGCTTGAGTGCATTTGTCGCATTGGCAGATCAGATGGTGAATTAATGGCAGCAATTCGATACAACTATGTCATTGGTGATGTTCAGGGCTGCTTTGAAGCCTTGAAACTGTTATTAAAAGAAATACAGTTCGATCCCGATCAAGATTTTATTTGGTTTGCAGGCGACTTGGTGGCGCGGGGTGAAAACTCGGTAGGTGCTTTGCGTTTTATTAAAAAACTGGTGGATCGTGGCGTTGCGGCAACGGTGTTAGGCAATCACGATTTAACCTTGTTGGCAGGCGCACGTGGCTTAAAGAAAATCAAAGCGCAAGACAACACGCTTGATGTGATTGATGCAATTGATAGTGATGAGTTGATTGACTGGTTACGAAAACAACCTTTGTGTCTTTTCCCGAATGCAAACACCATTTTAACTCATGCAGGCATTCCACATATTTGGGATGCGGAACAAACCGCAGCTTTGGCAAAAGAGGTTGAGGCGGTGATTGGGCATGATGACTTTGAGGTGGTGGATGCATTTTTAAAGGAAATGTATGGGGCTGAACCTACAGTTTGGTCGGATGATTTAACGGGACATGCGCGTTTACGTTGTATTACCAATTATTTGACCCGTATGCGTTTAGCCAATTTGCAGGGTGGTTTGGAGTTCAGCTTTAAAGATGCCTTAGATGACCCGATGCCAGAAGGTTTTAAACCGTGGTTTGAATATCCATCTTTAGCTGCGCAAACACATCAAATCGTATTTGGTCATTGGGCGGCATTGCAAGGGAAAAGGGTAGCCGACAATATTCAAAATGTGGATGGCGGTTGTGTGTGGGGCAATCAGCTCATGGCGTATCGTTTGGAAGATCAGCAATTGTTTGCAGTGGATAATCCGCTGGCAGAATGGTAACAATACTTTATCTTTATAATTTGAAAATGTGATCTCGAAATGAAAACAGCCACCTATTAAAGTGGCTATTTTTATCTTGAATTTTATTGAATCCGAATCCAAGTTTGGCTGCGACCTAGTGTAGATACCCCCATATAAGCGCGCAAAGTCAAGCGCTTACCTGTCGAGTTGAGGCGAATTTTTGCATCGTAAATACGACCTGCCAATGGATCAATTACGCGTCCTTTTTCGTAATTATTGCTGTCTTTGACTTGTTGTAAGCCTTTTAAAATGTCCATCCCTAAAATAGGTTGGTTAGTATAGGGCGCTGGGCATTTATTACAGAGTTCACGTGGGGTATAACCTGGACGTGGAGTTACTTTAATAATTTTACCCGTATAGGTTTGATTGGCTTCTTTACGAATTTCGATGACAGCTTTGGGTGAGCCTGTTTTATCATCAATTTGTTGCCAAGTGCCCGTTAAATCTTGTGCCATCGCCAAAGTGCTAAGGCTGCCGAAGATGACGGCTATTCCTAAAGCCAATTTTTGAATCATTTTATTTCCCTTACTCGGTCTTTGCGGCTAGTCTAATCTCTGAATAGGGCTTGAACAAAGCCCTGAGGATCTTGAAAAAATGACCGATGCGGCACTTTGAGTTAGATTTTATTGACGAATCCACGTTTGTGTCCGACCAATGGCTGAAATTCCGACGTAACCACGTAAAGTGAGACGTTTATTGTTAGACGCTAAACGACCTTTCAGGCTATACATTTTGCCTGTAAGTGGATCTAAAATACGTCCATCTGCATAGTTGTTATTTTCCACATGCTTTAAGCCATGAATAATTTCCAACCCCACCAAAGGTTTGTTGGTATAAGGCGCAGGACAATTGACACACATGGTTTTTGGGGTATAGCCTGGTCTTGGTGTGACTTTGATAATTTTACCAGTAAAGCTGCCATTTTCAGCCTGAGTAATTTCAATCAGTGCTTTGGGTGAGCCTGTTTTGTCATCAATACTTTGCCAGATACCCGTTAGGTCTGCAGCAAACGCTGAGCCACTGAATATTAAGCTTGCAAATACACCCATCCATACATTTTTCTTCATATCATTCCTTTATTTGCCAAAATTGATCACAGAGGTTAATTTAAGATATAAAGCGAGTTGTGGTAGGAGTCAAGCGGTTTGAGAGAAAGTGAATCTTAAAGTTGCAACTAAAATGTTGGAAAAGCAATAAAAAATGCCACGAACGTGTGGCATTTTAAGTGAAAAGTAAAGTGATTAATTATTCGCTTTTAATCCAAGTTTGGCTGCGTCCTAAAGCTGACACACCGACATAACCGCGCATGGTCAAACGCTTACCGTTGCTGCTTAATTTGGCTTTGGTGCTGTAAATATTGCCGCTTAATGGGTCAATGATTTTTCCACCAGAGTAGTTCGTGCCACCTGTATGTTTTAAGCCTTTGAGTACATCCATGCCTAAAATAGGTTGGTTAGTATAAGGTGCAGGACAGTTGATACAGGTATCTTTAGGAGTATAGCCAGGACGAGGGGTAACTTTGACAATTTTAGCTGTATAGGTGCCATTGGCTTCCTGACGAATTTCTAAAATTGCTTTAGATGAACCCGTCTTATCGTCAATGTTTTTCCAAGTTCCTGTAATATCTTGGGCCAGCGCAAAACTACCTAACGCTGAGCAGATTAAAGCAACGGTGAGTTTCATCTTGACCATGTTCAATGTTCCTTCATTTCGCAAACTGGATATTTCATAATAAATAGAAAGTGAAATTGTCACAATGTGAAAAAGTGATTGCTCAGTCACATTCTTTGCAAATACAGTATAAATGTTGGCAGCCAAACTGCGGTGAAAACCGCATTAACTGCCATTCCAAAGGCAGCATAGCGTCCTGCAACACTCCCACGTTGCCAGGCTTGGGCAGTACCAATGGCATGTGCAGCTAAGCCAAGTGCCAAGCCAGAAGCACGTTCATCATTGATATGTTTTAAAATAAGCGGTGACAGAGCAGCACCAACGACACCCGATAAAATTACAATTAATATTACCAATTGAATCGGTGCTTCTAATAAGGTTGCGATATTAATCGCAATCGGCGTGGTCACTGCACGGGTGGCAAATGCCATAATATCGGCATTGGACATGTGTAGCGCATAAGCAAGCCCCATTGGTAGTGCCACAGCACTAAAACTGGCAAAGAGCAAAATACCTAAAATTGCTTTGAGGGGTAAATCATCATAACGCATCGCTGCTAGAGGAATGGCGAGTGCAACTGTCACATAACCCAATAATTGATTAAACAAAGGATTAGTTTGTGCGACGTAAGTTTCGTATGGAATCCCGAAAAAATACAACAGTAGCAACACAAAACACATGCCAAAGACAATGACGGGGATTTGCGGGACTTTTTGGTTGCAAGGTTTTGCCAATAAATACGCAACAAGGGTGATTAAAAAACCATATAGAATAGACAGCATTTTTAATCTCCTAAAGCCAGCGTTTTGCCATTTTGGCATACAGCCAAAGTGGGATTAGTGTACTGATGCACAATACAATCAAGAAGATTGGAATTTGTTTGCCCATGTGCGTGAGCATAATTAATGAACCCGCACTGATGGGTAAAAAGGCAAAGGCACTTTCTTTCATAATTTTGTTATTGGTGTCGACTAGACGAGCGGGAATTTTACTGAGTTTGCGCCATGTAAATAATACTGCTAGCAGACTGAGCAAACCGACTAAATTGCCTAATTCTGGGTGATTAAATTGAGTCATGATCCACACAGAGGCTTCACGAAACACAATAATCAAAAGGAGTGTGCCGATCCATGCTGGCCAATCGATATGTTTTATCCTGCTCATTTTGATCTTTCGTTAAAATTTTACTTATCACGTTTTAACCGATTTGATCATCAATTTCAAATGCTTTAAGTAGACGTTTAAATTGTTCTGCCTGCGCACCTAAAATTTCGTCTATTGGTAAATGCGCCTGTTTGATCAGTTGTTCCAGTTTATGTGGTGCCATTCTGACTTGTAGATGTAATTGACCATCATCATCGTAATGTTCTGCCTGAATGACATTGAGCGCATACAGTTGATTGCGCAGTTTGCCATAAGCAGGTTGTAATTTTAGATCAAACTTTTGAATTTGTCCCATTAAACATTCATGTACGGCTTGCTTTAACAAGTCTAAACCTTGCCCTGAATGTGCTGACACATAGACACGGTCGGGTTGATGTGGTTTGTCATAGATAATTTTGGCTGTTTCGCCTGAAACATCAATTTTATTGTAAACCCGCAAAATGGGTACATCTGCACCAATTTCTTTCAGCACACCTTCGACTGCTTCAATTTGTTCCAACACATCTGGGCTGCTTGAATCAATCACATGCAGCAATAAACTGGCTTCTAAAGTTTCTTCCAAAGTTGCTTTAAATGATTCAACCAAAGCGTGGGACAGGTTTCTTACAAAGCCGACTGTATCTGCCAATACCAGACGTCCAATACCATCCCATTCTAAACGCCGCAAAGTGGGGTCAAGCGTAGCAAACAGTTGGTCTGCAGCATAAACATTGCTTTGCGCCAGAATGTTAAATAAGGTCGATTTACCAGCGTTGGTATAACCGACTAATGAAACGGTAGGAATGGCGGCTTTTTGTCGTGCCACACGACCTTGCGCACGCGTTTGACGAACTTTATCGAGTTTGGTTTTGAGTTGTCCCATGCGAATACGCAATAAGCGTCGGTCGGTTTCCAGCAAGGTTTCCCCAGGGCCACGTAAGCCAATACCACCTTTTTGACTGTCTAAGTTGCTACGACTACGCACTAAACGTGAAGATAAATGCTGTAATTGTGCCAATTCGACCTGTAATTTACCTTCGTAAGTGCGGGCGCGTTGAGCAAAAATATCTAAAATAAGTTCGGTACGATCCACCACGCGGCATTGCATCACTTTTTCTAAATTACGTGCCTGTGCAGGACTGAGCGCATGATCAAAAATGACCAAATTGGCTGCGTGTTCTTTGACCAATGTAGCAATTTCATCGGCTTTGCCTGAGCCAATAAAGAGTTTGGCATCGGGTTTGCTACGTTGAGTGTGGACGTGTTGTAAAACTTCTGCACCTGCAGATTCCGCCAAGAGCTGAAACTCTTCGGCATCGAGGTCTTCTAAAATTTGGACAGCGACACTGACCAGTACAACACGCTCGCCATTTTGATGTGGCACAAAATTTTCCACTCAGCGCAATCTCCATGCTAAAGCTTTATTCTAGTAGAAAAAATGCCTGTGCAGGGAATTAGATGATTGGAGTTTTCCTGCACCTTGATTTATTGCCATTTCAGTGTGTATAAACTCAAATGTGAGGATGATCCAAATATAGAATTTGTTTATTCAGATTAGAATTCTTAAAGACCGCTTTAAATCCATAATTCAGCCCTTCATCTTTACCATCTCCCACAGGAAGAAAGGACTTTTAATATCCACTTAACTTATTTCTCATGATTATTTTTTGATTTCTGAAAGAGCGCTAATTTTCGAAAAGTCGCATGTTTGCATGCGGGTTTCGGTTTTTCTTATCAATGCAAGTTATTATCAATGCAAGTTCAGATTGAACAGTATAGAATGAGCAAAATTTAGACCTTTATACGTTGTTTTGCGTTTAACAATTAGTGATGACCCTATGAACCCAGCTGTTGAAACTCACACATCTCCAATTCATGGTTTGGCAAAGCTTGCTTTGTATAGTAAAAAAGTTCTGGCAACGGCTGGCGCGATTGGTGAAGGGTTTTATTTGGTCTATCGTCATCAATTGTATAAAGACACCAACAACCCGAATAATACGCGCTATGTACAATATTTTTGCCGTCAATTGTGCAAAGTTTTTAATATTGAAGTGCAAATTCATGGTGAAATTCCGCATGACCCCGCACTATGGGTCAGTAATCATATTTCATGGTTAGATGTGGCAGTATTGGGTTCTAGTGCGCGGGTATTTTTTCTGGCCAAAGCTGAAATTGAAAAATGGCCGTTATTGGGTAAGTTAGCCAAAGGCGGTGGGACGCTATTTATTAAGCGTGGCTCTGGCGATTCAGTCAAAATTCGTGAACAAATCACGCAATTTCTAAAACAAGATATTCCCGTATTGTTTTTTCCTGAAGCGACTACGTCAGATGGAAGCAAAATTAAAAAAGTGCATGGTCGTATTTTAGGGGCGGCGATTGAAGCGAAACGACCTGTGCAAATTTGTCTGATTTGCTATGTGAATCAGCAAGGTGAGTTAGATACCGTTGCGCCGTTTATTAATGACATGACTTTTGTTGATCATGTGAAAGATGTTTTGGAAATGCCGAAAGTGACAGCGCATTTAATGGCTTTGCCTGCAATTGCGGTTGAAGGGCACGATATTGAATCTTTAACTGCTGTGGTACAGGAACGCATGACAGAAGGTTTGGCTGAATTGCATCGTCAGGTATTAAAACCACAAACGCTGACATCATAAAACAAGCTTAGGCGTGTTTTATTTGCTAAACATAGCCTAAGCAAATCATGTTGCTCTAAAAAAATGGTCATCATCCAACAGCTTAAATATTTCGTTACTACATAAAACCTTCGATTGGCAGCCATGAAGTAATTTTCATAGCTGCACGTTGATACCATCTCATCCCTGGTTCTTTTTTTAGAATTTGAGTTTCACCTTGTGGATTTTTCATGTGCCATTGAATGTTTTGCTGCGCATCCAAAACCAGTTTATAAGCATATTTAGACAAATTGACATCCATGGTCTGGTGAACTGCACGAGCCAATGGCGGACTATTTAAAATTACTCCAATTTCAGTGTTTAAATATGCCGAGCGCGGATCAAAATTAAATGAACCAATAAACACCTGTTTTTCATCCAGCGCCATGAGCTTGGCATGTAAACTAGAACGGCTTAAACCTTTCATACTGACTTTGGCTTTTTTGGAAATTTCTTGCGTATGTGTATTTAGGTTTTCCATTTCAGGTTGTGCCAAAAACTCATAGAGCTGCACGTTATTTGCCAATAAATCTTCCCGATATTTTGCATAAAAAGCATGTACTACTGGGACATCGTTGGCTTTAAAGGAGTTGGTCAGTACGCGTACCTGGATGCCATCATTCGCTAAGTTTTTTAGTTTTTCTGCCCCTGATTGTTCAGGGACAAAATAAGCAGAAATAATATCGACACTACTACTTGGCTTTTCTAAATGCGTCAGCAGTTGAAAGTTGAGATGTTCCTCTTTTGAGGCGCGGTCTTTAATTTTACTCGGCGCATCTTTGACCACTTCAGCACTGACCCAATCGAACTTAATACTATGCGTCATCCACTGTTCAATCGCTTTAGAACGAGTCACCAAATCTAAATAATTTTGTACGGTGGCTTCTTGATCGTGCTGTTCTAATTGCTGTTTTAAGCTTTCATAACGCAAGGTGTAATGTCGTGGATTGACCAGTTGCTTGACTGAATAAGCATAGTCATCATTCCAGTATTCATCAAAAGAGTGAATGATTTCATCCGAAGCTGAGCCGACTAACATCACATCGACATCAGAAAATTGATAATTGTCGCTGACGTTATAGTATTGATTGCTCATATTGCGCCCACCAATCAGAGAAATTTGGTTATCGGCAATAAAGCTTTTGTTGTGCATACGACGATTAATACGTTTCAAATCCAAAATCATGTCCATGGCACGATAATGTCGAAAGCGATATGGATTATATAGTTTGATGTCGATATTGACATGTTGATCGAGCGCGAGATAAATGCCTTCCATTTTTTTGGCATTGTTATCATCTACCAATAAGCGGACTTTCACGCCACGATCAGCCGCACGAATAATGGCATGTAGCGCAAGCGCGCCAATTTTATCGTTATCCCAAATATAATATTGTAAATCTAAAGATTTTTCTGCTTTATTAATCAGATAGATACGTGCTGCTAGGGCTTCGAGCGGATCATATAGGACATGATAACCCGTAAGCTGCGGATATTTTTCGCGGAGCGGCAGTACGATTTTAGCCAAACTGGTTTGATCGGTTGGGGTTTCAAACGCCATTTGAATCGGATGTTCAATCTGTTTGGGCAGCGTGCTACAGCCTGAGAGTGTCAAAACGAAGGCGCAACTCAGCCATAAAAGGTTGTGCCGAATATTTTGAAATGGGGCGGATGAGCTGCGATTTGCCAAATTAAATTCCTTTTTAGCACGGGGAGCAAATAAGTTAAAAATAGGGTTTGAGTATAATTGTCAGCTATGAAAAGATAAATATGACAATACAGATATATGACGTGCAGGGGCTAAATGGGACATTTGGGTTTAGCGCAGCATTGAATGGCAGAAGTGTGAAGTAATAGAGAATAAATATGTGGAATAACGATTCAGTCGTGTTGTATTTCTATATTGGTATGGCGATTTTGGCGTTGTGGGCAGTTTCGCAAGCATGGCGCAGTCAGGCCAATACAGAAACCATTCACCCGTTTAAGGCCTTTGTGCATTTACTGGCATTTTATTTGTCTTACCTGTTGCCGCCTTTAGTTTTTTTTAGTGTTTATGCGGGTGTTCAGGGCTATTATTCCATCCACGAAGCAATTTTTGTATTTTTAGTCAGCGCAGTGTTGAGTTATGCACGTTTTATTGAGCCGCATTTGATTCAAGTTAAAACTACTCAATATCAAATTCATCCAGATCGCCGTTTATCCAAGCCCGTCAAAATTGCTTTAATTGCAGATTTACATATTGGTTTATTTTCTGGACATGAGCGTCAATTAAAGCAAATTGTGAAGAAACTCAATTTGCAAAACCCTGATATTGTGGTTGTGGCAGGCGACTGGACTTATGAGCCTGAAAATAAATTGGTCGAAGAATTGACAGTTTTAAAAGAAATTTGTGCGCCTGTATATTCGGTAAATGGCAATCATGATGAACAGTATCCAGGCCCGCCCATTCAGGAGCTGTTAAAAACGGCTTTAGAACAAAATAATGTAATTGATATTGAAGGCAGAATTGTCGAATTTGATGAGTTTCGTTTGCTCGGTATTGGCGATTTATGGGCAGGTAAAACCGATATGCGCTATATGCCTGATTTACCTCAGGACAAGCCGTGGGTGTTGTTATCACACAACCCCGATACAGTCGATATGGTGCCAAAATTGCCAACACGCCCGTTGATGTTGGCAGGACATACTCATGGTGGGCAGGTTGAGCTGCCATGGTTGACCGATTATGTGATGAAAAAAGTATCCATTTTAGGGCATAAAAAAGGCTTATATCGCCATGATCATGCCGACGTGTTTGTGACTGTGGGCACAGGAATGGTGGGTGTTCCTTTTCGTTTTGGTGTGCCACCCACGATTGATATGATTGAATTATTGTAAGTATTGTGATTATCATTCATTTGAAAAAACCAGCCTCGGCTGGTTTTTTTGATGCAATATTTACGCTTAAATTTGGTTATTCACATCATCATGCTTGGTTTCTCGAATCATTAAGAATGCGATTAAAGACAAGATGGATGCGGCACTTAAATAATAGCCAACTGCAGCCAAGCCATAAGTGGTGGCGAGTTTGGTAGCAATCAGTGGGGCAAACGATGCGCCAAAAATACCCGCCAAGTTAAATGTAAGTGCCGAGCCTGTATAGCGTACAGATGTTGGAAAAATTTCAGACAAGACTGTACCAATTGGCCCGTAAGTAAGCCCCATAATCGCCAAGCCAATACACAGGAACATAAAAACAATCCACGTGCTGCCTGAAGCAAGCATATCTGCAAAGAATAAGCCAAAAATTGCAGAGATGATACACACCGCAATAGACGTGGTTTTACGTCCAAATTTTTCGGCTAAAACGGCTGAGAGGGGAATAAAAGCGGCAAAACACAATGTGGCTAAAAGTTGAAGTTTTAAAAACTCTTCACGTGAATAGCCCAGTTGTTTGGTGCCCCATTGCAAGGCAAATACCGTGGTCAGATAAAACACCACAAAGGTACAAATTGCAGCAATTGTACCTAGCACTAACATTTTAGCGTGTTTTTTAAAGACTTGAATAAATGGCACATTGACTTCTTTTTGCTTATTCAACACTTTTTGAAAGGCCGGGGTTTCATGCAGTTTTAAGCGAATCCATAAACCGACAATCACCAATAAGGCACTGGAAATAAACGGGATGCGCCAGCCCCATGTCATAAAGTCCTGCTCAGACATCAGCGCACCTAAAATGAGGAATGAACCTGTGGCAAGAATAAAACCAATCGGTGCGCCCAATTGTGGGAACATGCCATACCAAGCACGTTTACCTTCAGGGGCATTTTCTGTGGCTAACAGTACCGCACCTGACCATTCGCCGCCTAAGCCTAAACCTTGTCCTAAACGACACAGTGCCAATAATATGGGTGCGACAATGCCAATTTGTGCATACGTTGGCAGTAAACCAATACAGACTGTAGAAATCCCCATGGTCAATAATGCCGCGACCAAAGTGGCTTTGCGCCCAATCCGATCTCCCAAATGTCCAAACAGGGCTGCACCAATAGGACGGGCGATAAAGGCAATTGCAAAGGTGGCCAGTGACTGAATGGTTGCCGTCATTGGGTCAGTACTGGTCGGAAAGAACAGATACGGAAAAATAATGACTGCCGCAGTGGCGTAGATATAAAAGTCAAAAAACTCGATGGTGGTACCGACCAAGCTTGCAGTCAGTACTCGAAATTTAGAATTTTGAGTCGGCTGTTCAGCGGCAGCAGTAGATGAAGATGCCATACAGGACCTTATGTAAAGTGAATTTTAAATGAAAGTGCAATTTGGCACAGACTGCACGGGCAGAAAAATAGTCAATACTTCTTGTGGTTATGCTTTTTTGGACAAGAAGTTGGTCACAAAACTATATCCATGAATATCGTCAAAGTCTAACCGTTTCATGTGTAAGGCATGAACGAGATTCAGCATGATTAAATCACATACAGATAAATTGCCAGAAAGTGTGCGCCTGCACCAATGAGGACAAATACATGCCAAATTGCGTGGGTATATCTTACGCGTTTTAAGGCATAAAACAATGCACCCACGGTGTAGGCAATCCCGCCAATCAGCAAAAAGGTCAGGGCTTGGCTGCTTAAATAGGATTGCATATCGTCTATGACCAGAACGGCTAACCAACCCATCACCAAGTAGGCAATTAACGAAATTTTATGAAAACGGTTGATGAATACCAGTTTAAAGAGGGTGCCAATCAAGGCAATTATCCATAAGGCAATTAACAAATATTGTGCTTTTTGCGTAGGAATCGCGATGGATAGAAACGGGGTATAAGTACCTGCTATTAAATAATAAATTGCGGTGTGATCTAGCTTTTTATAAAAATAACGACGGTCTGCTGCCGTTGCCATGTGGTACAGCATTGAAGCAGAAAAAAGCAGTACCATGCTTAATGCATAGGCCCACAAACCTAGCCATTGCCCTGTGCTTAAATACGCACCTTTAATGATTAAAAGAATACCTGCAATAAATGCCAAAACCGCACCAACGCCATGACTCAGATAGTTAATCCGTTCTTCTTGCAGGTCATAATCAGACACTAAAGGGGCGTTTAATTTCATGGCGAATCTGCTTTAACTTCTTTAATTATACAACTGTATCGTAATTCAATTTTGCTTTTAGGGTAATAACAATTAAACTTGAATTGTAATTTTTCCAGGTTTTTATTATGTCGACTTTGGCTTCTCCCTCTGTGCAGGAACAACAATTCTTAGAGGCTTTTCAGCAAGCCATTGATACACAAAAGCTTGATCGTGTGGTGCTGAGTCAATATAAAGGTGAACTAGAACACTTAGAAAAAATCACTTTGCGGGTGATTCAGCTGAATCAAGATGCCGTTTTAAATTGTTTGTATCGCCATAAAACGCAGGATATCACCAAAAACTATCCTTTGGCAGAAGCGCAGATGCAATTGAGTCACTTATTGGCAGATTGTAAACAGGCCAATCTATTTACGAATGATCAGGAAATTCAGCTAAAAAAGAACAAGAAGAAAGCCATGCTCAGCATCAGTAAAACTGTACCGACTAGCGCGAAATCGAAAGAACCGCAAGGACATGACCGAGAAAAGCAGCGTTATGTTGATCACTCCAGCCCATTTTTACAACACTTGGGTATTAGCGATGCCAAAGCGCAAATTATTCCGAGCATGGCGCGTAAATGGAAACAGATTAATAAATTCATTGAAATTTTTTCGGGGGCTTTGGCGCAAATCAAAATTTCGGAAAATACGTTACGCGTGGTGGATTTTGGCTCAGGCAAAGGCTATTTAACTTTTGCGTTATATGACTATTTGCAAAAGCAGCAATTTCTTCCTTTTGTGACTGGGGTGGAACTGAACCCGAAAATGGTTGAGTTTTGTCAGTCGGTGGCCAGTGCTTCAGACTTTCAGCAGTTAGACTTTTTTCAGGGCGATGTACGCACCTATCAGCCTGAACATTTAGATGTGATGATTGCTTTGCATGCCTGTGATGTCGCCACTGATTTTGCAATTCATACGGGTATTCGCCTGAATGCACAAATGATTATGTGCGCGCCGTGTTGTCATAAAGAGTTACGTCCGCAATTACAAAGCCCAAGCGTGTTGCAACCGATGCTACAATTTGGCATTCATGCAGGACAGCAGGCGGAAATGTTAACCGATACCATCCGCGCTTTATTGCTCAAAGCCTATGGTTATGACACCAAAGTTTTTGAGTTTGTCGCTTTAGAACACACCAGTAAAAACAAAATGATTTTGGCAACCAAACGTCAAAATTGGAGTGAACCTGATCAGACCGTTTTGGCGCAAATTCGTGATTTAAAAACCATGTACGGTATTCAAAAACACTCTTTGGAGTTATTGTTGAATGATCAGTGGGATCAGCAGGGCATTGGTTCTAAGTGCTAAGCAAGATGGAACAGGATAAAAAGATGCAAGATTATGAAATTCAATCGGGCACTTGGGCGCAGTTTGCCGCAGAGGCTAAATCTATTCGTGAGCAAGTCTTTATTCTGGAACAGCGAATTGCGCCTGAAGATGAGTGGGATGCACAAGATGCAGTTGCCCTGCATTTTGTGGTTTATATAGGAAAGCAGGCGATTGCAACAGCACGCTTATTGGAAAATCACAGTATTGGGCGGGTCGCGGTACTGAAGTCACAGCGTGGTTTAGGTGTGGGACGTGTTCTAATGCAGCATATTATTCAGATGGCAAAGCAGCAGCAACGTCCGTGGGTCAAGTTGTCTGCGCAGGAACACGCGATTCCGTTTTATCAAAGCTTGGGTTTTCAGGTGGAGGGTGAATCGTATTTAGATTGTGGTATTGCGCATGTAGACATGCGTTTAGTGTTTGAAAGTTGAATACAATGAAGATTGTGACATGGAATTGTAATGGTGCTTTTAGAAATAAAATTGAGCCTATTCTTCAATTTGATGCCGATATTTATATTATTCAGGAATGTGAGCATACGGAACAAGCAAAGAAAATTTATCGACAATATTTTTCTAATTTTGTTTGGAAAGGAAATAATAAGAATAAAGGCATAGGTATTTTTACATAAGATGTTTTATCACTAGAAGTATTAGATTGGCAAGACAACAAACTAGAACTATTTTTACCTATTCAAGTTAATCAATCCTTTACGCTCCTTGCTGTATGGGCAAAACATGCAAACTCTCCAACTTTTGCATATATTGGTCAAATTTGGAAATATTTACAGTTACATCAACTAAAAATGCAAAATATTCCGCTCATTATTGGTGGAGATTTTAACAGCAACTCACAGTGGGATGTTTGGGATCGGTGGTGGAATCACTCCGATGTCATACGTATATTTAATGATCTAAAAATAAAGAGTCTTTACCATCACATTTCTAATGAGAAACAAGGGCAGGAAAGTCAAGCAACATTCTTTTTACAGCGAAATTTAGCGAAGGCATATCATATTGATTATATGTTTGCTTCTGAGCAATTTTGGAAAATAGATCAAGCTAGCATGCAGGTGGGAGATCAGACACCTTGGCTAAGTTTGAGTGATCATTTACCACTATA
The DNA here is from genome assembly GCA_002296655.1 of Acinetobacter sp. UBA801. Classification (GTDB taxonomy): domain Bacteria; phylum Pseudomonadota; class Gammaproteobacteria; order Pseudomonadales; family Moraxellaceae; genus Acinetobacter. Next base: position 19,369 of record DBIN01000053.1, read on the forward strand.
TTTTGATCTAGCACCCAAGTTTGAAAAATAGACCCTAAGAGTAGAGTCTATTTTCAAATGGTATTTAATTAGTGCCCATGTGCAGGTGCTTGCTCATGGCTTTCAGGCATAGCAGCATGTTCAGTTTCAGTCATAGCATGTGCGTCTGCTGTAGGTGCAGCTTTTAATGCTTCTCGAGCTTCACGGTCAGCTTGTGCCTTTGCAATCGCTTCTTGTGACATGGCTGGTGCATTTTTAAACGCATGTTGTTGGGTATTTTGCTTTTGTTGCTGGCTAGGCATGTAGTCAGGTTCATTTGTAACCGCTAACCAGAAAATAAACATGAAAATACCACCCAAAATACAGAAAATAAAGAGTGCTTTCCAACCCCAAGGTGATTTTTCAGGAGTAAGGCGTTCGGTCATGTGCATCTACCCAATTTGAATCTAAATCTTAAAATTATGTAACTTTATAACATAAAATGCATAAAAAACGGATTAAATTCTATTCATGCAGGGATATTTATTATAATTTTAAGCAAATAAAAAGAGGGATGATGTATCCCTCTTTAAATTAAAAGTTAGATTTAAATGCTTGCTGCACCTGCGGCAACACGGTCTTGCAAGATTTTAGGTGGGGTAAAGCGTTCGCCATATTCTGCTGCAAGTTGCTGTGCCCGTGCTAAAGCCTGTGTTAAACCATATTGATTTAGAAACTGCAAAGCACCGCCTGTCCATGCAGGAAAACCAATGCCAAAAATTGAACCCACATTGGCATCAATGACAGATTCTAAAACACCTTCTTCCAAGCATCGTAAGCTGTCCAGTGCTTGCACAAATAAGAAACGGTCAATCATCTCTTGTTCAGCGATTTCGGTATTTTGATACCAGTGGCTTAACCCCGACCAAAGCTGTTTTTTACCCTGTTCAGGATAGTCATAAAAGCCTGCACCTGCAGCTTTGCCTTTACGCGAGAATTGATGAATCATGGTTTGAATGACTTCATCTGCACTCGACATTGGTAGGTCTTTCCCTTCGGCTTGCAACGCATTACGGGCTTCCTGTGCCACGTTTTCAGATAAGGTTAAAGATACTTCATCCTGAATGGCAAGTGGGCCAACAGGCATGCCTGCTTTTAAAGCAGCCATTTCAATTTTGGCAGGATGTACGCCTTCTGCTAGTATGCGCAAGCCTTCCTGTACAAAAGTGCCAAACACCCGACTGGTAAAAAAGCCGCGGCTGTCATTGACCACAATCGGTGTTTTACCAATGTATTGCACAAAATCATAAGCTTTTGCCAAAGTATCGGCAGAGGTATTTTTTCCTTTAATGATTTCGACCAACGGCATTTTATCGACAGGACTAAAGAAATGCAGTCCAATAAAACGCTGTTGATCTTGCGCAGCTTGGGCAAGCCCGCTTATTGGCAAAGTTGAGGTATTGGATGCCATCACACCTTGTTCTGCCAGAAAAACTTCGGCTTCTTGTGTGACTTGTGCCTTGAGTACGGGATTTTCAAATACCGCCTCAATAATCAAATCACAGCCTTGTAAATCGGCAGCCTGTGCAGTTGGATGAATATTGGCTAAGACTTGTGCTGCTCGCTCTGCACTTATACGACCTTGCGATACTTGTTTATCTAGTATTTTTTGACTGTAAGCTTTGCCTTTTTCAGCGTGTTCGATGGATACATCTTTAAGAACAACCGTAATCCCTTTGCTTGCTGTGGCATAAGCAATACCTGCACCCATCATGCCTGCACCTAAAATGCCAACTTTTTGGGTTTGATTCGTTGCAATGCCTTGCGGACGGCTAGAGCCCGATTTAATCGCATTCAGCCCATGCCAAAAGGTGCCAATCATATTTTTAGAAATTTGACCTGTTGCGAGCTGGGTAAAATAGCGGGATTCAATGCGTAAGGCTGTATCGACATCAACCTGCGCACCTTCTACTGCTGCGCTCAAAATTGCTTCTGGCGCAGGGTAACAGCCTTTGGTTTTGTCGCGTAGCATGGCAGGAGCAATCGAAAGCATTTGTGCGACAGCAGGCGTGGATGGTGTTCCCCCAGGGATTTTATAGCCTTTGACATCAAATACTTGTTGTGATTGCGGGTGAGCAAGAATCCAGTCTTGGGCTTTGCTAAGTAATTCTGCTTCATTTTCAGCAAGATCATGTATTAAACCTAAACGTTGTGCTTTTTCCACATTCAACTGTTTACCTTCCATCAACAGCGGTAGGGCAGTTTGCAAACCCAATAACCTTACCATCCGTACAATACCCCCACCACCAGGCAATAAGCCTAGCGTTACTTCGGGTAAACCAAACTTGGTTTTTGCATCACGAATCGCAATACGATGATGACAGCACAGCGCAAGTTCCCATCCGCCACCAAGTGCCGTGCCATTTAAGGTAGCTACTACAGGAATGCCACGAGTTTCAATATAACGCAGCTGTGCTTTTAGGTGTTCAATCATCTGAAAAAATGAGCTGGCATGTTCAGACTGTACTTGAATTAACTCATCTAAGTCACCGCCTGCAAAAAAAGTTTTTTTTGCAGAGGCAAAAATAATCCCCGCCACCTGTTCGTCTGCTTGTAACTTTTGCACCACTTGCGCTAATGCATCTCTAAAGTCAGCATTCATGGTGTTAGCAGATTGATTTGGCGAGTCAAAGGTTAGAATTACAATGTTATCGGCATTTTTTTGATAGTGAATGGCGCTCATTTTATACTCCCTATATTCGCTCAATAATGGTGGCAATTCCCATTCCACCGCCTACACATAACGTAGCCATGCCGCGTTTTTTATCTTGTCGCTCTAGCTCGTCCAGTAAAGTGCCTAAAATCATGGCACCTGTCGCGCCAAGTGGATGACCTAAGGCAATCGCACCACCATTCACATTAACTTTGGCAGGGTCAACCTGAAGCTCGCTAATAAACCGCAGAACCACGGCTGCAAAAGCTTCATTGACTTCAAACAGATCAATATCTTCAATCCTTAATCCTGCTTTGGTTAAGGCTTTACGCGCTGCAGGTGCGGGCCCTGTGAGCATAATCGTAGGGTCTGTGCCAACCAGTGCGGTAGCAAGCACTTTGGCACGTGGTTTTAGATTGTGTTGTTGTACGGCTTGTTCAGATGCAATCAAGACCAACGCCGCACCATCAACAATACCCGATGAATTGCCTGCATGATGCACATGATTGACTTGTCCTGCTTCAGGATATTTTTGCAAGGCGATGGCATCGAATCCCATTTGTCCCATCATTGCGAAACTTGGTTTAAGCTGTGCCAAACTTTCAGCCGTGGTTTGTGGTTTGATAAATTCATCTTGTGCCAAAATCACTACGCCTGCCTGATCTTTGACAGGTACAATCGAGCGCTCGAAATATCCCTGTGCTTGTGCTGCTGCGGCTTTGTGCTGTGATGCTGCTGCAAATTGATCAACCTCGGCACGGCTATAACCATCGAGTGTGGCAATTAAGTCGGCACCAATACCTTGTGGAATAAAGTCACAAGCCATATTGGTTTCAGGGTCAAATGCCCAAGCACCACCATCGGAACCCATTGCCACACGTGACATAGACTCCACACCGCCCGCAACGATTAAATCTTCCCAACCTGAACGGACTTTTTGCGCTGCGAGGTTCACGGCTTCTAAACCTGAGGCACAAAAGCGATTGATTTGTACCCCTGCAACATCATTGTCCCAACCTGCGGCAATTGCTGCGGTTTTGGCAATATCTGCGCCCTGATCACCAATTGGTGTGACACAACCCAAAACAATGTCGTCTACTTGTGAAGTATCTAGATTGTATCGTTGTTGCAATTCATTTAATAAGGTCGTGAGTAAGCGAATGGGTTTAACTTCGTGTAATGCGCCATCTTTTTTTCCTTTGCCGCGCGGAGTGCGAATGGCATCAATGATGTAGGCCTCGCTCATAATCAATCCTTTGTCGATAGTTTTCTTAGTGATTGCTTTTGAGTGTAAACAGAAAATAGTGAAGTGCAATGACAAGAACGGTTCAGGTCAGTGAGGTTTTTTGCTAATCGAGATGACCTAGCAATTCCAAGAAAGATAAAATTTAGCGATAAAAAAAGCCCTTGTAGTGTACAAGGGCGATTAACTGGAATTACGAGTTATTGTGAATTGTCGATTCTAAATTAATGATAACCATGCAACTGACGATATAAACCAGGGGTGACGCCAGTCCACTTTTTGAAAGCACGGTGGAAGGTACTGGTTTCACTAAAGCCAACTTGTTGCGCTACATCTTCAAGGGTTAGCTCAGGATTGAGTAGCAAATGAATCGCAGCATCACGACGCAAGGCATCTTTCACCCCTTGATAGCTTTTACCTTCTGCAGCCAAACGACGACGCAAGGTTTGTGGCGACAGGTACAGCATGGATGCAACATCATTCAAGGTTGGCATCTCTTCGCCAATCTGGCTCTTTAAGACATCACGAATACGTGAAGTTAAAGAATTGGTGTTTTTAAATTTCACCAACAATTGTGCAGGTGCTGTTTTTAAGAATTCGTCTAAAGTTTCTTGGGTTTGACGAATTGGTAAATCCAGATAGTCGGCAGCAAAGGTAATTTCGGTGCGTGGCATTTCGAACTGCATCACAGGTGCAAAGAATAGCGCATCGTATTCGTCTGCATGTGCAGGACGAGGATAGCCAAAATGCACACGCTCTAAAGGCAGGCGACGTTCAATTAGCCAAGAGGCCAAGCCGTGCCAAATCATCAACATACTTTCAGTAATAAAGTGATCAGGATCCATGGCTTGTGGAATAGATGGCACCAAACGCGCTTCGTGTTTATCACGTTCTAAGGTAACTGACCAATCATCACCAAACAGCTTATAGAATTGCGAAGAGAGTTCTAAGGCATCGCCCAATGTTTTGGCGTGAATTACCAATTGGCACATGATCGCGAATGTACCCAAACGACGTGGCTGAGAATCAAAACCCACGTGTTCGTCTTGGGTCACCATCCACAACATTTTAATAAAGCGAGTATATTGTTCAGGTGAAATACGTGCTTTCGGTTGGCGCAGAAGTTCTGCCTCAATACCGACATGAGATAATAAGGTTTCGACATCCATGCCGAGTCGCTTAACACCCGTGAGCGCTGCATTTACAAAATGGATACTAATGGTATCTCTGCTCATGTTAAATCCTTCAGTCTCTTTTGTATTCACGTAAGCTTGACCTAAATGACGCTAAAAAATTGAAATTGGCAATTTACAATACCAATTTTACTTATTTTACATAATAAATTGCCGAAATGATCAAGGTAAATGGCTGAAGATGACATTGTGTTACAGTTTTAGTGTTTATAAGATAAACGGAAAATCAGAAAAAATAGAGTAATCACCATAATGACACATGCACTAAGCGGTTTAAAAGTTTTAGATTTTTCCACCTTGTTGCCAGGTCCTTTTGCAAGTTTATATTTGGCTGATATGGGTGCAGAGGTTATTCACATTGAATCGGCAACCCGACCTGACTTAATTCGTTTATTTCCGCCCTATGCCAATGGACAGGCGACTTCGCATAGTTATTTGAATCGTAATAAACAGTCAATTACTTTGGATTTAAAATCTCCGGAAAGTATTCACCTTATTCACGAGAAAATTACTGATTTCGATATTATACTCGAACAGTTTAGACCAGGGGTGATGCAGCGTTTAGGACTGGACTATGCTAGCTTGGCAAAAATTAATCCGCGACTGATCTATTGTTCCATCACAGGTTATGGACAAACAGGTGATTATCAACAACGGGCAGGACATGACATCAACTATTTAGCTTTGTCTGGCATTGCTGGACATAGTGGGCGGCAAGCGGGTGGGCCACCGCCGTTAGGAATTCAAGTGGCTGATGTTGCAGGTGGCTCATTGCATGCCTTGGTGGCCATTTTAAGTGCGGTGATTGAACGTCAGCGCAGTGGTTTAGGGCAATATATTGATATTTCGATGACTGATTGTGCAGCTACATTAAATAATATGGCAGCTTCTGCCGTCTTGGCGGCACAGGTGCCTCAATATGCCGAACAATCTTACTTAAATGGCGGCACCTATTATGACTATTATGAAACTGCAGATGGTCGTTATCTTTCAGTCGGTAGTTTAGAACCGCAGTTTATGCAGGGTTTGGCACAGATTTTAAATTTGCCAATACTTTTGGAAAAAGGTGCATCTTTAGATCCGCAAGTTTGCTTGCAAGTTAAACACGCTATTCAAGATAAAATCAAAACACAAAGTTTTGCCACATGGCAGCAGGTATTTGCGCAACATGATGTCTGCGTTGAACCTGTATTCACTTTAGATGAAGCTTTACATTCACCTTTGGCACAGCAACGCGGTTGGACAGTAGAAGTTCCTATTCAGCAGAATGCTACAAAAACTGAAACTCAGTTGGCGTGTCCAATTAAATTTTCACGTTCTCAAATGCGTTACGATTATATCGGGCAGGCTTTGGGTGCAGGGCAGTGGTCATCTCAGACTAAAAATCAGGATAAAGCTGGAGGCTAGTCTAAGATACAAGTCATAAATAAAAGTTCGAATAGATGCTTTAGCAGAAAAAGTGCTAAAGGATGCATTATTTTGTGATAGCTTTATAAAAAAGCTGAAAATTTTGGCAAAGGCTTACAGGTTGTGATGTTGCAATGTCTTATCAATAAAATCGCTAATAAATATGTAAAAAACACATTTTGTTGATAGGTTGAATCTCGCTATGCTGTAAGCCGTGATAATAGAAATGACTAGCTGTACGCCATGTATTTATATACTGATTTCGATCAGCAACTGATTAATGAACGTGTTGCACAGTTCCGCGACCAAACGGAACGTTATTTAGCAGGCAAATTGACTGAGGATGAATATCGTCCATTGCGTCTGCAAAATGGTTTGTATGTACAACGCTATGCGCCAATGTTGCGTATTGCGGTGCCTTACGGTCTGATGAACTCTAAGCAATTGCGCAAAGTGGCGCAGCTTGCCAAAGACTATGACCGTGGCTATGCGCACGTATCAACACGTCAAAATATTCAGTTTAACTGGCCTGCACTGGAAAATGTGCCTGACATGCTGGCAGAGCTTGCAACCGTACAAATGCATGCAATTCAGACCTCGGGTAACTGTATTCGTAATACCACCACAGACCAGTATGCAGGTGTCGTGGCGGGCGAAATTGCCGATCCACGTCCAACTTGTGAATTAATTCGTCAGTGGTCGACTTTCCACCCAGAATTTGCATTCTTGCCACGTAAGTTTAAAATTGCTGTGTCTGCACTGGAAGAAATTGACCGTGCTGCGACTGCGTTTCATGACATTGGCGTCTATATTGTTAAAAATGAAGCAGGCGAAATTGGCTATAAAATCAAAGTTGGTGGAGGCTTAGGTCGTACTCCAATTATTGGTAGCATTATTCGTGAGTTCTTGCCACGTGAAGATTTGATTGCTTACTTAGAAGCCATTTTACGTGTCTATAATTTGCATGGTCGTCGCGACAATAAATATAAAGCACGTATCAAAATTTTGGTAAAAGCCTTAACTCCAGCAGTGTTTGCAGAAAAAGTTGAAGCTGAATTTGCACACACGGTGAAAACCTTAAAAATTGATGCTGAAACTTTGAAAAAAATGGATGAAAACTTCACGCCATTTGCTTATCAAAACTATGCCGATGAAGATTTTAGTGCGCTGTTTGCACAGTATCCAAAATTCAAACAATGGTTCAACATCAACACCAATGCGCACAAAGTACAAGGCTACCGTATTGTCACCATTTCATTGAAACGTGCAGGTGTTGCACCAGGTGACATGACGAGCGAAGAAATGAATCTGATTGCAGATTTAGCCGATCAATATACCTTTGGTGAATTGCGTACCACGCATGAACAAAATATTGCCTTGGTCGATGTGCCACAAAAAGATTTATTTGCATTGTGGCAAGTGCTAGATGCTAACAACTTGGCGCGCGCACATATTGGCTTTATTACCGATATTATTTGCTGTCCGGGTGGCGATTTCTGTTCACTTGCCAACGCTAAATCTATTCCAATTTCAGAAGCTATTTCACGCCGTTTTGATGATTTGGATACCATTTATAATCTTGGCAAACTGGATTTGAATATTTCAGGTTGTATGAATGCTTGTGGTCACCACCACGTTGGTAATATCGGGATTTTAGGTGTTGATAAAAAAGGCGCTGAATTTTACCAAATCACTTTAGGTGGGCATGCAGACCATGATGCTTCAATTGGTGATATTTTAGGACCATCTTTTGCTGCCGAAGTGATTCCAGATGTCGTGGAAGAAATTTTAAATACCTACTTAGATTTGCGTAGTGAAGGTGAAGACTTCATCGATACTTATCGCCGTGTCGGCATTCAACCATTTAAGGAGCGCGCTTATGCTTAATACTGCACTCCCTGTGCTCGCGAAAGATGGCACGATTTCAGACAATACTTATCAAGTGATTGCTGAAGATGCAGCATTACCGCAAGGTGATGTGGTGCTTAGCGTTGAACAGCTTGATCTGTTGGTACAAATTTCAGGTAAAAAAGCTTTGTATCTAACGGTAGATACTTCGCCTGAAAACCATGAATTTCCATTGGCGGAACTAGATGCGATTTTCATTGAATTCGCAGGTTTTAACGATGGCCGTGGTTATTCATTTGCGGCATTGTTACGCCGTCAAGGCTTTCAGGGCGAACTTCGTGCAGTCGGTGATGTATTTAAAGATGTCTTGAACTATATGATGCGTGCAGGTTTCGATACTTTCGTGATCAAAGAAGGTAAAGACGTACAAGAAGCTGCGGCAGGTTTGGCGGATTTTACCCATCCTTATCAAGCGTCTACCGCTGTGCCAAAACCAAATTATCAAACTGGTGCATAAGATATTGATGATGGGTTTTATCTAAATATAGATAGATTTCATTGAAATATCGCGGTTCACAGATTTACAAACAGCCTGCCACACGCAGGCTTTTTGTTTGCCTTAAAATGATCAAACGGTTTGTTTTATCGCACTTTTTAATGATTTAATTTGCAGCAAAGTGCTGTAGTATAAGTACACTGACGAAGCATCGTAGTCTTATGTAGGCATTATTTTTACAGTATCAAAAATCAATCAAGACGATAATTTGATGTGATTATCCTCTAATTTATTGTTCAATTTTTTCATAATGAAGTGATTTGTCTTTATGCAAAATTCTATCCGTATTGGTATTGCTGGTTATGGCAATTTAGGTCGTGGCGTTGAAACGGCGATTCAGAAAAACCCAGATTTACAATTGGTGGGTATTTTTACCCGACGTGCGCCTGAAAGTATTTCACCCTGTTTTGCTGAAACAGCAGTGTTTCACATGGATTCACTGTCAGATTTTCAAGACAAAATTGACGTACTGATTTTATGTGGTGGTTCAAAAGACGATTTGCCACAACAAGGCCCTGTATTGGCGAGCCAATTTAATATTGTCGATAGTTTCGATACGCATGCACGTATTCGTGAATATTATGCATCTGTAGATGCACCAGCGACTGCGAACAAGAAAACTGCACTCATCTCAATTGGTTGGGATCCAGGCATGTTCTCTATCAATCGTTTATTTGGTGAAGCGTTATTACCCGATGGCGAAACTTATACATTTTGGGGTAAAGGTTTAAGTCAGGGACACTCAGATGCCATTCGTCGTGTAGAGGGTGTAAAAGCAGGTGTGCAATATACCATTCCATCTAATGATGCGATTGAGCAAGTACGTAGCGGTGCGCGCCCTGTGCTAAGCACCAAAGATAAACATACTCGTGAATGTTATGTCGTACTTGCAGAAGGTGCCGATGCTGCTGCGGTAGAGCAAGCGATTGTGACCATGCCAGATTATTTTGCTGACTACAACACAACCGTAAATTTCATTGATGAAGCGACTTTAGCTAAAGATCACCAACGCATGCCACATGGTGGTTTTGTCATTCGCAGTGGAAATACCAGCGATGAACAAAAACAAGTGCTTGAGTTTTCATTGAAGTTAGACAGCAATCCTGAATTTACCGCGAGTATTTTGGTTGCTTATGCACGTGCTTGTTATCGTTTGAACCAAATGCAGCAATATGGTGCAAAAACTGCTTACGATGTTGCGCCAGGATTATTGTCAATGAAATCACCTGTGCAGTTACGTGCAGAAATGCTCTAAACTTTTTAAGGTAAAAAGTAAAAAGACGAATCAATGATTCGTCTTTTTACTTTTTGAATAAAAAACAGTTAGAAATTGATTTTATTCAATCTGCCGCAATGCGGTTTTATGGGATAGGGCTAGTAAGGCATTAAAGCAATTCAATCGCGACTGCAGTTGCTTCACCACCGCCAATACAGAGAGCGGCCACGCCACGTTTGCCACCTGTACGTTTAAGCGCATGAATTAAAGTCAGGATAATACGTGAACCTGTAGAACCCACAGGATGTCCAAGCGCACATGCACCACCATTGATATTCACTTTTTCAGGATCAAGCTTGAATTCATCTATTGGGCACATGGTGACCATAGCAAAAGCTTCATTGATTTCCCATAAATCTACATCTGCAACTTGCCAACCCGCTTTATCCAATACTTTTTGAATTGCAGCAACAGGGGCAATAGTGAATTCTGATGGATGTTGTGAATTGGTGGCATAAGCCACAATTTTCGCCAATGGCTGTAAACCTTTGTTTGCTGCATTTTCTGCAGACGTCAGGACTAAAGCCGAAGCGCCATCTGAAATTGAGCTGGCATTGGCCGCGGTAATCGTACCATCTTTGGCAAAAGCAGGACGAAGAGTTGGAATTTTTTCAATATTGGCATTAAATGGTTGTTCATCTTTATCGACAACCACATCACCTTTACGTGTTGAAATATTTACAGGCACAATTTCATCGGCAAAGTAGCCTTCATTTACGGCAGTTTGTGCGCGTTTGAGAGAGCGAATCGCAAAATCATCCATTTGTTGACGCGTGTAACCTTTACTATTGGCCATATCCTGCGCGAATGAACCCATTAAACGTCCTGTTTCTGCATCTTCTAAGCCATCTAAGAACATGTGATCTTTCACTTCACCGTGTCCCATGCGGTAACCCGCACGTGCTTTGGTCAGGATGTATGGTGCATTGCTCATCGACTCCATCCCACCTGCAACAATGATGGAAGCAGAACCTGCTTTAATTGCATCAGCAGCTTGCATGACGGCTTTCATGCCCGAACCACACAGTTTATTGATGGTCACTGCACCTGTTGAATCTGGCAAACCAGCTTGACGCATGGCTTGACGTGCAGGACCTTGTTTTAAGCCTGCAGGCAAAACACAACCCATAATGACTTCTTCAATATCTGTGGGTTGCAGACCTGCACGTTGAATAGCGGCTTGAATACTTGCTGCACCCAATTCAGGTGCGCTTAGTGTGGCTAAACTGCCCTGAAAACCACCCATAGCAGTACGAGCGCCATTCACAATCACGATATCCGTCATTTTATTCTCCCAATTTATATGTGCTTTTGTCTAGATTGAATTCCAAGCAGGAATAGATCACTTCTGCAGTATAGGCAAAAAAAGATAAGAATAAAGTGACAATGTAAAGATCGTTTAGACTGCTGAGTTAACATATATTGATGTCTTCAGCTCGGGTTTGCCCCATTTTACTGAGTACTAAGCGCTTGCTTGTAAGGTGAGTGGAACAGTAAAAGAAGCTACCATTTGAGCCGATCGGCAAACCTTGTTGTGCATTAAAAGTCACACTAGGAATGTTTAAAGTTCCACGCCAATCCAAGGTTCCGTATTTAAGTGCAGTTTTTTCTGTATAAAGAATGTATTCACTGTCGTCAATTTGGCGGTTTCGATTACGATCCATAAAAATCAAAAAACCAGTATTCCAGTTTTGCTTGCTACATTGAACAAAGTTTTGTGTAGGACAAATCACCACATTGCTGTGATGGGTGAAGGCATGAGAGCGTGCTATTTTCAGGCTGGACTGTAATGAATACTGAATTCGTTTGAGTTCTTGTTCTGCCATCAGCTGATGAAAATGTGGCAGGGCAATCATGACTAAAATCGCACTAATTGCTAACGTGACGATCAATTCAAACAGTGTGAAGCCGTTTTTTCTTACATTCGACATAAGTCTTTACCTGTTATTGTTGTGTTTTTTATGATTAATTTGAGTAATTTGTTGTTTTATAGTGCTTTATCTGCTGTGTATAATAATTACTAAACAACTTCTCTAGAAAGTGTTAAAATAAACAGCAAGAAAGATAGGCTATTCGCCACAAAAAATTGAGTAGAAAGTTACCGAATTACAACGGAAATTGTAAGTAATTTTGTCAATAATTTACTTGATTAAAATTATCAAGCACTTGGAAAAGTAATAAAGTGTTTGTATGATTCAAAGTGACTAGCTTAAAAATAATACTGGGGTATAAGAAAGCCTATCTCAGGGTAGTCGAAAATTTAAGCTTGAGCTTGAACAACAATTGTTATCTCTGGAGGATAAATCCATGAAAATGAGTCGTATTGCATTAGCAATGCTCGTAGCTGCTCCTTTAGCTGCTGCAAACGCGGGCGTAACTATTACTCCTTTAATGCTTGGTTATACTTGGCAAGATACTCAACACAACAATGACAAACTAACAGATGGTCCAGAATTACAGGACGATTTATTTGTTGGTGCAGCACTTGGTGTTGAACTTACTCCTTGGTTAGGTTTTGAAGCTGAATATAGCCAAGTTAAAGGTGATGTTGAAGGTTTAGGTGCGGGTGCTGAATATAAAGCTCAGAACATTGCAGGAAACTTCTATGCAACTTCTGATCTAATCACTAAAAACTATGACAGCAAAATCAAGCCATACGTACTTTTAGGTGCAGGTCACTATAAATATTCGCCTGAAGGCTCTATTGCTGGTGAAGATATTGAAGGTACTTTAGGTAACGCTGGTGTTGGTGCGTTCTTCCGTTTGAACGATGCGTTATCTCTTCGTACTGAAGCACGTGGTACTTACCACTTTGACGAAAAATTCTGGAACTACACAGCTTTAGCTGGTCTTAACGTCGTTCTTGGTGGTCACTTGAAGCCAGCTGCTCCTGTAGTAGAAGTTGCTCCAGTTGAAACCGTTGCTCCAGTTCAACCAGCTCCACAAGAGTTGACTGAAGACCTGAATATGGAACTTCGTGTGTTCTTTGATACGAACAAATCAAACATCAAAGATCAGTACAAGCCAGAAATCGCTAAAGTTGCAGAGAAGTTAGTTGAATATCCAAACGCTACTGCTCGCATCGAAGGTCACACTGACAACACTGGTCCACGTGCATTGAACGAACGTTTATCTTTAGCGCGTGCGAACTCTGTTAAATCTTCACTTGTAAATGAATACAATGTAGATCCAGCTCGTTTGTCTACTCAAGGTTTCGCTTGGGATCAACCGATTGCTGACAACAACACTAAAGAAGGTCGTGCTATGAACCGTCGTGTATTCGCGACGATCACTGGCAGCCGTACAGTGACTGTTGAACAACAAGCTCAATAATTTGAGTTAAGTTGAAAAAACGACTCTTCGGAGTCGTTTTTTTATGCTTCTCTTTTATGAGGTGTCTGGATTAGAAAGTGCCTGAAATGATTTACATTCAATACGTTTAAAAAATATTGTAAAAGTATGATTATTAGAATAATGAGTAAATAAAGTAGAGGCTGATGGTGCTTAATATTTCGGTTTGTTGAATTGTAAACTAAGCCGAATTTTTATATCAAGTTTATCGTCAATTCATTTAAAAACTCCAAAGCGGTGCCCCAGATCAAATTTTGAAACAAGATATATGTACTGAATGTCTATCAGTCGATCAAGTCGTTGTTTAGCGATTATAAAATCAACATTGAGCAGTTTGTGGCGTGATCTCTCACCGTAATATTGATAACAAAATATGTTGTAAATCGAATTTGGTTTAAATTTACCCTAAAAAACAGCCAAATGTTGGCTGTTTTTTTGAACCTTAGCTTCTTAAATGAAGTGAATAGAAGAAGAAATTTTTTAGTCATGATCAGGGTGTAGTGGTTTCACATCCATATCCTGATATGCAATCAGTTTGGTTTTGTGCTTCCATTTATAACCTAACCAAATGGCTAAAAATAAAAAAATCCCAATATAAGTTGATAATACCGCTAACCATTCACCATCAAGCACCGCTTGGTAGTTTTGACCTAAGACCACAATCGCACATAGGATAAAGGCAAACCACGGGGCAAATGGAAAGAATTTAGCACGATAGGCTAAATCATGCAGTTGGTAGCCTTGTGCCAAATAGCCTTTACGAAAACGATAATGTGATACAGCAATACCAAGCCAGACAATAAAGCCACACATACCTGACATATTCAGTAGCCAGTTAAATACTTGTTCTTCACCAATAAAAGTGGTTAAAAAGCACAGTGCGGCAATTGCGGTAGTAGCATAAAGTGCATTCATGGGTACGCCACGTGCATCCAGTCGTGCAAAAGCTTTTGGTGCGCTACCTTTGCGTGCCATATCAAATAGCATACGGGTAGAGGAATACATGCCTGAGTTACCAGCAGATAAAATAGCCGTTAAAATCACTGCATTCATAACACTTGCTGCAAAAGCAAAACCTGCCTGTTCATACAGTAAAGTAAAAGGAGAAAGGGCGATATTATCAGTCGCTGCTGCTTGGAGTAAACGAGGGTCATCGTAGGCAATGAGTGTGCCGATGATGAAAATACAGACGATATAAAATAATAAGATGCGCCAGAAAATTTGTTTAATTGCAATTGGAATGGTCTTTTTGGGATTTTTAGATTCGCCCGCTGCAACTCCGACCATTTCGGTGCCTTGGAAAGAGAATCCTGCAATCATCGCTACACCAATTAAGGCAGATAATCCACCTACAAATGGCGCTTCACCTTTGCTCCAATTGGCAAAAGTAGCAACATTTGGAGTCAGCATGATTTTGATAATCATAAATAAACCAATGATGATGAACGCTACAATTGCAAGGACTTTGACCAGCGAGAAGAAAAATTCTGATTCACCAAATCCTTTTACGGTTAATGCATTAATTCCAAATACAACCGCTAGAAATAACGCACTCCAATAGAAACCAGGAATCTCGGGAAACCAGAATTTCATAATGAATTGTACAGCCACCAATTCAAATGCCACGGTAATGGCCCAGTTGTACCAATAGTTCCAGCCGAGTGCAAAACCAAAACCACCTTCGACATATTTAGTGCCATAGGTAAAGAAAGCCCCAGACGTTGGATTGTGGGTGGCAAGTTCCCCTAAACTGGTCATCAAAAAATAAATCATTACACCAATGAGGGCATACGCAAGCAAGGCGCCACCAGGACCTGCGTTGGCAATGGTGGCCCCTGAAGCAAGGAATAAACCTGTACCAATTGAGCCACCAATGGCGATCATGTTTAAGTGACGCGCACCGAGCTTACGCTGTAACTGTCGATTGTTTTGAGTTTCGCTCATCATGCGTCCTTCGTATTTTTTTGTGTACTGGCAAACAGTACTTTAAAGCCTTGTTGATCTGCCTTGATTGTGCATTGACCGAAACTTTGTTCAATTAAGAGTGGATAATTCAAAAAACGATTAGCCACAATCCAAAGTTCACCACCCGACTTCAGGTGACGACGTGAAGTTTTACACAGATTTTCACTCGCATCGTAATGTGTTTGAATGCCTTGATGGAACGGGGGATTACTCACGATGGCATGCAAAAATAACGGTGCATCCTCAATGCCTGTCACGGCTTTAATTTCAAGCTGTTGTGGGTTGAGCTGATTTTTTTCAAACGTCATTTGCGTTGAGGCTAAAGCAAAGGCATCGACATCTAAAGCAAAAATACGATTTTCAGGATTAAGTTTGGCTAAGTAAGCACTGATCACACCCGCGCCACAGCCAAAATCTGCAATTTTTCCAGCAGTCACCTGATTTAAATAAGGTAATAACACGGCAGTGCCAACATCCAAGTGTTTTTGGCTAAATACACCCGGCAATGCACAAATCTGTAAATCACCTTTAGGTGTAGCAACGGTATAGTTTTGCGCCCAATCTGCTAAGGCCTTATTTTGAACCTTGCAGTCTAAAATCAGTTGCCAAAGTTGGCAGTGGCGTGCGCTATCTAGCTTGAGTGTTTTGCCATAAGGTTGTAATTGCTTTGCAGCTCGCTCAATTCCAGCTTTCTTTTCGCCCACCAAAAATATGCTACTGCCCACTTTGAGTTGGGCCGCAACATTATGAATTAAATAATTCAGTAATTCTTTGGATTTGGGTACGAAAATAACTGCTTGATCAAACTCGGCAGCAGGAAACTCTGCACCAAAATGCACTTGCGCTTGTTGATTTTGAAAGTATTGATAGTCGTTGAAATTCCATGTCCAGACAGAGGCTTGGATTGAGTCACCCAATTCTGCGAGGAGTTGATCGGTTGGGGCATTGATCAGTAGAACACGACCAGACAAATAGTCATATTGTCTGAGTAAAACTTCGCTTTGGGGGGTCATGGTTCTCTCCAATAGAAAAACACTGTCTAAGTTCATTTCAGACAGTGTTTTTTGGACATGTAATTACTTTTTAGTTTCAGGAAGCACAATGTTTAAAATAAGTGCTGCAATACCGCCTGTTGCAACGCCTGAACTGAAAATATTACGGAATAATTCAGGTAAGTGTTCCAGAATTTGTGGCACTTGTGCAACACCTAAGCCTAAGCCCAAGGAAATTGCGATAATCAGCAAGGCACGACGATCTAAAACGACACCTGAAAGAATATTGATCCCTGAAGCGGCAACGGCACCAAACATCACCATCACAGCACCACCTAGTACGGCTTGAGGCACAGCCTGAATCACACCTGCGACCGCAGGGAATAGACCTAAAATGATGAGGAGGGCTGCAATCCAGATGCCAACATAACGGCTAGCAACACCTGTGAGTTGAATCACGCCATTGTTTTGGGCAAATACCGAACTTGGGAAAGTATTGAAAATACCTGCCAAGAATGAGTTGGCACCATTCACCAATACACCACCTTTAATACGTTGCATCCACTGTGGGCCATCGACAGGTTGATTGGAAAGTTTGGATGTCGCGGTAATATCACCAATTGCTTCCAGTGACGTTACCAAATAAATAAATGTCAAAGGAATGAATAAACTCCAAGAGAAATCTAGTCCAAAATGCATCGGTGTCGGAACTTGTACCAGTGGAGCATCTTTCAGACCTGAAAAATCGAGATAACCCATGATGCCTGCCATTGCATAACCAATCACCAAGGCAATTAAAATGGCAGAGCTTTTAATCCAGGTAATATTGATACGGTTTAAAATAATAATAATTGCCAAGACTGTGCACGACATAATCAGGTTGTCAGTATTGGCAAAGGTATTATTGCTCATGGCTTGATAGCCACCGCCCATACTAATTAAGCCTTCTTTAATTAAGGTCAACCCAATGAGAAGAACCACAATGCCTGTGACCAGTGGGGTAATCAGTTTTTTGACCCACGGCAAAATTTGGGACACACCCATTTCAATAAATGAACCAGCAATCACGACACCAAAAATTGCTGCCATGACCGATTCAACCGGTGTGCCTGCGGCGACCATGGCAGAGCCAATACCAATAATCGGGCCAATAAAGTTAAAACTGGTGCCTTGCACAATGAGCAAACCAGCACCAAAAGGGCCGACTTTTTTACATTGTAAAAAAGTTGCAAAACCTGAAATGACCAAAGACATTGATAAGATCATGTTGGTATCTTGTTTGGAAACACCTAAAGCCAAGCAAATCAATAAGCCAGGGGTCACAATTGGAACAATAATTGCCAGTAAATGCTGAAAAGCGGCTAAAAAAGCGATAAGTGGTTTTGGACGCTCATTCAGACCATAGACCAGATCAAGTTGGGCTTTTGGGGAGGGAGATTGGTTAAAATCAGACATATGTCGTAAAGAAATTGCAAAAGTGGCGCTATTCTAATCGAGTTACACAGCATTACAAAACCCAAAGCACGCCACTCATCAAAAAAAAATGTGTGTGTCAATAAAGTGTCACTATAAAACTTTAGTATTTTTCTGTATAATTTGCCCTCAAATTTATAGCGTATTGAATTTAAATGTCAGATATTAAAACTCTCCGCAACATCGCAATTATTGCGCACGTTGACCACGGTAAAACAACTCTTGTGGATAAACTTTTACAACAATCGGGCGCACTCGGTGAACGAGCGGGCGAGATTGAGCGTGTCATGGATTCAGGCGCTATTGAAAGTGAACGTGGTATTACCATTCTTGCAAAAAACACTGCAATCAAATGGTTAGACAAACGTACTGATACTGAATACCGCATTAACATTGTGGACACCCCGGGACACGCCGACTTCGGTGGTGAAGTTGAACGTGTAATGTCGATGGTTGACTGCGTACTTCTTCTTGTAGACTCACAAGAAGGCCCAATGCCACAAACTCGTTTCGTAACGCAAAAAGCGTTCGCACGTGGTTTGAAACCAATCGTGATTATTAACAAAGTCGACAAGCCAAGCGCGCGTCCAGACTGGGTAATTGACCAAGTATTTGATTTGTTCGATAACTTGGGTGCTTCTGACGAACAGTTAGACTTCCCAGTTGTTTATGCTTCAGGCCTTCGTGGTGTTGCTGGTCCTTCTCCAGAAGAACTTGCTGAAGATATGACTCCGTTGTTCCAAACGATCGTAGACATCGTTGAACCACCAGCGGTTGACGTTGACGGTCCATTCCAAATGCAAGTATCTTCACTTGACTATAACAGCTTCGTAGGCGTTATCGGTATTGGTCGCATCCAGCGTGGTTCAGTGAAATTAAACACACAAGTAACTGTAATCGATAAAGATGGCAAAACACGTAACGGCCGTATCTTAAAAATCATGGGTTATCATGGTCTAGATCGCGTTGACGTTGAAGAAGCTTCTGCAGGCGATATCGTTTGTGTAACGGGTATCGATGCACTCAACATTTCTGACACCATTTGTGATCCGAAAAATGTTGAAGCTTTACCACCATTGTCTGTAGATGAACCTACAGTATCGATGACATTCCAGGTAAATAACTCACCTTTTGCGGGTAAAGAAGGTAAGTTCGTAACTTCACGTAATATCCGTGAACGTCTAGACCGCGAATTGATTCACAACGTAGCATTACGTGTTGAAGATACTGACAGTCCAGACCGTTTCAAAGTATCTGGTCGTGGTGAACTTCACCTTTCAGTTCTTATTGAAAACATGCGTCGTGAAGGCTTCGAAATGGGGGTATCGCGTCCGCAAGTAATCATCAAAGAAATTGATGGTGAAAAACAAGAGCCATACGAAAACGTGACTTTTGACGTTGAAGAACAGCACCAAGGCGCTGTAATGGAACAAATGGGTCACCGTAAAGGCGAAATGACCAATATGGAAGTTGACGGTAAAGGCCGTATCCGTATTGAAGCAACTGTGCCTTCACGTGGCTTGATTGGTTTCCGTTCTGAATTCCTGACCATGACTTCTGGTACAGGCATCATGACGTCTAGCTTCTCGCACTACGGTCCAATGAAGCAAGGTACTGTTGCGAAACGTCAAAACGGTGTACTGATTTCTATGGTTCAAGGTACTTGCCTGGGCTATGCACTGTTCACACTTCAAGACCGTGGTCGTCTATTCGCGAAACCACAGTTAGAAGTTTATGAAGGTATGATTATCGGTATTAACTCTCGTTCAGACGATATGGTGGTTAACCCAACCAAAGCGAAACAGTTAACAAACGTACGTGCTTCTGGTACTGATGATGCGTTGACACTGGTACCTGCAATTGAATTCACGCTTGAACAAGCGCTTGAATTTATTGAAGATGATGAGTTGGTTGAAGTAACGCCAAAGTCAATCCGTATCCGTAAGCGCTATTTGACTGAAAACGAACGTAAACGTAACCGTTCTGGTAAATAAGTTTTAAAAATGAGGTTACCCCATGCGGGGCAGCGCCATTTAAAAATGCCATCAATTTATTGATGGCATTTTTTTGTTTAAAATTAGCAAGCCTATGTATAAAAACAGATGATTTCCGAGTAAATTACGTGGAAATGAAGCTATAAAATTAATGTATACTTCGTCACATAAATTAAAGTCAAAAAAAACTGGAGATTTAAATGAGTATTATTCAAGAGTTCCGCGAGTTTGCGGTAAAAGGTAATATGATCGACTTGGCTGTCGGTGTGATTATTGGTGGGGCATTTGGTAAAATTGTTGACTCATTAGTGAAAGATATCATCATGCCATTGATTACTGTGATCACTGGCGGTGGTGTGGATTTCACACAAAAGTTCTTTGTTTTGGGCGATAACCCAAACAATTTACAGTCTTTAGATGAGTTAACCAAAGCAGGTGTAAACGTCCTGACCTATGGTAACTTCCTTACGATTTTAATTAACTTCATTATTTTGGCATGGGTGGTGTTCTTAATGGTGAAAATGATTAATCGTATGCGCCGTAAACAAGAAGAAGCAGCGCCAGAACCAGCAGCAACGCCAGAAGATATCGAATTGCTACGTGAAATTCGTGATGAATTGAAAAAACGTCAATAATTTTTAATACGCAATCAAAACAAACGGCGCTTTATGCGCCGTTTTGTTTGGGTAGAGTTTTAGTTGAATTAAGATTATTTCTGGATTTTATAAGGTTCGATAATTTCTTTGAATCTTTTAGTAATCTTAGTTTGAAAGTATGAGCCTTGCTGTAACCATTTTTTATCAGATATAATATCCTCAACTTGACTTAACACGATGTCATGTGGATAGATGAAAAGCTGTTTATCTTCAAAAAATGCAATATAGAGGTTTTTTCCACAATATTTTTTATCAAAAGATATATTACCTTTAAGTTGAATTTTGATATCAGAAACACCATCAATATGCATAGCAATACAATCTGCACCGTTCCAATCATCATTAAGCCAAATACAATAGACTTCTTGCGTTAGTCAAATTTTAAGCAGTCAAAAGCTATATTTTATAAGGTTTTAGCCAATTCAAAAATTAGATAAAACTATACTTTCGCAAGAGGTCTAATTATAGCCATAATTAGAAAGTATTGCTGCCATTTGATGGAAGTTATAATTTTCTTTAGCCTTAGGGTTTAGTTCTAGATAATCAATTTTTTTAAATCGTATAGGGTTTTCTGCAAACATTATAAATCACATCCGAAACTTTACTTCTACCAAATGAAAACCAAACTGACTTTTTACAGGTCCGTGTAGTACGCGTTCTGCTGCGGTAAACACTAATTTATCAATCACGGGTACCAATTGTCCTTTTTTGACCTCACCCAATTCCCCACCTTTTTTTCCTGAAGGGCAGGTCGAAAATTGTTTGGCAATTTTGGCAAAATCAGCACCTGATTGAATCCGCTTTTTCAGTTGTTCACAGGTTTCTTTATCTTTCACTAAGATATGACGCACAATAGCGGTTCTCATACTTTCTTACCTCGTTTGCTTGTTGCAGCTTTGGTCGCAGTGAGTACTTTTTTCAAAGGCTGACATTCAGGACAAAATACCGAGGCACGTTGGCCCAGTTTTAAATTTTCTAGAGTGGTTTCACAATTCACGCACATTTCACCTGCACGTCCATACGCCAACAAGGTTTGCTGGAAATAGCCATTTTCGCCCATCGCATTGCTGTAATCACGCAAGGTCGAACCCCCTAAATCAATCGCTTGTTTTAAAATGCGCTTGATTTCAAGCACCAGTTTTTCAATCTGTTCCAAACTGAGAGATGATGCAGGTTGTGCAGGGTGAATACCTAAATTAAACAGACTTTCCGTGGCATAAATATTGCCCACACCCACCACGACATGGTTATCCATAATTGCAACTTTGATGCCAACATTTTTATTTTTGAGCTTCTGTGCAAGATAGTCGGGGTTAAAGGCATCACTCAATGGCTCAGGGCCAAGTGGATCAATCAGTTTGTGTTGCGAGCTTTCATTGAGCCATAAAATACAGCCAAAACGACGTGGGTCGTGGTAGCGCAATTGCATATCTTCAAACTGAATAATCAGATGGTCGTGTTTGCGTAAATCTTCGTGCGCATCGCAAAGACGAAAACTGCCCGACATGCCTAAATGCCACAACATGCTGTCCTGTTCAAATTGCGCGAGAATGTATTTGGATCTGCGGGTCAATTGCAGTAGTTTTTGTCCTGTGAGTTTATGCAGGTTTTCTGAAATTGGCCAGCGTAAACTGGCTTGACGTACTTCTACATTCAGGACTTTTTGATCTAGCAGCGGCAATAAACTGGTTTTGGTAGTTTCAACTTCTGGTAATTCAGGCATGGTACAAATTCAATCCGCTTGTAGAAATTAAGCAGTCAAGGGCAAAAAGCAATGCGCTTAATATTGGGCATTATCCATAGAATGCAAGCCATAGAATACAAGCCATAGTGTGCGATCGCAAAATTATTCTGTGAAAAGTAAAAGCAGGCTTTGCAAAAACCATACAACACGTTATAAATAAATCATTTTTGAACATTTATTATAGAAAAAACCATCTAAAACAGATGGCAGATTCCGAGTGATTACTTCTTTTTTATTTAATGATTCGCTTTTGGTGAATCGCACAGTATGAGGGCATGCAGCGTGACATTACTTTTTCAGCCGATTCAATTTGGATCACTGCAACTTGCCAACAAAATTGTTATCGCCCCGATGTGTCAATATTCTGCCAACGAACAAGGTGAGTTGAGTTATTGGCATGAGCAGCAATGGGCAAATTATGCCTTGTCGGGCGCAGGGATGTGTATTGTAGAAGCCACGGCAGTGCAGGCAGAAGGACGTATTAGTTATGCAGATTTAGGCTTATGGAATGACATGCAGCGTGCGCAGATGAAAGCGCTATTGCATAAAGTTAAAAGTTTATCGCCTATGCCATTTGCTGTGCAGTTGGCACATGCGGGACGTAAAGCTTCAACCGATAAACCGTGGCAGGGCAAAGGACAGTTTGCACCGAATGAAGAACATGGCTGGCAGACGGTATCGGCCAGTGAGTTGCCATTTCAATCGCACGAACATCCACCGCATGCTTTAACGCAAGATGAAATTCAACAGGTGATTGCAGACTTTGCCAGCGCCGCAGTAAGAGCGGTGGATGCAGGTTTTGACTTAATCGAAATTCATGCCGCGCATGGCTATTTACTGCATCAATTTATGTCACCCCTGTCTAATCACCGCCAAGATGAATATGGCGGCAGTTTGGAAAATCGTATTCGCCTTACATTGGAAGTATTTCAAGCCATTCAAAATGCTGTACCAAAAGGCTATCCAATTGGCGTGCGAATTTCTGCAACAGACTGGATGGATGATGCAGATGGCTGGAGTCTGGAATCTGCAGTGGGTTTGGCAAAGGCACTAGAGCATTTAGGTGCGGTTTATATTCACGTGTCGAGCGGCGGTTTGCATGTCGATCAAAAAATTGATGTGCATGCGGGTTATCAAACGCCATTTGCTCATGCAATTAAGCAAGCTGTAAAAATTCCTGTAATTGCGGTGGGTTTGATTACTGAACCGATGCAGGCAGAAGGTATTTTGCAATATCAACAGGCCGATGCAATTGCGATAGCACGTGCCATTTTATATGACCCACGTTGGCCATGGCATGCTGCGGCAGAATTGGGCGAAAAAATTGAAATTGCCCCGCAATATTTACGATGTCAGCCGCATGGGTTCCGTAGTTTATTTGCGCCGTTTAAACCCGCAGATATGAATGTAGGTTCCTGATATTTCTCTTTAAAATAAGTGAAACTTACACTATTTTTCCGTGCTTTATCGGGAGCTTCGGTGTAAGCTAAATCAGTAAAAACCATGTCGATTATGGGCAACACTGAAAAAGGATGTCAGGGTGTTACTGAGTATTTTATTTCCCATTTGTGCAGTGGTGCTGTTGGGATATTTTGCCGTCAGAAGCCAGTTTATAGACGCAAACGCAATTCAGGTTCTAGGGCAGTTTGTTATGAAAGTCGCCTTGCCTGCATTTTTATTGCAGGCCTTGGCCAGTAAGAGTTTGGCAGAAATTTGGAGTCCTGCTTACTTTTTAGGCTACGGCGGCGGTTCTATTTTGCTGTTTATTTGTGCTTTTTTATTGTATCGGCATTATTTTAATTCAAGTTTGACTCATGCTAGTGTTCTGGCGATGGGTGCATCAATGTCAAATACAGGATTTATTGGCACTGCTATTTTAACTTTGTTGATTGGCAGTCAATCCGCAATTTATTTGTCTTTAACTTTAATTGTCGAAAATTTAATTATTGTGGCATTGATGCTAATTTTGGCAGAACGTGGACTGCAATCTTCAGCGAAATCAGGTTGGCAAGTGTATGCCGAAACTGTGCAGCGCTTACTGAAAAATCCAGTCATTTTATCTATTTTATTGGGCATGTTGTGTGTGTTCATCAACTTAAAACTGCCACAATCTATCTCACAAATTCTAGAAATGTTGGGAAAAACTGCTTCACCTTTGGCTTTATTTGTTATTGGTGGAAGTTTGGTCGGTATGCAAATCAAGTCGGTCAATTTGCAAAGTATTGTTTTGGTCGTATTCAAAGTATTGCTGATGCCACTCACGATCTTTGGGATTTTATGGGCATTAGATGTGAACCGAGAAATGTTGTTTGTCGGGACTTTACTGGCAGCTTTACCCATGCCAATTGCTTTTGGTATTTTCGGGCAGCACTACGGTTTGGATGAAAAAGCATTAGTCCCCTTAGTGTTGAGTACAATATTGGGTTTTGTGATGGTGGCGATTTTATTGACACAATCGGGTAAATATTTATAATTTTGGTTTGAAGTGCTCAAATCACAAAAAGTCTGTATTACGCTGATACAGACTTTTTTTAAAATTTCTCTGATTAATAGCTTTTATAAAGAAACTATCTTAACTTTTCTTAGCGGTTGCCTTGTTGGAAGCTTTGGCTTGATCTGCCATCATTTTTTCAACCACAGCTAATGATTCTTGGGCTTGGGGTACATTTTCCTGTGCCAGTGAGGCAAAAATCTTTTTCGCTTCAGGCAAGTTTTGCGGCACGATATTACCATTCACAAACATATTGCCTACTGCCATTAGTGCAGGAATATAGCCCTTTTGGGCCAAGTTTTGAATGCTTTGCAACCCTTGCTTAATGGGTGCTTCATCTTTATTTTTAAAGCCTGTGCTAATATCATACAAGGCTTTTGCATGTATGGCTTGATAATAATCTTTGGCAATTAAGGGTTGTAATAGCTTTAAACCTTTTTGGTCAGATGCCGCCGTATTTTCTGAGAAATATAAAACTGCTAAATCTACTGTAGCATCATTAAAACCCTGATTGGATGCAGTTTGTAAATATTGTTTGGCTTTGGCAGCATCCTGTTTTAAACCCAGTGCGCCAGTAAGATAGTTTTTACCTAAAACATAACTTGCAACAGGGTAGCCTTTTTGGGCAGATTGCTCATACAACTGAATGGCTTTCTTTTCATTTTTTGCTGTGCCTTGTCCTGTTTGCGTCAAATAGCCTAAGTTATACATGGCTTGTGCATTGTCTGCTTTGGCAAGTTTTTCTAATTCCAGAAAGGCATCTTTAATCTTGTTGGCTTGCATTAATTGTTCAATCTTGGCAAAAGCAGGATCGGTTGGAATGTTGCTATTTGCCATGCTGATGCTGCTAGATAGGACGATTGCGCCCGCAATGAGTAGTTTTTTCATCATTTGAGTTTTACCTTGTTCTCTTTTGCACATCACTCCATTGATGTACTTTTGTTTTGCAGTGGTGCATTCATCATAAGTTGAAAAGTGTGAATGTAAATATAAAAACTGTGAATTATTCAAATCACAGAAAAGAACGAGGGAATCTTGTGATTCCCTCGTGATATAACCAATTTTTTTAAGTCTATTGCGGGCGGGCGACATCGCCATTTAAATGTTCAGGTAAATCTAACACTTGTACAGATAATTCTTGCAAAGCACTTGGTTTAGCAACCACTAACGCTTTAAAACCATCTGCAGTTGCTATGCTATTTACCACTTCTACATCATTATTCAGTTTGGCGGCAGGTGCAGGGACTTCGCCTGAACCTTGAATTAAATGCAACCAGCGTTTCGGTTTGGCTTTAAACCATAAACGTGCCACCACTTCCTGACCCAAATAACAGCCTTTGTCGTAATGCACGCCATCTCGTTGATGCAAACGCAATTCCTGTGGCTGAAACACTTCTGCTGTTGAGGCTTGAATCCACGCTTGACCTGTGTCAATCGCTTGTAGCTGCCATGCGTTTAAATCGGTGACTTCAGTTGAAAATTCAGTGTGATTGCCCTGAATGGTTGGGTAAACCGTACCGATGGTTTCAAGCTGCATTTTTGAAAATGCGCCAAACTTTTTAATGTGTTTGGCTAAATCTTCGGCTTGGTCGGCAGTGCTGATTATTTCAAAACTTTCAGACGAGTTTTTTTTAAGCCATAAACCAAACTGAACGCGTCCTTTTAAACTGCAAATTGCAGTATAACACGTTGTATTTTCAGCTAAGGTTTCGACATTGACGGTCACCTGACCTTGCAGAAATTTTTGTGCATCAACACCGTTTAAACTTAAAGCACAGAAAGCTAAATCGCGCATGAATAACCTTTCACAATAAAATCTAAGACTAAAGAATGAGGTCAATTTTGCGCTATTTTTCACAAAAAAGCATTTTTAGGGCAAGAATTTTACTCAAAATGTAATTAAATGTTTCCAAAACCCCTGTTTTTGTATTTAAGTATATGAAATATATAAGATTTGGGAAATAGGTTTTTGGCGGCGTACAATGCTTTCGACCAGGGAAAATAATCATCCCATAAGATGTTGAGAACAATAGAGTAAGGGCGAATACCAGATGAATAACAACTACCGCAAACCACTGCAAGGCACTCAGCTCGATTTTTATGACGTCCGACAAGCCGTTGAAGAGATCCAGCCAGGCGCTTATGCCAAACTTCCTTATACCTCAAAAGTACTTGCAGAACAGTTAGTGCGCCGTTGTGATCCTGCAATTTTAGAACAATCTTTAAAACAATTGATTGAGCGTAAACAAGAGCATGATTTTCCGTGGTATCCAGCGCGTGTAGTGTGTCACGACATTTTAGGTCAAACTGCATTGGTGGATTTGGCAGGCTTGCGTGATGCGATTGCCGAACAGGGTGGCGACCCTTCTAAAGTGAATCCTGTCGTACCTACCCAGTTAATTGTCGATCACTCTTTAGCGGTGGAATATGGCGGTTTTGACCCAGATGCTTTCCGTAAAAACCGTGAAGTGGAAGATCGTCGTAATGAAGACCGTTTCCACTTTATTGAATGGACTAAAACTGCGTTTGAAAATGTTGATGTGATTCCTGCGGGCAACGGCATCATGCACCAGATCAATCTAGAAAAAATGTCCCCAGTGATTCAAAACCGTGAAGGCATTGCATTCCCAGATACTTGTGTTGGTACAGACTCACATACACCACATACCGATGCTTTGGGTGTCATTTCTGTGGGGGTAGGCGGTCTTGAAGCTGAAAATGTGATGTTGGGTCGTGCTTCTTGGATGCGTCTGCCCGATATTATTGGTGTTGAGTTGGTTGGTCAGCGTCAAGCAGGGATTACTGCAACAGACATCGTGTTGGCTTTAACCGAGTTTTTGCGTAAAGAGCGTGTCGTCGGTGCTTATTTAGAATTCTTTGGTGAAGGCGCAGATAGCATGTCGGTGGGTGATCGTGCCACGATTTCCAACATGACACCTGAATATGGTGCAACCGCTGCCATGTTCTATATCGATCAAAACACCATCGACTATTTAACCTTAACAGGTCGTGAAGCAGATCAGGTAAAACTGGTTGAAACTTATGCTAAAGAAATTGGTCTTTGGGCATCTGAAATGACTCAGGCAGAGTATCCACGTGTGTTACGTTTTGACCTTTCAACAGTAACGCGTAACATTGCAGGCCCATCGAATCCGCATGCACGTGTTTCAACATCTGACCTGAAAGAAAAAGGCATTGCGGGTGTGGTAGAACAACGTAGCGATGGTTTAATGCCAGATGGCGCCATCATCATCGCGGCAATTACTTCTTGTACCAATACCTCAAACCCGCGTAATACTGTAGCAGCAGGTTTGTTGGCACGTAAAGCCAATGAATTGGGTTTGCTGCGTAAACCTTGGGTGAAATCATCATTTGCACCAGGTTCTAAAGCGGCTGCATTGTATTTGGAAGAAGCAGGCGTACTGAAAGACTTAGAAAAACTTGGTTTTGGTATTGTGGCTTATGCATGTACCACCTGTAACGGTATGTCTGGTGCATTAGATCCAGCCATTCAGCAAGAAATTATTGATCGTGACTTATATGCGACTGCGGTACTTTCGGGTAACCGTAACTTTGATGGTCGTATCCATCCGTATGCAAAACAAGCTTTCTTGGCATCTCCACCATTGGTTGTGGCTTATGCGATTGCGGGCACTATTCGGTTTGACATCGAAAAGGATGCTTTGGGTACAGATCAAAATGGTAACCCAATTTACTTAAAAGATATTTGGCCATCTGATGCAGAAATTGATGCTTTGGTGAAAGCATCGGTTAAACCTGAACAATTCCGCCAAGTGTATATTCCAATGTTTGACTTGGGTGAGTCAGAAAAATCTGAAAGTCCACTCTACGACTGGCGTCCACAAAGTACTTATATCCGCCGTCCGCCATACTGGGAAGGTGCATTGGCGGCTCCACGTACATTGGCCAATATGCGTCCGTTGGCAATTTTGGGCGATAACATCACCACAGACCATTTATCTCCATCGAATGCGATTATTTTAGATTCGGCAGCAGGGGAATATTTGGCAAAAATGGGCTTGCCAGAAGAAGATTTCAACTCTTATGCAACGCACCGAGGTGATCATCTCACTGCACAACGTGCAACTTTGGCGAATCCGAAATTGTTTAATGAAATGGTGGTACGTTCAGACGGCACAATTAAGCAAGGTTCTAAAGCGCGTGTTGAGCCAGAAGGCGAAGTAATGCGTATGTGGGAAGCGATTGAAACTTATATGAACCGCAAGCAGCCGTTAATTATTATTGCGGGTGCGGATTATGGTCAGGGTTCAAGCCGTGACTGGGCTGCAAAAGGTGTGCGTCTTGCGGGTGTGGAAGCAATTGTGGCTGAAGGTTTTGAGCGTATTCACCGTACCAACTTGGTGGGTATGGGCGTATTGCCTCTTGAGTTTAAAGCGGGTGTAAACCGTAAAACTTTAGGTTTGGATGGTACGGAACTTTATAGCGTGATTGGTAACATTGCACCACGTTCAACTTTGACTTTGGTGATTGAGCGTTCAACGGATGATGGTAAAAACCAAACGATTGAAGTGCCTGTAACCTGTCGTTTAGATACTGAAGAGGAAGTGTCTGTGTATGAAGCGGGCGGTGTATTGCAACGCTTTGCGCAGGACTTCTTGGAAGGGAATGTGGCGTAGTTAAAATAATTCTTTTTAACACTTGAAATAATTTTATAAAGCCATATTTCATATATGGCTTTATTTTTTTTGTATGGATATGGAAAGATATTTGGATTTAGATGGTGATTCAGGTGTAGTTGGATATGAAATTTGGGATACTTTCAAGCGACTGAACTTTCTAATCAAGAAATGAAAGATACTCAAGGGGCTGTTGCAAACTTTGCTATAGGAGCTGGAATAGGTTTTGGTAGTTATAGTCTTTCAAATGGATATAATGCCTATACTGCTTCAGGTTGTTTTGTATGCACTAACTTTGTTAATAATTATTCAAATTCTTGGTCTTGGTCAAATGCTGCTTTTTCTACAGGAGTTGGAGCTCTAACTAGTGGGGTAGGTGGAGCTGCATTACGCAGTACAGGAATTACACAAAATTGGGGACAAATGACTTTTGCAAATAGAGGATTCGTTGCAAACACAGTAAAAAATATGCAACGAACATGGACAAACCCCGTAGGAATTGGTATCAAAGTAACAGGAACTGGTGTCAGCTTTACAGCTAATCAAACATATAATAGATTTAGATAAACCTATTATATTCCAATCTAGCATCCAGAATTAATTAAATTTTAATTAATTCTGGATATGAAAACTAAGGAATTCTATGGAAGTAAATGGTTTACTATCATTAACACTGAATGCTGTTATCTGTACAATTATTGGATTTTTTATTATTGGTAAAATACTGGAGAAAATTAAAAATAAGAATAAAACTTTTGCTGCCATATATTCTTTTATATTATTTACTATTATAAGCTTTTTAGCTCTCACGTTCATAGACTATAAGAATAATAGGATTCCACTTGAGTTAAATGCTTTTATTAAAAAAATTTCATTTGTATTCATAGATAGTATGGCTCTTTCTTTAATAGTATGTATATTTTTTTCATTTATGATACTAATTCTATATGTTTTTGATCATAAAAAATAGGAATATATATGAAATACAACATACTTACTAAGAATTATTTATGAATAAGCTTTTCATTAGCCTAATATTAATGACACAATTCACTCATGCAAATCCCATTTACTTCAATCACTACCACAACGAGATTAAAGTAAAATCATGGAAACAAATCCGTGATCATAATATCGTAAAACAAGATCTTGATTTTTCTTGCGGTGCTGCATCGATTGCAACCCTTCTTAATGGTTATTACAACCAAAAAGTAACTGAAGAAGAAGTTTTAAAAATCATGGATAAGGGTGACCTTATGGCATCCTTTGACGATATGCAGAAAGCATTAAATAAATTAGGTTTTCAAGCAAAAGGTTATGCTGTATCACTAGACACATTAGAGAAGTTGAAAATCCCAGTCATTGCTTATATCAAACATAGAAAAAATGATCATTTTACCGTTATTTCAGGCATTAATAACAATAATAAGGGTTAAATTTAGTGGTACAGCTAAAATTTATACTTATAGTTATCGAAGTGCAGGTATAGATAAGGTTGAACATATGAAGCAGCTAGCTAAATTTGGAAACGGTCTCAATGCATATATTAAATTAAACGCAAATAGCCTTTACGAAAAATAAGAATATGAAATTTAAAAGCAGAAACTTAAGAGAGATTGCTGAGTGCATTATTGGTGATAATAAATCCTTTAAATAAGTTGTCATTAAAAAGTAAACA
>DBIN01000037.1 GCA_002296655.1 Acinetobacter sp. UBA801
GATAGCTGCGTCGGAGTAGGTTTGATTTCGCCCTTGTTTGCCTATTGATGGAGCATACCATTGCGTAGCAGGATCAAACCAAATGGCAATATTTCCGCGACTCATGAGTGCTCGGTTATATGCGGGCCAATTGGTTGTGCGGTAGATTTTGTGTGCAGGCTTCTTCATTTGAAAATTATATCGCTGAAAAACCCTTTACAGATAGGTTTGTGCAACAAAGCCATTTTTAACCTTTTAATAGATGCAAAAGGGCTAGGTCATCAATTAGATGACCTTAGTTTTTTGATTTATGAGTTTGAAACTCCTGAATGAGCTCTCTCGCCACTGCATCAGCTTCCTGTGACACCACAACACCGCCAAAGAATGATTTAGTCATACTCATTCTCCATGTCTTTTAACTTTTCAAGCATGAGCTCAAAAGCACTGCCATCACGACGCGTAATATTAGGGACATAGCGACTGTAAACACGGAACAACATTTCAGTGGTTGAATGCCCCAATTGTTTGGCAATCCATTCTGGGTTTTCCCCAGCTGAGAGCCATAATGTCGCTGCAGTATGCCGTGTTTGATATGCACGACGACTTTTAAGACCTAAAAATCTTAATAATGGATGCCATACACGTCGATTCACTAAGCGATAGTCCAATGGATTGCCATTTCGCATAGAAAAAACGAATTCAGAGCGACTCTTGACAATGTTCTTTTGTTCTAAAAGAGCTTGATACACTCGTTCACTCATTTGGATGACACGGTCTGATCCATAGGTTTTGGTATCACCAAGTTTGCCGTTGACCAAAGCTTCTTTGATATAGATTTCGCGACGTTGAAAATTGACGTTATGCCACCGTAACCCATCAATTTCACTGGTACGCATACCTGTGAAGAAGCGAACGGTATAGTATGGTTTAAAATCATCGCGTACAGTCTCTAAGATCTTCTGTACTTCCTGTAAAGTGAAAGGTGTTACATCAATGCGACTTTCCTTTAGATTCTTAATATTTTTATATGGCGAAACAAAGCTGTATCGTTCCGCCGCATCATTAAGTATCATACGTAAAGGAGTCATGATCTGATTGATTCTGGACGCCTTCAGACTTGCTTGCTTTAAACCGTAATTCACTTTGGCGAGAGAGGAACGGAATTCAAGCAAGTCTGGCTTTTTTATCTGATCCAAGCACTGATGGCCTAATGCAGGGATCAAATAGTTGTTTAAAATAATCAGTACCTTTTCCTGGTAGGAACTGCGCCATTCAATTTTTTTCTCATTAAACCAAATATGCGCAAAATCCTTAAATAGGGGTGTTGATGAGCTCAGCACATCCTTGCGTTGCTGTATCACAGTAAACTGTGTAACACGTTTGCTTTTAGGGAAATATTTCGCATATTCGAAAGTACCTAAGGTGATTTCAGCCTCAAGTTGTTCCAAGCGTTTTTTGAGTAGTTTACGGTTTTGTGTTGTCGCTTCGAGACTGGTTGTTTCTCTGCAACGAACACCTTGATAACGG
This sequence comes from Acinetobacter sp. UBA801, assembly GCA_002296655.1. Classification (GTDB taxonomy): domain Bacteria; phylum Pseudomonadota; class Gammaproteobacteria; order Pseudomonadales; family Moraxellaceae; genus Acinetobacter. The sequence continues at coordinate 1,507 of DBIN01000037.1, forward strand.
AAGTCTACTACGAGCTTTCCATAACGTTCCTGAATATTAGCCATATGCCGTACTCCTTATTGCAAAGTAGTTAGCCCAAGGCTTGTGAACTTCAACATATCTTCTTCAATACGTTCCCAAACAAACAAAATTTTGCGTCCACCGAATGGGCGGATGTAATGAATGCCCTCAAGGAAAATACTGTCCTTAAGTTGGTTACGGATGGTACGTGGGTCGTAATGAATTTTTTCAGCCAACTGTTGGGCTGTCATGTAGGTGTATGTCATAATCATATTCCTGTAAAACTTCATCGGATGTGGGGATAAATTGCATCCTTGAAGGTAAATTAACTTTAAAATTGCTTAAATGCAATGAAAAAGTAATCGGATTAGAGGAATTTATTGTGATTATTTGTAAACTTCCAACTCTTTTGGCTGCAAGAAGGATGAGAGTCGCGGATCTTATTCGTGGTACTGGTATTAATAAAACGACATTGCATAAGCTTTATAATGGTGATTTGACACGAATAGATTTCGATACTATTGATCGGGTATGTGATTTTTTAGATATACAGGTTGGAGAGTTATTTATATTTGAGCGAACAAATCATACATTGGTGCAGGGAAATAATAAGGATATAAGCAAGGAATAATAAGATACATAATCAATAATTTTTTATGTAATTACAAAAAAAGGCTTGATCAATTAGATTCAGCCCAGTACAGGAAGTAGCGAGTAAAAAAGTTGAGTCACTTTCTGGTCACCATTTGGTCACTAATTCCAAATGTAATATTCTGTTAACTTACTTTTTTATGTATCAGATTTTTTGATTTATAAAAATATTTATTAAAATCAACAATAAAAAAAGCCCCAATCTTTCGATTAGGGCTTTTTGAATTTGGAGCGGGAAACGAGACTCGAACTCGCGACCCCAACCTTGGCAAGGTTGTGCTCTACCAACTGAGCTATTCCCGCATGCGGTGTATAATACATGATGAAAAAATAGGGTCAATCCATTTATGCAAAAAATTAGCTTAATTGCATAAATAAACGACATTTTTTAGAACAACTGGCGATGAGATCGCCAAATTTAAGTAGAAAAACACGCTGTAACGGCACGAAGCACGAATGATTCTACCAAAGTGCTGAGAATTGTATAGAACGCAGTTATACTGCTAGGCAGCCTTTAAACCATTTTGGGAAATACAATCATGAGTTTAGAACAACAATTGTTACAACGCTTAGCTGCTTTAAATCCAAGTCATTTAGAAGTTGTGAATGAATCTGCAGGGCATGGCGGTTATTTCCCAGGAAAAGAATCCCATTTTAAAGTGGTGATGGTCAGTGATGCTTTTCAGGGCTTACGTTCGGTACAACGTCATCAAAAAATTTATGCTGCTGTGGGTGACTTACTTGCGCCAAGTAAAATTCATGCACTGGCAATTCATGCCTTTGTCGCCTCTGAGTGGCAAGGCCAAGATACGTCTAGCCCTGAATGTGCACATGCACCAAAAAATGCGTAAGGGAAGGCTATAGATGGAAAATTTATCAATGCTGAACAACATTCACGTTGCTGCAGTGGCTTTGTTGCTGTTGGTGATAGTGGTGCGTGCCATGACTTTATTTAAAGGCACATTGAATCACTCTCCAAACCCTAAAGCATGGAAAGTCTTTGTGGCTTTACAGCATTCGGCACTCACGTTGATTGTGGTGACAGGAGTCATTGCCTTATTTCTGAAGGATTTTCAGGTCGAAGCTTGGTTTTATGCCAAAATTATTTTATTTTTTGTGATGCTTTCTTCTTTGATTAAAGCGTATAAAAAAGATGAGCGTATTTTGTTGATTCAACGTCGTGTGGGTTGGGGCTTAGCCCTAGTCGCATTTTTTGCCATTTTAGGTTTGGTGATGTTAAAACCAAGCTTTGGTTAAGTCAGCAGGTTTAACTGTGGATGTTGCTTGTGGATGCAAACTCACGCGTATTGAATGTATGTAAATATCGACAAGAGAGAGTTTGTATATTTGAGCACTGGTGAATTGTTAGACATAATTTGGCAAGAATATTTACAGCTCAGTTAAACTGAAGCGATGTCACAACAAAAATTGAAAAGAGGGGCGGCAATGCGCACACGTGTGGTGTTTAATCAGAAAGGTGGTGTTGGAAAATCCAGTATTACCGTCAATTTGGCTGCAATTAGTGCGCATCAGGGTTTAAAAACTTTGGTGATTGACCTTGACCCGCAAGCCAACTCTAGCCAATATTTATTGGGTGATGATGCTACTTATTCTGCCGATAAGCCTGCGCTTGAACCCAACATCGAAAATTATTTTGAAGAAGTGTTGGGTGCAAATCAATCCAAAGGTTTATTGGGCAATGCCTTAGGCTCAATTTTAAAAAACCGCAGCAAAGGTTTAGAAGCCTTTGTGCATCAGTCACCATTTAAAAATTTGGATGTGATTCCTGCCAGTCCACAATTGGGCGGTTTGGCACATGCACTTGAATCGAAACATAAAATTTACAAGCTGCGCGATGCCTTGCAACAATTGTCCGATCAATATGACCGCGTATTTATTGATACTCCGCCTGCATTTAACTTTTTCACCTTGTCGGCATTAATTGCGGCAGATCGGGTGCTTATTCCATTTGACTGCGATGTCTTTTCTAAACGCGCTTTGCAAAGCCTAATTGAAAATGTGCTGGAAACTCAAGATGATCACAATGCAAACTTACAAATTGAAGGCATTGTGGTGAATCAATATCAGGCACAGGCCAAGTTACCGCGTGAAGTGGTGCAGCAACTTAAAGATGAAGGTTTGCCTGTTTTGAATAGCATGTTACCGCCTTCGGTATTGATGAAAGAATCACATCATAAAAATTTGCCATTAATTCATTTGGCAACAGATCATAAATTGACGCAGGCCTATCAATCGTTGTTCAATGAAATTGAGCAAGCGTGATACAGAGGTAGACATGAAAACATTTGCAATTGGTCTTGTCGCGGCAAGTAGTTTATTGCTTGGGGCTTGTGCGACCACAGTCAAACCTAGCTATGTGCCGCCTACACATTATCAAGCTTTGAATTGCCAACAATTACAAAGTGAATATAACCGTATTCAGCAATATATTGAAAGCGGTGTCGAAGCGCCAAAACGTACAGGCGTTGGTGTGGGTATCGGTTTAGGCGGTGGTTGGGGTAGCCGTGGCGGTTGGGGTGTTGCACCGAGTGTTTCAGTTAATATGGGACAGTCGTCCAATACCAAAAGAACAGAATTGGCACGTCTTTTAGGTGAGCAAGAAGCCATTGTGCAAGCAGCAAAATTTAAAGCTTGCCCGATTATTGTCAAACTCAAACCTGCAACCTCTTAAGTTTTAGGGTTTGCGAGTATTTTGTCTATGGTGCTGCCATATGTGCAGCAGCATTGCTTAAAAAATGTAGCAATATAATTCAAGATTGATCTCAATCTAATATTTTAAAAACAAAAACTTAATTTTATTTTCTGTTCTATTAATACCCTTGGGTCAGTCCTGCTAGATAGAAAAACTTGTCATTTTCAATGGCTTTCATATAAGGTGTGCTCCTATTTTTGATTCGCATGCTCTGGTGTTTATGATTGAAAGTTGGCTCTTTGTCCTAGCAATGATTGGGGTCTTGATGATTCCTGGCCCGACCAATGCGCTATTGGCAAGCTCAGCCCACCAACAAGGCATTGCCAAAACCAGTCTGCTGATTCCCGCAGAGTTTTTGGGTTATATGTATGCCATTAGTTTGTGGGCGTTATTCATTCATTTGAGTGCGCCAATTTGGCCTTATTTAATTGATATTCTGCATGTTTTAAGTGCGGGTTATGTATTTTGGATGGCTTTTCATTTATGGAAGCAGTCGCATTTAGAACAACATTGTCAAAAACACCCCACCATTCGCCCCGTACAATTATTTTTTTCGACTTTTAAAAACCCGAAGGCCTTGTTATTTGCTGCAGGTATTTTTCCTGTAGAAACTTGGGATAACCCGACTAACTTCGCCATGGTTTATGTCTTATTCGGTCTAGTTTTATTGCCAACAGCGTTATTTTGGATGTCTTTAGGGCGGGCAGTTTTGGCGCGAGAAACCAATAAAATGACGGCAAACCTATTATATAAAGGCTCGGCTTTGCTGTTGGTGGTGTGTATGCTGCCTGTGGTAGCACGTTTTTTCTAAAGATTTAGAGAGCAATTTGCTGAGTTGAACAATCATCTCAGCTGTTTTGAATGGATGAGGGTGGCGCTGTTCAACAGGCATGCCCAAAGAATTACACAACTTAAGCAGGTTTTTTCTTGAGTTTTTGGCGAATAAAACCAATCACACCAGGCAAAACACTTAAAATAATAATGCCAAAAATTAAATAGGTGAAATTGTCTTTCACAATTGGCATATTGCCAAACAAATAACCGAGCGTGATAAACGACGCGATCCAGCAAAAAGCACCAATCACGTTATAGGTTAGGAAGTATTTATAATTCATGCTGCCTGCACCTGCCACAAAAGGCGCAAAGGTACGCGCAAAAGGCACAAAACGCGCAAAAATAATGGTTTTTCCGCCGTGTCGCTCAAAAAACTTTTGGGTTTCGATCAAATGTTTTTTATTGATAAAACGTGATTCCAGCTCGAAAACCCGTGGACCAATATACTTACCAATGTGGTAATTCAAGGTGTCGCCGAGTACTGCAGCAGTAAACAATAAAATACCCAAAATCCAAGGATCCATTACTCCTGTCGATGCAGCCAGTGCGCCTGCCGCGAACAGCAAACTATCACCCGGTAAAAACGGCATAACCACCAAGCCTGTTTCTACAAAAATAATCAGGAATAAAATAGCGTAAATCCACACCCCATATTGGGTGATGAATTCGAGCAAATGCTCATCGACGTGCAAGATAAAATCAATCAGTTCCATGAGAAAAAACAAGCGAAAGTGTGCTCAAATCCTAGCAGTCCAGACGTTGAAAGTCAGTATAAAAGTTAAATAATTATTAGAGGAATTTAAGAGTAATAAATTACATTCTTGGCTCTGTTCTAAAAATGCAACAGGTTATCTCACTTGAGCGGATAATCTATAGAATAAAAAATATCCAGATTCAGTATTGTCTGAATAGTGTGCGCAAGGCGTGGAAAAATGCTAGAATAGCGCGCTTAATTCGTTTGCCTTTCATAGTTGTTTGTCATGACTACCAATACTCAAATTACTGAAGATCGTATCCTGATTCTGGATTTCGGTTCGCAATATAGTCAGCTTATCGCGCGTCGTGTGCGTGAAGCGGGCGTATATTCTGAAATGTATGCCTACGATATGTCTGAAGAAGACATTCGTGCATTTAATCCAAACGGTATTATCTTATCGGGTGGACCTGAAAGTGTTCATCAAGCGGGTAGTCCACGTGCACCTGAAATCGTATTTAACTTAGGCGTACCTGTATTGGGAATCTGCTATGGTTTACAGACCATGGCAGAACAATTGGGCGGTAAAGTTGAAGCGGGTACAGTGCATGAATTCGGTTATGCCGAAGTCGATATTTTGGTGCGTGACAAACTGATTGGTAACTTGCAAGACCGTGAAAACCAATTGCACGTTTGGATGAGCCATGGCGATAAAGTGGCACGCATTCCAGAAGGCTTCCAAATTACTGCAAGCACGCCAAGCTGCCCAGTGGCGATGATTTCTGATGAAACCCGCCGTTTCTATGGAATTCAGTTCCACCCAGAAGTGACACACACTGCTAAAGGTGCAGAGTTATTGTCTAACTTTGTACATCAAATTTGTGGATGTCGCGGTTTATGGACACCAGAACACATCATCGATCTGCGTGTAGAACAATTACGTCAGCAAATTGGCGATGAAAAAGTATTGCTAGGTTTATCTGGTGGTGTGGATTCCTCTGTGGTTGCAGCTTTGTTGCATAAAGCCATTGGCGATCAATTAACATGTGTATTTGTTGACAATGGCTTATTACGCTTGAACGAAGGCGATCAAGTGATGCAAATGTTTGCAGAAAACATGGGTATTCGCGTGATTCGTGCCGATGCAGAACAACGCTTCCTCAGCGCGTTGGCAGGTGAAGTCGATCCTGAGAAAAAACGTAAAATTATTGGTCGAGAATTTATTGAAGTTTTCGCTGAAGAAGCACGTAAACTCGATGGCGTGAAATTCTTAGCACAAGGTACGATTTACCCAGACGTGATTGAATCGGCAGCCAGCAAACAAGGTAAAGCGCACGTGATTAAGTCACACCATAACGTGGGTGGTTTACCAGAAGATTTAGCCTTTGAATTGGTTGAACCTTTACGTGATTTATTTAAAGATGAAGTGCGTAAACTCGGCACGACTTTAGGCTTGCCACACAGCATGATTTACCGTCATCCATTCCCTGGTCCTGGTTTGGGTGTACGTATTTTGGGTGAAGTGAAAAAAGAATATGCAGACATTTTACGTCTAGCTGATGACATTTTCATGCAGGAATTGCGTGCAAGTGGTTGGTATGACAAAACGGCACAAGCGTTTGCAGTATTCCAACCTGTGAAATCTGTGGGTGTCGTCGGTGATGGTCGTCGTTATGCATGGGTAATTGCACTTCGTGCCGTAGAAACGGTGGACTTTATGACCGCACGTTTCGCACACTTACCGTACGATTTGGTCGACAAAATCTCTACCCGCATCATGAATGAAATTGCAGACGTTTCACGTGTCACTTATGACGTATCGTCTAAACCACCTGCAACAATTGAATGGGAGTAATTCAGGGATTTCGGACAGCACTGCTGTCCGCCTGAATTACGCCAAGCGCTATGCGCGCGGCAGCTAGGGGTTTCAAGCAGCACTGCTACTTGCCAGTTTTACGGCAAGGGCTGTGCGCGTGACAGCTAGAGATTTCACGAAGCATTGCTTCGTGTCTGAATTACGTCATGAGCCTATTTTAAAGCACAGCTATTTAAAATAGGCGCAAGATGCGCGCAGCGGCAGGTTTCCAAGCAGGGCTTTTAAACATACGCTAGCTAGATACCCAAAAAAATGAGCACGTAATGTGCTCATTTTTTAAATTAATTAGATCATCCAAGATTTAACTTCTTTTTTTAAAATTGGTTCGGGTGGCTCAGACATTCCCACATCATAACTGATCACACAATTACGCCCACTTTGTTTGGCTTGGTAAAGTGCTATATCAGCTTCCTTAATCAACAGTTGTAAGTCAGTTTGTTGCGGTTTTAAACTTGATACACCAATCGACACGGTAAAATTAAAGCATTTATTGCCTATACACATTTGGTGCTGTGCAATTTTTTGTCTTAAACGCTCTGAAATCACCAGTGCTTCATCCAAACTGGTTTCGCTGAGCAGGGCAATAAATTCCTCGCCACCAAAGCGTGCCAAAATATCTTTACGACGCATCTCTTTACGGGCAATTTCAGCAATATTTTGCAGCACCCGATCTCCAACATCATGCCCATAGGTATCATTAATTTGTTTAAAGAAATCTACATCAAACATCAATAAACAGATCGAATTCGATTTAGGCCATTGGTGAATTTTATGTTCCGCCATGTGCACAAATTGCCGACGGTTATTCAGTTGGGTTAGTTCATCGGTATGGGCTAAGGCTTGCAGGGTATGGAAATTCCAGTCATCCAGCAAACTGCGCAAAAAGTGGTGGCGCGCATTGAGGGTATTGCTCCAGCTAATATACAAACTGAGTAACCACATGGGGATATAGACCACCATAAAAATGAGTGCATCTTGTAGCGTTGTTAAGGAGATGGCACTTAGAAAAATCAGTACACTCATGAGCAGTGAATTGTATAGTGCAGGTCGGAAACGTACCTGAATACACAGATTAGCCATCACCACATAAATAACCGCAGCATAAAGATAGTAGCCGACCCACGGACTGTGGGATTGCGACAAAATATAAAACCAGACACCACAACACAATGTAGCGCTGATGGGTAAGATTAAATCTAAAAGCTGAATATCTTTGACGTATTTAAAGCAAAAATAATTACCTACCAATGCAAGAGTTACGGCAAACACACGCATAATGCCCGAAAGCAGACTGACGTCTGGAATCACAAAATAATCGACAAAGAAATACAGTAAGAAAACCATTTGCCCAATGTAATTGACCTGACGCAAATAACGACGTTGATGTAAATATTGATATTGGTCAAAGTGGGCTTCAAATTTTGGTGGGAGAGGCGCAGTCGGGTGCTGCAATGCTGTTTCAATTGCCTGTCGGTTTTCCAGATCGCATTCAGTCACTTTTAATAATTTGGCTGAAGCTTCTTGGTCGCTTAAAACTTTCGAATGAAACTGTTGCCCCATTCGAGCTTTCACAGACATTACGATACTGACCCAAAATAACAACTTACACAGAAATTATGCCCAAAATGTTGAAAAATTGACCTCCCTAAATTTGGGTATTTTCTGTATTTTTTTAAATTTTTGATCAAAATTGCCAATTTGGTCATCTATACAATGAGTTGCTACGGCTGTAATCACTTATAAAACAAATAGGGTCTTGCTCTTCACTATCAATTTAGCGTATTTAATAGTAAAAGAATCAAAAGCTGTAGCTTTAAGGAGCACAGGATGAGCAATAGCAATTATACCGAGCTCTCCAATTCAGACGATTGCGACAAGTACATAAAGCAATTTATACAGGAATTTCCACTGCGTAATGCTGAAATTGGACAGGGAACTTTAATCAAACGTGCCCTACCGAGTCGACATAAACGCATGATTGGCGCATGGTGTTTTCTGGATCATGCAGGTCCTGTGAGCTTTCCGCAAGGTGAAGGTTTAGATATTGGTCCACATCCACATATTGGTTTGCAAACCTTTACTTGGATGATTGAAGGGACAATCATGCACACCGATAGTTTGGGCACCAAGCAGTTGATACGTCCGAAACAGGTCAATTTAATGACCGCAGGTTATGGCATTTCGCATACCGAAGTTGCGCCTGAAACTGAAACCCATATGCATACCGCTCAATTATGGATTGCATTGCCTGATGATCAGCGCAATATGGCACCGCGCTTTGACCATTACCCCGACTTGCCGGTGATACACCAAGATGGTTTGGAGTTTACCATTTTGGTGGGTGAATTTTTAAACACGACTTCACCTGTACGCGTGCATAGTGAATTGCTCGGGGTCGATATTAGCGCAAGCACATCGAATAAAACCCGTTTAGCACTCAATCCTAAATTCGAATATGGTTTGATGATGTTAGAGGGGACAGCCACATTGCATGGGCATGAACTGACCGATGAAAATATGTTACTGCTTGAACCTGGGCTGACTGAAATTGAATTGCATGTGCATGCAGGTGCACGGCTATTACTTTTAGGTGGTTTGCCGTTTGAATCGCCCATTTTATTATGGTGGAATTTGGTTGGCCGTACCCAAGAAGAATTAGAACTTGCTCGGGAGCAATGGGTCAATCAAGATCCGCGTTTTGGTTCAATTCCAGATTATGACGGACCACGTTTAGAAGCACCGACTTTTCCCGCAAGAATTCGGGCTTCGAAATAAATTCTAGCAAAGCAGATCACTACAGGGAGCAAGCAGATGGCAATGATTGGAACAGCACAGGTACACAGTTTAGAGGCAGCCTGGCAAGGTCAACTGCAAAGCGGAGAGCATCAATTTATTGTGGATGAGCCTGAGTCGTTGGGTGGTCATGATACAGGCCCCGCTCCCTATGATTTGCTTTGTAGTGCTCTAGTCGCCTGTACTATGATTACCTTGCGTATGTATTCACAGCATAAAGGATTAGATTTTGGCAAAATTCAAGTTGAGGCTCATTTTTTTGCCAATAAAGAAGGGCAGGAATGGGTCGAGCGTCAGGTGATCATTGAACAGCCTTTAGATGCAGAGTTACAACAGAAAGTGCTGAATATCTGCCAAAAAACCCCTGTCACCAAAACGCTGCTACGCAGTATGGAAATTCGTACTGAATTTGGTTAAACAGAGGTTGAATCCATCTCTTATAAATAGCCCTCTAGGACAGATCTTTTTTATAATGTTGCGTAAAATAGAAGATATACAATCACTCAAAAACATAGGCAATAAAACAAAATAGGACGTTTTATGATTACCTTACACCACCTTGATCAATCCCGCTCTTTCCGCATTTTGTGGGCCCTTGAAGAGTTGGGCTTAGACTATGATATCAAGTTTTATCACCGTCAGCCCAATTTTAGTGCGCCTAATGAATTAAAGCTGATTCACCCATTGGGTAAAGCGCCAATTTTAACTGATGCAGAGCAGACCATCGCAGAATCTGCAGTAATTTTGGAATACTTGCAGCAGCAATATGATTTGCAAGCGCAGTTTAAACCGCAGCAGACTTCAGCACAGCAAGCCTATCAATACTGGATGCATTATGCCGAAGGTTCATTAATGCCATTGTTAGTGATGCAGTTGGTATTGACCAAAGTGCCACAGCAAGTGCCATGGTTAGTTCGACCAGTGGCAAACAAAATTAGTGCAGGTATTAAAGCAGGATTTATTCAGCCTCGTTTAAAAGATCATATTGCTTATTTGGAAGCTTATTTGTCTGAACATGATTATTTTGCAGGCAAATTTTCTTTTGCCGATATTCAAATGAGTTTCCCTCTTCAGGCACTGCAAAGCCGTACAGGGCATCGTTATCCACAGATTGCAGCTTATTTGGCACGCGTGGAACAGCGTCCTGCATTTCAATCTGCACGTGAACGTGAGCAGCAATTACTGTAACAACTCTAGCGATGTTTCTTATGCGTATATGATTCTGCACCCCAAAAAAGATGCCGTGGCATCTTTTTTAACTGATCTTATTTATTGGTAAACTAGGCTTAGCGTTTCACTACAATCGAATCAATGCCGCTATGCTGCAGAGTTTGCTGGGCAATCACTGCCGCTTCTGCGGAGTCATAAGGACCTGAAATCACACGATACCATGTTTCGCCACCGTCGGTACTTTTCACTACATCAGCAGATAAACCATTCAAAATAATTTCAGCACGACGTGCATCGGCAGCATCTGGGTCGGTATAACTGCGTACTTGCAAAATATAGCTGGCTTTGACCACAGGAGCAGACATTTCAGATAAACCGACATTGGCTTCACTGGCAGCAGGTGCTTCTACCGCAACAGGTGCTTCAACAATAACTACGGTATTTTGTTGCTGTGTTTCAGGAACCGCTTGCTCAGGAATAGGCGTGACCTGTTGCTGTGGTAGCAAATCGTAAAAACGATAGTCTTTGTTGGTATCTTCTTGATAATGTTCTGAACTGATTTGACCTTTGGGTTGCACAGGTGCCCACGGTTTCCAAAGCATTAAAGCCACAGCAAAACACAACAGTACTAAAACGACCACGAGCGTGCCTAACCATGCAGGAATCAGTGGTTTTTTGGGCTTATTGGGGCGCTCAGATACACCGCGTTGCGTTTTTCCAAACACGAGGAAACCTCTTTATTGTCAGCAATACCAGAAATTTTTTTGGACTAATTATTTTTGTATGTGGCCTGAATAAATTTAAGCAACATACGATCAAGATAAAGAATCGCTTTGCAAAGTTCAAGCATTGCAAAGCGAGAAACACATCAGTGTTGAGATCAAGATCTCAAGCATCAATTTTCAGTCTTGCGACCCTCGACGCTTTACTAAGCGAATTACATCGTTTCAGGTGCAGAAACACCCAATAATTCTAAACCATTGCGCAAGACTTGTTTCACGTTAACTGAGAGCAATAAACGCGCCTGAGTCAAGGCTGCATCATCATTCAGCACTTTATGCTCGTTGTACCAACCATGGAACAAGGCAGCTAATTCTTTCAAATAGTTACCTACCTGATGCGGTTCGTGGCTGTTGGCAGCACGCACTAAAATTTCAGGATAGGCTGCCAATTTGGCTAAAATTTCAGTTTCAGCATCTAGCTCAAGTTTTGCAGCAAATTGACGTGCCTCGCCAGCATCAAAATTGAGCTGTAATGCCGCTGCTTTTTCGAGCATACGACAAATACGCGCATGGGCATATTGAATATAGTACACCGCATTGTCTTTACTTTGCGAAACGGCTAAATCTAGGTCAAAGTCAATGTGTTGCTCAGATTTACGCATCACATAATAGAAACGCGCAGCATCGTTACCGACTTCTTTACGCAAGTCGCGTAAGGTCACGTATTGACCCGAGCGAGATGACATTTGCACCATTTCACCGCCACGCCATAAACTTACAAACTGCACCAACAGCACGGTGAGTTTTTTCGAGTCATAGCCGAGCGCGTCAATCGCCGCCTTTACACGTGAAATGTAGCCGTGGTGATCTGAACCCCAAATATCAATTAGGTCCGTATAGCCACGTTGTAATTTATTTAGGTGATAAGCAATGTCTGAAGCAAAGTAAGTGGTTTGACCATTACGGCGTTTCACTACACGGTCTTTTTCATCGCCAAATTCAGTTGATTTAAACCAGATATTGCCGTCTTGTTCGTACAGATAACCACGTTGATCTAGGGTTTGCAGAGCTTCTTCAATTTTTTCAGTCAATGATGCCTCACTAAACCATTGGTTAAAGGTCACGCCAAACTCGCCCAAGTCATCTTGAATGTCGGCCAAAATGGCGTTCAAGGCAGCTTGGTGGAACACGCGATAGTCATCGCCCAAAAGGTTTTGTGAATTGAAGATCAAACCATCAATGTGTTTTTCTTTATCGCCCGATAGCACCACTTTGTTGCCATCGGCATCGAGTTCTGCAGCATATTGCACATCTTCAGGTACATTGTTATATACATCTGCAACAGAGCGTACGTGGCGTTCACCCTCTTGTTCTAAAATGCTTTGTGCAATGTCTTTGACATAGTCGCCTTGGTAAGCATTTTTCGGGAAAACCAGGGTTTGTCCCGCCAGTTGCAAATAACGCAAATAAGTCGAAGTTGCCAATATATCCATTTGACGACCTGCGTCGTTGACATAGTATTCACGCTCAACTTTGGCACCTGTGGCTTCAAGTAAGTTGGCAACGGTCATGCCGTAAGCTGCACCACGACCATGTCCTACGTGCAGGCTTGAAGTCGGGTTGGCAGAAACGAATTCGACCTGAATACGTTTTTGAGCATTGACTTGGCTGCGGCCAAAATTTTGTTGTTGTGCCTGAATTTGATCTAAAACGCTAAAACGCTGATTGGCATTTAAAAAGAAGTTAATAAAGCCTGGTCCTGCAATTTCTGCTTTGCTAATGTCCGCCACTTCAGGCAGTGCAGCAAGAACTTTTTCGGCTAAATCGCGCGGCTTCATACCCGCAGCTTTAGAGGCAATCATGGCAATATTCGATGCGAAATCGCCGTGGCTGCGGTCTTTGGTACGGGTTAAATTACTCGTATTGTTCCAGTCAGATGGGAGTACACCTTCAGCTTGAAGGGATTGCACTGCATGCTCGAGCGCTGCTTGTATTGCCGTATTCATATTGAGTCGAAAAATAGATGTGCAGAAAAACGCTAAATATAGCAAATTTCAGGGGCTTTAGGGGAATGCAATTGTATGCTTTATCGAATTTTGCGGTCGGTGGATCTAAAGCAATAAATTGCCTGAAAGATCATCCTTTCTTTAAGTAATTCATGGCATAGTATCTGCCAATAACGTCAGGCAAAAGGCGATGGCATGAAACAACGTGCAATGATTTTTGGCAATGTGCCCAAATTACCTATGAAATGGGCCACCGTGGTGATTCCTTTCTTTTTATCGTGTTTGATGAGTGGCATCATTTCCTTCATCAATATGATTCGGAATTTAGGCTGGATAGATGGTTTTTTTACACTCTGGTTCAATAACTGGATGATTTCTTGGGCCTTTGCTTTTCCAGTGGTGTTGTTTGTTTTGCCAATGGTGCGTAAGTTCGCCAGCCTGATTGTCGATATGTCGCCTTTACAGCCTCCGAAATAATCGTGCTTGTATTGTTCTCTATTTCAGTTGATTCAAAGAGCGCAGCATTCAAAAACATAACGTTATCAGAAATAAAAATCATTCAGATTTGGTTATCAAACTTCTAAATGCCTGCTTTACTGCAAAAGGGGCTAAGCTAGTCAGATGTCTGATGGCGTATCTCAATCTATGCGCCATTCGCAACTGATTAGAATGAGATGAACAATGACCACCGTAAATCTGCAGCAAAAACGTCCTTTATATATTCCCTACGCTGGCAACAGCCTTTTAGAACTACCTTTATTAAACAAAGGTTCTGCATTTTCTGAAGAAGAACGTACGCGTTTTAACCTGCATGGTTTAATTCCACATGTAATTGAAAATATTGAAGAACAAACTCAGCGTTCTTATCAGCAATATTGTGCTTTTAGTGATGCGATCAACAAACATATTTATTTACGCAACATTCAAGACACCAATGAAACCCTGTTTTATCACTTAATTGAGCAGCATTTGAATGAGATGATGCCGATTATTTATACCCCAACGGTGGGTGAAGCATGTCAGCGTTTTTCCGATATTTATCGCCGTCATCGTGGTATTTTTATTTCGTACCCTGACCGCGCCCACATTGACGATATTGTGCAAAACATCAATAAAAAGAATGTCAAAGTGATTGTGATTACCGATGGTGAGCGTATTTTAGGTCTGGGTGATCAGGGCATTGGTGGCATGGGCATTCCAATTGGGAAACTGTCTTTATATACCGCTTGTGGTGGTATTAGCCCTGCTTATACCTTGCCCATTACCCTCGATGTTGGTACCAATAACCCGCAATTGCTGAATGACCCAATTTATATGGGCTGGAATCAGCCGCGTATCAATGGTGAGGAATATTATCAATTTGTCGATCAAGTGCTAGATGCGGTGAAACGTCGCTGGCCAAAAGCATTGATTCAATTTGAAGATTTTGCTCAGAAAAATGCCATGCCGTTATTAAACAAATATCGTGATCAAATTTGCTGTTTTAATGATGATATTCAAGGTACGGCAGCAGTTTCTGTGGGCAGTTTAATTGCAGCATCACGGGCTGCGGGCAAACAATTGAAAGATCAAATCATTGCCTTTTTGGGCGCAGGTTCGGCAGGTTGTGGTATTGCCGAACAAATTGTGGCGCAAATGGTGGTCGAAGGTCTAAGCGATGCTGAAGCGCGCGCGCGCGTATTTATGGTAGACCGTTTTGGCTTGTTTACCGATAATCAGCCGAATTTGCTCGACTTCCAAAGCAAACTGGCACAAAGCACAGAACGTGTCACAGCTTGGGGCAATGCCGAAGGCATTATTTCATTATTGGATGTGATTCAGCATGCCAAACCAACCGTGTTGATAGGCGTGTCTGGGCAACCGGGTTTATTTACTGAAGAAGTGATTAAAGCTTTGGCTGCCAATTGCGAGCGTCCAATTGTATTGCCATTGTCAAATCCAACCTCACAAGTCGAAGCATTTCCTGCCGATATTTTGGAATGGACGGAAGGTAAGGCACTGATTGCTACAGGCAGTCCATTTGAACCAGTGAATTATCAGGGCAAAATTTATAATATTTCGCAGTGCAACAACTCTTATATTTTCCCAGGCATTGGTTTAGGCGTGATAGCTGCGGGTGCAACACGGGTGACTGACAGTATGCTTATTGCATCAAGTAATGCTTTGGCAGATTGTTCACCATTGCTGAAAGACCCGAATGCAGATTTGTTGCCAGATTTAAATGAAATTCAGCAAGTTTCTAAGTTTATTGCTTTTAAAGTGGCAAAAGCTGCAATGGATGCAGGCGTCGCACCAGCGTTGGATGATCAAGCTTTGCAACTGGCAATTGAAGCGAATTTCTGGAAGCCTGAATATCGTGATTATAAGCAGACCTCTTGCGAAAGTCGTTATTGCAATTTCATCCGGTTTACCAGTGCAGCGATTAAGTTAATGCGTAAACCGAATCTTTTTCGTCTATTTCGATAGCGTTCACTTAGTATTCTAAATCTTTTCAATTGATTATTAATATGTTCGATTACAACTCGTAT
>DBIN01000010.1 GCA_002296655.1 Acinetobacter sp. UBA801
CACGTCTACGTCTAGCGAAGGTGTTATCAGAAGCATATCGAGCTTGATAAACGTCATTGATGCTATTTCTTTTAAGCTCACGATAGATCGTACTAGGATGTCTTTTAATGAGTTCAGCAAATTTTCTGGCTGAAAAGCCTTCTTTTCTTGACTCAAGCATTAATGCAGTACGATCTTCAAAGTTAAGATGATGGTATGACAATTTTATATACTCCATAAACCCTTTAAATTAATTAGGTGGTTTATGTCGCACTTCAAGTTTTACTCTGCCCTGTTTCCAAACTAAATCAGCTTAAACCGCCAAATCGGCTAAATTACCTTTCTGCTCTAACCATACTTTACGGTCTGCAGAACGCTTTTTAGCTAGCAATTTATCCAATAAACCTGCAGTAAAATGACTGTCATCTAAATCGAGTTGCACCAAACGGCGTGTATTTGGATCCATCGTGGTTTCGCGTAGTTGACTGGCATTCATTTCACCCAAACCTTTAAATCGGGTAATTTGCGGATTTTTGGTTTTGGCTTTTTTAAGCGTATTTTCCAACTCATCTTCATCTAGCGCATAATGTACATCTTTACCGTCATCAATACGGAATAATGGCGGCATGGCGACGTATAAATGCCCATCTTCCACCAAACTTGGGAAATGTTTCACAAATAAAGCACACAGCAAGGTAGCAATGTGTAAACCATCCGAGTCGGCATCCGCCAAAATGCAAATCTTGCCGTAACGTAATTCAGATAAATCATCACTGCCTGGGTCAACCCCAATCGCAATTGCAATATCATGTACTTCCTGTGAAGCCAAAACCTCGTCCGAAGATACTTCCCACGTATTTAAAATTTTTCCACGAATTGGCATGATCGCCTGAAAGTTTTTATCGCGTGCCTGTTTGGCAGACCCCCCTGCAGAATCACCTTCTACAATAAACAGTTCCGATTCTTCACGGGTTTGCCCCACGCAGTCGGCCAGTTTACCTGGCAAGGCTGGGCCTGAAACAATTTTTTTACGTTCTACTTTTTTCGCCGCTTTTAAACGACGACCTGCTTTAGAAATAGCCATTTCTGCCAGTTGCATGGCAATGTCAGAGTTTTGGTTCAACCACAAGGCAAAGGCATCTTTGGCGATATTCTGCATAATGCTTGCGGCTTCACGGCTCGATAAACGCTCTTTGGTTTGCCCTGAAAACTGCGGCTCTTGGAACTTTAACGATAAAATGTAGTTGACCCCATCCCAAACATCTTCGGCAGACAATTTTAAATTACGTGGCAATAAATTGCGTAATTCACAGAACTCACGTAAAGCATCGGTCACACCAGAACGTAGACCATTGACATGCGTACCGCCTTGCGCAGTCGGAATCAAGTTGACATAACTTTCCTGAATTTGCTCGCCACCTTCTACGTTCCAACAAATTGCAAATTCTGCACTAGCACGTTCTGCCTCACCTGTCGCCACAAAAGCAGGAGCAGGTACAATCTCACGATCTTCCAACTCATCCATCAAATAGTCGACTAGACCATTTTCAAACTGCCAGACAATTTCTTCATCGTTAATTTCATCAATGTAATGAATTTCTAAACCTGCAGCCAGTACCGCTTTGGCTTTTAAATTGTGCTTTAAGGCTTTTAGCGCAAATTTAGGTGAATCAAAATATTTAGCTTCAGGCCAGAAATGTACCAACGTACCCGAAGCACGTTTTGGCGCTTTGCCTTCCAAGACTTCTAAAGGTGCAGCGGCTTCGCCCTGATTAAAAGCCATTTTATACAGGTTGCCCTGACGCTGTACGGTCACTTCAACCCGACTGGACAAGGCATTCACGACAGAAATACCGACCCCGTGCAAACCACCCGAAAATTGGTAGTTGTCGGTGCTGAACTTACCGCCTGCATGCAGCTTGGTCAGAATAATTTCAATCCCGCTTTGCCCGTATTCTGGGTGAATATCGACAGGCATACCACGGCCATTGTCTTCTACCGACAAAGAGCCATCTTTATAGACTTTTACGGTAATTTTATTGGCATGCCCTGCAAGTGCTTCATCCACCGCATTATCAATAACTTCTTGCGCCAAATGGTTTGGACGTGTGGTGTCGGTATACATGCCCGGGCGACGACGTACTGGATCTAAACCAGATAAAACTTCAAGAGATTGAGCGGTATATTGAGACACGTTGTACTGTTTCCTTAGGCTAGGGAATCCGATAAAAATTGCAGTAACATCGGAATTTTGTCTGCAAAATCATCCATGGCATGATTGCCGTGCGCTTCAGTCATGATCATGGCCGAAGGCGTGGCAGCACTATAATAACGCTGTGCTTCACGATAATCCAAAACTTCATCACCTTGTTGCAATAACACCAATATTTTGTCTGCATCTTGCACAATTGGCAACGCAATGTCTGCTAAGTCATCCAATTGCGCTGCAGTTAAGCTCCAATTCGGATGTACCACATAGGGCAGCACCTCGCCAAACAAGTCCTGAAATAACTGCCATGGTCGCATAGCAGGATTGATCACAACAGCAGGTACATGATGCTGTGCGACCAGTTGTGTCGCATAAAATCCGCCTAGACTGCTGCCTACCAACGCCACTTTGGTCAAGCTTTGAATCAATCCCGAAACGTTTGCCAAAACCTCTACAGGTGGAGCATTTAAATCGGGCAAGTGCATCTGAATATCAGGTCGATGCTGCTGTACATAAGCATGCAATAGCTGCCCTTTCATGGACAAAGGACTGCTTTGAAAACCATGTAAATAAATTAAATTCATGCGTGACATTTCTCAGCAACACCATTCAATTTTTGGCTGATACAGCACTTATTTTGCGTTTTTAATTTAATTTTCATGGAAAAATGCAATTGTTAGACAAAAAGATGCGAACATTTTGGCAGTCATCGGTATGTTACAAGTAGTTCAAGATGAACACGATAAAATAAAAGTATCGGGGTTGGTGACAATTCATCTAAAAATTTGCAATCCTGCAAATTCATGAAATGCCAGCAGACTCTTGAGTTTATACCGCGAACACAAGTAAAAATAAAGCGTTCGGTAGATGGGAACGCAAGGGGCAACACAGTATGCCAAGTTTAACACCGCTGCATGAAACATATTGTAGATGGGACCGTACACCTCCAAGTCAAGCCGATGTATTAGAAGGCTTGGCACAGTTGGTCAGCACGCGCCTGAATGCCGTGATGAGCGATGTGATTCAAACCATTCAACGTGAAGTGTTGCTCAGCGTATTTGGCATGAGCGAACAACGCTCGCAAAAGTTTCAAAAAACTGCGACTTTTCAAAAGTTGTATAAGTTTGCCTTCAACAGCTTACAACAATATGGCTATCACTTTGTTGCGCCAGGTTTGCGTCAAATTATTGCGCAATTTCCCAACTTACATGACAAAGCACTTACGCCAAGCCTACACTTTTTAGTCGGCGTACTAAATGGCATACTGGGAGATTATCTACTCGAACAGCAAAATCCGCTCGCCTTACCCATGGTGCTCTATGACCATTATGGCGAAGTTCAACAGGGCGATTTATCTGGGCGTGTGGTAATTTTTGTGCACGGTTTATGCCGTAATCACCTCGATTGGACGACACATCAATTTGGTGGTTTTGGTGAAAAATTACTGGCACAACGTGACCATAACACCATGCTATATCTAAATTACAATACAGGACGTCGTATTTCTGCCAATGGTCGCAGCCTTGCCAATACATTAGATGATTTAATTCAGCGTCATCCTAAAATTACCAGTATTGATTTAATTGGGCACAGCATGGGCGGTTTGGTATCGCGCAGTGCGCTGTTTTACGGTAAGCAAAATTTACAGCACTGGATTCACTTGGTCGAAAATCTGGTCTGTTTGGGCTCACCACATCACGGGGCAGTTTTAGAGCGTTTTGGTTTCCATTTACAGGAAAAATTAGGTCGCTTCCCGATTGTGAAAATTGTCGGGCATTTGGTCAATATTCGCAGCAACGGCATTTTAGATTTGCGCTATGGCAGTGTGCGAGATGATGACTGGGAACACAATCAGGCACGAATTGGACAGGTAGATGACAACCGCAAACCTGCGCCTTTGCCGACCCATATTAACGCTTATTTCGTAGCAGGCAGTATTGAGTTTGAGAAAAAGCAGAACCTGACCCGCAAAATCATTGGTGATTATTTAGTCAGTATAAAAAGTGCTTTGGGGGAACATCCTAACCCACGTTTTCAATTAAAACTGCCTGAATCGCACAAAGCTGTGTTCTATGGTCTGAACCACTTCCAGTTACAATATCATCCAAGTGTGGCAGAGCAATTGGTAAAATGGTTTTATCCTGCGCATGCTGAGGTACCAGAGCAGCAAATTCATGAATTTATTGGCGATTGGTCAAGTTTAGAAGGTATTGCACTTACCTAACACAGTCCAAGCAGTTCAAAATACCCTACAACACAATGATTTTTAGATGGGTTTTTCACAGACCTATAATACCTAAACAAAAAAGCGCCATCTCAATTTTATGGATGGCGCATTTTTATTAATTCAGTGGGCAGGCTGCCCGAATTTATTTCTTCTTCACTTTGCCAAATGTTGCCGATGCCACAAACGGATAGTTACGCAGCAATTGCCATAAACTGATGACTGCCAACACGCTAAAGAAAAACAATGACCACACTGGTAAAGACTGCCCTAAGAACGTCCAGTCAATTACGGCACACTCACCTGAACCCGACAGTACTTGTTGTAATACAGCTTTCATAGGTAAAGCATCTACCAAATAATCCAGTCCTGGGCCGCAGCTTGGCACTTGATCGGGCGGTAGATTTTGCAGCCACACGTGTCGTGCTGCCACACCCACTGACCATAAAATTCCAATGCTGCCGAGCAGCGCATAAATACGCTTAACCACGTTAGATTTAGGGTTATGCACAAAGGCAATCAGTGAAACCAAGCCCAATGCAATTAAACCCACCCGCTGAAAAACGCACAGTGGACATGGTGCTAAACCTTGCACATGCTCCAAATACAATGCAAATGTCATCCCAATGACACTAGCGAAAAATAAAACACCACTTAGCTGACGATAACTCAATTGCATGTTTAAATCTCTGAGCTGTTATCTATATTGTGCAACATAGTCTGCGAAACTCAGACCCTGTGCTTGTTCAAGTTGTTGTTGTTGTTGAATAGATTGCACTGCAATTTCATCAAAATATGTTTGTGTTTCAGGACGCAACGCATGTTGCTCATAGGCATGTGCATGTTGCTGTGCCATATAACTGCCAAAGCCCCAGGTACCGCCATGTTGAATAGTATCGGCAATCATTTGGGCCGACAGGGTTTCATCGACTTCATGCAAACGTGCCATCATGTGCTCTAAAGCTTGAGAATACAGCTGCGTCGCATAACTTTGATCAAGTAAAGCAGCCAAAGGTTGCATGGCGGTGACATACCGCTGCCCCCACGCTTCTATTGGGATTTTGATATCGCCCTCTTGAATGTGCGCATTTGGCGCACGCCCACGATTGACCACTTCGGCCTGATTGTTTTCGATGATGCTTTGTTCTGCATCTAACAAGGCTGGGCTATCTTGTAACAAACAATACAATGCCAATACTTCCAAAAAGCCTGCCGTATCTTCATCTATTCCAATTGGGCTGTACGGATTGACATCTACCGCACGTAATTCGACATAGCCAATACCCCGACTGGCAAGTGCTTGAGATGGCGTTTCGCCCTCTTGTGGTACTTGTTTTGGGCGCACCAAACTGTAGTATTCATTTTCAATTTGCAGCACATGGTCATTAATTTGAATTGGCTCTCCCGTCGCATCATCTAAACCTAAGCGGCTAAATGGCAAATACGGGGTTTTTACGGCTTTTTGCAAACCATCCAAATAACCCGTTAAATCATTGTAATGAATACCAAGTTTTTTCTGCGCCGAGTTTTGATAGCCAAAGTTACCCATACGCAATGCAGTCGCATACGGTAAATACAACGTGCCTCTTAACAACGGCAGCAAATGATGTGCACGCCCTGTCATAAAACACTTACAGACCGATGGGCTTGCACCGAGCAGGAACATCACCAATGGCGTTAAACGAATAAAATTACGAATTAAACCTAAATAACGATGACTGCGATAATCTTGCAAACTCAGTGCTTTGAGCTGCTCATCGTTTTCATGTTGTTGCAAGGCGGCAAATAAATGCTCAGGGAAGGATAAATTATAATGAACCCCTGAAATGGTCTGCATACGGCGACCATAGCGCACCCCCAAACCACGGCGATACAAGGTTTTAAAGCGCCCGATATTGGAGCTGCCATATTGCGCCAGTGGGATACTGTCATCGGTTTCATCGAGCATACACGGCATGGACAGTGGCCAAAGCTTTTCACCTTCGCCCAAGTGTTGATTCACTACACTATGAATATCACGCAAATAATCCAGCGCGTGTTGAATGCTGCTTTGCGGTGGAGTAATGAACTCCATTAGCGCTTCAGAATAGTCCGTGGTAATGTGTGGATGTGTGAGTGCCGAACCCAAGGCTTGAGGATGTGCATGCTGCGACAAGAAGCCATCGCTTTGCATACGCAGACTTTCGCGTTCAATTCCGCGCAACATCCCTTGAAGCAACGCAGCATCTACCCATGCTGGTAGAACATCTTGCGCATTTGGTTCGGGTTGACTCATTACACTCTCGCTTAATCCAATACACTACAAATACGACATAAACCACAGGCTGATTTTGGGTCGGGGGTAATTTTCTCTATCATACACATGATCTGAGATGAAATTACCACCGTTCAAGTATAACTTGATTTGGCATCAGCACATGCGTTTGGGCTGTTTTTTTCTAACTAAATGATGATTTTGGGGCATACTGACCTCTTATAAAAAAGTGGTCAAGGTCAATAAATTTTAATTCCCATAAACCCACATTCATAATAACCACACGATACTCGGAAACATCATCCACAGCCTCAGCAAAAACAACCACGGCTTTGTTTGCAGCGCAAATCCACAGTGGCTAATATTTTCAACTAAACAGGTTTTGTATTGAAAACACTGCTCCACAGAGGGTTTTCTTGCGAAGCTTCTCATTTTGCCGAATGAGAAGCTTCGCAAGGTAGGTCGAACCAAAGGTCAATCCAAAAATCCGATGAAGATGTTGCATAACTCCGTCGCAATCTTTCATCTTCTCATTCAAACAACCATCATCATAAATTTCATTCACTTTCAAATTAAAAGTGAGACTCACATGAATTTGGCAATTTTTTATCACAAAGTTGCACTATAAGACATGCTCAATTTGTGATTTTATAATCAAAAGAACAGAGCTAAATAATAAAGCGTATGAATTATCAAGATTTTTTAGATTTTTGGTTTTCTCCTGCTGCAGAACCGAACTGGTTTGTCAAAAGCGCAGAGTTTGATGCCCTGCTTGCAGAAAAATTTACCGATGTACTGCAACAAGCTGCACAAGGAGAATTATGGACATGGCGCGAAACACCCGCAGGTCGTTTAGCTGAAATTATTGTTTTAGATCAATTATCACGTAATTTATACCGCAATGACCCGCGTGCCTTTGCCCAAGATGGAATGGCCTTGGTGTTGGCACAAGAAATGATTCACTTAAAATTGGATCAAAACTTAAACCCAACTGAACGCCGTTTTTTATATATGCCGTTTATGCACAGTGAATCCAAACGTATTCATGAAGTCGCATTGACGTTGTTTGAACGTTTGAATGACCCCACCGTGTTGGACTATGAACTGAAACATAAAATAATTATTGACCGTTTTGGACGTTATCCGCATCGGAATCAGGTGTTGGGACGCCCATCTAGTGCAGAAGAGCTTGAGTTTTTAACCCAACCCAATAGCAGTTTTTAACTGGCGAGTTTGTCTTGGCTGGTTGATGTGTACAGGAGCTTTCACATGAAATATTTCCTCCTCGGTCTTGCCCTTGCCAGCAGTTTGCTGTTTACAGGCTGTGCCACGACACCCTCTAAACCACTCAGCTTTGAACAATTGGGGCAATACAGCACCACACCACTGAATGTGCAGACCTATCGGATTAGTTTTTTAGCGGGTCATAACATGAGTTTTGGCACCGCAGAAGAAATTACTTTGGTGAAAGCAGCACAAACCACGCTGCAACACGGTTTTCGCTTGTTTAAAGTTCTAGATGACCCAAGTAATCGTAGCCAGAAACCACCTAGACAAGCCGTGGTTTACCCTGCACCAAGTTACTATCCATACAGTTATTCGCCGTATGGATATTATCATCGTCGCGCACCCTTCTGGCCTGACCCATTCTATGATATGCCGCAAGTGGTCACCCTCGATCCGACTCAAGTGTCTTACACCATTCAGTGTTTTAAAGATCAAAAATCTGCACCTGAAGATGCCTTTGATGCCAGCCTGATTTTACAATCACTGGGGGCAAAATATGGTTTAAGTCCAACAGGACAACCATTAACTCCACCAAGCTCCGCCCCTGCCGCGCCCTAATGAAATAAGGATGCCTGCATGAATACAGCGTCTGACCACACTTTAGCGACCAGCTCGCAGCATACCTCTCCGAGTCTGCAACGCAGTAAACGCTTTGCGACCATTGCTTTAGTGATTGCCGTAGTGGCATGGCTGGCATTAATGCTGACCGCAAAATTACTGCCTGAATATACGTGGTTGATTCACATTCTAATGCTGTCTGCCGAAGCAGGCGTGGTGGGTGGTTTGGCAGACTGGTATGCAATTACGGTGCTGTTTCGCAACCCTTTTGGCAAAATGCCAATTCCTAAATTCTTGCGTGATCACACCGAAATTATTCCACGCAACAAAGACCGTATTGCCGAGTCGATGGGGCGTTTTGTGCAGGAAAACTTTTTATCGCCACACGTGGTACAAAAAAGCCTGCACAGCACTGACTTATCTTTAGCCGTGGGTAAATGGTTGGCGAATCCGCAAAATAATGCGCAAGTAACCCAAGTCATTCAGCAGACTGTACCGAAAATTTTTGAATTTGTCGGGCAAGAACAAATTGGGCGCTTTATTCAAAGCAACAGTGTGCAATGGGTCCGCAACACGCAGGTCAACCACTTGGCCAGTGAAATGCTGCGTGCGGTTTTGGAAAATGACTTCCATCAGGATGTGCTACAACGCGGTTTAGACCTTGCCCATGACTGGATGCTGAAACATCCTGAAAAAAGCCGTGAATTGACCCGTCAATTGTTTAAAGAACTTGGCGTGTGGAAACTGGCCAAAGGTGCGAGCTGGATTGGAATTGATGTGCAACAACGCACCATAGATTCTTTATTGCAACGGGTCGAATCTATGTTGGCAGACCCTGAGCATCCTTGGCGACAAAAAATTGAAGAAGCTGGACAACAACTGATGTTACAACTGGCAGATAACAACAGCAGTGCCAGTCTGCGTCTGAATGACACTAAAAATGCCCTGTTAGACAGTCCACAAGTCTTGAATTTTATTAGTGGTGCGGTGGTGATTCTTTGCAATGCGATTAAGGAAGATTTACAAAAACCTGATTCGGGAATTGCACAAAACTTGCGTGTTGCCATTCAGCAAGTCGGTGAAAATATTATTGCTAATACCGCAGTACGTCAGTTACTGAATGAAAAAATGAGTACGATTGCGGTGAATTTGTCAGATCAATACAGTGAAAAAGTGATTCGTTTTATTAGTGAGCGTATTCACGAATGGGACTCTCGCGAAATGATTGGCAAAATTGAAAACGAAGTCGGTGGTGATTTACACATGATTCGGGTCAATGGTGTGGTCGTAGGTGCATTTATTGGTCTAGGATTGGGGATTATCCGGGCATTGGTGGAGTTGATTTGAGATGCAAGTTTTATGATAAATCGATCTTGAGGTGTTCAATCAAAAATAACGCCTCGAACGATCTATTCAAGCCACATCAACCCCCTTTACCCCATTTGCATTCACTCCTGAAAACGCTACGATGTAAAACAAACTGCTGCCACAACCAGAACCCCACTATGCTCGATATTCACGCGAAACTGCCTGCTCAAGGTCTGAGTATTTTTAGTACGATGTCTAACTTGGCACAACAACTGAATGCCTTAAATTTATCGCAGGGTTTTCCCGACTTTCCCCCACCTGCAGCATTACTGGATGCTTTAAGCCAAGCCACACACGCAGGCTTTAATCAATATCCTTCGGGCGATGGTTACTTGCCGCTACGTGAACAACTGGCACAGCAATTTTTACAGCGTGATCAGCTAACACTTGACCCGATCAGTGAAATTACCATCACCCCAGGGGCAACACTGGCTATTTTTAGCATCATGCAAACCGTGTTACAGGCAGGCGATGAAGTCATTATTTTTGATCCAAGTTATGACAGTTATGCACCCTGTATAAAATTATTGGGTGCAAAAGCCGTTCATATTCCGCTGAATGCTCCGGATTTTCAGGTGGACTGGAATAGGGTCAAAGATGCAATTCATGCCAAAACCCGCATGATCATCATCAACACGCCACATAACCCCACAGGTACAGTGTGGTCAGCGCAAGATTGGCAGCATTTAATTGATGTTATTCAGGAACATAATATTGTGGTGCTGTCCGATGAAGTCTATGAACATTTAGTCTTTGATACGCATCAACATCGCTCTGTGTTGTCTTTTCCTGAACTGAGGGAACGTAGTTTTGTCGTAGGTTCTTTTGGTAAAACTTTTCATGTCACAGGCTGGAAAACTGGTTACTGTGCAGCGGCACCTGCCTTAATGCAGCTCTTTCGCCAAGCCTATCAATTTATTAATTTCTGCGGGGTTAGCCCTGTGCAAGTGGCACTGGCAAATTATATGCAGCAACACCCTGAACATATTGCAGAATTGGCAAAGTTTTATCAGGACAAACGTGATTTGTTTAATCAAGGCATTGCCAATTCACGCTTTCAATTCAGCCCTGCACAAGGCACTTATTTTCAAAATTTAGATTACAGCAATATCCGCCCTGACTTAAATGCTGTCAATATGTGCCATTTTCTAGCCGAGCAGCATGGCATTGTCGGTATTCCTGTGTCTGCATTTTATCAAACCCCGCCCGATGATTTACGTTTAATCCGTTTCTGCTTTGCTAAAAAAACTGAAACCTTGTTGCGTGCAGGTGAAATTTTATCAGCAATTTAAGCGGCAAAGCGCCACTAAAACGGCACTGAGTTACTGAAAAGCTAAGGCTTTTTATAACTCAATCATGCTAATGTGAAATTTCAAACAACCGCATATTGAAGCGCAGGATTTGGCATGGCAAGACCTCAGGCACTGGTCGATCACCCTCAACTTTGGAAAACCTTTTTGGTGTTTCTATTACCACTGATTGCCACCAATATTTTGCAAAATCTTTCAGGTACCATTAATACGATTTTTGTCGGGCAAATGCTGGGGGTAGAAGCCATTGCTGCGGTGTCGGTATTTTTTCCCATTATTTTTTGCCTCATGGCCTTTGTAATTGGACTTTCAGCAGGCTCGACTGTGTTGGTTGGCCAAGCATGGGGAGCGCAAAATGTTGAAAAAGTGCGTTGTATTGTCGGTTCGACTTTATTTATGACACTGATTGGCGGCAGTTTGTTTGCCTGTTTAGGGGTGATTTTTGCCGAGCAAATTTTAAGATTATTGGGTACAGATCCCAAAGTGATGCATCTATCCCTGCCGTATGTGCAATGGATGTTGGCAGGCAGCCCATTGTTGTTTGTGTATATTATTTATACCTCAATTTTACGTGGAGTGGGCGATAGCCTTACGCCGCTCATTGCCCTGAGTTTAACCAGTTTAATGGGCTTAGTGATTACTCCCATCCTGATTGCAGGTTATTTTGGCTTTCCTCGCTTAGGCATTATTGCCCCTGCAATTGCCACCATTATGGGCTATCTGGCTGTTTTAATTTTTTTGGTGATTTACCTAAATAAAAAGAACCATCCCCTAAAAATGGATAGGCATCTGCTACGTCAAATTCGGCATCAACCCAATTTAAGCAAAGTGATTTTACGCTTGGGCATTCCTACTGGCTTACAAATGGTCACTACCTCTATGGCAGGTTTAGTGATTGTTGGTTTGGTCAATCGACACGGTGCTGAAGCCACTGCCGCCTATGGTGCAGTCAATCAAGTGTTGAACTATATTCAATTTCCTGCGCTGTCCATTGCAATAGCTGCTTCAATTTTTGCAGCACAAGCCATTGGAGCAGGCAAAGCCGAATTGCTGGCCAAAGTGACCCGCACTGCCTTGGGCATGAATCTGCTAATTACAGGTATTTTAGTTACCTTGGGTTATTTATTTTCTAAATATCTGATGGCGCTGTTTATTACCGATCCGGCAGTGGTGGTACTGGGTCAGCAGCTCTTATTTATTGTGCTATGGGCCATTTTATTTTTTGGTGCCAGTGCAATTTTTGCCTCTATTATGCGTGCCAGTGGTACGGTCAATGTGCCAATGATCATCAATATTTTAGCGATTGTTTTAATTGAAGTGCCGTGTGCTTATTTCTTCAGTCAGTGGTGGGGCTTGCAAGGAATTTGGTATGCCTATGCCTTGGCATTTGTGAGTCTGTGCATCGGTCAAGGTGCGTATTATCAATTTGTCTGGAAGAAAAAAACCATTCAGGTTTTGGTCTGAATGGTCTGTTATATTTGTAAGTTAGATTAACCGCGTTTCTTGCCCAACTTAGTCGCCCATGCGGTAACTTTCTGATAACCCGTTGGAACAATACGCTGGATTAAATCCAAAGTTTTAGCATCATTACCAATCAATAAACGGCGCTTGTCTTTTTGTACCGCTTCTAAAATTTGGCGCGCCGCTTCTTCAGGCGGGCAACGCAATAATTTATTAAAAGCACGTGCCGATTTTTCAGGATTCATGCCCAAAGTGCGCATGCTGTCGTTCATTTTAGCATTGTTGGCAATATTGGTACGAATCCCGCCTGGATGCACGCTCAACGCACTCACACCACAATTTTCCAAATCCAATTCCTGACGCAAAGACTCGGTAAAACCGCGCACCGCAAATTTGGTTGCGTTATAAGCCGACTGCGTTGGCTGTGCAGTTAAACCAAATAAACTGGAAATGTTAATGATATGACCATCTCCCGTTTGTTTGATGAAAGGCAAAAATTCTTTGGTGCCATAGACCACACCCCAGAAATTAATACCAACAATCCACTCCAACTCTTCGTAACTTGCACCTTCTACGGTAGAACCTAATGCCACGCCTGCATTATTAAAAATCATATTGACCGAGCCGTGGTCTCGCACAGTTTCAGCTGCCCATTCGCGCATTTGTTCTAATTGAGAAACATCCACCTTTTTAATGGTCACGCGCACATTACTGTCTTTGAGCAAATCCACTGTTTGCGCCAAACCTTGTTCATTCACATCACTGAGCGATAAATGACAGCCTTGCTTCGCCAATAGAACAGCCAATTGCTGCCCAATACCCGAGCCTGCGCCTGTAATTGCGGCAACTTTATTTTTAAAATTTTTCATGTGATTTCCTTGAGTATGTGGCGTGCACAGTTCAGACCTGCTTGTTGTTTTGTAGGGCTGTGCGATGCGCTGTGGTTTAAATATAATTTTGACAATAGGTATTGTCAATATAGACTAGTAGGAATATCGCATATGAATCTGAAATCATAGGTTTAACAGATAATTATTGCTAATATAAAGCCTGCTTACGGTTCGTATTTGGCTTAACTGAACAGGACAGAACGACTGCCCATGACTGCACAAACAGAAAAAACTACCCAGAAATCACCAAAAGAACGACAGTTTAAAGGCTTATCTTTAACTGAGCGCAAACAGGTACGTCGTGAAAAATTGATTGAGGCAGGTATTCAAGCCTATGGGACGCATGGCTTTTTTGCCGTGACCGTAAAAGATATATGTACCGAAGCTAAACTGACCGAGCGCTATTTCTACGAATCTTTTAAAAAAAGCGAAGAACTGTTTCAGACCATTTTTTTAAAACTGATTGATGAGTTACAGCAAAATGTCATGCAAGCCATTATGCAAGCTTCGGCTGATCCCAAAAAAATGATTGATGCAGGACTAACGGCTTTACTAACTACGCTAAAAAACAACCCACAAATGGCGCGTATTATTTATATTGATGCCATGCTGGTGCAAGAACTACATAACCAAGCCACTATTCACGAAACTATGTCACGTTTTGACCGCATGATTCAGGCCTTTGTCATGCTGATGATGCCGCATTTAGACCGCCCCAACCGTGAGATTTCATTGGTGGCAACTGGTTTAAATGGTTACGTCACCCAAATTGCGATTCGCTGGGTGATGAGCGATTTCAAACAATCTATGGAAGATGTGCTGTCTTCTTGCCGTATTGTATTTTTATCGTTATTACAGACCTTTTCGGAAAAAGAGCAAGCTTTTGTGAAAGATTCTTCGACCTTGTAATAAATTTGAAAAATATTCATAATATTTTTCAAATTCATTATTTTACTTTTACTGAATCTATTCAGATTTTTCATCAAATCGACACTAATTTGTCACAAATTATTGCAAATATAGCTCAATTAACCCTTTCTGCAATGATACTGTCATAATTAATCTTTGTAATAAGCCTGTCATAAATAAAACGGCCCACCGTTAACATCTATAGGATATTGCGTTGTGAAAGATGACTACATTTTAATCGTCGATGACGAACTTCCAATTCGGGAGATGATCCATACCTCTTTAGATATGGCAGGCTTTCAGTGCTTACAAGCAGAAGATGCAAAACAAGCTCATCAGATGATTGTCGATCAACGTCCAGCGCTTATCTTGCTTGATTGGATGATGCCAGGCGGTGTCAGCGGTGTAGACTTGTGTCGTCGTCTAAAACGCGATGACAACCTTGCCGAAATTCCTGTGATTATGCTCACTGCACGTGGTGAAGAAGATCACAAAGTTCAAGGTTTAGATGCAGGCGCGGACGACTACATGACCAAGCCGTTCTCAACTCGTGAACTGGTGTCGCGAATTAAAGCCGTCTTGCGTCGTGCCAATGCTCTAAGCGGTGAAAAAACCATTGATGCCAACGGTTTAATTTTGGACCCAGTTAGCCAGCGTGTCAGTTTTGGCGACAATATTTTAGAAATGGGGCCAACCGAATATCGTTTATTGGCGTTCTTTATGACGCACCCAGAGCGCGCTTACACCCGTGCGCAATTGCTTGACCAAGTTTGGGGCGGCAATGTATATATTGAAGACCGAACTATTGATGTGCATATTCGTCGTTTACGTAAAGTCTTGGAACCGTATGCTGTAGACCGTTTTGTGCAAACGGTACGTGGTACAGGTTATCGCTTCTCGACACGTGCGGATGTTGCTCTAGGCTAAAATTATTTTATGTACGAACCTTACCCAGTCCCTGAACTCGCCCGTGACATCAAACAAGTTCGTTACAGCAGTTTATGGACTTTTGCCAAACAAGATTTTCGATTACTGGCCTTTTTCCTGATTATTGCAAGCTTGATTGGTTTTGGGATTGGGTATTTTTGGATTTGTATTAGCCTCGCCTTTTTGCTGTTTTTTCTTCAGCAAATGCGTTCGCTCTATTTAGTCAATGATTGGATTTCCAATCGTCCTTATGATGTACCGCCGAATCTACATGGTATTTGGGGCGCATTACTGTTCAATGTTTATCGCTCACAACGTCAGGAACGTATAGTTCAGGCCGAAATGGTCGGGTTGATTGATCGTGCCCAGTCTTCATTGGTGGCATTAGATGAAGCCGTGATGCTGATTGATGAAAATCATCAGATTGAATGGTGGAACCCTGCTGCAGAAAAACTGTTAGGTATTCAGCCTTTAGACCGTGGACGCAACATCCTGACTATTTTGCGCCAGCCTAGTTTTATTGAATATTTTAATCATATTGACCAAGCACCTGACGGTTTAAAAATGAAATCGAGTGTACATGAAGGGCAATATGTACACATCAAAATGACTCAGTTTGGTGGCGATAGCCGTTTGTTATTTGCTTACGACATGACGCGTATGCATAACCTAGAACAAATGCGTAAAGACTTTGTCGATAACATTTCACACGAATTACGCACCCCGCTAACCGTGCTGAGTGGTTATATCGAAACATTTACAGATCAGGAAGATATTAACCCGCGTTGGAAACGTGCTTTTGAGCAAATGCAGTCACAAACCCGACGCATGAATGCTTTGGTGAATGACCTGCTGTTGTTGTCACGTCTGGAAAATGAAAAAACCATCGCCAAAAATCAAATCATTGAAATGCCAAGTTTAATGAATCAATTATTTGATGATGCACATGCCTATAACGTCGATTATGGGCATACACTCAATCTAAATATTGACAGTCATTATGATCTGATTGGTTCAGATGTAGAACTGGCTAGCGCCTTTAGCAACCTAATCACCAATGCAATTAAATACACCCCAAAAGGCGGGACGGTTACCATTGGCTGGCATGATGATGGCAATCAAGGCTATTTTACTGTGGAAGATACAGGCATCGGGATTGATCCGAAACACTTACCACGCTTAACCGAACGCTTTTATCGTGTAGACAGCGCGCGTAGCCGACAAACAGGCGGCACAGGTTTAGGTTTAGCAATTGTGAAGCACGTTTTAATGCAGCACAATGCACACTTAGAAGTCGAATCTAAAGAAAATCAAGGCTCTATATTCAAAGCTGTGTTCCCGAAAGAGCGTTTGTATTACGAAAGTTAAGCGCTGATTTGGATACAACACCCAACAAATTACAAAGTTAAAAATAAAAAACGCTAAATTATTTTGGCGTTTTTTTATTTCTCAATTCATCAGATTTTATTCAGCGGAAACGATATGCCCCAAGGCTTTCCCCATTTCCACCACAGAATTGGGCTTGAATTCAGCATCCCACTGCATTTTATTTTCTTCAAACAAAACAATCGCGGTTGAACCCAAATAAAAACGTCCTAATTCTGCACCTTTTTCAAGGAATAATTGGTGCTGATTCAATTCCAAACGTCCTGATGGTTTTACTTTACCTGTCGCCACGGTTTCAATGCCCGCAACAATCATGGCACCCACCAAAACCACCGCCATACGGCCCAGTTCCGTGTCAAACAAACATACCATGCGCTCATTGCGGGCAAATAAACCCGGAATATTTTCGGCTGTGGTTTGATTGACAGAAAACAACTCGCCCGGCACATATAAAGTTTCGGTGAGTGTGCCTGCAAAAGGCATGTGGACACGGTGATAATCTCGCGGAGATAAATACACGGTTGCAAACTGACCATTTTTAAATGGTTCAGCCAGTTGCGGGTCGGCAATTAAGTTTTCAACAGTAAATTGCTGACCTTTGGCCTGAAAAACTGCCCCATCTTCAATTTTACCTAGCTGCGAAATTGCCCCATCTGCAGGCGATACAATGCTGTTCGGATTGCTGTCAATTTCCCGCACGCCCTGCTTTAAAGAACGGGTAAAAAATTCATTAAAAGACTTATATTTCAAGGCATTGCTTTGCTCAGCCAAAGACATATCAATGTCATATTGCGCCTTGAATGCAGTGATCACCGCATTTTTGAGCACAGGATGCTCACTGGCTGCAAGTTTACCCACAACACGTGATAATTGATGTTGTGGCACAACGCGTTGTGCCTGAATGAAAATTTGTTTTTTTAAACGTGATGTGAGGCTCAAGACGGCAACTCTCCAGTAATAACAGGACTGTCAGGGCGGTTGCCCCATTCACTCCACGCACCATCATAGGCCTGAATTTTCCAACCCAATAAACGCCCTAAAATGTAGGCCAAACCTGAACGGTGATGTGACTGACAATACACCACTACAGGTTCGTTTAAATTGAATCCGAGTTGTTCCAGACGCTGTCGTGTGCGTTCTAAGGGTTGTAATTTTAAATGATTTTCACGATTAAGGGCAGTACTCCATTCAAAATGCAATGCTCCAGGAATGTGACCGCCGCGTCGTGCAGCCAAACGCAGCCCTGTATATTCATCTGTGGTGCGGCAATCCCAAAGTTGCACCGACTGGTTTTGGCACTTTTCTAATAGCTCATCATATTGAATTCGATACTGATTTTTCTCGACAACAGGAACGAGACTGCTCACAGGAGTCAGTGGTTCAACCTCCGAAGTGGTGGGAAAACCTGCTGCCAACCATGCGTGAATCCCACCATTCAGTAAACTGGTATTTTCAAATCCCAAACAGTGTAAATTCCAAATCAGACGCCCTGCCCATGCACCACCTTCATCATCATAGGCAACTACATGATGTTCAGGGGAAATATTCAAATACTGAATCAAGTCTTGTAAAGCTTCAGGTTCAGGCAATAGACCCGACGTATGTTCATCCTGACGTAGCAACATGCTCGGTTTGAGCTGTAAAGCATGCGGAAGATGCAATTGCTCGTACACCGAATTGCGGCTCAAATCGACAATGCGCAATTTTTCATGCCCTAAAAAGGGAACTAAATCTTCTGCTTCAATCAGCAGTCCAAAATTGAATGGAGATGTGCTCATTTTTATGCGGTTCAGTCTGTTTGGCAATCAACTTTAACTTAGTATAGGTCATTTTTGATGGCATGCTGTTTTTTTCATAACTTTCGCATAATTTTAACAATCACATGATTTAATCTAGAAAAAAACCGAAGATTTTCTTCGGTTTCTTGAATGAGTTAAGTTTTTAAAGAGGGGTTTGTACTTCAAAAACTTGGCGTAAATATGCAAGGAAAGTGTCATTATCGGTCATGGTTTTACCCGGACTATCGGACAATTTTGCCACCGACTGACCATTACATTCCACCAATTTCAACACAATATTCAGCGCAGTTTGCCCCATATCATTGGTTAAGTTGGTACCAATCCCAAAACTAACCTGAAAACGGTCTTTAAAATACTGATGTAAAGCCCACGCTTTTTCGACATTTAAGCCATCACTGAAAGTCAGCATTTTAGTTTTACTGTCAATTTTCAGCTTTTTATAGTGCCCATAAGCTTTATCGCCCCACACATATGGGTCGCCACTGTCATGTCGTAAGCCATCAAACAACTTGGCAAAATACAGATCAAAGTCACGCAGGAAAGCATCCATTCCAACCACATCGGTCAAGGCAATGCCTAAATCCCCCCGATATTCCTGCACCCAAGTTTCTAGCGCGGCTTTTTGGAAGTCACGTAAACGCACATCTAGCGCTTGAAATGCCTGTAAAAACTCATGTGCCATGGTCCCAATTGGGGTAATGCCTAATTCTTTAGCCAGCAGCACGTTACTGGTGCCACGAAACACCTCTGGTACAGCTTGATGAAGGGCCGTAATCACGTGTTTTTGCCATGCAAAACTATAACGGCGGCGTGTACCAAAATCTGAAACCAAAAATGGCGGATCTTCAGCTTGTTGCTGCTGTTGGTAACTTTGAATCAAGGCAATTTTTTTCTGTAAACGGCGCTCGCCTTCTGCCCAGACCCCATCATTGC
>DBIN01000031.1 GCA_002296655.1 Acinetobacter sp. UBA801
CTATTTGCAATAATTGGGTCGAGAATCAGATGCGTCCCTGGGCGTTGGGGCGCAAGAACTGGCTGTTTGCAGGTTCGCTGCGCAGTGGTCAGCGAGCGGCAAACATCATGACGTTAATCCAGTCAGCAAAGCTGAATGGGCTGGATCCGTATGCCTATTTAAGTGATGTGCTGAAAAGGTTACCGACACATAAAGTGACCCAGATTGAAGAGTTACTGCCACACTGCTGGAAACCTAAATTGAATTAAAAATTGGTATGGGATTCAGCGGACGCTTACATTTAAACTAAATACGACACCACCAAAAATCAGTGTCCAAATCCACATGGAAATATGGGGGAACCATTCCTGCATTAACAACGCGGCGGCGGTAAATTCTGTGCCTAAAGTGACCGACCACGTGAGCCAATACAACCAAGTGATGGTGTAGCCCGTGCCAGGCCCAATATATTGTTTGGCATAAGCACCAAATGAACCTGAAACAGGCAAGTGTACGGCAAGTTCGCCCAAACACAGCATGACCATGTAGGCAATTAAACCACCAAAAATATACGCGATAATTGCGCCAATAGGCCCTGTTTGTGCAATCACTTCACCTGAGCCAAGAAATAAACCTGTACCAATGGCTCCGCCCAATGAAATCATAACCAAATGGCGGGTACTCATTGCACGTTTTAAAGGCTCAGCACGACCTTGATGCACAGCATCATTCTGATGATTGGATGACTGCATAAGTGATAGGAGAAAAAATAAAAGAAGCGAAGTATTGTAGAGAAAAACTACAATTCTGCAATCTTGAAAATAATATGTTTGAATTAGAAATGATCGTATAGCACGATAAATGGCGTCCCTACGGGGATTCGAACCCCGGTTACCGCCGTGAAAGGGCGATGTCCTAGGCCTCTAGACGATAGGGACGTTGCGAGGTGATGCGTATATTATGAATTTTTCGCAACAGTGTCAAACCTGAATCCTAGAAAACAGCCGCGCTATTTGTTATTTGTTTAAAAAATAATACATCTTTAAAAGTAATAAATCACCGTATAAATATTTGAACGCTGTGCAGTATTTTAATGATCAGGGGGGTGATATTACTTTTCAGAGGTTGTTGTTTGTGTAGCTGCGGGTTGAGTGCTTGGTTCAGGTTGTGCAGGCTCACGATTCACTATATAAAGATACAACGCAGAAGGCGCGAGAATGACCAAAACCAATACAATTTTTTTCAACATGGCAGAATCAGTAACACAAATTGGAATATTGCCATTATAACCAAAGTCAGCTCAAAAGACTGCATGGATAAAAGCTGATTCTAAGTAAAAACATTTCGATGCTCAGCCTTGTGGTTGAAAAACATGAATCAAAACCAAAACAATAAAAAGAAAACAGGATGACAAACGCAGTCTGTCATCCTGTAAACATCTCAATGTTTGAGTACCAATCGTATTATTGATCTGGGTTGAGTAAGTTCTCTACCATGTGCGGTGCAAGTTTATTCAGAATAAAACAAAACAGCTCTGCAGTTTTTTGCGTATCGTATAAAGCTGAATGTGCTTCTTTGCCATCAAACTCAATACCTGCCTGAATACATGATTTTGCCAGCACTGTTTGACCAAACATCACCGCACTTAAAGTCACTGTATCAAACACTGAAAAGCTGTGGAATGGGTTTTGGTTCTTCGTACCTGTGCGGGCAATGGCGGCTTGCACAAAGCCTAAATCGAAATGCGCATTGTGACCGACCAAAATGGCATGGGTGCAATTTTGTTGGCGACGCACTTCATTGACCGATTTAAAAATTCGTTTTAACGCAGTTTTTTCATCTTCAGCCATGGCCATTCGCATAGGGTTGAAAGGATCAATCCCAATAAAGTCTAAAGAGCGGCGGTCTAAATTTGCCCCTTGAAACGGGTTGATATGCGCATGATACGCTTCACCGGGTACAAATTTCCCTTCCGCATCATAAATAATTGGAATGGCAGCAATTTCTAACAAAGCATCAGTTTGGGCGTTAAAGCCTGCGGTTTCCACATCGACCACCACAGGCAAGAAACCACGAAAACGTTGCCCCATAACGGGCAAAGTTGTATCTGTCACACTTTTCTCCATTGAATGGTTTTACCCGCATATAACGGAATAATTTGTTCACCATCCAAGTAGTCTAAACTGGTTGGAATGATTTGCTCTTCTTTCACCAAGGTAATGGTGTTGGTATTACGCGGCAAACCATAAAAATCTGCACCAAACAAGCTTGCAAAGCCTTCTAAGCGGTCAATACGTCCAGCTTGATCAAAAGCTTGTGCATACAGCTCAATTGCCGTAGGCGCACTATAGCAGCCTGCACAGCCACATGCATTTTCTTTGGCATTTTTTGAGTGCGGTGCGCTATCTGTCCCTAAGAAAAACTTAGGATTTCCGCTAGTCGCAACTTCCAATAAGGTTTGCTGATGGGTTTGACGTTTTAAAATAGGCAAACAATAGAAATGTGGTTTCACACCACCCACCAACATATCATTACGGTTAAATAATAAATGTTGCGGGGTAATGGTTGCTGCGACATTACGGCCTTGTTCTAAAACAAATTGTGCTGCTTCAGAGGTGGTTATGTGCTCAAGCACCAATTTCAAATTTGGAAATTGTTGTAATAATGGTGAAAGCACTTCATCTAAGAAGCGTTTTTCACGGTCAAAAATATCGACATGATTGTGCGTGACTTCACCATGCAATAATAATGGCACTTGTTGTTCTTCAAGTTGCTCAATCACCGCATATACTTTACGAATGTCGCTCACGCCATTGTCTGAATTGGTGGTGGCGCCAGCAGGGTAAAGTTTAATGGCATTCACATGTGCAGAGGCTTTAATTTTCTTAACTTCTTCAGGAGCGGTTTGATCGGTAAAATACAACACCATACGCGGATCAAAATTTACACCTTTTGGAACGTGTGCCATGATGCGTTCACGATATGCTTCCGCTTCTTCTACCGTTTTTACTGGCGGAACAAGGTTGGGCATACAAATTGCGCGTGAAAACTGCTTGGCAAGATCGGGAACAGTACGTTGTAGTGCTAAACCATCACGTAAATGAGCATGCCAGTCATCTGGCTGGATAAGAGTAATCGTATTCAAGGCGCTGCCAGTCTGAAAAATAAAACAGATGATAATCTATAAATGTTAAAATGGTAACGCTGAAAGCCATAAAAAATAGAAATGCCTGAATTAATTGTTTCGACATTGTGTTATTTTTAAACCACTAAAAAATTATATTCAGGCTGTTACAGTTTTGCTGTGCAACAATCGTGATTAAATGGAATTTAAAGCATCCATGGAATACAAATATAAGTTAGCCAAGCTACAGTACGACAAAGAAAAAAATGAAGAGTTGATGAAACGTCAACGTAAACGTGCTGGGCAGGTTTTTCCGAAACAACTGGAAGTTGAATTTTGGCAACAGCATCTTGAACAAGCACGGCATAACATTAACCAATATTTTTGGTCGGGCGTACTCATCTACTTTATTATCACTGTGCTGATCATTACTGGGGATTACTGGCTTATTGATCGTAATTTTTTTAAACACGACTTTATCCATTCCTTACTAGGTTTGGTGAATGGTGCATTTTGCTTACTGACCCTGTTCTTTTTTGCCCATTATAAAATTTTGCGCCCGTATTATGCTTATGCTGCCATGGCGTTGACTTTTTGGGCCATTGTGTCGATGACTTGGCTGACCATGACCATGCTTACCGAAGTGTTTAGATATCAAGCCATGATGATCATTAGTATGATTTATATTATGGGTTTTGTACTCACGGGAGTGAAGCCGTTTCACATGCTGCTGACAGGGTTAATGGCTGCAGTGGTTGCCATGATTATGTTATTAAGCTTGCATATTCCAATTGATGCGATGGTGATGGGGCGGGTGTTGGTTGGCAGTACGGTGATGGGTTTTTTAATCAGCAAAATGCTGTGTACCCGAGAGCGGATGATTTTTTTGGTGATGCACCAAGCTCGACTCAGTGAAAAAATTAACCGTATCCATGCCGAAGAGTTGTTGCACTTAAGTCAGCATGATGCGCTGACCAAAGTGTCTAACCGACGTACCTTTGATGAAATGCTAGATAGCTATTTTGAACAGGCACGGCATGATGAAGTGCCATTATCCTTACTCTTTATCGATGTCGATTTTTTTAAAAAATATAACGATCATTATGGGCATCAAAAGGGAGATGAAGTCATTTCAGCGATTGCCAAATCCATCAAAGACTCGATTCGTCACATGGATTTTGTCGCGCGTTATGGTGGCGAAGAATTTGTGGTGTTATTGCCAGAAACAGATGCACATGGTGCGTATGCTGTGGCTTCCAATATTTTTAAAGCGGTTGAGCGTTTGGCGATTCCACATAGCCAATCTTTAGTTTCCAGTAACGTCACAATCAGTTTAGGTTTTACTGTCTACAAAGGTGAGGCTGAAATTTTTAA
Source organism: Acinetobacter sp. UBA801 (assembly GCA_002296655.1). Classification (GTDB taxonomy): domain Bacteria; phylum Pseudomonadota; class Gammaproteobacteria; order Pseudomonadales; family Moraxellaceae; genus Acinetobacter. Next base: position 4,478 of record DBIN01000031.1, read on the forward strand.
AAGCGACTTCTTGCAACGAGCAGACCAAGCCTTGTACCGTGCAAAACAGTTGGGACGTAATCAAATTTATTACCACACTTTGCAGGTAGAAGAGGTGGTATAAGTTTTTATCGCAGCTTTCATTTAGTCTGAATTATCCAGTGCTTATGTTTAAACAGACCTAAAAAAGCCGCTCAATTTGAGCGGCTTTCGATTTCAAAAAATCATCAGCAAGTGATTATTTGTTTTTGTCTTTCAATTGTGGCACTGCAGACCCTGAACCAATCGACAATAAGCCAGAATTGGTATAAATACCTAATTTAGCGCGTGTATCGGTAATGTCCAAGTTGCGCATCGTTAACTGCCCAATACGGTCCATTGGCGTAAACATTGAATCACCTTTCTCCATCGTTAAACGTTCAGCTTCATAAGTGAGGTTTTCAGATTCAGTGTTCATAATCGTGTAGTCATTGCCACGACGAAGTTCTAAAGTCACAGTACCTGTGATAGCTTTCGCAACCCAACGCTGTGCAGTTTCACGAAGCATTAATGCTTGAGAGTCGAACCAACGACCTTGGTAAAGCAAACGACCTAAGCGTAAACCATTAATACGGTATTGTTCGATCGTGTCTTCGTTATGAATACCGGTAACCAAGCGCTCATAAGCAATATGTAGAAGTGCCATACCCGGTGCTTCATAAATACCGCGAGATTTCGCTTCAATAATACGGTTTTCAATTTGGTCAGACATACCTAGACCATGACGACCACCAATACGGTTGGCTTCAAGAATGAACTCAACAGGATCTTCGATACGTTGACCGTTGATTGCAACAGGGAAGCCTTCTTCAAAAGTAATCGATACTTCTTCGGGTTGAATTTCAACGTCGTCTTTCCAGAACGCCACGCCCATGATTGGATCAACGATTTTGATGCCAGCATCTAGGTACTCAAGGTCTTTCGCTTCGTGTGTTGCACCTAGCATGTTTGAGTCAGTTGAATACGCTTTTTCTTTTGACATTTTATAGTCAAAACCATTGTCGATGAGGAATTGTGACATTTCCGCACGACCGCCCAACTCATCAATAAAGGTTTGGTCTAACCATGGCTTATAAATTTTAAGCGCAGGATTGGTCAATAAACCATACCGATAGAAACGCTCAATATCGTTACCTTTATAAGTTGAACCATCACCCCAGATGTTGACGTCATCTTCTTTCATGGCAGTCACGAGCATCGTACCTGTTACTGCACGACCAAGCGGGGTGGTGTTAAAGTAAGGCACACCGCCTGTGCTGATATGGAATGCACCACATTGAATGGCAGCAATACCTTCCAAAGCCAACTGCAAACGGCAGTCAACCAAGCGTGCTTTTACCGCGCCATATTCTTCGGCTTTCTTTGGAATGGCATCATAGTCATCTTCATCTGGCTGCCCCAAGTTTGCTGTATACGCATACGGTTCAGCGCCTTTTTGCTTCATCCACAATAAAGCAGCTGAAGTATCTAGACCACCAGAAAAGGCGATACCGACTTTTTTGCCTACTGGTACATTCTGCAAGATAGTTGCATTATCAGTCATTGCTAGTCCTAACTTTTTAAAATAGGCACCACATTTGGTGGCCAAGGAAAATTCTAAACTGAAAATTATAGCACCCTTTAAAATGCTTGTTTTCGTTAAAAAAGCGCATTTGATAAAAAAATCAGGTTCAGACTTAAATTTTCATTTAGAAATGGCAAACTTGGTGTAAAAATTGAATAACAAAACCCGAAATTTGGATGGTGCAAAATAAAATCACTTTTATTTAGGGCATTTCACCAAGAATAGTTTATAGATTGACGTTTGCGCCACGCAGTCGAACTTTAGAGTCATAAACAGTTTATAAAAATCGGTTAAAGTATTCATGCAACAAGTTGCAAAGCTCATTATATAAGGATTCATCATGACAACTCGCTATGCAAATATTCTAAAACCATTACATTTAGGATTTACCACCATTAAAAACCGTGTTGTGATGGGTTCAATGCACACGGGTTTGGAAGATCGTTTTTATAACTATCCAAAACTGGCTGCTTATTTTGGCGAACGTGCTAAAGGTGGCGTGGGTTTAATTATTACGGGTGGTATTTCACCTAACCGTCAAGGCTGGTTATTGCCTGCGGGCGGGGCTATGAATACATTGGGCGATGTTGCGCCACACCGACTGGTGACACATGCAGTACATAAGCATGGCGCTAAAATTTTAATGCAAATTCTGCATTCAGGACGCTACGGCTATCATCCATTTGTGGTGTCAGCAAGCCCGATTAAATCTCCAATTTCACCATTTAAACCTCGTAAAATGAGTGAAAGACAAATTTTAAATACCATTGAAGATTATGCAAAAACAGCCAGTTTAGCCAAAATGGCAGGCTACGATGGTGTGGAAATTATGGGTTCGGAAGGCTATTTGTTGAACCAGTTTTTAAGCCGTCATGTGAATCAGCGTGAAGACCAATGGGGCGGTGCAATTGAAAATCGTATGCGTTTTGCTTTGGAAGTGGTCAAAGCTATTCGTGCTGAAGTTGGCGAAAAATTTATTATCTGCTTCCGTTTGTCGATGTTGGATTTAGTCCACGATGGCAACACTATGCAGGAAGTGATTACCGTTGCAAAAGCCTTAGAGCACGCGGGTGTGAACTTACTCAATACTGGAATTGGCTGGCATGAAGCTCGTATTCCGACCATTGTGACTTCTGTGCCACGTGCAGCTTTTGTTGATTACACCGCAGAAGTGAAAAAACACGTTGAGATTCCTGTAATTGCATCCAACCGTATTAATATGCCTGATACTGCAGAAGAAATTTTGGCAGCGGGTAAAGCCGATATGATTCAAATGGCACGCCCATTATTGGCAGATGCATTCTGGGTCAATAAAACTGCGACTAATCGTGTCAATGAAATTAACACCTGTATTGCCTGTAACCAAGCGTGTTTAGATCATACCTTTAAAAATCAACGAGCGACTTGTTTGGTCAACCCGCGTGCAGCCTATGAAACTGAATTGGTCTATGAAAAAACCAAGCAACCGAAGCGTATTGCAGTTGTCGGTGGTGGTGTTGCTGGAATGTCTGCCGCTACAGTTGCTGCCAGTCGCGGGCATCAGGTGACTTTATTTGAAGCCAGCAATGAAGTGGGTGGGCAATTTAACTTGGCAAAAGTCGTACCGGGCAAAGAGGAATTTCATGAAACCATTCGCTATTTTAAAGTACAAATTGAAAAAACTGGGGTCGATTTACGTTTAAATACCAAAGTCAACCGCGAGCAACTCGAACGTGAAGGTTTTGATGAAGTGGTCATTGCAACAGGTGTTGTACCACGTCCACTAAAAATTGAAGGCAGCGAAGCACCGCAAGTATTGTCTTATGCACAAGTATTACGTGGCGCACCTGTTGGACGGAAAGTTGCTGTGATTGGTGCAGGTGGAATCGGTTTTGATGTTTCGGAGTTTTTACTGAAACCTGAACATCAGCCACAACCGCAACCTTTGGCAGAATGGCAGCGTGAATGGGGTGTCGATCCGAATCCTAATTATGTGACTGAAGGAGGCATGAGTGCTCCAGAAGTACATCCCCCAATCCGTGAAATTTATTTATTGCAACGTAAAACGACGGCTTTGGGTGCTGGTTTGGGTAAAACTTCAGGGTGGGTACACCGCGCACAGTTAAAAAAACATGCAGTGCGTATGCTACGTGGTGTGCAATATAAAGCTATTAGCAATGAAGGCTTGTGGATTGAAATGGCAGGTCAAGACCAATTGTTACGTGTAGATAGCATTGTAGTCTGTGCGGGGCAAGAATCAGTTAAAGATTTAATGCCTGCGGCAGATGAAAATACTTTGGCTAATTATCATATTATTGGTGGGGCAAAGCTTGCTGCAGAGTTAGATGCAAAACGTGCGATTCGTGAAGGGGCAGAATTAGCTGCTAAACTTTAAAAAGTGAGGTGGCTATGCTGTTGTTTTGATGAGCTTTAGCATTGATTTGGTGAAACAATATTCACTTGAGTGCTGACGAGGAATTTTTTGCTTGTCATCAAATCAAAAGCTTCGTATCATGGCGCACATGGAAGCGTGGCAGAGCGGTTTAATGCACCGGTCTTGAAAACCGACGAGGGTGTGATTCCTCCGTGAGTTCGAATCTCACCGCTTCCGCCAAATTTTAAGATAAGCCCTTGTATTTGCAAGGGCTTATTTTTTGTCTGTAGTTTTACCCCTCAACCTACCCCTCATCAAATTTTGGATTGGATTGATTTCTTTTGGTGGTATTTGGAAGATTAAGGAATATAGTAGACCTCTTGCGAAAGTCGTTATTGCAAGTTCATCCGGTTTACCAGTGCAGCGATTAAGTTAATGCGTAAACCGAATCTTTTTCGTCTATTTCGATAGCGTTCACTTAGTATTCTAAATCT
>DBIN01000002.1 GCA_002296655.1 Acinetobacter sp. UBA801
GGGCAAAATAATCGGCAATCCACGCTTTATGTTTATCCAAAATGTCATGATATTGAATAAAGTGAATTCCTAAACTTTGCAGCTGCGGCAAAATGGCATAGTTTTACTCTGCCGTGCGTTATGTGCATTTGGGTACAGGCAACTATCACGCGGGCAATGCGCGTATGTACACCGACTATGGATTGATGACCACACATCCTGATATTTGTGAAGATGTGCATCGGGTGTTTCAGGAACTCACTGGTATGGGCAGATCGGCAAAATTAAAAAACTTGCTGCATGCACCATTTACCTTGCACAGTGAATTGCTCAAACTGATTGAACAAGAAATCGGGTTTGCACAAGCAGGTAAAGCTGCTCGAATTATCATTAAAGTCAATGCATTGACTGAGCCACAGTTAATTAGGGCTTTGTATCGCGCTTCGCAGGCAGGAGTACAGGTCGATTTAATTATCCGCTCGATTTGTTGTTTGATTCCAAAAGTGAAAGGTATGTCTGAGCGTATTCATGTCCGTTCGATTGTAGGGCGCTTTTTGGAACATACCCGCGTGTATTATTTTGAGCATGGTAGTGCGAAAAAATTGTATTGTGCCAGCGCAGACTGGATGGGACGCAACTTATTTTCACGGGTGGAAACCTGCTTCCCTATTTTGGATGAGAAAATTAAACAGCGTATTGTGGAAGATGGCTTGCTGAGTTATTTGCATGACAATCAAAATGCGTGGGAGCTACAAGCCAATGGCGAATGGCAGAAAGCTGCTGTGGTAGGGCAGGCTGCCGTACACAATGCGCAAATGTATTTGGTCGAGCAAAAACAGTTGAATGTGTAAATTTAGAAGCAGTAAATGGATGTGATCTAGCATCTGAGAATATAAAAAAACCTGAGTATGTGCGCATACTCAGGTTTTATGTTTTCAAAGCATCACATGGATTGCTTTAAGAAGCTCTTGAATGTTTGCCTTTTAGAATTTCAGTTCGCAAGCTTTGCGCCAACTCAGCCGATTGGCTGTCCATACCATTCACCATAAAGGCATGACGCATCAGCACATTGGTCGGATTTGGCATACTCACCAATTCATAATGCGCAGACAGTTGATCCAAGAGTTCATTTGGTAAATGCACTGCATTTTCACGGGCAGATAATTGATGTACCAAACGCTCTGCCGCCTGCACCGCAGATAACTGCATGGCTTCGACTGCGGTAGATAAACCACTGCGAGTTTGCAACACAAAACGTTTTTCTTCGCGGTAACGCTTATACAGCACTTCAGACAATAACTGGAACACCGTGCCAATCATTGCCATACAGGCTGCTGCATTTGGCGTATTGGCTGCAATACTCAGTGTTGCGCCATCTTCATGGAATGGCTGTACCGTTTGAATATCGGAACGATTTAACTTGTAGTGTTGAACGCACAGTTCAATACTTTTGTTCAGGAAAATCTGACATAAGCTAAAATAAGGCACAGACACACTTTGCGTGACTGTGTCTAATAATTGTTTCGGGTCATAAAACTGAATATTCAGCGCAATGTTGTTCTGATCTTGGCTTTGCTCAATGGCTTTGTTTGCTTTAGGCGACATCACAGGTTTCGGTTGTTGCTGGGCCTGCGCAAGTGCCAAAGCGGTTTGATGTTTTTCTTGCTCAAGGGCTTGCGTCAATAATTGTAATTCGTGTTTGAGGCGAGATTCATTATTAATGCGTGCCAAATATTCACTACGGCTTGGACGGGCAATCGCGCGATAAGCCAACCATAACAAACCATGAACCAGTAATGATAAAAGTATTGCTAACCATTGGGTACGCAGAATTTCACCAATACTTGGCTGAATTAAGGTAATTTCAATGGTACCGACTTTCTTTTCATTGACGATCGCATCGCGGACAAAGACTTCACCTTCACGGGTACGTGACTGTCCACCTGTCGCCAAGACCTGATTTTTCGCATCTAAAATACGAATAGAAGCAATGCTTGGATTGGTGGCATAACGATTTACCAATAATGCCAGTGATACTGTATTAGCAGGTTCCAGCTCAGAAAGGCTGTCTGTGACCAGTTGGCTGGTCATTAACTGCCCCTGATTGGCGCGGTTTTCATTTAATTGGTGTGTTGTTGCAAGCACCAATAAAAAGGTGTGAAAAGCAAAACTTACAATCAATAGGCTAGCAAATAGCCCTTGTCTAGGCGCATTCAAGGTAAAACTTCCAAGGCATTTATATTCAATTTAGATTATGATTCTCACAATAGTTGTAGCTCAGACCCGAGTCAATTCATGCGAGAAATCATTCTTATATCATTTTTAGGACCTGACCAACCTAATCAGTTTACTCGATTAATGCAGGTATTGTCCGTTCATTCCTTACAAATCTTAGATGTTGGCCAAGCTGTTATTCATAATCAACTGACTTTAGGTATTGTTGTTGCATCAGAAGACCAGACTGCAACTGCTTTAGCCATGAAGGAGATGCTGATTTTAGCACATGATATTGGCTTAACTGTGCGTTTTAAACCAATCTCTGCAACTGAATATGAACAATGGGTCAAAGAAGGCGGTCGCACCCGTTATATCGTGACTGCACTGGCGCCAGAGCTGAATGCCTCACATTTACAGGCGGTCACACATATTGTATCTAGCCAAGGTTTTAACATTGAAACCGTGACCCGTTTGTCGGGTCGTCCGCAGCTTAATACAGCTGAAGACGAACCTAAACGTGCCTGTATTCAGTTTGGATTAAGTGGGCAAATGCTAGATGCAGTGGCTATGCGTGCTGCGTGTTTAAGCCTGTCGAATGAACTGAGTGTGGATGTCGCGGTACAGGAAGACAATGCCTATCGTCGTAACCGCCGTTTGGTATGTTTTGACATGGACTCGACGCTCATTGAACAAGAAGTGATTGATGAGTTGGCAATTGAGGCAGGTGTGGGTGATCAGGTGGCGGAAATTACCGAACGTGCCATGCAGGGTGAACTGGATTTTCAGCAAAGTTTCCGCGCGCGTGTAGCATTGCTCAAAGGTTTAGACGCTGCGGTACTGCCTAAAATTGCTGAACGTCTGACCGTGACCGAAGGTGCAGAACGCCTGATTTCAACTCTGAAATCCTTAGGTTATCGCACAGCAATTTTGTCGGGTGGTTTCCAGTATTTCGCAGAATATCTACAGGAAAAATTGGGGATTGATGAAGTGCATGCCAACATTCTAGATGTAGAAAATGGCGTGGTCACAGGCGAAGTAAAAGGTCACATTGTAGATGGCGCGCGTAAGGCATTATTGCTGCGCGAACTGGCAGACAAAATGGGGATTTCTTTGGAACAAGCCATAGCGGTGGGCGATGGGGCGAACGACTTACCAATGCTTTCTATAGCAGGTTTAGGTGTGGCATTCCGTGCTAAGCCATTGGTACGTCAAAACGCCAATCAAGCCATTTCAAGTGTGGGCTTAGATGGTGTGCTGTACTTATTAGGCGTGCATGACAAAGATTTGAACCGTGCCTAATATGATAATTTAATGAAAAAAAGCAGCAGTTATGCTGCTTTTTTTGTTTGTATAATCAGCAGATAACGATGAACGGTCAACAGACACTGTCGATAAAAAACGCAACAGCACAGAAGGAAAAAAATATTTTTTTAGGCAAAAAATTAAGGTGTTTTTTTGTAATGACACGCGAATAAAGGGCTAGCTTAGCTTCCCGAAAACTACAAAATTTAAAAAATGTAATGACAATATAATATTGCGACAAGGTGTGTCGCTTTATAAAAATACAAGTCTTTTTTTATCTAGAAAACGCAGCATAATGCATACATAGAATTTAAATCGACATCCATTATTTATTTAAACGGTATTTGAAGTTGCAGACCAATTCAAAAAGAGGCTGCATCTTTAGACGGAGGTTTTTATGCTAACAGCGAATTTAGCGACCATTGTAGGCTTAAGCCTCGTCGCAGCTGCGTTGATTGCTGTTTTCTTTTCGCCTTATCGTCGCTGGTTAAACTTTATGTTGGCAGGTATGGTATTTTGGGGTTTATTGGAAGTGGTACGCTACAGTGTGCAAAGCGTATTTGATCTGCCCATTACCTACAGTTACTTGTCAGCAATTTTCTTGGCGATGACTATGGTGACTTTATTATTATTACGAGAAGATCGACGGGCAGAGCGTGCTTTGGCAAAACGTCGCTGTATCGAACATACTCCTGTGTATGAAGACGATCATCAGCAGTGTTCAAGCCGCTAAATCATACAGACTCAATTCAAAAACTTTAAATAAGATGCAACTGGTTTGCATCTTTTTTACTTTATTCGCACGGTAGTTTGCATCATTCAAACAGCGACAAAATTTTAAACCCTGCTAAAGATTGTTATACAAAGCTTTGCTGTAAAAAGCAGGAGTTGTGATAGGATAAGTCTATTGATTATCCAACAATTACAATAGGCTTCTCGGTCATGAAACTTTCTGCAATTCCTGTGATCAAACTACCTTTGGTTGATGTCAGTACCGATCCACTTGACCTGCTTGTGGCAGGCTTGGCATTGCGTATGAAACAGCTGGCACGTACCAGTCCAAAATTTATTGAATTGGTGCATGAGCGTCAGTTCCGCATTCAGATTGGCACAGATTTAGGCATGGCGCGTCAAATTATTGTCAACAATGGACATATTGATACTGTGGCAGGTGATGCAGAAAAAGCGGATTTTATTTTGCAGTTTGCAGACAGTGAGCAAGGTGTAAAAACCTTAATGAAAGGCGATCCAACTGCGTTTATGACAGGCATGCAAAACGGCAGCATTAAAATGGAAGGTGATTTTGGCTTATTGGTGTGGTTTAACCAAGCAGCGAAGTTGATTCCACCTAAACTGCCAAAACCTGTGAAAGAAAAAATCAAAATGGCGCGCCAGTTTATTCAACAAAAAACGGGTAAATGAATTCAAACTTATTGAAATATTTTGAATTATTCATAATAATGCACCCGCTTTAAAGGGGGCATTATTATGAAAAAACTATTTACAGCATCAATAATTGCAACAACTCTTACATTTACAGGTTGTGCAAGTATTTTTTCTGGTTCTACACAAACATTAACTTTTAAATCAGTACCTGATACAGCAAATATCAGCATTACAAATAAAGCTGGTGAAAAAATCCATACAGGTTCTACTCCAGCTACTGTTACTTTAAAACGTGGTAATGGCTTCTTTCAGCCAGCTAGTTATGAAGTAACTTTTACTAAAGATGGATATCAGCCAAAGAAAATTCAAGTAACTGCTAATGTGAACGGTTGGTATATCGCTAATATTATTTTTGGCGGTTTAATTGGATTGCTTATTATCGATCCTGCAACAGGTGCAATGTATACGCTTTCGCCAAAAGATGTAAATGCAGTACTTGATTCAACTCAATCACAAACTGCTCAAAATAAATCTAAACAAAGTTTAACTGTAATGTTAGTGAAAGATGTTCCAGTTGATATCATGAACCGCGCTAAATATATCACTACTTTATAAAGTAAGTTTAGAGCTCTCATTTGAGAGCTCTATTTTTAGTTAGTCAACTTCCAAACAAAAAGTCACAGGCCCATCGTTTACCAAATGCACTTTCATATCAGCAGCAAAAATACCCGTTTCTACTTGATCAAACTGACTTTTGGCGTAGTCCACCAATTGTTCATAGAGGGCTTTTGCTTCGTTTGGTGGCATCGCAGGGCCAAAATCAGGACGTAAACCTTTTTGGGTCTGAGCCATTAGAGTAAATTGTGAAACCAATAACACACCGCCATTGGCCTGACTGACATTCCAACCCATTTTGCCTTGTTCATCATCAAAAAAACGATATTTTAAAATTTTATCAATCAGCTTTTTGCCTTTCTCAAAATTATCGTCTTTGCTTAAGCCCAAAAACACCAAAATACCCTGTTGAATCTCGCCAGTGATTTCACCATCGACCACGACTTTGGCTTCAAGAACTCGTTGTAATAATGCACGCATGGGGGACTAATTTTCTCAGTGTGGGGACGGCTGCAGATTGTAGCAAACTCAGGCACTTTGGCGTGCATTAACATCAATCATGTAAGTACCAGAACTGCTGTTGTACGAAGAGATATAAAATGTCATGGGAAGGCTGCACTTCAGCAAAGCTGTAATAAGATTGTCGATAAAAGCCTTTTTTGCTGAATAAAGTATGCTTTAATGCAAGAAGTACCACGAAATGATGATCCCTATGCCCCCCATTATTCAATCTCTGCTCGATACTGATTTATATAAATTCACCATGTTACAGGTGGTGCTGCATAAATTTCCGCAAACGCACAGTGTGTATCAATTCCGCTGCCGTAACCTTGAAGATACCGCTTATCCACTGAGCGATATTTTAGCTGAGTTGAATGCGCAGCTTGACCAATTGTGTCAGCTGAAATTTAAAGAAGATGAATTACAGTATTTGCGTAAGTTACGCTTTATTAAAAGTGACTTTGTCGATTATTTAGAACTATTTCAGCTCAAACGTCGTTTTATTCACGCCAGTATTGATGCACAAGGTCGTTTGGATATTCGGGTAGAAGGCCCGATGGTACAAGCCATGATGTTCGAGATTTTTGTCTTGGCAATTGTCAATGAACTGTATTTTCAGCGCATTCGCAATGATGGGGTCTGGGCAGAAGGCGAGCGCCGTTTACAGAAAAAAATTGCCTTGATTCAAAGTTACCAACAGCAGCAACAAGCTGA